>CANJNZ010000006.1 GCA_947476045.1 Chthoniobacteraceae bacterium
AAAGAATGTAGCGGCCGGAGTTCATGGGCCGGCATCGTCCACGGAGCCACTCCGAAATTCAAATGCGTGACATCCATTTTCATGCGCAACTCACGCAAACTTCGCTGCTAACAAAACACCGACCGCGCATCAACCGGACACCCGTGAAATGAAGAATGAAAGCCTGCTGGGCATTCAACTTAGATAGCTTTTTCGGTGCCGCCAGCGCAAAAAACTTACACGGGTGCCCCCTCGCCTTCACAGCCTGAATATCACGAAACCAATAATTTACACCCAAGCGGGCGCGCCGTTTGCTGAAAGTCGCCACCAACCCATCTTCGTAATACCTTCATGAATTCAGGTGCCAGACCCGCTCCGAAACCACCCGCAAAAAAACAACTCGCAGAGGCAGAAACCAAACTAAAGAGCGAAGCTGAGGCCATCGAAAAACTTCGGGTTCAACTTTCGGCACAGGGCGCGTCTGCAGACAAGAGTCAACTGGCGGAGTTCGCCATGCGCCAGAAGGCATATCTCGACGAAAAGATAAATTTTGAAAAACTCAAGCGGGGTGCGGAATTCAGCACCACAGAACCCGCCAAGCCCCGGGCCACAGCCCCGCCTGCCCCGAAAGCCATGTCGGCTCCCGTGCAAAAACCAGCCCCAGCAATCGGTGAAAAGATACCGAAAAGCGTAAACGTCAGGCCCCGAATACCAGAAATCTCGCGCACAAAAATGGCGCCCGTTCCCGCAGCCAAAAAATCCTTTCGAAGCTGGGTTTTCTGGCTGCTGCTTGCGGCTGCTGCCGGATTGATCCTCTGACTGATGCGGTAGCCGCCCCTCGCTATCCTCTTGCAGTGCGCGCATAATTTTCCCCACCCTCCCGTCGCATGAAAGACTACCGCTTCAAACGACTTTTCAACCCGCAGACGAATCGCTGTTTCGACGTCGCCGTGGATCATGGGTTTTTCAATGAACCCACATTTTTGCAAGGTATTGAAAATCTCGCCGAGGCGGTGAAGACGCTCGTCGCCGCGGCGCCTGACGCCATCCAGCTCACCATCGGGCAGGCGCACTATCTGCAATCGCTCCCCGTGCGCCCCAAGCCCGCGCTCGTCCTACGCACGGACGTGGCAAATGTCTATGGCGCCAACCTCCCGCGCGCCTTGTTTTCGCGGATGATTGATAACGCCGTCGAGCAGGCTGTGCGTCTCGATGCTGCCTGTGTGGTTGTAAATCTCTTCCGCATCCCCGGCGAACCCGAAGTGACCGACCAGTGCATCGAAAACATCATCAAGCTCAAGCCCCAGTGCGAGCGCCACTGTATGCCGCTGATGATCGAGCCGCTGGTCTTTCAACCAAACACCAAAGCCGGCGGCTACATGGTGGACGGCGACCTTCAAAAAATCACCCCGCTCGTCCGGCAGGCGTGTGAGCTGGGCGCGGACATCATCAAAGCCGACCCGACGGACGATGTGGACGTGTATCACAAAGTCATCGAGATCGCGGGGCGCATCCCAGTGCTCGTGAGGGGCGGCGGAAAAGCGAGTGACACGGAAATTCTGACCCGCACCGAGAAACTCATGAAGCAAGGCGCGGCTGGAATCGTCTATGGTCGCAATATCATCCAGCACAGCGACCCCGCCGGCATGACGCGCGCGCTGATGTCCATCGTCCACGAAAGCGCGACAGCTGAAGCGGCGGCCAGACACATTCGCAAATAGCGACCATCCGCTGAATTTGCCCAATTACCAAAGACCCGCTCAGGAGTTCTTGGAGACAGCGTTTGCCGACATTTCCTCCAGCAAATTTTTCAATGAAAACGGCTTCCGCAAAACGGTTCCATTGATGCTGTTGATAAATTCGTTAAACCCTTGGGATTTGCGATAGCCAGTGATGAAAATGAACCGTTTGCAAAGCGCCGGACATATCCGTTCGACGGCACGATAAAACATGTCCCCGGAAAGATTCGGCATCATCACATCACAGACCACCAGCGCGAAATCGCCCGTCAACACTTCGCGGATGCCTTCTCCCCCATTTTGAACCGCAACGACTGAGAAGCCATTGGCTGCCAGATAGCCTCCCACAATTTCCCTGAAATATGGGTCATCCTCCAATAACAACACCCGCACTTTTCCCTGACTTGTGGAAGTCATAAGATTCAAGTCGCGCTCATTCCCGCTTATCGCAACTGCGGTTGGCTCTTGCGCATCATTGCCTACGGAGGCATCTCCCGAAATCGGGTCATCTGTAGCACTGGTCAGTTTTTCGAAGATAGTATTCACTGTGTAGGATGGAGGCGTCGGCTTTCGCCAATACCTGGGCGCAAAACTGAGAACGCAACAATCATACCGTCCACCTATCCTAAATCTTGTTTCCATCCAAATCCGTGCGTTTTTAAGGGATATCCCGGCTTGGGGCATCGCGCTCAATCACATCACTCCCTGATGAATCCACTGCTCCACTTATGCCCCAAACTGTGCCAGCAGGACACTTGACGGAAAAACCAGACCCGCCAGCATTCCGCCTTCTTTCAATCAAACTCACCACCATGAACCGCCGCATATTTCTCGTCGCACTCATCCTCACCGCCAGCACCTTCGCATTTGCCGACGGACTGCCGAAAATCAAAGTCGCCTGCGTGGGCGATAGCATCACTGAGGGAGCAGGCGTGCACGACCCCAACAAAAAATACCCCGCGCAGCTCGGCGTCATGCTCGGCGCGAATTACGACGTGAAAAACTTCGGCGTGAGCGGCAGCACCATGCTCGATAATGGTGAAAAACCTTACAAAAAAGAGGCGGCTTTCACCAATGCCATCGCATTCGCGCCGGATATTGTCGTGATCAAGCTTGGCACGAATGACAGCAAGCCGTGGAACTGGGCGAAAAAAGACGGCTTTGCAGAATCGGCGAAGACACTCGTGGACGCTTTTCGGAAGGCAAATTTCAAAGCCAAGATTTACCTCTGCTACCCGGTGCCGGTCATCGCGCAGGGCAACTGGGGCATTAACAATGAAAAGGTGAAGGGCGAAATCATCCCGCTCATCAAACAAGTGGCGACGGAAAAAGGCACGGCCATCATAGACACCTACGCCGCGCTGGATGGAAAGCCCCAGCTATTCCCCGACCGCGTGCATCCCAACGACGAAGGCGCCGGACTCATCGCCAAGACGGTGTTTGAAGCGATTAAGAAAAAGTAGGGGGAGCCTACGCTCTCACTTCCGCTCGCGCATGAGGGCGAGGGCTGCCTGCTGGGCGGCGAGGGAGACGATGCAGTAAGCGGAGAACCAATAAAAACCGGGGCCGTATTCGGTCTCGAAATGGATGGGCTGACCGACATCAACGCTGTTTTTCGCGCCGAGATATGCTGTATAGATCGCGACGACGAAAACGTCCGCCATGCTCCATTTGCCGATAAAATTGATGAAACCGAGCGCCTTTTCCCTGTGCTCAGCGGGAGCGTGGATGGCGTAGAAAAAGAGCGCCACTTTTCCAAACGGGACGCACACACTGAAAAGGAACAGCAGCGTGGCAGCCCAATATCCGCCGTGCTCGAATAGGTAGCGGATGGTGACGAGGATGGTCTGCTTTTGCTCATACACCGTCGTCGCAGCGAGTTGGTCGCGCGCGCCTTCGAGTTTGCCGCGCACGATGACGCCTGCGAGCCGGCCGATGAAATCGCTAAGTTCCTTGTCGTCGAATTTGGCGAGGGTATTTTGATTAAGGAACGTGCGGATGTAAGCGAGGCGCTCAGGCGGGATTTGCGCACCGGCGATGTTGTCCACAGTGCTGCCGATGCTTTCGACATCGAGCACGCCACGGATGGTGAGCGCGTTTTGTGTGAGCCCCGGCCACAGCAGCACAAGCGTGAGGACGATGAGCGCCATGGCGAGGCGGTAGCGGGCGGCGAGGGTCATGGCTATTCGCTAGTCGTGCAAAGGCGTCTCGTCGAGGCTTGGGAGGTTCATCGCTCCAAAGTGCAGGCGTGGCATGCGAAGCCTGCGCCGAACGAAACGAGCCACAGATGATCCGGTGTGCTGCCATTTGCTGACAGCGCGCGCTCGGCGGCGAAAAGCACGGATGGACTGCTCATGTTGCCGCACACACGGAGCACTTCATCCGCCTCGGTGAGAGCGTGGCCGGGCAATTGTGCGCGAATGGCCGACAGAACATCGCGACCTCCAGCGTGACTGATAATCGTCGGCGCAGCGTGTCCGTTTGTGCCGGGATAAAGACTCGCGACCGCCTGCGCTGCGACTTCGGGCACTGCGCGATGGAGCTGGTTGCACAGCTTGCCGCCACGATTCACAAAACGGATTTTTTCCCGTTCCGCAGGCAAGTGCAGCGAACGGAAATCGCCGAAGCGCCAGCCAGCATCGGCGCTGCCATCGAGCACGACTGCCGCCGCGCCATCGCCGAAAAGACAAAGACTGACGAGCACGCCGGGATCATCGTCTACATAAAAAGCGGCGGAGCAAATTTCCACAGCCACGACTGCGGCGCGATGGCCGGGGTGTGCTGCTAAATAATTACTCGCAGCGCGCAACGTGGGAATCGCAGCCCCGCAACCAGCGCCTGTGACATCCATGAGATATGCAGCGGGAGAGAGTCCTGCCGATTCCGCAATGTGACTGCTTAATCCCGGGCAAAGGTAGCCCGTGCAGGTGCAGACAAAGAGCGCATCCACCGCCCCTACATCCGCCTTGAGCATCGCTGCGCTGAGTGCCTGCGCTCCGAGTTGCACCGCTTCACGCTCAAAGGCCTCGTTCAAATCCTGCGCGCTGCGATCAAAGATATCATCCAGACTTTCGGCGGCAAAATGCCGCTTTTCGATCCCTCCATCGCCAAGCAACACACGTTCGAGAATATCGCGAGAACGTGGTTTCAATCCGCGCACAAAACGCGCATCGCGTAAAGACTCCCAGCACTCCCGCTGCGTCCATGAGCGTTCAGGAAGTGCGGTGGCGATGCTGGCAAGTGTCATGGTGCGGAGAGTCAGTAGTTAAATCATCGGCGCGATGCGCGAACAATCTCTCGTGACTTGCTCCACGCTCCGCGTCATCGGACTTTGCGATAGAGCGTTTCAAAGCGCACGACACCGAGCGCGATCAGCATCGCAGCGAATTTTCGCCCGAGCCGATGCAGCAAGAGCGATTGGAGCAGCCGCGCCCAACCAAGCCTCCGTGCGAAGAGTCGGCGATGTGCGAATCGGATTTTTACCGAAGCTTCGTCCCACTCGATAACACCAGCGCTCCACCGGACGAGAGGCTCCACAGCAGCGAGCGCGCTTTGAAATGCCATGGTCATCCCGTTTCCGGTGAAAGGCGGAATCATTGCGGCAGAGTCACCGATGGTGACGCGCCCGTTGTCGCGTTCTCGCTGCCATCCGAGGGAAAAATGGCTCACTCCTTTCAACGAGCCCTCGACAGGGCGCGCATCGCACAATCGCTCTGCCAGCCGTATGAGGCCCGCGTCGCGTGTCGCCGCGATGAGCGCGTGCCCGCCGCTCACCGCTTCGCGTCGGCGGAAAAGTCCGCACGCATTCACCCGATCATTTTCCACGCGCGTGAGGCCGATGTAGCCGCCGTCATTGAGATGAATTTCCAAATCCGCTTCGAGCGCGAGGTCGTCGAAATGCGCTTTGAGACCGAGCCATTCGGATTCCCCTTTCATGCGACCCGCCGCCCATACAATGCCTTCGTCGTCGCCCTCGAATCGCTCACCGCAGCGCAGTTCGCCGCCGAGTTTGGTGAATCTTTCAGCGAGCGCGGCATCAAGAAAATAGCGGCTCAGCCCGTAGGCGGGCGCGGGCAACGTGCGCGACCACATCGGGCGCTCGCCATCAAACCACGAAGTGGTTGTGTGCCGCTTTGCGTTGGCAAAAAGGTCACGGATACCGAGCGCATCGAGTTCTGTTTCGGCGATGCCGGAGATGAATTCTCCGCACACACGATGGCGCGGATAGCTGGCGGCCTCGATGAGTCGCACCTGCACGCCGCGCAATCGCAGCGCGATGCCGAGCGAGAGACCCGCAAGACCGCCGCCTGCGATGGTGATCTGGCGGTTCATGGGCGCTGCGCGCATAGGCGATACGCGCCAAGGAGTGTCGTGTCCGTTTTACATTTCCACCCGTCGAGACCGAGCGCGTGCGGCAGTTCATTACTAAGAAAACCTGCGCGAATACTGATCCGCATATCGTGCCGTGTGACACGACTCAGCAGTGCGAGCACAGAAAGCAACGCACCCTGCACGAGATGCCGTCGCCGACGCGCAGGCTCGCTGGCGAGGACGACCCGGCATTTTGCTGACAGACGCGCACCAAGCTGAGCGAGGGAGGCGGGATCAAAGTGGTGGAGAAATAAATTTGCCACCACGATCTCCGCCTCGGGCCACGCAGAAGCGAGCACATCGCCTTGCATCCATACCGATTCGCAGGGCCAGCCGGCTGGTCGCGGGGCTAGATCGAGGCCGGTGATCTGCTGCGCTTCGCAGACGCCGGCGGCGAGGAGTCGCGAGCCAAAAGCACCACCCCCCGCTCCCAGCTCCAGCACTCTCCAGCCGGGCCGAATGCAGTGGCGCACTTCGCGCGCGAGCCAGCGGTGATTGCCCATGATGGCGTTGATGAGCCGCAGTTCGCGACGACTGCGCATCGCGGCGGGATCGCAAGCGGGCAGCGTGTCGAGGATTTCGGGCTGGACTCGGCGTTGCATGGCGAAGCGTTCTGCGCGGAAGCGACGATGGACGCAAGTGGGACGGCGGCGCTTTGCAAAGTCGTGTGATTTTCTGGAATGACAAAGTGCCGTGTTTCACCCATCGTCCGCGCCCTTTCACAACCAAACACACACTCTATGTCTCGATACGAACTCAAAAATAAAGTCGGAATGAACGGCCTCGGCGCAGGCGTCTGGAACATCGGCCCCGGTAACGATCCCTTCGGCGGCCCAACACGTGATGCCATTCCCATGCTCGACCGTCTGCCGATGCTCTCCGATGCAGGCATGACCTACTACGAGGCGCACGACGTGGAAATCACCGCGGAGATGGCCCCTGCCGCGGCGAAGCTCGCGCGCAAACTCGGCATGAAGTGCGCAATGTATACACCGTCGTTTTTTGCCGCTCCAGTTTTCAAGGACGGCGCGATGACTTCCAACAACCCCGCCGTGCGTGCGCTCGGAATGCAGAACGCACTCAAGGCCGTGGACACCACGGTCGTGCTCGGCGCGAAGACGATGGTCTTTTGGAATGGCCGCGAAGGCTTCGACTTTGTGCTCGCGAAAAACGGACGCGACGCATTCAAGCGCCTCGTGGACGGCTTCAACGCCGTCGGCCACTACGCGAAGAAAAACTACGGCACAAAAGTGAAATTCGCCATCGAGCCCAAGCCAAACGAACCCCGCGCCAATATGTATATGGCGAACGTCGGCGAAGTCCTCTACCTCATCAGCCGTCTCGACAAGGCCGTGCAGCCGCTCTTCGGCGTGAACCCCGAGACCGCGCACTCGCGCATCGCGGGCCTCGACTACATCTGGGACATCGAACTCTGCCTCGAAGCCGGCAAGCTTTTCCACATCCACCTCAACGCGCAGGACGGCCAGCGCTACGATCAGGACCTTCCATTCGGCTACACCGAGCCGCTGAAAGACCTCGCGCTCCTCGTCGTTCTACAGGATGCGAAATATGCGGGCCCGGTTTGCTTCGACGTGAAAGCACCGCGCGTGGACGATCCGAAGAATATCTGCGACATCCTCGAAGTCAGTTCCAACAACCTCATGTGGCTGTGGGATCGCGCTCTCAAGGTTGACCGCAAAAAAATCGAGCAGTTCCGCAAAACGAATCGCCTCACTGCACTCAGCGGCTACCTCGCCCAGTGCCTCTACGGAAAATAGACCCCGCACATCGAAAACTCATCAACCGCCGGGTGCGCCAACGCGTCCCCAGCGGTTTTTTTCTGAAGGCCTCGCACAAAAAAGCCGGGGCACACAAGGCACCCCGGCAAATTTTAGAAAAACTGGCTGCAGGGACTAGGCGTCCGGCTTCGTCTTGCGAAGACCGAGGACTTTATCCCCTGTCTTCCACTGACCACGTTTTTTGAGCACCTCGACACGCTCGAAGCGTTTCAGAACGTTGCGTTTTGCGGCGATGGTGCTGGCACCTTTGAGACTGCTGTGTTGAGACATATACGTTTGGAAAAGAGGCGCGGACACTACCCGCCGACCCCACACGCGCAAGCCCAATCTTCTTTTCAAATCGAACGGGATTTTAAGTTGTCACTGAGCCCACCCTCGGTAACTTGCCTCACAACCTCAAGCACCATGAAAACACGACTCCGCCCACAGAAAGCATTTACGCTCATTGAGCTAATTACGGTCATCGCCATCATCTCAATACTGATGGCCCTCCTTTTTCCAGCCCTCGGAGCCGCAAAAGAAAGCGCGCGGCGCACCAAAGCAGGCACCGTGGTCAAAGATATCGTCAACGCCTGTAAGAACTACGCAATCGACTACGGCAAATACCCGCCAATCACCACGGCACAGGCTGGCGCTGGAAACAACACCTACATGTCCTTTGGAGACATTCCGGCAGGTAAGGCAAAAGTGGATAACAACCAGCTTTTCTATGTTCTCCGCGCTATCGCCCTTGGTGAAAATGCGGGCAATGGCGGCACCAAGCCCGCGCACTATCTCAATCCCCGCCAGCAAAAATATTTTGAACAGCCAAAAGCCACCGATTCCAAGAATCCGCGCGACGGCTTTGTGGACGGCAGCGAGTTTCCCGCAGGAAAAGTGGGCCAACTCATGGATCCGTGGGGCAACGAATACTGCATCGTTCTCGATACGGATGGAGACGATGTGATTGACATGAGCGAATTCTTTTCCGATCTCGTTGCTCCCGATAACACCGTTCGTTTTTCAGCCGTTGCATTTTCGATGGCAAAAGACGGTATACGGGGTGGAAAAGGCTATGAAGGCCTCTTCCGCAAGACGAGTTCCACGCAAGCACCGGATGACATAGTTTCGTGGTAGTAATGCCACGCCGCTCAAAGCGGGTGTAGTTCAATGGTAGAACGGCAGTTTCCCATACTGCATACGAGGGTTCGATTCCCTCTACCCGCTCCCTCCCCTGTATTCATCATGGTTTCAGGGCGATTTTCGATTTTGAAAGTTGCGACTCAAACAATAACTAAGACAATTCTTTCGATTTAGCACAGTTGTTATCGGATTATACCCGCAAGCGGCAGTCGGCCCCGGGGATGGCGTGGTGGTGGTCGAGCGGCACTACGCGCACATGTCGCCTAGCGATTCGGAAATCGGGAAGACGCTATGACATTCATACGGCTTTTCGAATGCGGAAGATCGAACGGAAGTTTAGGGTGTAATATTTCATCACAAGTTGTTCAATATCTTCGGAATACAAGGCCGTATCCCGATATAAACACGCCCGTATGAATACCAAATCGTGAAACAATCCAGGCACCAAAAGCAGAAGTTCATCCGCAGATTCCCTGGATACGAAGCGATGGTGAACATGCCGTCGCCCTCCCCCTCCGTGCCTTTCCGCGTTGAAAATTCTGCATTGCTGCGCTTCCTCACAAACATGGGTTACACCCTCGTCGTGGCTGGCAGGATGTTCGCCAACGCACGGCTTCCCGCTTACAATGTCGTGATGCTCAACCTGGAGACAATCCTAAGGAAGGGCACCCGTGACACATCCAAGCTTTACGAGAAAATGCGGCAGTGCTCCGCCAGCAAAAAATCAAACAGTCATGAATAGCCCGATGCGACGGGTCGGCATTGATGCCTATTTCTTCGCGACGCCGACTGCGCCGCTCTCGGCGAGTGTGCCGGGTGCGGCGGTCTTTGGCGGAAGGAAGATGAAAAAGCCGCTGGCGGTGTTGGTCTTTTGGAATGCGACACCGGCGAATTTCACCGCTTTGCCTGTGCCGGGATGCGTGAAGCTGCCGCTCATCGCGCCGGTGGCAGGGACAAAAGCTGTTTTCAACAAAGTCGCTGCGGTGGAGGCGGCGGTAGCTCCGTGGACGGTGACTTTGCTCTTATCGCTGAGGTTTGCGTCGTTGGAGGTGTTTGTTGTGAGGCCGCCGTCTGCGAGGGTGATGAAGATATTGTCCGTCGTATTTACGAGCGCGCCGGGGACTCCTAGACCGAGGACGGTGTCGGGGTTTGGCGGCGTCGGGTTTTTCGTGCTGGGTTTGGTAGGCACGAAATATTTCGACGCGATGAAGTCGGTGGTGATGCCGTTGGGCCAGCCGGCGGGATACGGTTTTAGCGGTGCTCTCGCGGCAGATGTATCCGGCTTGAACCAGATCATTCCGGCGCAGACTGCGTCTGTCTGTGCTTGATTGCTAAAAACAATGTTTCCGCTGATGAAGCCGGCTTTGCTGTAGAGCTGTATGAAGAGCGGCAATTCGTTGTTCTTGGAAAGCGCGTTCGAGTAGGAGACCGTGGTGCCGTCAGCGAGTTTGCCCAGGACTTTTACCACGCCGGCTGTGGAAACAGTGACCGCACTGTAGCCGTCTCCCTGTGGGAACGTATTCGTCGCCTTTCCTCCATTGGCGGTGGCCTGGAAAATGGCGGTGTATTTGCCCTTCTCCTTCGTGGCATCGAGAATCGTCGCCGGCACATTCAGATAAGGAGCGACAGGAGTTTTTTTTGAGGTGTAAAGCGCGCGATCCGCGTTGGAGATGGTGCCGAACAATGTGGTGCCGCCAGAATTCTTTAGCGTGCCGGTGACCTTGTTTCCCCCAGTGATGTCGAGGTTGAGTGACAGGAAACCGAGCGAAATATTTGCAGGTTTCGCTTTTTTCACGAGTTCAAAGGTTGAGGTCAGGGTTTTTCCAAAACGCCCCGCACCGTCCAGAGCGTTGAAGGCTCCGCTGATGGGCAGCGCGACACCGCCGAGTGTGACCTTGCCAGTGAAGGTGCCTTTCGTGGTGACTTTCACATTGATGAGACCACTGTGGAGTAGCGGATCTGTGGCGGGAGTCAGCAGACCGTTGTAGCTGCCGCCAAGCTGCGCCAGCGGGACGATGACGGTGCCATCGGTGACGGTGAGCGTGGTGGTGGTCTGGCCGCTGGTGGTCGCTCCCGTGGCGCTCCCTAGGCTTAGCGTGACCGTTTCGGCGGATTCGACAGCCGCGTCTGCTTTCACGGTGATGTCGAAGCTCTTGGAAGTCGCGTCGCCGGCATTCCAACTGAGTGTGTTGGAGACGGGCAGCGCATAATCGTCCGGGTTGTTCGCGGTGCCGCCAGTCACGGAGACCACCACGCTGGCAGCGCCAGACGAGCCGCCCGTGCGAGTCACTGTGATGGATTTCACCACGGTTCCGCTGGATGGCTCTGCCTGCGTAAACTGCGCGGCACTGAACGCCAATGTGCCCGCTGACTGTGGCAGGTCGTTGATGGTGGCGACGGCTGTGTTGTTCTGCGAATCGATCGAAAGACCATTGGTTGCACTCTGGAGCTTGAGATTGATCGTCTCCGCACTTTCCGTCAACGCATCGGCCTTCACGGTGATGTCGAAAGTCTTCGCCGCCGTGTCGCCATTTGCCCAACTCAAGGTGACGGGCGTGCTTAAAGTGTAATCATTTGTGCTGGACGCCGTGCCTGGACTGTTGCTGTCCACGGTTGCCTCCACTGTGACCGCGCCGGAAGAGCCACCTGTGCGGTTGACAGTGATGGTCATCGCAACCGTTCCGGAGGCAGGCTCCGTCTGCGAATACGTCGCTGAACTGAACGCCACTGAGCCGACTGGCGGCGGGTCGCTGATGGTGAGTGTTGTGCGAGTGGTCGTCCCGAGTGTGGCACCCGTGACATTGCTCAGATCGAGAATCACCGTCTCATTGCCCTCGACGAGCGCATCCTGCTTGATGGTCACGTCAAATGTCTTTGCGACGTTATCGCCGTTCGCCCATGTGAGATGGACGGGCGAGGCTGGCAGCGTGAAGTCCACACTATCCGTCGCCGTGCCTGCGGAGCCACCAGTCACAAGGACAACATCCACAGCCGCCGCACCTGTAGTGCCGCCCGTGCGGTTCACTGTGATCGTCTTTGTTACATCCCCGCTTGCGCTTTCCGCCTGCGAGTAGGTGGCCGATGCAAAGGCAACTGTCCCCGGTCCTGTCACGGCTGGCGTAAAGGTCAATGTCCCATCGCTCGCGATGGTAAATGTGCCGACAAAGTCGCCGGGATTTGTGGGCTGTCCCACCACGTTGGGGTCGAAAGTCATCCGATAGAGGTCTAGAACCGAGTTTGCGACGCCCGTGGTGAAATCACCTTCGCAAGTAGGGTTGAATGCTGCAAAGCTGATGCCGCCGTTGTTATTGAAGGGCGAGCCACCAGGCTGATAGGAGGCATAGCTGTTGGATACAGAGTTATCCTGACTCACACCTTTTCCGGGGCTGTTCGCAGTGGAAGTGGACGACGTGTATCTAGCTGCCATGCTCACCATTTTTGAGGTCGTCACTCCTTGGGAGGTATCACTGCCTCGAAGCCATGGCGAGGATTGAGTGCCGGGTGAATTTCTCTGCCTGGTGGCGTAGAGAGTTTTTTTGGGGTCATTTCCCACCGGGTCGAAAGAGCCCGAGGTGCCCGAGATGCTCCACAAAATATCCGGGCGGTTCTGATACCATTCCTGCGGATTCATTGGGTCTGTCGTGTCCTGCCCAAACACCGCCACGAGATCCGTTGCAATATCTCCAAGACCACTCACGGCAAACGCGCCGGGGGCGGAAGTAAATTGCGAAGCCTGACCAAGGTTTATCACATAGCTCTGGTTCCCGCTCGTGGCACGGAAACCAAGAAAAAGATCGTCCGCGCTGTAAGAGGTCGCCGTTTGAGCATCGGCACGTTGTGCGATAAAGACAGATGTTGCGAAGGCAAAGGCGGCCAGTAGATTTTTAATTTTCATGATTTTGTAAATTGATGGTTAAGTGATTCGAAATTGGATTGAGGGAATGTCTGATAGACGAATACCAGACACTTCCTCACTAAAGCACCATTCCGTGTCGGAAAAGTGGCTTGAAGGTTACATTTTTGCGACTCTGTTAAGAATATTATGAACTAGGGTCCATGTTGCAGCGCGTTTTCGTGGCGTGTCCGCGTTATGGACATCCTGACTGCCAGCATCCCGCTCCATGGGCTTTCACTCTTTGCAAAAAAAAACGGTGCGGGTGTTTCCACCCGCACCGTTGTTGATTGTTATTTTGCTAAGTTATTACGGTGTCACGTTGCCGCCGTCGCTAAGACGAGAGACGTGCATCGTGCTGAGTTTGACTGTTGCATCCGTGTTAATGAGCTGGTTTGCAAGCGCAGTTGCAGTGCTCAGTTTGACACCAGAGAGGCTGGATTTATACATCAAGTGTTCATAGCTCCAGAAGGTGTATTGTCCTTCTGCGAGTGCCGTTGCCGAATAGGTCACGCCGTTGTAGGCGATTTCCTTTGCACCTGCGGTGATTGCCGTGCCTGCGTCACCCGTGGAGAGGTAGGTGACATAAACGCCACCGATACCAGCAAGGCTCGTATTGCCCATTACGCCGGCGAGCGTGCCGCCGCTGCCGTAGCCTGCATTGCCCGTCGAGAAACCAATACCATTGACCGTAGTCGCGGGCCATGGAACCTGCGACGAAACAGCACCGCCGCTCGCGGTAGGCTGATACTGCAGCACAGTGGCATCCACACCAACACCAGACTCAGCAAATGCCGTGAGGCGAGTGCCGGAATCGGGATCGCGGCCGATTGCATAAACTTTATATGCGCTATCGGTCGGGACTCCTGTGAATGCGTTTAGTTTGAGCTCACCATTTTGAAACAGCACTTGCGCCAATTGTGGCGTAATATTGTTCAAAAGAGGAATGCTCAGGGCAGCATCCTTGCTCGCAACCCACTTGAAGGGCACGACGCCTACAGTCGTAAAGGTGAGAACCGGTGATTTGAACGGCGTGGCGGCCTGAAAGGTGTCCGACATGGCTACGTCAGGAACCTGAAGGTCTCCACCCGTGGCCGCGCCTGTTGTTCCAGCCGGCGAAACTGTTGTAGCATCCGTGAGGAAGTCAACAGTGAGGCCTTGTGACACAGTCTGGACGCCGCCCACAGAGCCGCTCCATGATGTTTTGATGATTACGTCATTGCCGGCAACTTTTCCGACGAAGATTGCCTTGCCAGCGCTGGTAAACGAAGTTCCCGCATAGGCATAGCTGACTGGTGTCGGCGTTGTATCAAAAATATTTCTGATGGCCGTGTGAGTGGCGCCGCGGTAAGCCGTGGAACCTGTGATGAGGAGCTTGGTCTGGGCCAGGGCTTCGCTGTTGAGGGCGAGGCCGGCAAGTCCGGCAAGCATGAGCGTTTTTAGTGTTTTCATGTTTTTTATAGGTTGTTTGATTGTTGGATGGTTGATACTGACTTTGTTTTAGGTTTTGTTGAGTTGTTGTTTGAGTTGATTGTTACGGAATGGTTTGTGTGATGATGCCGGTGCTTGGGATGCCAGCATCAATGAATTTGGCACTGTAGATGACCTGTCGGTTGTTATTGAAGTTGCGTGTTACACCGTTTGAACCTGTGACGGCATTCAGGAAAGTCAGCGATACCACTGTCTTTCCACTGACAACATCTCCTTCCTGAACGAGTTTGGTGAGCCGGCCCTGACTGTCGACAGCCCAGATTCCATAGTCGTTTGTTGCAGAGATACCGAAGGCATCGGTTTTCAACTGGGCGTAGATAATCGGACCATTGTCCGAAAGAGCCAGTGAGGTGAATGCCTTGAAACGGTTCGCAATATTAGGCGCACCCGGGACCTCATCCACCACGCTGGTGAGTTTACTCACGCTGCCGGTGGCGGTTTTCCAGAAGATACCTGCATTGGCAACTGTCCCGATTTTGAAGCTACCGGGATAAGCCACTGATCCGTTGGCAACCAGAGGTTCTCCGAAGGCATTCATCACGCCGCCGCCGATAGAATCACCAAGCCGGGCAATGGGCTGCAATAGCGAACCCTGACCTTTGAAGATGCCAATATTATTGGCCGCAGTGACAAAGAGTCCGCTTGGATTTAGCGTTGCATTTACCACTTCGTCCGCACCATCCGCGGCCACAGAAGCCCCGAATGAATTAAACGTTGCGGCTGCTATGCTGCTGACTCCGCCGACGGTAGCGCCGGTTTTCTTGAATGGAGTGAGCGTTCCTGCCACGCTGTCCAGCAACGATACGCTGCCATCTACCAGTTTGGCCTGGAGCGTAACCGCATTGCCGGCGTGTCCGCGCGTCTGGGCGGGCGAACCTGTCACTGGAGTAAGCAGCGTGAAGGAAGCGACGGGTGAAAGCCCAGCCAGACCGGGAAGAGAGTCTTCTCCTTCACGGATGACTTTGGTGAGCGTGCCATTGCTGTTCATGAATGCAGCTTTGTCATTCACTGCCGTGACTGCGGCGCCTGTCCCGGTTTTTAGTGTCGCAGTATAGAGCAGGTTGGAACCCTGCAGGCTGATGTTGCTGATCACTGAAATAATCGCGAAATCAGACAATGCAGGACTGGATGCCTCGCGGGCTGCAATCGTCAGTGCACCGCCAGTAAACGCATTGGTCAGGACAACCAAGTCGTTTGCCGTGGACACTGGTGTCGTGGTAGCGGTGGTGGTGCCAAGGTTTATGAGAGTGGCAAGAAAGGCCACCTTGCCGGATTCGTTGATGACCGGATCAAATACCGTGCCGATTACCGCACCGGTGATGGTGCAAGGGCCACCCACATAGGCAACCAGCGTCGGACTGTTGGCCGGGCCGGCAAAAATGCCTTTTCCGGTTTTCGCCGCGATTGCGGGCTGCGCTCCGTTTGCTGCCACTGCTGGCGAGGACCAAGATGCAAGGAAGGCCACTTGACCTGCGTCATTAATTGCAGGAGCGCCGAAGGAAGTGAATTTCGAATTCGCTGCAATTCCAGCCGTCGTTCCGGCTCCGGGAACAGCGTCGCCAGTCGTAGCGGCCGCCGATATCAGAAGCGTGGTTTGGAGTGTTCCTGCGGTCACGGTAAGCGGGATATTCGTGACCGTAGTGTTGTTCGCCGCGTCGGTGGACGTAAACGTCAGGGTTTGTCCCACAGCTGGAAAATAACCGACTGGTGGGTTCTGAGTCGTCGTGACAGGATTCGAGAAGTCGGTGATGACCAACTGGCTCCGCAGATCCCCAAGAGGAGTTGTGGAAGAGTAACCGGTGGTCGAAACCCCAGCGGCGTTTACCACTGGAGGCGTTTTATCGCCAACTGTGATGGACTTGGTGGCAGTTCTTGCATTGTTAAACAAGTCCTGGCAAGAGAACGTGAGTGTCGCTGGCCCTGGAGGCAGAAGCGTCCCCGGTGCTGGAAGTTGCGTTACTGGCCCAAACGTCGAGAAGTCGGCGACTCCCACTAACGAAGTTTGATCCGGCAACACCGTAATGCTGTCGTAGCCGGTGGCTGGAACAGAAGCTACGTTGAGCACAGGAGCGGAGATGTCGCGCACTTTGACCGTGACACCGGTTACATTCGTCACATGACTTTGTGCATCCGTGCAGGTGAAGGTGACTGAATAGTTTTCATCCAAAGCGGTCAGAGCTGTCCCGATTGCGGGAGTCTGAACCGTCGTCACGGCAGAGGCGTCGGAAATGTCCAGAAAGCCGCGCAGATCCGGCAGTGTTGCATTGACGTCGATGATCTTGCCCGCAAGGCGCGTGGTGCCAACTGTGGGTGCAGCCGAGTCAACGATGGTTTGACCCTTTGTCACCTGCGATGAGATGACATGGCCATCCGCATCGGTGAATCTTACGGACACATCGTATTTTCCCTCGGGAAGCGAACCGCTGACGATTTCAGTATTGGCAGTTGGGTTTGTAGGATCAAACGTGATGGTGTGCGCACCAGCCGTTTCGCTGGCTCCTGCGAGCTGCAGATTGCGCACGGTGCCATTGGCATCAACGAACTCAAGTTTCAGAGACCCCGAAGCGACTCCGGCGGGGAGAGTGAACTGAACAGTCACCGAATTGCTGGAAGGCGTATTGGTGAACTGTGCCGAAACTTTGCTCGCCTTTGCGGGAGCGGTGAAGCTGAGCGTGCCGTCTGTATTGAGGGTGAATGTCCCCACATATTGACCGGCACCGCTGCCGGGAGTCATGCGGAACAGCTCAACTGCGGAAAACGTCCCATCAAAGGTGCTTTCTGTAGAAGGATTGAATGACGCAAAGCTGATGCCGTTGTTGTTGCCAACGGGTGTGCCGCCGGGCTGAAACGATCCATAGCTATTGACGTCCGCCTTGTTTTCAATCGCGCCGCCGTTCGACGAAAGTGTATATGTCTGATAACCTGTCGCAAAGCTGCCGAGCTTGCTGGTGGTCACGCCTTGTGAGGTGGGACTCTGCCTGGTCCATGCCGTAGGATGGCCGGTGGCGACGCCACCCGTGGAAGGGACTGCGCGCGTCGCATAGAGGGTCTTTGCGGGGTCGCCGCCAGCGCCGGAAATGCCGGAGGTGCCGGTAATACCCCAGACAACGTGTCCATCCGTCCAAGAATTGCCGAATTGAGCTTTGAGGTCTGTTTCGGTAGCTGAGGTTCCGGCGACCACGTCGACGGTTCCGGAGATGGACCTGTAAGTAGAAGCCTGGCCGAGGTTGACCACGACGTTCTTGGTGGAGCCGGTGCCTGATGGTGCGCGGAAGCCGAGCAGCAAATCGCCAGTTGAATAGTTCGCCGCGTATGCAGCCTGTCCGACGAGGGTCACGGCGACTATTGCCGCGAGTGATTTAGTCAAAATGTTGTTGTTTTTCATGGTGTTGTTATTGAGTGGTTGTTGGTTATTTTTGTAGGTGTCTTAGTTTAGATTTGTGGTTTTTTGTGATTCTTTGGGCGTATGTCGGTTGGAATTAATTCCGACCCCCTTCCTACAAATCTCCCCACGATCCAGCAACCGCTTTACTGTAAAGGTTAGGTGTCCCCCGTGTTTCGAATATGCCACCAATGTGACGATGTGCGCATGGGTGTGTATTACACACTGCTTTTGCGGCTTTCAGGTGCGTATTATGTTACAATAATTGGTCGCCGCTAATTGTGGCACTGTTCCTGTAATGGCTTCGAGAACCGTATATTGTTTTAAAAGAACAGCGTGATTTAAAAAACGATAACTCGGGTGGGAATGGGCAAAAAGTGAGGCGGTGTTTTTATGCATTGAAAGATCTCGCCTGCGCGAAGCTTCCGCGCTCTTTTGCCGAGGGATGGAAGAAAAAAAATCCAATAAACGCATTTCGATTTTGCTTTGCCTGCTGCTCGTCGGAATGGTCGTGTTTACCTTCGGTGAAGGTGGCTGGTTCGAGTTCAATCATTACGATGATCCTCAATGGATTTCCGAAAATTCCAAGGTGCAGGCGGGATTAAGCAGGGAGGGAGTGCATTATGCATTCAACTCGAATATCCTTGGACATTGGGCACCGCTGACCGTGCTCAGCCACATGGCGGCCTGTCAGGCATTTGGCACAGGGGCCGGGGCGCATCATCTCGTCAATGTAGGGCTGCACGCCGTGGGCGCTGTGCTTCTTTTCTTATGTCTGTGGAAATTGACCGGGGCGATGTGGAGAAGCGTGGTGGTCGCTGCATTTTTTGCGGTGCATCCGCTGCGGGCTGAATCGGTGATGTGGATTACCGAGCGCAAGGACGTGCTGAGTGGTATTTTCTTTTTTTTTACCGTCCTTGCTTATGCAGGGTGGGCACGCCGGGGAGGCGCGTTGCGCTACATACTGGTGCTCACGCTCTTCGTTTGCGGTCTGATGTCAAAATCGATGCTGGTGACTTTGCCATGCGTATTGGTGCTACTGGACTTCTGGCCGCTTGGCCGGATCACAAGCAGGATCGGCGCTGTGAGGTGTATCGCTGAGAAGCTGCCGATGTTTGCGCTCGTTGCAGTCATGTCGATTCTTCAAATCCGATTTGTGGAAACGTTTTTGACGCCGGTGAGCCAGCTCGGCTGGTCTGCGCGCATTGGAAACGCTGTCGTCTCCTACGCTATTTATCTGGGGCAGCTTTTTTGGGCGGATGATCTGGCGGCGTTTTATCCCCACCCCGGTGTGCCCCCGATGTGGCAAATAATCGTGAGCGCTGTTGCCCTCCTGACAATCAGTGGGATCGTTTTCCGCCATGGCGGGACACACCGCTATTTGTGCGTGGGCTGGCTGTGGTTCCTCGGTATGCTTTTTCCGGTGATTGGGCTGATACAGCCGGGTGAGATCGCACGGACAGATCGTTATACCTACCTACCGCAGCTCGGGCTACTCATCATGGTGATATGGGGACTGGCCGATCTGACCCGTAGCTGGCAAAGACGCAGATTGTTGCTTTCCGGCGCGGCATCTATCGCTCTTTTAACTGCAATCATCACGACGCGGAAGCAGGCTGCGACGTGGCGGAACGACGATACCATGTGGTCACACGCGCTAGCCGTGACGAAGGACAACCACATCGCACACAATGGCCTCGGCTGCGTCGAACTGCAAAAAAAGAATTACCCTGCGGCCATCGCTCATTTTAGCGAAGCGGCAAGAATTCAGCCCAGATACTGGCGGGCACATGCCAACCTCGGCGCTGCATTTCTTGAGGCAGGGGATACACAACGCGCGATTCAAGAGGCCGATATCGCGTTGCGCATGAATACGGGGGAAACTGCCATGGAGTTCGGGCGGAGATTCAAGTCGGCAGGGCTTTTGCCTGCAGCCGCCCTTTGTTTTCAGAAAGCGCTCGAGGCCCACCCCAGGGACGAGGAAGCGGAGCTGGAACTGGCCTTTGTGCGGGCAAAGAGCGGGACTCTCGAGGAGGCTGTGCAGTCCTATCAATCCGTTCTAAAGCGACATCCCGACAAGCTCCAGGCTCTCATTGAACTGGGCCAGCTTTTCACTCGAATGGGCCGCATTGACGAAGCAGTTCCGCTCTATGAGCAAGCACTCGCGCAAAAATCAGACGATGCTATCGTATTGAGCGCATTGGCCACGGCACGTCTCAAGCAGGGCCACTCTTCCACAGCTGTTGGTCTTTATCGCAGGGCGCTGAAAAGCAAACCCGACCTTGCCGATGCTCAGGCAAACCTTGCGTGGTTGCTCGCCACTTCCGTGGACGATTCCCTTCGCAACGGAAAGGAGGCCAAGGAATGGGCACGCCGTGCGAATGATGGCGCAGGTGGTTCCAATCCATCTATCCTCCGCATTCTCGCCGCCTCGCACGCGGAAGCAGGCGAATATGTCGAGGCCGTGGCCACCATCGAAAAAGCATTGGCCATCGCCAGACCGATGGGCGATGCAAACCTCATTGGCCGTCTCGGCGTGCAAAAGGAACTTTACCTTTCCAACAAGCCCCTCCGTGTGCCAATCCAGCCTGCCGTCACCAATCACTGAAAGCAGAGGGCGACATCCGCACTACAAAGTGCCCGCCGAGCTTCCGCTGTCGTCGCCGCCGCCGTAGCCGAGGACTTCCACAACGATGATGGATGGAACCTCAGGTGGCGGCGCAGGATGATTCTCTTCACGTTTCGGACCCGCGTCTGTCGTGCCTGCAGCACCTGACGTAGGTGCTGGTGGCGGAGGAGGAGCAGAAACGGGCGCCGCCGAGACACTCGGTGCCGCCGGCGTGCCTGCGCTGCTGCCAGCGACTTGGATGTTGCTGGTGTTCAACACGGAATTTGCAGCGATGTTCAAGTTGCCAGACACACGGATGCCGGCGTCGCCCGCGTCAATCGTTCCTGCGGGAGCAATAAGATCCACATCGCCGGGTTTGACGCCTGCAACAGTCGCCAGAACGCCAATACCGCCACCGGTGGCAAGACCGGCCAGATCGGTCTGGACATCGGCGCTCTGCGGATCGATCACGACGCGTGTCGGCGGGGCTGATTGCACGGTCTTCGATGCAGCGCCCGCGGCAATGTCGCCCTTGGATGACCAGATGATTTCGTTCCCGCCACGCAGAGTAAAAATACGTGATGTGCCCACGGTCACGCTCTGGTCCGTGAAGATGGAAATATTGCCTCCCGATTCAGTAAGAATACCCTGATCCTGCGCCTGTGCGCCCGTGGCATTGAAACCAACAACAAGCCCGCCACCGGGAGCGATAAGGCTGATGTCGCCACCGCTCTTCGTCTTGATTTCGCGCGAAGTGAGCGAGATGTCGCCCTTCCATTTAGTCTTCGTGGGGAAGAGTGCGTCAATGGCTGAGTAACCCGAATCGTAGTTGCCCTTTGTGGAGAAGTCGCGCCCGGCATCGCGCAGCACACGATAGAATATATCCAGCGCGAGGCCTGCCTGTTTTTCCGAGGGCAGCTTTGTGAACACGTCAGTGGTTCCGGTGTTTTTCGTATCAATTTCGGCGAGGTAGCGATTGATCGTATCAGGCGTGAGCACCTGCTCGGTGAACGTGGTGAAATCAAGGGCGCTGTTGGCCAGGTCGGTCGGGCCCCCGATTCCCGCGGCGGCGATGATTCCAGCACCATCGAATGGCAGGAATGGATTGCGTGAATTTCCGATGCTGTAAAGGCCGAGATTAGTGTCGGCGGGCGCGCCCGGATTTCTGCCCACGCCGAGATCGAGATCGCGACCTGCGAGCACTTGAAGCATACCGGGACCGCTGATTTGCAGGTCCCCTGATTGTGCAGCGACTCCAAAGTTGAGCGCGTTGCCTTCCGTGCGTGCGGTAACAAGCAGCGGAGAATTTGGATTGAAGGCGACGATGTCGCGTCCGCTTGCAACTACGCTGATGTCGTCCTCGGCGATGTTTTGAATATACAGCCCGATGTCGGTGATGTCGTGACCTGCAAGAATGCGGGCTGACTTTGATGAAAACAGGGTAAGCCCTGATACGTCGCCGCCTGCGTAAAGGTGGACGGGATCGGTGTCACCGGAGTGGAGAACCCCCGGTGCGTGGAGAGCCTGTTTGTTCTGCACCGAGCCCTGCGCGCCCAGCGTTGATCCTGATTCGTTGTAAAGCTTATCCACGAATTTCAGGAACTGAATATCGGTGGTGTTCGCAAAGCGGCTTTCTACGCCAGCAATCGTCTGATAGCCATAGGGAGCACCAATTCCCGGCATGGATGCGGGGTTTGAATCGGAAAGATTGATTTGAGAAGGGCCCCACACTTTCACGTCCGAGCCATTGATGTTGTTAATGCCGTTGATTTGAAGTCCGTTAATCGATCCCGCGGCGGCGAGATCCACGGTGCCCCTAGGTGAAGCCGACAAAGTGAGGTCGCCGACGAGATTAATGTCGCCTGAAAACGCCGTGGTTCGCAGCGTGGGAGGTCTCAATGATGTAGCCGCAGCAAATGGAGCCATCTTGTCTTCGACGGTGCGCAGCCATGGCTGGTAATAGGCTGCTGTCGGCGTTGCGGTGGACGTGCCCGAGGCCGAGAGCAAAAGCACGTTTTGCAACCATGCATCTAACAATGGCGTGGAAGAGCCTGCCTGACTGCCTGTGTTTGGCATCGTGGCACTGCTGCGGAAAGTCACATCTCCTGTAAGCGAGGCGACGCTCACAGAACTGTCCGCAGAGTAGGTGGAAAAATAAGTCTTATACCAGTAGGTGTTGCTGTAACCCTGCGGGAGCAGGAACGCATTCGCCATAGGACCCAGTAGCAGGTCTCCACGCGCCTCCACGTCGAAGCTGCTCTTGCCCGCGAACAGCGTCGTGGGAAGCCATGTTTCAGCAGCATAGGGGGCCTCTCTTGCGATATTGGTCAGTGAGGGCGAGCGCGTAGCGTTAGTGTGGATGCTGAATCCTGCATCGAGTGTGCCGGTGCCGCGCTCGACGTAATACACACCGCCGTCAATATCGTGGCCAGCGCTTACGATGAGGTCGCCGCCGCCAAGTTCAACAAGTCCCGCGGCATTGGGCACCCCCTTCGGCATTCTTGCGTTGGTCGGAATCACGGCATCCACGTTGCTCACATTGTTGCCGGCGATCATGGTCACATTACCGCCGCCGAGTGCGCCTACGCTTTGAAAGAAGTTGCTGAAGTTAACCCACCATGTTGTGGATGCAACTTCGCCAAACTTGGAAACACCGAACTGGCCTGTCACCGGATCCACGTAGCCGCGGCGATAGAGCCAGTTTGACGGCAACTCCCGTTGCGAATCGGGCACCAGCAAATTGGCTGAATTGCGCGTGTAGTGTGCAATGTCGCCCTGGGCGGAAATCGTCACGTTGCCGCCTCCGAGTGTGTATTGCACGGCATAGGGCGAACGATCCTGAATGGCACCAAGCGCGCCAAGCGGCGAGCCCAGCAAATTGGTGGAGGGTGTATCAAATGTGCCGCCAAGTGTGGGTTCCGCCACCTGGGTGCCGGCGGTGTAGATGCTCGCGAAAACGTTCAGGAATTGCACGTCCCGCCCGGCTGCAACTTCAATGTCGCCGGTTCCTGTGCGAATCACCTGATAACGCCCGGCAATCACCTTGCTGGCCAAAGCGTTGGGTCCCGGTGTGAACGAGGCATTTGCGCCGCCATTCACTCCAAGCAGTAGCGATCCCGAGTTATTGCCAAGATTTGCGAGGGGCGCCACCTGTCGGAAATCCGCCGCCCCGAAATCTGCGCCTGCCGCGAGACGATACGACCATGACTGCGTGCCCGCAGCGAGCAGTTGTGCCTCCCACAATGGCTTCACGCCGGGAATATTTGTGTCGATGGGCGGCGCCCCGAATCCGTCGCTGAGGCTTCCGTTGAAAACGAGATTCCCCGCCGCACGCAATGTCAGGATGCCCGGCTCGCTGCTCGTCGGACCGAAACGGAACGCGCCGAGTGTGGAGTTTGCCAGATCCCAATCGGCGCTCAATGTGAGGTTGCCAGTGCGATTGATAATTTCAGCACCGGGCCTGATGTGGAGCACGGACGAGAGGTCTGAGTTGTTTGCAAGCAGTTGTCCCTCAATCGTGGTGGCGTTGTTTCCAAAAGTGATGCCGCTCGACCTCACGTTGCCCTGCACAGTGCTCGATAGTGCTCCACCGCTCGATGTGAGGTCGAAAATTCTGTATCCCTCCACGACGATGCTCGATGCGCCATTAATAGTGCCGTTGACTGGGGCCAATGCGAGGTTAGCCCCCCCTGAGGTTTGCGGTGCGCGTAAATGCAGCGTGCCCGTGGATTGCCCCAGCCCCGCGACTGCCGCAACCGTGAGATCAATCTTCGAGCCGGACTGGATGTCGAGAATGGCCGCGCTATTGATGTTCCCGTTGATTTGCGAGCCAGCTTCGAGCGAAACAGTTCCACCTTTGCCTGCGTTGTCAAAACTCTGCGCTGCGACCGAGAGCATCGCTGTCGGCGAGAGTGTGACGCTTCCACCAGCGATAAGATTGATAACGCCACCTCGCTCGCCCGATGCATCCACATTACCGGTTACCGTGATGGAACCTGTGTCGGCGGAAATGTTGAAACGATGGGCCTTTGCCGCACCGTCGAAGAGCACATCGCCGGAGCGCACGCGGAAACTGCGCGTGTCTGTAAACGAAGCGGCATCGAGAACGGAATTGAGCGAGACAAGACTCGGCGACTCACCGACATCAATCGAGAAAGAGCCGCCCCTAACTCCCTTGGCAAACATCGTGCCTGCGAGAGTAAAATCACCGTGCGGCGTGACGACAGAGACGCTGCCGGCATTTCCACCGCCCGCTTCCGCTGCGACTCGCAGAGTGCTGTCCGCCAGGAAGCTCACGGAGCCATTATCAGCGAGCAGATTGATTTTTCCACCATCGGTGTATTTCACGAGGTCAAAAAATGTTTGCACCTTTCCACCGACATCAAGCCGCCCGCCGATGCTCACATCCCCGCTCGTGGCGTGAAGCGTCAGCACTCCGCTTGGCAGCATTATGTCACTATTCTCGATGATGCTTGTGCCCTTCAAAGTCAGGCTCGCACCAAGTCCCGCAGTCTTTGGCGTGGTCGCGCCGCCTGTTGGTGTTTCAAATGTTAGCGAGCCACCGGCAACGATGGACTGCGTTGCAGAGCGAGCCGCAGTGATGAACGGGGTGTTGGCGACAATGTCACGCTGCGCGGTAAGCCCGCCCACTCCGCTGATGACCATGCCGGATGAGGCGTCGAGTTCCAGCGTGGTGAACTGGTCCACTTTGAGCTGGTTTTCACCGAGACGAATGGAGCCGGCATGAAATGCGAGTTTTCCAGATGGAGCCACGATAGGGCCGGGCGCACTGCCGTTTGGTGAGTTATCGAGGAGGATGTTGGATGCGAAAATATCCAGCGTGCCTCCTCCATTGTTGAAGCCGCGAATTTCGGCTGCATGCAAAGTCAAACTACCATCTGTGCTGAATCGTCCAGCGCCGTAGAAGTCGAGTGATGTGTAGCTGAGCAAGGAAAGCACTTTTGAGCCTTGGAGCCCCTTGAGTGTCTCGCCTGCGAGCACCAAGCCTGTTGTCGGCTGGAGAGTTCCCGGATTGTCGAACTGGATGCTGATTTGACCGCTGTTCAAAGCGATGGATGTGCCGGTGAGTGTCGCGCTCGGATCGAGCGATGTCGCGTAGGTGGAATCCAGCGTGATGCTGGCACCCGAGATATTCGCGCCTGCGCCAATGGTCATTTTCGGAACTGTCGAATTTCCCAGACCGCTTCTCACGATGCGCGCCGACGGATCGCTCGATACGCGCAACAGCGTTCCATCACCGCTGCCTGCCACTTTTGCATCACCCAGCAGCAGCGTGTCCGCACGACCTCCGAGTCGGCCAATTTGCTGAATCTCGGCGCCGGGGGCGAGCGTAAGATTATTTTTTGCAACGAGAATGATTTCTGGTCCGCTGAGCGGAGTGCCGGCGTTGTCCAGTGTCACGTTTTCGGATTTGACATTGATTGTCGTCCCGTCCGCGCCTTCCTTGCGGGTGCCCCCGATGAGCAGGCTCTCCGCGCCAAATTTACTGAGCTGCGCAGCATTCAAATTCAGCGTGCCTGCACCTCCGCCGCTTCCCGTTGAACTGATCACGATATCCACCGGGCTGCTGATATCCACCAACCCGCCACGTCCGTGTCCCATACCCTGGGCGGAGACGGAGCCCTGCAATACCATTGCCGTGCTTGCCTGGAAAACAAGGTGGCCCGCGTCAGTCGGCAGACGTGGAACCGTGGTCTCATTCTGTATCGCGCCAGTGCGCAGGAAATCATTGGCCTGAACCTGATCGTATTCCGAGCGGTTGCGGACAACTTCCGAGGGCGCGACTTCAAATCGTGCAACCAATGCCTGGACCGTGCGTTCGGTATTGAGGTCGTTGAAACGGTAGCCGGAAACGAGGCTTGAACCTTCAGCCAATGTAACGGTGCCGTAGGGAGTCCCGCTTTGCGGCGTGACGAGAAATGCGCCCGGCATCAGTGCATAGCGCGCAGGCAGCAGCGTGTAATCTCCCTCAGGCAATCCGTCGCTCGCACCGAGATGCACTCGGTCGCCGATCTTCAGGCTGCTGTTCAAATAACCCGCATCCCCGCCCAGGTTTGTTGCGTTTGAGCTGGGGTTGAAAGGCGCGAACGGCGTGTAATTGGAATCGTAATTTGGGATGACCGCAAAGCTTGTTGAGGACGCAAGAATGTCCTTGCTGCCGCCATTGCCGGCGACCCAGCGATAGGCATAGAGGTCGCCTCCACCCCGTAGATCAATTGAAGAACCCGGTTGTGTGGCGATTCTTGCCGCCGAGAGGTTCACGTTTTTTCCTGCAACGCCACCAGCGGTGATGTCCAGTCCAGCAGGGTCAATCCACGCTGTGCCGTTCAGTATGATACCATACGGGATGAGCAACTCACCACCGTCCTGCGGGCCATAGGCTGCCACGGATGTGACGCTGCGCGAAGTGAGGGTGAGTTGCCTTGTCGTCGCCACGGTCATGCCGGAAACTGGATCGACAGGACCTGTGCCACTGCCATCCCACCCAAGATTAATCTGGCCGATCGGTGCACGCAGGATGCCATCCTGTTTTATGGTCGAACCATAAATGTTCAGACTGCCGCCTGCCGATAGCGGAAGCTGACGACTGCCTGACGCAATGAGGGTCACCGAGCCACCGTTGGTGGTGTCGCCTGTTTTGTAATCCGCAGCCGTAATCGTGAAACTCACGGCCGTGGGCGGGTAAATTTGTGCCGCACGCATCACGATGTCACCCGCGACACTGAGTGCCCCATCGCCACGGATGTCACCGCCATCCGCAAAAAAGTTTGCCCTGCCTATGCCTTGTAACGAAAGACTTCCGATATCGATGAGGGTTGCCTTCACCGTGAGGCTGCCCTTTCCGAAAGTTGGATCGATATAGAAGGGGCGCCCCTCAAACAGGAAGGGGCTTTGCCGGTCTTGTGGCAGTGCCGGCGGTAGGAAAGGAGTGCCGAGGGTGACGTAAGCTGCGCTGAGATTCACTGCGCTGTCTCCGTAGATAACACCGCCATCCGCCACGGCGAGTGTGCGCCGCGCATTTATCGAGACAGGCCCTGTGAATTGCACGGTTCCCTTAAGTGCCAGAGAGTCAAATCCTCCCCCGGCGAAGCGATCGACCGCGAAATAACCAGTGCCGAAAATCGGGTCACCCTTGGCATCCCGCACTGCGTGACCAATTGCTGTCTGCCCCGCAGCATAAAAACTGACGGGAATGGTTGCGCCGCTTTGCTTGACCTGCATCGTCACTTCAAGAGGGCTGAGCAGGGTGCTCGTGCCCACTGGAGTAAACCGGCCTGACGAAATTACCAGACTTCCGCCAAGCGCCGTCGGGCCGCCCGCCGCGCCACGCAGTGTCGCATCCGTGAGAAGTTCCTGTGTCCCGCGCAACGTGATGGTGCCTGCGTCGCTATCAACCCGCGTGGGGACGAAGCGCGAGGCGTATAGCGACGAGTTTATTCCGCTGTTCACGGGTGTCTGAGACGAAGCCATGGACAGCCCGGTTTCCGGCGCCACGGCAGGAGCAAGGTCGAGTATCGCACTGGCGCCGGATACGTCGAGCACGGCACCTTTTTCCGCGACGATGTTTCCAGACACGCTGATGCTGCCGCCGGGAAGAACGGAGCCCGTTCGCGCCCCGAAAATATTCGGCGTATATACCGTCGTGCCCGCCGTGGAGAGGAGGCTTTGCGGCCCGAGATTTACCGTTGGTAGCGCAAACGGAGAAGGGGAAAGTGCCGGGAAATTTCTGCCGCCGGAAATTGAGATGGAGCCGCCGGGCGCGATGACAGAACCGAGCACAGCCGCAGTATCTCCGGAAATGTTCACACTGGCCTTTGGATCCGTTTGAATGGAGGAGCCTTTGCCCATCATGAAGTCGCCGCGCACGACCAAATCCAACGGGCTTCCCTTGAATGGATCCCTCACACCGACTGCGTTGAATGCGAGGCTGACAGGCGTGCGGAGCGCCTGCGGCAGGACCATCGGAATGAGTTTGATCCCGCCACCCGTCGGAGCGTGGGCTTCAGCGATGTAATTTTGTGCAACGGGCTCTATCACAGTGCCGGGTGCTATCAACACTCCGGGAATATATTCATTGGGATCGGCTGTCGGCATTCCAAGGCCGCTGAGTGAGAAACTACCAAAGCCGCCCTGATTAAAGAAATCGGGAGTCAGTAGCAGGGTGTCCGGATTGTCCGTCCTGCCGCCGATCTGAATCGCCGGCGCGAGGATCGAAAGCGAACCGCCTTTCGCGCCGGAAAATCCTTTCAGTGTGGAGCCGAGCTTTAGCGTGCCCCCTATAACGGATGCAATATTCGCATCCTGCCCTGCTTTGATGGTGATGCTGCCGCCATTGCCAAAAGTGCGTTTTCCGGTCGGGCTCAAAACAACGCCACCACTCGCATCCATCTCGCTGCCCGACGCCAAATCCGCGCTATATCCACTCACAGTGATGCTGCCGCCATCCACTACAAGAGGAAGAGTGAGCGCAGTCGGCGAGGTAATCCGATCATCCACAATCAACCCCGCCGCGCTCAACGATGCCATCGCGCCGAGTGTGAAACGACCGCGGGCCTGGTCTGGCGATGGCGTTTTGGCCTCGCCGCCCGGAAGCGAATTTAATTTTGAGAATGTGTTGGCTGAAACTTGAAAAGCCGAAAGGCTGATGCTGCCGCCGGGAACGGAAATATTTCCTTCAATGTCGACGTTCGCCCCTTTGAGCGAGACCGTTCCCTTCGCGAATGCGTTCATCATCACTCCGGCTGGCACTGAAATGTCGCCGTCGCTATTGTCCACGATGAGTGTTCCGAATCCATACGCGCCGACCAGATCAGGTGAGAGAACGACGTTTTTCAATCGCTCCTGCTTCAGTGCCTGCGGTTCTCCGGCGTCGTTCAGCGAAAACGGACCGACTGGCGTCAGATTCGCGTTGCTTTGAAAAACAATATCAGGGGGGGTGGGTGAATAATAAGGCAGCGTTACAATTGATGGATCCTGCGCCTGAAATGTGAGGGAGAGGGAACTCATGGCGGGCGGTTCCGTGCGCTGTCTCGGGCCAACGATTGTGCTGCCAAGCAATGTCCCGTCGAGCGCCATGGAAGGCGCCGAGATGGTGATGGAGCCGCCCCGTGCTCCCTCGGTGTAGCCCTGCTCGTAGCGGATGGCTGTCAGCGGTAGTGTGTTCGCGAATGTTTTCGTGACACTGTATTTCGGATGATTGACTGTGTAAGTGGCCGTGTAAATCCCTTCATAAACACGATCCGGCGTGGCCTGCGAAACATCCACGATGCGCCCGTCGAGAATAACGCGCGAGGTTTCCACCATCGCACCCGTGTAATTGATGTAACCGCCGGACACATCCACTGCCGAGCCCTTCAGCATGACGATCGAGCCGCCCGCGCTGAGCTTCACGCTGCCGCCGTCCACGGTGAGTTGTGCTGCCGTCCGCTGGATGATTCCGACATAACCGCGCGCATCAGCCAGAGGCGTGCCGACCCATGTGTAGCCGCCTAATCCACCATTCAGCGTAGTATCCCACGGGCCGTGGATGCGCAAGTCGAGCATCAGCGTATTTCCACGGAACGGGCCGTTGCGCTGGACCGGCGAATCGGCCACCTCGGAACCGAGGACTTTAACCGCAAGAATGTTCTCCGTCACCGGCGCCTCCACTGCGGTTGACCCGGCGACGCTGATGTGTGCGCCTTCATCGAGGTAAATCTGGCCGCCCGAGGCAATGAACTGGCTGATGGGTTTCGTAGTGGAAGGTGTGAACTTCCATGTGCCCGCGCTTACATCCACGACTGCGTTCGGAGCGATCAACATGGAATTATTTGCAAAATGCACTGCCTGGCCCTGCACGACGACCTGGGAGCGCAGGGCGAGTTGCGTGCCCACGACCTTCTGTGAGCTGTCCGCTTCAGGGAGTATTTGTGACACACTATCCGGCCCAAAAGTCACGGTGCCTGCATTTCTGGACAAAAACGGCGGCACGTTTGGTAGATTGATCGGGTCGTATGCTACGTTGCCGACTGCGTTGTAATTTGCGCGAAGATCAATGCGCCCGTTCAGCGAAACCGATGTGGAACTGGCGATGACCCCAAGCTGGTTCACATTCATGCCCGTCATCGTTACGTTCGCGCGCGGCGCATCGAGCAGACCGGTATTTGTCACGGTGCCCGCGTAGCGCGCGGGCGCGGGCACTGGCGGTTGACCTTCCACAGGCGCGGGTGCGGGCCTGGCGACTGCACCGACAAAAACATCGAGACCACGCAAGGTCGGGTCGCTTGATAAATGCGCGGAGACGCCCACTTGCAGTCCCGCTGCAAGGATGGCCTGCCCGTCCGGCGTGGAGATCGTCCCTTCGTTTCTCACGTTTGGCCCGATGAGCGCGACGCGTCCGCCAACATGCTCCGGCGTCGTGGGGCTGTTGATGACTGCGCCCTTTTGAACGACGACATCACCCAGCTTTCCGCCCAGTGTATTGGGCGCGGGCGGCGGCGTGAATGCCGGCGTTCCATTTGCGCCGGATTCGAGCGGCAATGCTGAAAACAGGAACTGGACATCGGGGTTATTGAGCAGGCCGCGCGCTATCAGGTTGTCATTGATTGGCAGCGATGAAGCGAAGAGGCCGTGCAGATTGATCTGGCTCGTGCCGCCGAAAAGAATGCCGTTCTGGTTGATGAGATAGACTTGGCCGGGCGCTTCGATCCTCCCGAGGATTTGCGACGGCTGGCCGGATGGATCGGTGATTTTGTTAAATGCTGTCCACTGTGTCTTGTTGGCCTTGCCTGCACTTTGATCGAATCGCAGCGTCGTATCTTTGCTGATGTTGAACGTTTTCCAGTTCAGCACTGCCTGCGGTTTAAGCTGGCGAATGGTTACTAGCGCCTTGCCGTTCTTTTCTGTTTGTGACGGCAGACCAGCACCTACCCAGAGTTTCGCGTCTTCGCCGACCTGTGGATTTGCGAGATCTGCGGGAACACCGGGTGCAACTTGAAGCCCACCCACTCCGAGTCCATTCGGAACAGCAGGCAGAGTCCTGCCGGCAAAACTCAGCACAGGTTTCGCAGCTGCTGCCGTGCGCGCAGCGTCCTGCATCGCCTTGACAGAATTTATCGCCTGCGTCGTTCGCGCAAGAGTGTCCTCGGCGTTTTGTTTTGCAGCCACGGCTGCCGCGTTGATGGTGCCCCCCTGCTGAGCACCGCCACTGCGCCCGCCAAGCGTCGTGCCACCACGCAGGATGTCGCCCGCATAGGCGCCTGCACTTCCGAAAAGAACCAGCGCAGCCGCGAGTGCGATACGCGACGAAATACGCGGAACGCCAACACCAAAGCAGGCAAACGGCTGCTGCGGTCCCACAGCACGGCCTGTGTTCCTTTGCTGTTCACGCAGGTATGCAGAAAGAGGGATTTCCAGCGGGTTTTCGTTGGGCTGTTTGCTCGTCATGTGATGGCTACGGCTACAGACGCCTGAAAATTGGCGGTTTCACGTTACGCTTTGCAGTCACGTGTTACGGTTTTGCGGCGGCGGTTTTGCTCCCGGCAGGTTTCCCATCAGCAGGGCGGTCATTTGGCGATGGTTTTTGTGTCGTTCCATCGAGCTTGATGCGTTGTGTAGCGAGGTCGCCGCCGAACTCATCCACCATGCTCTGCAAACGTGCGCGCGTGATGCCGACGAATGGCTCACGGGCAGTGAGTGCAGTGCCGAGACCGAACTTTTCGTAGCGACTGAGCACTTCATTGCTGATTGCGAACATCTTCGCGTTTTTCGAGCGATGATCCGCAACAGTGTCCTTGAGCACACGGTTTTCAGCGGCGAGCTTGGAACGCTCGGCTTCGGTTTTCTTTGCCAGTGTGTCCGCGTGTTTTCCGAAACTGTCCGCCTTCACGAGTAAGTCCTTCGTCGCGGAAATTTCCTTTTCCCGCGCAGCGATATCGGCGTTCAACTTCTCCGCTTGTTCCTTTGCGGCCTGCTTATCCCCATCCGTGGTTTTGACGAGTTTCGCGAACGCCTCTTCGCTGGTCTTCAGCTTCGCTTCGAGTTCTGTCTTTTCGTTCTGCAATGTCACCTGCGCAGTCTCCGCAGCGTTGAGTCGGAGCGTGAGGGACTTGAGCTGCTCGCGCATCCGCGCCTCGTTGGGAGACGGGCTTTGCTGTGCGTAAATGCCAGTAGCGCCGAAGAAGAGGACGCTGGTCAAAATGGTGATGATTTTCATGTTTAGAATTTCCCGGTGAAGTCCACGTAAAGCGTGTCGTTGCTGAATGGCGGGCCTGCGATTTCCGTCGCTGTCACCCAGCGCACACCGAACGCGGTGCGCGGTGAAACTGCCCAGGTTCCCCAAAGTCCGTAGCCCTTGAGATTGGTTCCGCCGCCGCCGAAATCGGAGTCGTTGAAGCCATCCACCACGGCATCGGACTCGATGTATTTGTAATAAACGCCTGCCTGCCAGTCACCGCGCTTTTGAAGCGCCGCAGCGCCTGCGCGAAGACCGAGCATCCATGCCGTGTCACCGCCTGCGTAGCTGCCAGGAGTGCCTTTCGCGCTAATCGGCGCGCGATTGTTGATGCCGAGCGCGTTGAGGCGATCCCGATCAAAGCCAAGGTTTTTAATGTATTCTCCGGTGAGCGAAATCTGGCATGGCTCAAAGCCATTGTAATCGAGACGTGCCGTGAACGCGAGCGGTTGGAATTTCGTCGCAAGACCGAAGTATTGAAACTGGTTCGATGTGCCGAAGTTATTGCTCGCATTCGGGATGATGCGGCGTAGCGGCATGTAGGTGTTTCCTTTCTGGGCGAAGGACGGACGCGTGTTGTCGGTGTCGCCGGCATCGCTACTCGTGAGCGGTGTGTAGGGCGTGGACTGCTCGCCTTCTGCGCCGTCGAATTGATAATACGCAGCCGCTGTTTTGAGCGTAAGATGCTTTGTCAGCTTCCAATCAGTGCCGAGCTGTGCGCCGTAAAGATACTTGTCGGTGCTGTCGAATTTCGCGGGCTGGTTGGATGAGAAATTGAAGTCTGTATTGAAAATCGGGAACACACCGAGCGTTGCAAACGGAGTGACGCCCTTCGCGATGCGATAGCGGCCTTGGATTGCCAGTCCATCGAAACCGAGATCGTCGTCGTATATGACGTCCGTGGCGAAAAACGGATTGTCACCCCGGCCTCCAGTGATTGCGATACGGCGGTCGGGATCGGCTCCCGCTTCGTATTTGAGGAAGGCGCGATCCAGCCAGATGGCGTATTTACTGAAATTTCCACCCGATGCGCCGAGCGATTGGTTTGGCGAAACTGGCGAGCTGTCCTGGCCGGTGCCAATGCGCACGCCTGCGGTGAAGCCGTCGCCCATGTCCACTTCCGCGCCGAGCCTCAAGCGGATGCGGTAACGCTGGCGATCTTGATCCACGTTGAGCTGGGGCGAAAAAACGGTGCCGCTCACGTCGAAAGGAGCGCCGGTATTGATCGCCTGGAAATTCGGGAATGCACCCGTGTTGTCGTTACCAACCGGGAAATAACTTCCCTCGTAGCGGAGACGGATGTCGCCCTTGACGCGGAATTTGGAAACCCAGTCCGGCAATTGATACGGAGCGTTCCAGTGCTCGGATTTCGCAGCCGCCATGACTTCCTGTCGCAAGTCGTCGCGGATTTGTTTTTTCACCATGTCGGGGATAAATGGAATGCGCAGCGCATCCTCCGGCGATGGGTCGGCTGGCAAAACCTTGTCCATCTTTGCCTGCTCCACGACAGCCTGCGCTGCGGTGAGCGCATCGGACTGTGCCTGAGTGCGTGCGATGGCGGTGTCCTGTTCCGCTTCGCGAATCAATTCGTCGGCTTCCTCCTTGGTGATGTGACCCTTTTTCACCATAAGCTTGAGCAAATTTACGGCAAAGGTTTGCGAAGGGCCGTTGGCTTGATTTCCGATCAGATCAGGCTGCGGAGCTGCGGCGGGTGGCGGCACAGATTGTTGCTCCGTTGGTTTTGCAGCGGCATCGGCTGGTGCCGCGCCGTCGGCAGGCTTTGCTTCCGGCGCTGACGTCTTCCCAACTGGCGCATCGGTGGAAACTGCGGCTGGCTCGCCAGTTTTCGGAGCCGGATCATTCTGCGCGTAAGTTGCTCCGACAGGGAGTGCTGGCTCGACGGGTTTGCCTGCGTTTGCAGTCGCGCAAATGGATGACGCCAGTGCGACGATGAGATGCGGACGAAGTGAGTGTTTTGATTGAGACATTCGAGTTCGGTAAAATTGTGAGATTAGTTCGGACGGCGTGCGCTGAGACGCATTACGATGGGCATCGGCATATCGCTCGGTGGCGGCTGGCTGAGTTGCAACCCGTTGAGAACTTCGTCGCGAATTGCAGCGTCGAGCGCGCTGTCGCCAGTCGAGGAACCGAGCGTAGCGCGTGTCACTCGTCCCGTGGAATCAGCCCAAATTCGCACTTCGATCTTCATGCTCGCCATGCGTGTGCGTGGGTTGTTGCGCAGTGCGTCTGTGATCCGCGCCTGCACCTGTGCAGCGTAGCCACCGAACTTCGATTTATTGTTCGTGACTGGACGCTTGAAAAAAGTGTTTCGATTTCCAGCAGCGATCTGAATGCCACCGCTAGCCGGTCCTTTCACAGCCGTCGCAACAGCAGGCTCTGGTGGAGCCTCATCTTCTTTCTCCTGCTCCTCCTTCACCATCTCCTCCTTCATTTGTGTGGGTGGTGGTGGTGGCGGTGGTGGTGGTGGCGGCGGAGGCGGAAGAACCGAAACCATCGTGACGTTCTCCTTTTTGCCACCGCCCGTCTCGGCCTTGGAGAAGACTTTCACTGCAAAAATGATCCCTGTGATCGTGAGTCCGCTGACGATGAGCGGAGCGAGCCATTTCCGAAAGCCGGTCGCTTTCTCATCCTCATCACCCCAGTCGTCATGGGCGTCCGGAGCAGGCACCGCCTTCGGCGCATGTTGCGCAACGGGCTTTTCGAGTGTCGCGATATTGCCTTCGTTATCGTGGGTTGAGTTCATGGGAATAGATGTGTCAGCGGCGGGCTCCTGATGTCGCGAGGCCGACTTGTTTGATTCCGAGTTTCACAACGACGCCTAGTGCGTCCGTGACTTTTTCATACTGCGTAGCGCTGCTGCCTTTGATGATTACGGGCACGTCCGGATTCTCAGCCTTCGCCTGCGTGAGTCGCATTTCCAGCGAAGCGAGTGTGACCGGCTCCTTGTCAAAATACATCGCCCCCGCGTCATCCACGCTGATGACTTTGAGTTTGCTCTTCTCATCCGTTTTTTTCTGCGGCGCATTGCTGCCACGAGGGATGCCGGCTTTGATTCCCTGAATCGTCGCCGTGGTCATCAGGATGAAAATGACCAGCAGCACGTAGGCGAGATCGAGCATCGGTGTGATGTTGATGTCGTCGTAAGGTTTGTCGTCTTGAACTTGCATCGTCGTGGTTATTTCGAGGCTTTGGTTGCGATTCCGACCTGCGTGATGCCGACCTGGCCGATGACGTTGAGCACGTCCATGATCGCCTGATACTGCGCTACGCGGTCGCCTTTAAGAATGATGGGCACGTTGGGATACTCCGCCTTGATTTGCGCGAGCCGTGATTCGAGCTCGCCGAGGGTGACGGGCGTTGTATCGAGGAAAACTTGCCCTGCACCATTGATGGTGATCCCCTTCGCCTTTTTCTCAGCAAGACTCTTGGTGGCCTCGCTGCCCGCAGGCAAATCAGCTTTCAAACCCTGCACCGCCGCTGTGCACATGAGAATGAAGATGACGAGCAGCACGTAGGCGAGATCCAACATCGGAGTGATGTTGATGTCGTCGTAAGGCTTGTCGTCTTGAACTTGCATGGCGTGGTGTTCCTTTCTGTTTACTCGCCCTTGTCCTTGTAAAATTCGGCCATCTTCGTGACGAACTCATCAATGAAGATGTGCATGTCGTCCTTCGCGTCCTTCACGCGCGAGAGAATGTAGTTGTAGCCAAATAGCGAAGGAATAGCGACGGCGAGACCGGCGACGGTCGCGAGCAACGCAGCAGCGATACCGGGCGCGATGGCGTTCACGTTCACTTCGCCGGCGGCGGCCACGGCGGCGAAGGTAATCATCACACCGACGACTGTTCCGAGCAGACCGAGGAACGGGCCGCCGGAAATGCAGATGGTGAGCAGCACGATCAGCTTGTTGATTTTCTGCGTCTCGCGAACGAGCCCGCCGTCGAGCGCAGCGCGGATTGCCTGAATGCTGCGGCCTGCGAGACCGCGACGCACTCCCACTTCGCGATCCACGGCCATACGGTGGCGGATTTCTTCCACGCCGATGTGGTAGATGCGATACACCGACGAACGGCGCAGGCTTTTTGCGTTCTCTTTGGTCACGCGCCCGCCGAGCGATTTGGAAGTCTCAACGTCATCGCTATCGAGAACGGTGAGGTCGGATGCAACATGGCGCCACTCCCGCATGAAAATCTCATTTCCCTTCGCAATTCCGTTCAAATAACGCGTTTTGCTGACCATCACATACCAGCTCATCACCGCCATGATCGCGAGGATGATGATGACCGCCCAACCGTCAAAAGTGAGGTTGGCGATGATGACGGCGAACGTGCCGGTCGTCAGCCAGCTCAGCCAATTGGTTGGCTTCTCATCGGCGCCAAGCAAGATGGTCTTCGGGCCTTTCTCGCCGCCTTGCGAAGCTGCTGCGAGTCCGATCCAGCCAGCGGGGCGTGCGACTTTGTGGATTTGCAGTTCGTCCAGTTCACCAGTGAATGGTGTTGCTCCAGAAGTTTTATCGCCGCCGAGGATGAAATTGCCGTTGATGGCGGGAAGGCCCGCCCCGACAGCGTTGGCGACTTCGCCATTTACGAAAAGCGTGGTCTTTGTGCCATCGCTCATCACTGCGATGTGTGCCCAGGAACCTGGCTGCAAGGGCTGCGGTGCAGCGGCGCGCTGGCCGGAAATTTCGACATAGGGCGCGCCTTTATCCACGCCGACTACGAATGAGTTTTTGTCGTCGCGGCGACTGAGGATGACGCCATTTGGCTGCGTTGCCTTCGCCCACACGGTGATCGTCGTTGGCGAATTACCCGTCCACACCAGCGAGCCGGATGCGGCAATCGGCACGTTGATTTTCCCGTTGAAAGCGACGCCGCTGCCGATTTGCGCACCGTCGAGTTTTCCGCCTGCGGATTCTGTGGTGTTGTTGCTCTTCGTGGAGTCACCGGCGTTCTGTCCGCTCTCATTGAAATGGAATACGAGCACGGTGTCCGCGTCGAAGCTGCCCTTTGCATCATCAGCCTTCGCCGCCTTCGCATCGTTCGAGCCAAAATACATCCAGAACGTCGTTTTTGCGTTTGGTTTTACGTCGGGCAGCTTCACCCACACGTAGGCTTCGCCCATCAACGCATCAATTTTTTCGACGTGATGCGTGAGCAGCGTCTTGCCGTCCTCGGCAACAAAACGGAGGTCGCTCAAATCTTCCTTTGCCAGCGGATAGCCATCGCCGAAAAGTCGCACGAGCACCGTGCTCGCACCGATGGGCTCGGCGACATTTCCGCCAGCCGCCGTGGTGTCCACGGTGACTTTCTTGCGCATCGTCCACGCGCCATCCCACCAGTCACCGGCATGGGCGGCTGCACTGAGCAAAAGCCCGGCGACAGCGACGGCCATCAGTTTCATCCAGTTTGTTTTCGTTGTGCGTGCGATTTCCATGTGAGTCGTTCGTAAAAAAAGTGATGTGGTTTAAAAGTCCGCCCACAGGCGGAAATTGACGCGCGTGTCGTGCGCTTGCGTGGTGCCTATCGTGGTGAGCGGCAGGGCCAGTTCGACGATGCCGTGGAAGTGATCGAAGAACTCCACTTCGCTGCCGATGCCGAAGCTCGCTAAGCGGTAGGAGGAATCCTGCTCCGGCAAAGTGTCGTGCAGCGTGAGCGTCCCGGCGTCTGCAAAGGCGTAGAATCGCCATTCGTTGCCCGTGCTTTCTTCGACCTCCTCCTCCACCCCTTGGAGGTTCTTCTTCTTCACCATACGCTTTGTTTTCAAAAGCGACGGAGTGCGGAGTTCAAATGTGCCGAAAATTGCATTGTCGCCGAGCGCCTCTGCTTCCTTGTAGCCGCGAGCCGTGCCCATGCCGCCGCCGCCAAATTGCTCGCTGTTCACCAGCGGCTGATCCGAGGCCTGCCCCTGCAATTTCAAGAACATTTCCCAGCCGCGCCCAAGCTCCTGCGTGTGCGAAATGTCGCCACGGAAATAGATGAAATTCCCATCCGCTCCGAAGCGATTGCGATCCAGCTCCGACGCTTCGCTGCCCGTGCCTCGGATGCCGAGCGTGACTCCGGCGCTGGCGGTCGTTGCGCCTGTATCCACGCGTTTCGTTTTTCCGGGATTTGCCGCGTCCGCCACGTCGCGACTGTGCAGCCATGTTCCATCCCATGTGGCGCTGACCGGGTAGTAAGTGATGGGCGTTTTATCCGTCGTGAGGCCGATGGTGACTGCCTGATCAAAGCGCTTCCAATCCAGACCGAGGCTGAACGATTGGTAAAAGCCATCCTGCGACGGCAAAGTGAACATCCCGCGAAGACCGAAAATTTCCCCGCGCCCAGCAGATGCCACACTGCCAAGCGTCGAAACATTACTGTCCTGCTTCGTGCCCGTGAGCATGAGGCTGAACGAATCAATGTCGCGGAAACGCCAGAGGTAATATGCGGAGAACACCTTCACCTCGCTCGTGTCCTGCGGCGACATCTGGTAGCTCGCACCAATCGTGTGGCCGACCTGCCAGAGGTTTGCGTAACTGAATGATCCACTGAGACGGAGGTCGGTCGTGTTGGCGCTCGCGCGGTTGTTTAGTTCGACGTTGCCATGAAATGGGGATTTGTCCTTCACGAGCAACTCCACATCGTAAAGCCCGGGTTCGTCTTCGCGTGCTACAAGCTTCGGCTGCACACTGCGGTCGGGGTGCTTATTCAATGCCGCGATATCCCGCTGCACGTCGTTGAAATTGATCACTTTTCCCTCCGCTAAAGAGAGCGCCTTGGCCTTGATTTCACTCGGCAGGAAATATCGTGCGCCCTTCACGCGAAGGCTCGCCACTTTTCCATCGATGACCTCCAGCAGCACGACTCCACCATTACCGCTCTGCTCCGCCACCATCTGGACACGCGTTCCGCTGAAACCTTTTCCATCATACACCTTTTGAAGCGCATTAGCCGCGTTCTGAATGTCAGCCACCGTCCGGCCCGGCCCTAGAAATGGATAGACCGCCTCTTCAATCTCAATACGAGGGATATGCTTCGCCCCGAGAACCCGAAACTCGCGGATGAACATCGTCTTCTCCTGCTCTTCTGCACTAAGCTGCGTAGTGCAGAGCAGCGCTGAAAGAGCCGACCACAGAGCCACGCGCATCCCCCTGCGGTTTGCAGGCGTAGAGATTTGAAAGCGAGCGCTCAGGAACATAGTGCGACAACTTAAAAGCGCTTTCGTGACAGTCGTATGGCAGAGCGGAAACGATCCAGTGAAAGTGAGCGCTCTACGCATCCAAACGGTAGCCGAACCCACGCACCGTCTGAATATGCTCCGCAGCAGAGCCGAGTTTATCGCGCAGGCGGCGCAAATGCGTGTCCACAGTGCGAATCTCGATCTCTGTCTCCGCCCCCCACACAATCCCTACCAATTCATCCCGAGAGAAAACGCGCCCCGGCTGACGAAACAGCGCGGCGAGCAACTTGAATTCAGCAGCCGTCAAATCCACGCGCTTCCCCTTCACCTTCACCTCATGCCCATCGAGGTCGAGAATGATATCGCCCACACTTGAATAGCGGACGACCGGCGCAGGTCCCGTGCGACGGGACAGGATGGATTTCACACGCAGCGTCAGCTCGCGCGGACTGAAAGGCTTCGTCACGTAATCGTCCGCTCCAAGTTCGAGGCTCACAATGCGATCCACTTCATCCTTCCGCGCCGTAAGCATGATAATCGGGATATGCGCAGTGCGCGGTTCACTTTTCAGCGCACGCAAGACATCGGTGCCACTCATGTGCGGCATCATCAAATCCAGCACCATCAACGCCGGCTCATTCTTGCGCGCCTTTTCCAGCGCCTCCCGCCCATCGCTGGCGTGCGTCACTTGATAACCCGCCGCCGTCAGATTCTGCGAAACCAGCTTCACGACATCCTCCTCATCGTCCGCCACCAAAATCTGCTGAATCAAAGCGCTCATGCGAAATGCAGCAGAAGCCCTGCGGGCAAAATGGCCGCCTGCATCAGCAAGCAGCAAATGACGATGGAAAACGTTTGTAACACCACCGCATTAATGAGCCCCCTTCGTTACAGCCTGATTGCAAGCGTGTGAAGATATGGCGGCTTCTGTGTTACGACGGAAACCGTCGCGCCAAATGCGGGCGGTGTGTGTTTTGGTGAGTAACTGCTGCAAACAGTGGAGGGCCAGAGAACAACTTCATAGATGACCGATGTAAGTGGATATACAGCCGTGCCTCACGTTGAAGTTGCGTTCGCACCCGCGCTTCCCTCATACAGGCGGCGTTCTTTAACCTTCATGCCTCATCTTAAAAAACGGGATTTCATCAAAAGCACAGTCATGGCGTGTGTGGGCGCATCGGTGCTCGGGCCGGAGTCTTTGACGGCTGCGGAAACGACGACGGAGAAAACGCCGGCGAAGAATCTGGGGAAGGCGAAAAAGATCATCGTGGGTGGTGCGGGGATCGCGGGGATGTGCTGCGCTTACGAGCTGATGAAAAAGGGGCACGAGGTCGTGGTGCTGGAGGCTTCGGGCCGGCATGGTGGTCATGTTTTCACGGCGCACGACGGGCTTTCGGACGGTCTTTACGGCGACTACGGGCAGGAGCACATCACGAAGCCGGGCTACGAACGGTATTGGGGTTACATCAAGGAATTTGAACTCACGGCGCTGCCGTATCCGCGACGAAAAAATCTGGTGCGCAGGATTGATGGGAAATTTTACTCGGAGGAAATGCTGAAGGACCCGGCGGTGCTGCGGCAGTTGGGATTCAACGAGCGCGAGGTAAAGTTTCTCTCGCAGAATCCGTGGTGGGATTTGCCGTCGCTCTACTTCGCGCCCTACCTCGATAAATTCACGGACGAGTATCAGCCGTTCGGCGTGGGCTACGATGACTGGGACACGATTCCGATGCGGGATATTTTCAAAAAGGACGGCGCATCGAAGGCAGCGCTCGGTCACATGCACGGCGGCGGCGCTTCGGCGCTGTATGAATTGTGGATGGCGGCGATCCTGAAATTGCGCGGTGTGCCGCTTTCACCGCCCGAGTTGTTCCGGCTGAAAGGCGGCAATCAAATGCTGCCGAATGCCTTCGCAAAACGACTCGGCAAGCGCGTGCAGTTGAACTGCCCGATTGTTTCCATCCAGCACGGCGACACGGGCGTGACCATCACCTACAAGCAGAACAACGAGCAGAAGGAGATGTCCGCCGATTACTTCGTGAACTGCATCCCGCTGCCCGCTTTTAAGAACATCCCCGTGCAGCCGGAACTGCCGCAGGAGAGACAGTTCATCATCGAAAACGTCGCCTACGATTCCTATCAACGCTTCGTCTTTCAGGCGTCGTCCAAGTTCTGGCTCGATGACGGCGTGAGCATCAACATGGAACTGGATCATCCCGACCTGTGGGCGACATGGCAGTGCGCCGACGAGGTGGACACGCACCGCGTGATCGTGCTCGGCACGGGGCCGGGAGGGATTTCCCCGCAGCGCGCACTGGCGGCATTTCGCGAGATGTATCCGGGGAAAAAGGACACCATCGAGCTGGCGATCAGCAAAGACTGGACGAAGGAGAAATTCTCGCCGACGTGCGAGCGCATGGCATTTCCGAAGGGCGAGCTTTCCAAATTCTGGCCGCTGCTGATGAAGCCGCATGGCCGCATCCATTTTGCTGGAGCTTATGCCGACAACCTCAACTGGGGCACCGAGGCCGCCACGCGCTCCGCGAACCGCGTCGCCAACGAAATAGACAAAGCCTGAGCCTGCATGACAGGGGAAACACAGATAGTTCCGCAGATTGCGCAGATGAATGCAGATTTTGAAACGAAGCTGCCCTGCAACATCTGCGATAATCTGCGTAATCTGCGGACAAAAAACCTCCTCATTATTTAGTCAGCCGCCCGCAAATATGCGCTTCGCATTTCTTTTCACCATCGGATTGGCGGCCCTCGCATTCCACTGCCACGCCGCGCCGCCTGCGGATTCCAAAAACAGCGAGCCCGAAGTCATCATCACCGCACCTGCGGACAAGAGCGTGTTTCGTTGGAACGCCGTCGTTCCATTTTCGATCAGCGTCTCGGATGCGGAAGATGGCAAAACTGAATTCGAGGAAATCCCCGCGAACAAAGTGTTCCTCCACATCGCGTATCTACCGGATGCTTCGCAAAAGGAAAAATACCTCGGCGAACTTGCGAAGGCCGACAACGAGCCGCTGCGAAGGATGGGCGCGTCGAACTGCTTCACCTGCCACACCGCCACGACCAAACTCATAGGCCCCTCCTTCGACCTCATCGCCAAGCGCTACACGCCCACGCCGGAAACCGTGGACGCCCTCGCGAAGAAAATCCTCGCAGGCACCGCCGGTGTGTGGGGCCCCGTCGCCATGCCACCGCATCCCGATTTGAAAATCGAGGAGGCCCGGCAGTTGGTGGAGTGGATTTTAAAAAACAACACGGACCCGAATCGCAGTTTCGTCATCGGCTACGAAGGAGCCTTCCGCACCCGCGAAAAACCCGAAGGCGATTCCGCCAACAGCATCTACGTCCTCACCGCTACTTACAAAGATCGCGGAGCCAAGGACGCCCCGCAAACCAGCATCGAAGGCCGACACACCGTCGTGCTCAAAAGCGCGCAGTAGTTTTACGGAGCCCGCGCCTACGGCACCTCGGTGGTGATGATGGCTTGGGATTTGTCGGTGAAGGTGGCGAGCCAGACGACTTGCCCGGCGTCGTTGAAGCTGCGCGTCACACCGGTGTTCCCCACGGTCGGGGTCAGCAGGGTGAAGCTCTTGATCGTTTTGCCGCTGAACGAAACCGGAACGGCATCAACGCGCAAGAGGCAGCGCTGCGCGAAGGCTCAGGCAATGATCACTCACGGCGTGAACACGCGCCGGATGCAATTCGGAATCAAATCCAGCGAACCGCGATTGCCGGAAAACCCGGCGCAGACGGCTTATTTCTCGCGTCCGCTCATCGGCTCGAACGTCTCCAGCAGCGGCGCGAGATCGATGACTTCGTTTGCGGAAGACTTCAGGCCGCTGCCGAGATTTGCGGACACGGATGCCACCTCCACGCGGATGCCACTGCGCCTGAGTTGCAGCGCGAGGTAGGCAAAATCAGCGTCGCCGGTCACGAGAATCACCACGTCGGGCTTCATCGCAAAGGAAAGCTCCATGGCATCAATCGCCATCATCACGTCCACATTCGATTTGTAGTGCCCTTCCTCACCGGGCGAACCGTCCTTCGTCACCACGAGAAATCCGTTGCTCCGCAGCCAGTGGACGAACTTGTTCTTCTTCTCGCGTTCGGTTTGCCAGACGGGCATCGCAGGAGGCAGGCCCACGTAAACGACCATCTCGATCACTTCCCTCCCCTTCTCTTCGTTGTTAAAGAAATCGCGCAGTTTCACCCACTCCATGCTGCGTTTGGCTGCCCACGCGGAACTGATCACGTTGGACTCGTCCACCAGCACCAGCACGCGCGACACACGCGATTTCACTGAGGTTTGCTCGGCAGTTTTTCGGCTTTTCATGAGTATAGATTAGATTTTGAAAGAAAAGTGGCGCGGATTCGATGAATGAGCCGTTTCTGTGAAGATGTAGCGATACCTTCACGCCGGCAAGAACCCATCGTGTGCACGATTTTTTGGCTATGGGCTGGTAATTATTTTGTCTTGCCCGATAAGGTCGCGTTTTATTCCCAAAAGCACACTCACCTGCCGGGCGTGCGACTCCCAAATTTTCGCTTCTTTATTCAACCAAGTATTCGCCAATGAAAATCACCATCATCGACTGGGTCATCGTTGTTGCCTCAATTCTGATTTGTTTCATCCCCGCGCTCTTCTACGGCAAGCGCTCGGGAAAAAATACCGCTGAATTCTTTGCCTCGGGACGCGCCGTGCCGTGGTGGCTCGCCGGGCTCTCGATGGTCGCGACCACGTTCTCGTCCGACACACCCAACTGGGTCACCGAACAAGTGCGCAAATATGGCGTGGCCGGCAACTGGCAGTGGTGGGCGTTCGTGCTCACAGGCGTGGCTACGGTGTTCTTCTTTGCACGACTGTGGAGACGTTCCGGCGTGATGACGGATCTGGAGTTTTACGAGCACCGCTACTCGGGCAAGGCCGCCTCGGTCGTGCGCGGATTCCGAGCGCTCTATCTCGGCCTGTTTTTCAATTGCTTCATCATGGGTATGGTGACTCTGGCTGCGTGCAAAATTGCCAACATCCTCTTCGAAATGCCGCCGTGGCAGACCATCCTCATCTGCGGTGTTCTGAATGTCGTCTTCGCCGCACACTCAGGACTGTGGGGCGTGATGGTCATCGATATGGTGCAGTTCTTCATCAAAATGACTGCGGTTTTCGCAGCGGCGTATTTTTCCCTCAAGGAAGTCGGCCGCCGTCTCGCGGGCGATGACAGCGCATGGCTGGGGCTCAAGGCACTGGTAGAAAAACTCTCCATGCAGCAGGTGGTGACCCCAAAGGGTGCTGAGCCCATCATGTCCGCAGTAAATGGCACTGGTCAGCCCTTCCTCGATTTGTTGCCCAATTTCTCGATGTCGGAGCTGGCGTTGATGATCTTCATCCTGCCCATCGCGATCAGTTGGTGGGCCAACTGGTATCCCGGCGCCGAACCCGGCGGCGGCTCCTACATCGCGCAGCGCATGCTGGCCTCCAAATCCGAGAAGGACTCGCTTGGCGGCACGCTCTTTTTCAACGTCGCGCACTACGTCCTGCGCCCATGGCCATGGATCATCACGGGGCTTTGCTCGCTCGTCGTCTATCCCGATCTGGCCTCGATCAAAACAGCCTTTCCCAATGCCGAAACCAGTCTCATCGGGCACGACTCCGCCTTCCCGGCGATGCTCAAATTTCTCCCTGTCGGCTTTGTCGGACTGATGATCGGCGGACTGATCGCGGCCAACTCCTCGACCATCCTCACCCATCTCAATTGGGGCTCGTCCTACCTCGTCCACGACTTCTATCGCCGCTTCATCAACACCAAGGCACCCGAGTCGCACTACGTGAACACGGGCCGTCTCTCGACCGTGCTGCTCTACATCGTTGCCGCTGTGCTGAGCCTCTACATGACCTCCGCGCAGCAGGCGTTTCAAGTCCTGCTCTCCATCGGGGCAGGCACGGGAATGATCTATATCGCACGCTGGTTCTGGTGGCGGGTTTCAGCCTGGTGCGAAATCGTGGCGATGGTGATGTCGCTCGTCACCTCGCTCGCTGTGCCAAAACTCATGCCCAATGCCGATTTCGCAATGGTGACCATCGTGCAGGTCGGCATTACGACGCTGGCTTGGCTGATCACCGCTTTCGTAGGGCCGCAGACCGATCGCGCGAAACTCATCACCTTTTACCGCAAGGTCAAAGCTGCGGGTCCCGGCTGGAAAGCCATCCGCGCCGAGGCTGGCGTATCCGATGCAGAAGTGGCGCAGGAAAATCGCATCGGCGCAGCCTTTATTGGCTGGATCTCCGGCTGCGCGTTAATCTGGTCCTCGCTCTTTGCCATCGGAAATTTCCTCTACTCGGTCGGTGATCCATCGCGCCTCAAAATGGCCTGGATTCTCACCGGCGTGTTCGCGGTGAGCGGCTTCATCCTGCTCAAGGTCACCCGCCAGCTTTGGACTGATAGCACGGACTCCGAAGCACGTGCAGCAGCGAAGGAAAAGCACTAAGCTGACACCCGCTCGCGAACGGCGCAAATCCTCAGAGTGCGAGCGCGGCCAGGATGCGACACTCTGCGGCTTTCAGCGCAGGAGTCAGCGCAGCAGGGCGACCGGCGAATAGTTCGGCACCCCATTTGGCGAGATCGCTGCCGGGAGATTGAGCCTGCCAGTCTTTGAGGGCCTTTTCTGCTTCTTCAGCGCATCCAGATTGCTTGAGGGCGAGGGCGCGCACGAGGTCGCCGATTTCCTGCCCTTTCGGGCGCGCGGGGACGGCGGCAATTTTCTCCAGCGCCTTGCCTGCGGCGTCGGGCGACTTGAGCGCGAGGTGGCACTGGCTGGCGACCCAGTCTTCGAGGCGTTCATCCAGTTCGCTCGCGAAAGGTTTTCCTGCGCCCAGATTTTCCGGCCACTCGCGGGCTGCGTCGGTGAGTTTCAGCGCTTCGGCGGAGGCTCCATCTTTGAGTAACGCGATGGCGGAAAGCAGCCGCGCTTCGCGAAGGAGGGCGCGTGCTTCCGTGGTGCCTTCGGAGGGCAGCACTTCGAGTTTCGTCAGCATCGCATCGGTCTCTTTGTATTTGCCGGTGAGGAGCAGCGACTTGGCGCGCAGCAACGTCAGCGTGTCGTTCGTCGGAAAGCGCGTTGCATAATCCGTGGCAACGGCCAGTGCGGCGGCAGCGTCATCGTGTTTGAGGTAGTGTCGGGCGAGCATCGCTCCGTATCGCCATTGCTTTGGATCGAGTTGTGAGGCGCGCTGGAGATCCTTCGCGGCGTTTTCCTCAATCACCTGCGCACGCGTGGCGTAGAACGGTGCGAATGCAGGCTTGTCTCCGCAGACGGAAAGGAGTTCGCGCGCTTTCGCGAGATCACCGAGATGCCAATGAATGAGCGCGAGGAAATAGTTCGGCTGCCACGCATCACTCTGCTTCGCCGCCCACTCGAAGACAGCGATGGATTCCACACGAAAAGGAAAAACTGACTCGGGTGAGATGTCTTTGGCGGCAGCGAGCGCACTCTTATCGCCAAGCAAATATGCAATCCAATACAGCGCCTCAGCATTGGGCGGAGCGAGTTCGAGCACCTTGCCCGCATCGCCGTCGAGACCGACGCTGTGATACCAAATCGCGAGTTCGAGAAAAGTTTCGCGGGGCAGTTCGTTGCGAATCTGCGACGTGAAATTTTTCGCGCTTCCTTTGTTGCCCGCTGTTTTTTCGTAGTGCGCGAAGTGATTCAGAGGATCGATCTCCAGCAAGGTCCGCAGCGTGGATTCCGCGCCCGCCATGTCTCCTTTGATGCGTAATGTGCAGGCGATGACTTGCAGCGCATCGAGATTGCGCGCGTTGGCGATGACACCTTCCCTGGCGGCGGCGATGGCGCGGTCATACCGCTTCTCGCGGAGAAATTGTTTTGCGAGTTCCGTGTTCGCTGCGCTGCGCCATCCAGGTGCGAGTGCGGCGATGCTAAAAGATTCCTTCGCATCCGAAGCGCGACCGAGCACCGCACTAGCGCGCCCGAACTGGTAATTCGCCGCCGGCTCGTAGGTATCAATGCTCAGCGCGTGCTTTGAGAAAGCAAGCGCGCCGGAAAAGTCACCACGACGATTTGCGAGAAACGCCATTTCCACGAGCGCTGGGACGTAATTCGCATCCAATTTCAGGCACGACCGGAACTGCTCCTCCGCCTGGCCATACTCCCGCTGCCGCGTGAACTCCTTGCCTTTGAGATAGAGACCGTAGAGCGAGCCCCAGTCGAAATTCACAGGCGCACTCGTCGGGCGCGAAAGCACATCATCGTCGCCCGCGACGTAGCGCAGTTTGTCGCCGCCCACGCACACGCGCAGCGCCTTCGCTGGCGTCGCGAGTGAAAAGCTCTCCTCCACCGTCTTCAGCGGTTTGAGATGCACTTCCCTCGTCGCCAGCAGATGGTCGCCATCGAAAATCTCGATCTTATCATTCAGCACCTGCGCCGGTGAAATACTCACCATGAGTTTCTCCCCGTCGCGCACCACATTCATCGCGCCCCACGGACTCGCGCTCACGAAACCCTTCGTCCCTTTCACCGGCATCCAGTGCTCCGTCCAAGTGTCCGTAGCGTAGGGCGAAAACTCCGTGTGCTTGAACGGCGACTGCGTGCTGCCCGGCGCGGCCTGATTAAATAGACGCCCAGACTGAATCTCCACGTATTGCCCGTCCGAATCAGTCAGCAACTTCTCCCAAATCATCCCCTCCCGCGACAGCCCCCAAATCCAAATCTTCTTCCCGGCCTTGTCGCTATAGGGTGCGTAGTGCGCCACGCCGAAATCCTCATCGTGCCAGTATCCGCCGAAGAACTCCGAAAGCCGTCCTGCAACGTGATACGACTTGTAGCTCCCGAAATTATTCTTCTCATACCACGCAATCTCACGCCCCTTCTCATCCACCGGCCACGCATGCGCATCGCCATCATGCCCGATGAAATTCGTCCCCGGATTTATAAACTGCAAATTTCCCGCCGATTTAATCCCCACATTCATCCAAGTGTAATACGGCTGCTCCATCCCCGACGCATTGTGCCACAGCGAACGCGTCGTGAAACAGGCCTGCTGCGGTGCCAGTTTAATCTCCAGACGCCAAGTGCTCCGCGTCAGCAAATCCAGCGTGCCCACGATGCAACTCACACTCCCGTCTGCCTCTCGGCGCGTCGTGTAATCCACCGGCGAAAAGCAATTCGGCGTGTGTCCGAAGATGCCGTAGTTCGGCTCGATGCCTCCACTCGTCCACGGCCCGCGCATCGAGATGTCGCGAAACTTCACCACGTGATTGTCGTAAAGAAACGCCTTCCCCGTCGTCTTATCAATCGCCGTCCACACCTTCCCCCCGATCTCCGGCAAGATCAGCACCTGCACATATTCGTTGGAAAGCTCCACCACCTTCCACTTCTTCTGCACCGGCTTGTTCGTAAAACCATCGTAGCGGAAGTAGGGATAAAACCGCGACATCACCGGCACCGGATTCGCATCCGAATACGGATACGTCGTGAACTCCTTTTCGTATTCTTTCACCACACAATCCGCCGCACCTGCACAAGAAATGGTGATTTGAAAAACAAGAACAGCCAGGAGGAGAAAAAGCGAAACGGGACGATTCATAATCGACAAGCACATTCAGAAAGCGGCGATAAATCGAGGCGGAAACAGGATGACTGCTAACTTTTTTGCGCTGCCATTGTTAGCAAAAGGAAGTCCGTCGGCGGGCTATCGCTTTTCGGGCCAGCAGGCGGCGACGGTGCGCAGCCATTCGTCGGCCATGAGTTGGTGGCCGGAGTAAGTCGGATGGATGCCATCCCACATCCAGTGCTCGGCGGGCGCGATCTTGCATGCGGCGTCGAAGGCGGACTGAAAGCGGACGTGGGCGGCGTGGTATTTTACCGCGAGTCTGGCGACGATTTGCTGGCGCTGCTGGAGACCGGCGAGCCATGCGTCGTAACCTTGCTTTTTTCCGCCTGTGGGCAGTGTGAAGGGTTCGCAGATGACGAGGCGGATGTCCGGATTAGCGGCAACCGTGGTGGCGAGCAGTTTGTCGTAGGCTTGTTCGTAAAGATCGGGCGGGACGTTGGCACTGTGGTCGTTGATGCCGATGAGGATGCTGAGGACTCCGGGTTTCAGGTCGAGGGTGTCATGCTGCCAGCGTCTTTCCAAATCGGAGACTTTGTTGCCGCTGATTCCGCGGTTGAGGAAGGTCAGGTTGCGACTGGCGTAGAGGGTGCCGTATTTTGCTGCGATGATGAACTGGTAACCGTGGCCGAGGATGTGGTTGGGGTCTTCATTGCGTCCGCGGTTGCCGTCGGTGATGGAGTCGCCCTGAAACAGGATGCGGGTGTCTTTTTGAAAAACGGAGATGGCCGGATCGTCTGCGTGCGAAATGCCAAGCAGTGCGGTGAAGGCAGCGAATATGGTGAGGCGCATGGATATTTTTGTGTGTTGCTATGGGGAATAGCGAGCCCCTGCAGTTGAACGCGCCTGCGAGGGCGGAGGCTATTCGGCTTTGAACTTGATGTCGTCCATCCGTTTGCCGCTGGGCGAGAGGATGCGGGCTTTGGCGGTCCAGCCGCCGGTCCAGTTGATTTGTTTAATCAAGAGTTGGTTCCAGCCTTCGTTGAGCTGGATGTCGGTTTTTTCGCCTTCGCTGAGGTTGCGTTTGGCGTTGGCGCTGTGGATGAGTTTGCCGTTGAAGAAGGTTTTTTCGCCGTCGTTGGTGGTGGTGAAAAGATGGGCGGGCTGTGCTTTCGGGGAGTAAATCTGGCAGCGGAAGTAGCCGACCATGTGTTCGCCGAAGCCGGGGTAGCTGCCGAAGTTGACGTTCCAGACGACGTCCGGTGGCTGAGGCTTTTTGAACGGAATCCACGTGGCGGGTTGATTTTTTTCGGGGGCGAATTCGACGTCGAAGAGGTCTTTGCCGATTTTGCCTTCGACTTTGTAGGGGCCGGAGAGGCTCCAGTCGCTGATCCAGCCTTCGATGTTGATCCAGTCATACTTGGCGCGTGAGGTGCCGCCGATTTTCTGGTTCCCGAAGTAGAGGGCGCTGTTGAGCATGAAGGTTTTCTCGAACATCAGGGGCTGGGTGTAGACGGGCGAGTCCTGCGTGGGCTCGGAGTCGTCGAGGGTGTAGTGGATTTTTCCGCCCTGTGGATTGGCGGCAGCGAGGGTGACTTTGAGTTTTCCGCCGAAGACCATGCGTCCGGTGAGGAAGTTTTGCGCACGGACGACTGCGCCGCCATCCACGCCGTCCATCTGCATTTTCACCGGAGTGGAAAGACGGTCGGCGCGCTCGCGACTCTTTTCCTTCATGGCTTTGTATTCGGGGGTGTTGTTGATGTTGTCGGGGCCCCATGTGCGCTCGGAACGGTGGGAGACGTTTTGCGCCCAGCCGTTGACGATGCAAACGGCACTCATCTGCCACATCATGCTGCTTGCGCCGAGGACGCGGTCGGTGCGTTTGAGGACGGAGCCGTTGCACAGATACATGTTCCAGTTGGGCTCTTCGTTCCAAGGCACGGTGATGGTGGTCCAGCCCTGTTTTTGGTATTCGTGCGCGACGGCGTTGGGATACCAGATGAGGGGGATGATGTCGTTTTTGAGCCGCGCGTCGTTGGGGAAGTTTTCGTAGGCGATGGTGAGTTTGCCGTATTTGCGGAGCATGTCGGCCATGCGCTTCATGTGGACGACGTAGATTTCGTAGCCGTTGCGGACGGACTGTGCGTCGTTGGGAATCGCGTGGCGGCGCTTGTAAATTTGCGCCCTCGGGCCTGCGCCGGTGCCGTTGTTCGCCTCGTCGCAGCCGATGCAGAAATAGGGTGCGCTTTTGAAAATGCTGCACATCTCGGCGACGATGGTGTCGAGGCCGAGGTAGAGACGCTCGCTCGCCATGTCCATGCAACCGGGGCCGTTGAATGGATGACCATAGGCCCGCGCCATTGCCTGATGGTGGCCGGGGGTTTCGAGTTCCGGCACGATGCCAACTCCGCGCGCGGAGGCGAAGGCTTCGAGTTCTTCCATTTCCTCCCACGTCCACACTTTCGGCGGGACGCCTTCGCAGCATGAACCGTTTTTGCTGCCGAGCTTGGGATATGCCTTCGAGGGCATGCTGTAACCCTGATCGTCGCCAACATGCAGTTGGATGTAGCGAACTTTGTAGAGGCGGCAGTTCTCGACGAGGACTTTCAAAGTATCCACCGGGATCCATTGGCGCCCGCAGTCAATCATCGTGCCGCTGAAGTCAGCTTGCGGCCAATCCTTCACCTTCATTTGTGGGATGGAATATTTTCCTTGCTGCTCGACGATGCTCAGCAAAATGCTCGCAGTTCCTTCGCATACGGCGCGGGTGTCCCATCCCTCCACGACCGCCGTGTCGGTGACGGAAATCGTGTGCGCCATGTCGCGCGTCTTCACGAGTTGCATGTCCTTTGGCGCGAGAATGTCTTCGTCGGCCTGGATGGCGGGGTTGATTTTTAGGACGATGTCTCCCGCTTTCGGGCCGGCATTGACCTTCGCCAGCTTGAGATTGGTGAGCGTCCAAATTTCCTCCTGCAACGCGGAGGCGTGTGCTTCGAGCTTCGGGTCGAGCACGACGATCCGGGATTGTGCAGTGAGAGGCATGGAGCCCGCGCCCATCGTGATTTGCTTCGGCGCTGGGATGATCGTGTGCGCTGCCCCAGCAGCGGAAAGCGGGAGGCTCGTGCAAATCAATGCGGTGATTGCGGCCAGCGTCATCATCTGGATTTTCGTGAAAGTTTTCATAGTCGTCTTCGTGTTCAGAGTTTCGTTGTGCGGGGATTACTTGGTTTTGGCGGTCTTGCCTCCATCGAGTCGTTTGTAGCCGACGCGCGAGACTGCGCCGACCTGCTTGCCATTGCGGAAGAGCGCGGCGTGAACGACCGCTGTATCCTCCAGACTCACCGGCGCGGAATACACCGGCGATTTTTCCGTAGGCTCCGAGCCATCCGTGGTGAAGTGGATTTCACCAGCGGGAATGCCATCGGCGAGCGCGATCTTCACTTCGGTTTTTCCGTTAAAGGTATAGTTGCCCGTCACCGGCCACGCGCGGTAGCCGACAGGCGCGGCTGTGATGCGCACAGGGAAAAGGAGCGTCTGAAGTATCGCACGGGTGGCAGCGAGTTTCTTGGTGGACTCAGCGGGGTCGGTCTTCACCGTCGGCGACCACGCGCCGTCCATGTGATCACCGATGCTGAGGATGTAACCCTCGGTGCTGGATCCGTTGAGTTTTCCACCGAGGAAATCACTCACCACCGCGCTCGCGCTCATCTGCCACATCGTCGTGGCACCGCCGAGCACTCTGTCCTGCACGGTGCGAACCGTGCCGTTGCACTCAAACATATTCCATTTCTGCAACTCCGGGCCGCGTTCCCACGGAACGGAAATGATGGCGTGCCCTTTCTTTTTATTCTCCTCGCTCATCGGATACGGAACCCACGACATGATGACCAAGTCGTCCTTTTGCGATGCATCGAAGATGGTGCCGTTCTCCCACGCGAGAGTCATCTTCCCGCGTTTGCCGACCATATCAATCATCCGCGCCTGATGCTGCACGATGACATCCGAAATGGACTTCATCCCCTTCGCATTCATGTAGGCGATGCCTGCGGCTGATTCCTCCAACTCGTAAAAATACGGCTCCTCGCCGCCGATGTGAAAATACGGCGAACTTTTGAAAACGTCGCACATTTCGCCCACGAGCGTGTCGAGACTCTTATACATTCCGTCATTGATGACGTTCATGATTTTCGGCCCCGCAAAAACCTCTGGCATCGCGCGGCACATGGCGTCGGCGTGATTTGGCGTTGCGAGTTCCGGCACGAGCGTCACGCCGCGCGCGTCCGCGTATGCGACGAGATCTTTCAATTCTTGCAGACCATAAACAACCGGGACGATGCCCTCGTGCATCGAAGTATTCTTTGTCCCGAGCTTCGGAAATGCTGTGGACGGAAATGTGAATCCTTCATCGTCCGTGAGGTGCAACTGGCAGTAGCGCACTTTCCACAAGCGGCACGCCTCGACCACGGCCTTCAACGTATCCACCGGGATACGCTGCCGAGCGACATCCACCATCGTCCCCGTGTAGTCTGCGTGCGGCCAGTCTTGGACTGTCATCTTGGGCAGCGAAACGTTTCCGCCTTTAGCCGAGATGGCTTGCAGTAGTGTCGCCGTCCCTTCGCAAACCGCGCGGTAATCCCATCCCTCGACGAGTGCGCTGTTGGCGACCGTGATTGCATGGGCGAAATTTTTCGACGGCGCGACAACCGGCTTTGCCCCCTGCTTTTGCGTCGCGAGGATGTCCTCGCCTGCCTTGAGCGCCGGGTTGATTTTTAAAACGATGTCGCCGAGCTGAGGCGCTGCGGTGCTGACGTTCACCTTCAGCCCCGTGAGCGATCCGATTTCATCGGCAAAGATGGCCGCCAGTGGCTGAAGACTCTTGTCCGTGGCTACAATGTTGGTTTTCGCCGTAATCGCCATCTCGCCGCCGGTGACTTTCAGCACCTTGGGAGTCGGCACAATCAGCGGTGCATCCTGCGCATTGAGGTTGGGAACTAGAAGCCCGACCAGCGCAATAAGCGCAGCGGTGAATGAATGCGGGACAATGGTTTTAATCGTGTGAGTCATCGTAGTGAGGTCTTCGGGGTGATAGTTACTTTGTTTTAAATTGGTTCTTAGGCGGAAACGGCGGGCGTAATGGTGTGGCGTTCGGGAAAAGGCAATCTCATTGCTGTGTTCGTCGCTATTCAAGGCGATACAAGTGTGTTGCTCCGTCTCCCTGTGGCAAAAAGGTGGTCGCGTTTTCCGCAATGACCCTGCCCGTGAAGAGATTCGTCACCTTGCGCGGCTTGGGTAGCGTGATCGGCTGTATGCAGTCCACGATGTGCAGCGCGAGCAGTGAGCGATTCATGAAAAGGATGTCGTTGTTTGTCGAATAGACGGAGCATCCCGCGTCGCGGCACATCGTGCGGAAGAGATCCGGGTGATTCGGCGGTATGGCGAAATAATAGGCCGTGTAGTTTTTGTGACGCTTTACCGCCGCGCCCGGCGTGCCGTCGGGCCAGTAGGCGAGCACCACGGCATCGGGATCATCCGGGACAAGGCGCGGGCCGATGACTGCGCCGGAGCCGAGTGTGATCTTGGTCTTCACTTCGCGCAACACGGCGTCGTCATAGTTTTTCGGCGTCAGTTCTCCGCTGACTCGATGTTCATCGAGTTTGAATTTCATCCCCACGAGTTGTGATGCTGCTTCGACATCGAGGCCTTTGTCCGTGGCCAGTCCGGGATAGCCGACAAAAATCAGCGCGCGTCCATCGCACTTGAGCGCCTCGACTGCATCGCGCTGTTTTTTGGAAAGCCAGTTGGCGTTGTAGAAAAAAAGCGTCTTGTATCGCTCCATCGCCTTGGCGTCCAAGTCGTCGGTCATCAGCCAGTCCATCGGCACGCCGCTGCGATACAATTCACGCGTTGCACGGTCACATTGCAGATCGAGCAACGGCGGGTAATTGTTCACGTCGTGCATCCGGGCGAGCGGGTGATAAGCAGGGCCAACACCGCTCACGAAGCACGCGACCTCGGCCACACTCGTCATGTCCCAAGCCACTGCGTCGCGCGCGATTTTCGCCTGCTTTGCAAACTCTGTGACAATCTCCGGTGCATCGAACCAGCCGCCGGTCATGTCGAAATTCCACCAGCCCGTGCCGTGGATGATATGATGGCAAAACTCGCGCCGCAGCACGTCCACCGACTCCGCCAGATCCTTCAGCGGACGCAGTTCCAGAAGGCCGTTGGCCGTCCAGCGGATGTTGGAGTGATCCTTAAGCAAGTGTGTGCGGATGTCGGACTCATTAAAATAATACTTCCCCGCGCGCTGCACACTCTCCACCGGCAGCATGAATGAACCCGGCCCGCCCGGCCCGCGATTGTCGTAGCTCGTGATGCCCGTGACGAAATCAATGTGCGGACTTTCCAAAAGTCTGCGCAACCCGAGATGCCCGTTGGCCGCAGCCGCGTTGACGAGCCCCGTCTGCCACATGAGGTAGCTGCTGAATGCGCCAACGATGCGCTTGCCGCCCGTGGCTTCCTTCACGGCGGAGCACCATGATAGCTGGCAGTCCGCCACGATGTCCGAAAGACAAAGATCGAAATCTATCGCCAGTTGATCCTTCGCCGGATCGCGCAGGATGCCGGGCGACCCACGACGCCGTGCAGGCTCCAGCGGCAACTCCACTTTTTCGATCCACGACTGAGCGCCATATTTTTTCGTCAGCCATTCTTTGAAGTAGCGCTTCGCCGGCGGGCTGTAGTCGGGGACCATCCCCAACTGCGCGCCCCAATACACCCACTCCTCGCTGCCGCCGGAATTGAGCATGTAGCCCAGCACCCGATCCGCATACGGACTGTTCTCCACCACTTGCACAAATGCGCGGAGCATTTTTCCGACATCGTCATTCCATTTCTTCGACGCCATCGAGGCCTGACGCGGATTACGATAATCAGCAAAAAAAGCTGGCGGCTTGTCTGGATCATTCGCGTAGCGGGTGACTTCGTCCGGGTTTTGATCCGCCCACCACGGAGGTGTGAGCATCGTGTTCAAGCGCGGAATCATCCACACGTCCTTCGTGTGCTCGCCGAGCCGCTTCGCGTTCATCTCAAACGCAGAGAAATCGTATTTGTCCGGTCCGAGCCAAGCCGGCCCCGCGCTGATGAAAAAAATCGGGAACCCCGCATCGGCAATGTCCTTCCAGACTTTCAAGCTGCCGTGTCCGTAATAAGACATCCCCGGAATCGGCTGCCCGTCCACAAAGATCGCCGTGCGGCCCATGTGCGGTTTGATTTCCACACGATGCCCGGCCTTCAGCACAGGTGGCTCGGCCCGCAGCGAAAACATCCCCATGGAAAGCGGGACTGACGACGCAAGCAGACCCTTCAAAAGTGCGCGGCGGGAAATTTCAGCGGGTTCGATCATCGCCTGACAACCTCCCCTACTCACAAATGTTTGAACCATTCTCGATATCACCACGGGCTTCACGAGCGACGGAGCGAAATGTATCAGTAGTGGCTGTATCGGTAAAAATCTTCGTGAGCAAACATTCTAAGCTTTCCCTCGCAACATGATTCGTGCAGTTCGTTCCGCTCCTCTGGCATATTGTTTGTGCATTTCGTTTCCAACGGACTGGACAAACAGGGCCGGGAAGAACAATTCCATCATCGCAAACAATAAGTGCGCTGACGGAAAAACATCAAAACACCAACCCAAGTAAAAAATGAAAACTGCATTCGCAAAAATCGGCAGCGCCATTCTGGCCAGCCTCACCATCATCGGAATCTCGGCCCAGGCCGCTGACAAAATCGAAGTGAAACTCGATTCCAGCACCGAAGTCGTCGTCGCCAAAGACATCAACGGCATCCCCGCCAAATCCAAAGTGACCTCAACAGCCACCTACGAGGAATACGCGCTCGCTCCCGTCGTGGACGGCATCAAAAAGCGCAAAGACCTCGGCTGGCAGGAATGCTCATGGGCATCCGCCGAAGACGACACCGTTCATGCCATCCAGATCGAACTTTCAAAGCCACAGCGTGGCGGCCGCTTCCAGATCACCTGGGCGTATGACATCCACAACGAAGACAGCGGAAAATTCTGGGTCTCCCGCGACTACGTCATCCAAGTCAAAGACAAAGCCGGTGATCCTTGGAATACCGTCATCGTCGTGAAAGGCAACCAGTCAATCGTCGCCTGCCACTCGCTGCCAGACACCGCGATTGGCTTCATCCGCATTTATCAACCCGTCGGCGGCGGACATCCCGATCGTCCGAACATCATGTGGGTCGGCCAGGTCGAGCTTCTCGACTAGTCGCCACTCGCCCGGTCTTCGCTTTCGTATCGCATATGAAACTTCACACCGTTCGCAACTTCCTGTTCGCAACCGGCCTGTTGAGCCTCGCAGTCCTGCCTGCAAGTGCGCAACTCGCCCCGGCCATGACGGTGGACAATTTCAAAAACGGCGAAAGCATCCAGTATTCCGCTCCTTTAATCGCAGGCACACTGCCCGACGCCGCCGTTGACTCGGTGACGCTCATCAACGCTTCATCCAAGCGTCCAACGCGCCAGATGAAGGGCCTCGCGTATAAAGGAAAATTCAAAGTGCTGGCAGACCTCGTCCCCGGAGCGAACGATCTCACGATCACCGCCGGGACAAAAACGACGAAGCTCAAATTAAGCTTCGTCCCGCAGACGAGCTGCCGCGCTGTTCGTGCGATTTACTACACGAACAACACGGGCGACGCCGGATTCCTCAGTCCAATTCCCAACGACAAGCAGGATGTCGTTGGGAAGCTGGGCACCGCCATGCTTCTCCTCCAGAGCTTCACCGCCGACCGCATGAATGCGCAGGGCTATGGCCGCAAAACCTTCAACGTCGAGTTGGAGCCGGATGGCCGTCCAAAAGTATTCATCATCAAAGGCGATCAGGCCCCCGACACCGGCTTCAATGGCGGACTCGTGGACCGCGCCATCGGGCAACAGGCCGCACGTCCACACACGCAATACCTCATCGTCCTCGGTCGCGGCTGCGGCTACACCGCCGTCGGTGGAAACGGCAAAGCCTTCATGGGCGGCTCCACCATTTACACATGGCCCGACACCCTCCAGCAGGCACAGTCTGCATTCATGGACGCCACGCCGATTGACACCGGAAAATTCCATGTGGACGCCGTAGGCCGCGACGTCTTCTGGGCCAACACATCAACAACGATTGGCGCGTGCCTTCACGAAATCGGCCACAGCTTCGGCCTCCCGCACAGCATGGACGGCCTGTGCATCATGACCCGTGGCATTGACCACTTTAACCGCTTCTTCACCGTCGTAGAGCCGCCATCCAAAGCCAACTCCAAGACTACCGAATTCAAAGACAGCGACATCGCACGCTTTTGCAAAGTCACCGCCAACAACCTCGCCGTCTCCCGCTACATGGCGCTGAACGAACGCGAATACATCAGCGGCAAAACACCCACGATCAAATTTGATCCCGTCAAAAAAGAAATCACAGTCAGCAGTGAAGTCGGCCTCGGCTTCGTCGCACTGGACCCGCCCTACGGCAATCCCGGCGCAGACTTCTGCATGCCGATTGACCCGAGCAAACCCGCGCCAAAGCAAGTCATCATCACCGAAAAAGACTGGGCGCGATTCGGCGGGAAGCCCTTCCAAGTCCGCGTCTCCGACATAGACAGCAACGGCAACGTGGATCGCGATCCACTCAAGCCCAAGTAGCCGTAGCCGCGCACGAAGGATGCCTCGCACGGAGTTCACGGCGGGCGCGGAGTAGCGATGCGATCCGGGATCTGTGATCGGAAGAGTCGCGCCGCGATACTTGGCGTCGATCGCTGGGCAACAACTTCGTGCCTTTTTGTGCGAGCCCATGTAGCGGAAACTCCGTGCCCGCGTGAACTCCGTGAAAGGCACTCCAAAATGCTCTTCGCCTTTCCATCAACCGAATTCAGATTCCTTCTAAAGTATAACCATTGCGATGGTGATCACCCGCAATTCTCTGCGTCAGCTTTCACCGCCCCTCATCCGTCTCCAAACTCCAATGAAAAATCTCTGCACATTCCTCTTTGTAATTTGCGTCTCTGCTTTCACCGCGCTGGCAGATGAACCGCCGTTGAAACTGCTCCCGACCCCGAAATCGGTGCAGTTGGCCGGCGGGGAGATGTCGCTTTCTAAAACCAGCCGTATCGTGGCGACGGATGCGTCGCTCAAGCCGCTCGCGGAAATTTTGTCCGAGGAAATCCTGCTCGCCACCAAGCTCAAACTCACGCCAGCGGACGGCGAGGCGAAGCCCGGCGACATCGTGCTAAAGCTCAATCCGCAACTGCGCGCGGATGCGGACATCCTCACGGTGCAGGGTCGCGATGTGAAGAAGGTGCGTGATTACGCGCACGCGATTCATGTGGGAGACATGGCGGTGGTGGAGGGTTGGGACTACCGCGCTTGTTGCGAAGGAACGGCGACGCTCTTGCAGGCCATGCGACTAAAGGGCGATGCCGTCTCGCTGCCGAAGATGGAGATCAAGGACTGGCCGCACGCGGACTACACCGGCTACATGCTGGACATCGCACGTCAGGGAATGCCGCTCATGGGCCTGCGCGACTCCATCGAGGCGATGCGCTATTACAAAGTCCGCTATCTGCATCTGCATTTTCACGACGGCAGCGGGTTTTATTTTCCGCTGAAGAAATATCCGCAGGCAGGTTCGCACAATGGGGCGATCAACAATGGCGATGCGTTCAAGTCATGGGACTTGGAGGAGTTGAAAAAGACCGTTGCCTATGCCGATGCTCGCGGCGTGACGCTCGTGCCGGAGCTGGAGACGCCGGGACATTGCGAGGCTCTGATGGAGGATTTGAAAGTGGGCGACAAGTGGCTGCTCGGCGATCCCGGGATGCACATGATGGACATCGTCAATGATGACATTTACCCGGTGCTGGATGATGTGGTGAAGGAGATGTGCGAGGTGTTCAAAAGCTCCCCGTATTTTCACATCGGCGGCGACGAAGTGCAGTGGGAGTGGTTCATTGATCGCCCGCACGTGAAGGAGTTCATGAAGAAGGAAGGGATGCCCGAGAAAGACAAGGGCGGGAAGGACGAGCTGCTGAAACGGCACGCGCTGAAGATGGATGCGATCGTGAAGAAGTATGGAAAGAAGACGATTTTCTGGGGCGGCTACCAAGGGCCACCGACGGATCCGGCGCTGAAGGATTTGATCATGTATTCGTGGTATGTCGGCGCGCAAAAGGCGATTGATGCGGGCTTCACCATCATCACCGTGCCGTGGGAAATCCGTGGGCCGCATGAAAAGTGGAACATCTACAGCGCAAACGCCGATATGCTGAATCGCAGTGCGAGCGTGCTCGGTGGCGCGCGCGTGGCTTGGGAGCAGAGCGCGGAGACCTACATCAACGCCAGCATCTACGAAGCAATCCGGCAGGAAGGCACATGGGCTCCGGACACCGTGACTGCGAGTCTGGACGAACTCAAAGCGCGAGAGAAGACTCTCGCCGAGCGTCTCGCGAAAATTATACGCCCGGTGAAAATCGAAGTGCAGGCCGGCAAGTCAGAAAAATCCGAATACGGACGCGATCCCGCTGCTGGCAGGGCGACGATTTCCATGTCGGCCACGTTGCCGCCGAACTGCAAAATTCATTATACCGTTGATGGCTCGGAGCCGACCGCCAAATCCCCGCTCTACGACAAGCCAGTGCAGACGCTCGGCAGACTGCGAGTTCGCGCGGCGATGTTCGACGCGGATGGTCGTTCCGTCGGCGGTTACACTTTCGCGGAGAAATACAATTGGAAGGACTACGAGGAAAATCTGACCACCGGCAAACCCGTGAAATCATCCGGCATCGCAGGCACTGGCAAGGACGCCGAAGTGCCGGAGAACGCAGCGAACGGCTGGGTCGGCAATGGCAAGATGTGGGGCGCGTGGGATCCGCCGCAGTGGTGGCAGGTGGACTTGCAAGCCGAGCACGTTTTGGATCGCGTGCATCTTTTCTTCTACGTTCAGGGCGAACGCGCCTTTCAATACAACGTCGAGCTTTCGACCGATGAGAAGCAGTGGAAAAAGGTGGTGGATCAAAGCGAGAACGATCAACCGGCGACCGGGCAGGGAAAACTCCACACATTTGAGGCCACGAAGGCCCGCTATGTCCGCGTGAACATGCTGAAGAACAGCATCCAAAACGCGGTGCAGTTGGAGGAGGTGCGCGTGTATGAGGAGGGCAGACCGGATTCCTTTGGCAACCTCGCCAACAGTCAGACTTTCAAGGCCGACAAACGCTATCTGGTTTTCCCCCGCCCGAATGGATTGAAAGGAAAGAACAAGGTCTTTGTGAAACTCGATGGTGAACTTTTCTTCGCCGAGTATGACGCGATGCTCGCGAAATCAGACCCGGATTTCTGGACGTATATTGACTTGAAATTGCATCAGGGCAAACAGGTCACGGTCAGCGCGACGGGGCCGGACGCGGAGGGAATTGCGCTGGTGAAAATGAGCGACACGATTCCCGGCAAGCATCCGCTCTACCACGAGCCGGGACGTCCGCAGGTTCATTTCACTCCGCTGCGCGGCTGGCTGAATGATTCCTCGGGGATGTTCTATCTCAACGGCAAGTGGCACTATTACTACATGAACACGCGGTTCGGGAACCAGATGGCCGGCGTGAACAACAACTGGTCGCACGCAGTGAGCACCGACCTGCTGCACTGGACCGAGGAACCGATGCTGCACACGATCATTCGCGGCAAGCAGTGCTATTGGACCGGCTCCGCTGCGGTGGATGTGCAAAACGCCACCGGCCTCGGCAAGCCGGGTAAGCCCGCGGTGGTCTTCGCATGCAATCAGGCGTCCGATGTGCCGAATCCTTTCACACAATGTTTCTTCGTCAGCACCGACGAGGGCATGACGGCGAAAATTGATCCCGACATGATGTATAAGGCGCTGCCGAAAGAGGACGATCGCCGTGGCGACGGAAGTCGCGACGACATGATCCGCTGGTATGCGCCGGATAAGAAATGGATCCTGCTCATTTACAACAAAGCGCAGACACCCGGCGCGAAACGCAGTTTCTTTTTCTTTGAATCGAAAGACCTCAAGACGTGGACGGAGACGAGCGTGCTGGAAGATATGTATGAGTGCCCGAACTTCGTGCAGATGAATCTCGACAGCGACGCCAGCAAACCGATGTGGGTCGTGTGGGGCGCGTCCACCGAATACCGCGTAGGCAATTTCGACGGGAAGAAATTCACACCAATCCACGACGGCGTGTTCCTTGCCCACCATGGCGACTACTACGCCTCGCAGGTTTTCGACAACGCACCGGACGGACGCAAAATCCAAATGGGCTGGGGCTGGGTTTGCAACTACAAGACCGAGTTCACGCAGATGGCGACCTTCCCGATGGATCTAAGTTTGAAGAGCACGCCGGAAGGTCCACGTCTCTTCGCTGAATTCATTCCCGAGCTCGCCAAACTGCGCGACGGTGGCAGCAGCAAGAAGGATGTCGTCATCAAAGCGGATGCTCCCATGAGTCTCGGCGACGTGACACAGCCGATGGAAATAGATGTGGAATTTGAACCCGGAACCGCCAAACGCGTGTCCCTCACCGGCGCAGAGCTGAGCGTGAAATGGGACGCGGAAACGCAGGCCGTGGAAGTGCAGGGTGTAAAGGAGTATAAAGTGACCGTGCCTCGCGACAAAGGCAGGCCCGCGCCAAAAGTGATTGCCGCTCCACAAAACGGCCGCGTGCGACTCCACGTGCTGCTCGATATTCCCTCGGTCGAAGTCACCACCAACGGTGGCGAGCACTACATCATCAAAGGACGCGATTTCAAAAAGCTCGGCGAGAAATCCGCGCTGCAAATTACAACCGAGGGCGGCGACGCCACCTTCCGCCGCCTCGATGTCTATCCGCTCAAATCCATCCAGCCTCCCGCGCCGAAATAACTTCGCATGAAAACACACCATCATTTCATCAAAGCCATCGCGCTCGGCATTCTCGCCACCTGCCCTCTTGTTCAAGCAGCAGAGGACTCCAAGCCGTCGGTGTTGGAATTGCGGACGTCCTCGTGGCTCTTCAACTCCGCGCAGGCTGCGCACAGCACGCTCACCGCGCAGGCACCACAGGCGGAGTTTGCGGCACCCGCAAATACGAACGACGGCTTCACAATCAAGCTGACTGCGGATTTGAAAAAGTTCGACGCCGACAAAACCATCCTCGATGTGCCCGGTGTGCTTAGCGTGCGTCTTCGCAAGCACAGCCCCTCGGATCGAAATCGTCAGAATTATCCGGCCTTCAAAATGCCCGACGGCTCGGTGCCGGTGCTCGAAGCAAACCTCACACTTCATTCAGCAGAGCATCCGAAGTGGCAGGGCATGACCATCGGCATCCCGCTCGCGCTGCTCAAACAGCCCGAAGGTAAACACGACATCGTGCTCAATTTCTCCGGTGTGCGCTGGACGATGGTTGTGGACGGCCAGTTGCTCGATAACGACTTTCCGTTCGGCTATCCCACGTGGGCGGAGAAGAACACATGGAAGCTGGACGCGGAGTTTGTGAGCAAGGCGGAGATTTTTCTCCCAGCCATCAAACCCGAGGAGAAACTCGCGAAGACAGGCGAAACTGCGCCTGTCCAATACTGGACACCGCACGGACACAACAACTGGGTCGGCGATGTCGTGGCCTTCTTTCACCAAGGCCGCTACCATGTGTTTTACCTCTTCGACCGCCGCCATCACGCGAGCAAGTTCGGTCAGGGCGCCCATTACTTCGAACACATCTCCACGACTGATTTCAAAACGTGGACCGAGCACGAAGCCGCGACACCACTGGAGGAACAATGGGAGTGCATCGGCACTGGCGCCCCGTTTGTTTTCAAAGACAAATTTTGCATCGGATACGGCCTGCACACGACGCGCGTTTATCCGCAGGAAAAAACGTCGCTGCCCGCGCAGTGGGAGTATTTGAAAAAGAACGGAGTCACGGGAGAATTCAAATTCGAGATAACGCCCGGTTTCCCCGCTGGCTCGACTTACGCCATCAGCGGGGACGGCGTCTCGTCATTCAAAAAGTCGAGGCTCGCCTTTCACCCCTGCGAAAATCCCAGCGTCTATACAGACCCCAACGGCAAGCTGCGCCTGCTCGCGAACTTTCATTCCAAGGGCATCTGGGAATCGGAATCCGTGAACGGCGGCTGGCGCTGCACCAGCCCCGAATTCCCGCCCGGTGGCGACTGCACGTTCTTTTTCCGCTGGGGAAAGTTCGATTACATCATCGGCGGCTTCAAAGACCTGTGGTCGAAACCCGCCGATGCGCCCGATTCAAAATACGAATCTGTCGTCGCCAAGGGACTCGATTTTTACGACGGCTCGAATGTTCCCGCGATTACGGAAATCAACGGCGGACGTTTTGTCATGGCGGCCTGGATTCCCATTCGCGGTTGGGGAGGACCGCTGCTCATCCGTGAACTCATTCAATTCAACGACGGCAGAATCGGATCAAAGTGGATGAAGGAAGTCACCCCGCAAACCGGCACACCAAAAACTCTCGCAACGTCACTGACTGAAACGACGACTTACCCGACCGGTGGTGCGTCCTTCATGCTCAGCTTCGATGTTCATCCAACGGAGGCGGGAAAAGGCAGGTTCGGCGTTGTGTTTCTACCCGAGGCGGACGAGCGAGCTTCTGGCGAACTACAAATCCGACTCAACGACAAGCGCGCACAATTTGCACCCGGCTCGTTGAGCGTCTTCGCCTTTCCGCAAAAATCGCTGCGCGAAGGCAACATGCCCCATGCAGTTCGTAATTACTCCATTGAAAACCTCATCGGTGTGGACGGTTCATTCACCGTGCGCGTCATCGTGAAGAACTCGGAGAAAATGGGAGGCGCGCTGGTGGATGCCGAGATCGCCGGACAGCGCACGATGATGAGTTATCGCGAGGAACTCACCGTGAAAAAGATACTCTTCCGCATGGAAGGCGTGGAATTGAAGAACGTCCAGATCGCGCCGCTCAAAGAATAGCGCATCATGAAAAAGCTCCTAGTCATCGCACTCGCGTTCATCATCACAGCAGGCACACTTTCTTTCGCTGATGAAACTCCTTCTGCGGACAACACACGCCGTTTCACCGCAAACAAGCGCTACCTCATCTTCCCCCGCGCAAAGGGGCTGAATGGAAAGGACAAAGTTTTCGTGGATGTGGACGGCAAGCCGTTCTTCTCCGCTTTCAATTCGCCGATTGCCAAGGCCGACCCGGATTTCTGGACGTTTCTTGATTTGAGTTTGATTCAGGGGAAGGAAATCACCGTGAGCATCAAGGGGCCGGACGAGGCTGGCATCGAGCTGGTGAAATTGAGCGACACCATCCCCGGCAAATATCCGCTCTACCACGAACCCGGACGCCCGCAGGTTCACTTCTCGCCGGTGCGCGGATGGCTCAACGATCCATCGGGGATGATCTATTTCGACGGCACGTGGCACCTGAGCTACGCGAATACGCGCTTCTCCAACTTGATGGCGGGCCCGAACAACGCGTGGGGCCACGCGACCAGCCGCGACCTGCTGCATTGGGAGGAAGGGCCGCTGCTGCTCAATCCCGTGCGCGGCCAGTATTCATTCTGGACGGGCGGAGCCGCCGTGGACGTGGAGAACACCACCGGCCTGGGCCGCCCCGGAAAGCCCGCGCTCGTCTTCTCCGCGAACAACGGCAGCGACGCGCCGAACGAATTCACGCAGTGCCTATTCCCCAGCACCGACGGCGGCATGTCCGTGATCTTCAATCCCGACATGATGTTCAAACCACTGCCCGCCGAGGCCGAGCGGCGCGGTGGTGGCACGCGCGACCCGATGATCCTTTGGTATGCGCCGGAGAAAAAATGGGTGCTCATCGTTTACAACAAACCGAAGGGCGGAAAGGACGGGTTCTATTTCTACGAATCGCGCGACCTAAAAAACTGGAAGGAAACGAGCGTGCTGGAGGGAATGTTTGAGTGCCCCAATTTGTTCGAGCTGCCCGTGGACGGAAACCCCGCCAACAAACGCTGGGTGATCTGGGGCTCCGACACCTCCTACTACGTCGGCACCTTCGACGGGAAAACGTTCACGCCCGACGGCGCCAAACGCCGGACGCACCTCGGCACCTCATTCAGCGCCTCGCAAGTCTTCGCCAACGCCCCCGGCGGGCGAATCGTCCAAATCGGATGGGGGCACTTGTTCGACTTCAACTTCAAGGAAGAGTTCTCCCAGATGGCCTCCTTCCCCTTGGACCTCACGTTGAAAACAACGCCCGACGGCATCCGCCTCAACGCCGACTTCATCCCCGAGCTTGCGCAACTGCGCGATGGCGGCAGCGCAAAAAAGGATGTCGTCATCAAACCCGGCGCACCGCTGAGCCTGCCGGATGTTTCCGACGTGATGGAACTCGCACTCGAATTCGACCCCGGCACCACCGCGCAGGTCACCATCACCGCAGCGCAAATGACACTCAAATGGGAGGCCGCGAAAAACGTCCTCGATTTCAACAGCGCCAAAATCCCCCTCGCCCCGAAGGACGGCCGCGTGCAGCTCCACGTCTTGCTCGACATCCCCTCGCTGGAAGTCGTCACCAACGGCGGCGAAACCTACATGTTCAAACCCCGCGACTTCAAAAAACTCGGCGAGAAAACCCCGCTGGAAATCTCCGCCGAAGGCGGCGACGTCACCTTCCACCGCCTCGACCTCCACCCCCTCAAATCCATCCAGCCAACACCCGGCAAGTGACCTTGGAAACCGCTGATAAGATTTCCACAGTCACATTGCTGGAAAAGATTGGCGCGTAGCGCCAGCGACAACGGTAGCCGTGTGCAAGGAGCGAAGCGACGCAGCCCACGGATTCGACGCAGGCATCCATGCACCGCGTATGCGGTGCGACAGACGGTGGTGCGTGAGTGGTCGCGCCGACTACGCGGCGCTTTGCATTTCTCTCCTTTCCGTGGGTTTAGCTGCGCTTCACCCACGGCTACTATAGTGGCTGGCGCTACGCGCCATTTGGCGGCCTGACTGTAGAAATCGTATGAATACATCGAGATAGAGCCCGCGATTGACGCGAAATCGCGCGAAAATAGGAGGAATGCGCAGGAGCAACCGGGTAAAAATCCCTTTTTGCGCCCTTTCGTGTTTTTCGCGGGAACCAATCTGCGTTTCCCTTGAGCGCCGTTGACAATCGAAAGCCAACGCTCCCAAAATCGTCCATGATCAAACACTTCTCCGCGCTCCGCTGGATGCGCCCCGCCCGGTTCGTTTTCGCGTGGTCCATCGCTCTCTCAGCGCTCGCTCCGGCGGAGGATGCGCCCGCCGCCCGGGCCGCCGCTGCGGTGAAAGCGCCCGACAAACTCGTGGTGCTCACCTTCGATGATTCCGTAGCCAGTCAGGCCACCATCGTCGCCCCGCTGCTGAAAAAATATGGCTTCGGCGCCACCTTCTTCATCACGGAAGGCTTCGATTTCGCCACGAACAAAACGCAATACATGACGTGGGAGCAGATCAAAGGGCTGCACGATGCCGGCTTTGAAATCGGCAACCACACCCGCCGCCATCAGGCCGTCAACGGCCAGAACGAAGTGCAACTCGATGCCGACACCACCTACATCGAGGAGCAATGCGCAGCGCATCAAATCCCCAAGCCCACCAGCTTCTGCTACCCCGGCTACGCCACCAGCACGGTTGCCGTGCAGGTGCTCCGGCGCAAAGGATATCTCTTTGCGCGTGCCGGCGGCGCCCGCCCTTTCGACCCTGCGAAAGATGAGCCGCTCCTCATGCCGCAGGTCTTTGATTCCAAGCCCGGGGTGAAATTCGAGCAATTCGTCGCCGCCATCGCGCAAGCCAGGGACGGAAAAATCGCCGTGCTGACCTTTCACGGTGTCCCCGACGTGCAACACCCGTGGGTCAACACCGAGCCCGCCATTTTCGAGAAATATCTGGAGCATTTAAAGGAACAGGGCTGCACAGTCATCGCCGTGCGCGACATGGCAAAATATCTCCCCGCATCCCGATAGACGGGCGTTGTAATACAAAAAGTGTCTCTTTTTCGGTAACGATTGCACAAGGAGGGGGGCCGTCCCGGCCCCCTGCACTCCGGAGGGGTGCCCTGCGGGTCGCACGCTGAAGGTGGTGGCGTTTTTTCAGTCGCCCCTGCCGGGGCACAAGGGGCCGGGACGGGCCCCTCTCCTTGTTTTCCTGCCCTCCTTGTGGACTACGTGTCCTTTGTGCGAGACTGTGTTGCATCTGCGCCCATCTGCGTTCATCTGCGGTTCGTAAACTGTGCGAAGATTCCACCGCAAAACCAAAACTCCCATGCAAGGCGTTCGGCCCTGCATGGGAGTTGGTGATTTTATTGGTTGAACTTCTTACTTCCGGCGGCGGCGCACTCCGAGGAGCAGGCCGAGACCACCGAGCAGCGAGACTGCCGCTCCGGGCTCTGGCACCACCGTCAGCGAGACTACGGTGTCATCGTTATTGACGCCATCGTAGGAGATTCTCCACAGGTTCAACCCCACCGTAAATTCGGAGTCGTCAGCAAGGCCTGCAAACATGCTTCCGGGTGTGATTGTGGCGTAATCGATCAGGGTGATCGAAGGGCCAGACATTGTCTCTGTATTGAACAACGCTGTTGAACCCAGATCCGTGACATTCAGCACTGAGCCATTGGCAATGTTCAGGTTGGCAGTGACATTGATTTGGTCAAAACCCAATCCCAAGTTGCTTGAGTTGTATTGAGCCTTGAGTTGCGAGGTTCCTGTGAAGACCAGGTTGCCGTTCACGGTGAAGTCACCGATCCCGCTATTGGAATCAGGATCGCCGGCGTTAATTGCACCGCCGCTGTTCACAGTCACCGAGCCAATTTGGCCGGCTAAGCCGCCGAGTTCACCGCCGTTCACCGTGGTCGTGCTGCCCGAGAGCGAACCGTTCACGACGAGTTTTCCAGAGCTGACGGTCACCGTGCCGGTGAAGGCGTTGCTGGCTCCCACCACCTTCAGCGTGCCGGAGCCCGCCTGGGTGAGGTTGCCGTCGCCGGTGATGACGTTGCTGAAGCTTACGACGTCGCTGCGGTTGAAGGCCAGACTACCGGTGCCGGTTACGCTGACCGCGCTGTTCACACTGATGGAGCCAGTGTTGCCGCCGTTGCCGATTTGGAGCGTTCCTCCGGAGACCGTGGTGCTGCCCGTAAAGGTATTCGCGCCAGACAGGATTTGCGTGCTTGCACCGCTCTTGGTCAGGCTGATCTTGTTCGTCGTGCCATCGCTGATGACACCGCCGAAGTCAGTGCTGCCGGACGCTGCGCTGATGGTCAGCGCGGAGTCTGCGCCGGCACTGTTGGTGATGGAACCGCCGCCGCCATTGCTGTTGGCCAGCGAGGCGACCTGCTGATTCGCGCCGCCCATATCCAATGTCCCGGCGGAAGCGATGGAGACGGGCGACGTTGTCGGGATGCGGTTGTTGCCGCCGACACTGCTGCCGATATTCCACAATCCTCCCTGACCAACGGCACTTGGGTTGAGAGGTTGGAAGCCGCCGCTGATGGGGCTTTGATAGCGGAAATTACTCAAATAACCGCCGCCGCCGCTGTCACTCATCGTGATGCCTAATTTGTATTCCTGACTACTGATGAGATTATCCACACCACCACTGGCACCGCCGCAGCAACCGGTGCGCTCGAAGAGCTTCTCATCATTGTCGAAAGTGCCATTTTGATTCTTATCAAGCCAGACAGAGGCAGTATCGTCGTTGTTGTCGAAAGAGAAATCCCAGTGGCCGGATGTGTTCGGCTTGAAGGTGGTTATCCAGAGTGCCGACCAGTCACCATTGCCATCGGGATCGATGCCAGGGGAGGCTCCCAGGGCAATGGAACGGGCATTTGCGGATCCGTCATCTGGGTAATTGAGGTGAGTCGTCAGAATACCGTGAGCATCGTTCGCCCCGAGACTCGCAGCGAAAGTGCGCATTTGCTCGAGAGTGGCGTTGTTGTGCTGGGCATCTAAAAATGTTTCGTCAATTCCGTTGATGCTGGCACCCACCTTCAATCTTATGGTGCCATTGCTGATGACGGTGGCGCCATTGTAGGTCTGCACTTCTTTCAACGTCAAAACGCCGCTTCCGCTCTTGGTGAGCGAGCCGGTGCCGGTCACCACCTTGTCATAGGTGACAGCGTCCGAGTGGTTGAGGGTCACGTTCGCGCTGTTGGCGAGTGTGATGCCGCTGGTGGCCAGTGTTGGCAGGGTGCCACCGTTGCCGACTGACAGCGTGCCGCCGCTGACGGTCGTGACACCGGTATAGACCTGATTGTTCGTGATCGTCATCGTGCCTGCGCCCGACTTGGTCAGCCCGCCATTCGTCGCGGCTGCTGCGCCGGTGACGGTCAGGTTGGTCGTATCATGGAAGATATCGAAGAAGGCGACTTTGCCCGCGTTGATGGTGAAGTTGCGATCCGTGCTCGCGGTGGTGCCTGTGTAGCGCAGGGTGCCGCCGTTGAACACGAGGTTGGCCGCGTCGCTGGTCGCAGCGCCGAGGTTGGTGCTGCTGCCGCCGTTGCCAATCGTGCCCACGCTCAACGTGCCTGCTGTCAGCGTGGTCACGCCGGTGCGGGTGTTGTTGCCGGTGAGGATCAGCGCAGAGTCGCCGATCTTGGTCATCGCGCCTGCACCGCTGAGGATGCCGCTGACCGTGATGTCGCCGCTCTCGGCGTTCATCGCGCTTGCGCCCGGCAGATCCACATTCATGGCCACGGTCTGATTATTCGTGGATTTGTTGCGGATGTTGCCGTTCAGCGTGATGTCGTTGCCGCCGAGCGTGAATGCTCCAGCGTTCGTATCGAACGTGATGGCAGACAGCGAACGGCCGGTTGCATCGTTGTTCGGTGAAGTGCGGGTCGTGCCTGCGAAGGTCACCACGTCTCCATTCACAGGAGATGCAGCACCGGTCCAGTTTCCACTCGACCAGTTGTTGTCGCCAGCCGCGCCGTCCCAACGGCGGTTGTTGCTGGTGATGTTCAGTTTCAGCACATTGCCAACGTAGGCCAGCACGTAGGTGCCGGGAGCGGAGCTGCCGAGGGTGTCCTGCAGTAGGAAGTTGCCGATGCTCGACGAGGTGGAACCGAAGCCGATGAGGCTGTAGGTGCCGAAGCCGAGGCTGTCCACAGGCACCTGAATGATGGTGCCGTTTGCTGCTGTCAGTGCGCCGGTGACGTTGAAGTAATCAATCGCATTGCCGACGTAGTCGAAGTAACCGACTGCACCCGCCCCGAAGGACAGGCCGCCGCTGATGGTCAGCGTGCCCACCGTGCCGATGTCGGCACCGGTGATGCGGTTCACGCGTCCATTGCTGCCCGCAGCAAGGGTCACTGCACCGGTGATGGTGCTGTTACCGCCGAGGGTGGCGGTGGTGTTGTCCGCACCGCTCGCGACTGAAACCGGGCTCGTGAGAGCGCTGTTCAGTATCAGTGTGCCGCCTGCGACCGTGGTCGAGGTGAGCGTGCCGTTGGTGCCGCTGAGCGTCAGTTTGGCTGCGCCGCCCTTCACCAGACTGCCGCCGCCGGTGGCGGTGATGGCACCCGAGAAGGCGGAGTTTGCCGCGCTGTTGATGGTCAGCGTGCCGCCGTTCAGGGCGAGCGTGCCGCTGCCGCTGAGTCCGCCAATATCCGCCGTGGAGCCATTCACATCCAATGTGCCCGCCCCACCGATGTTGACCGGTGAATTTGGCAGACTGGAGTTGCCTCCCTGACCGTAGGCTGTGTTGATGTTGTATTTGCCCGAGAGATACTGACCCACTTGAATTTCCTCAGTCGGGGATAAATCATGATCATACGTGATGACCTCGGCGAGGTTCATATCGAAGTTGTTCCAGCCTTCCTGCCCGCCCATCTTCCATCCACCCGTCTGGCCCGTGTTGCCATTGCGGTTGTCAATCTTGATCACCATGTAGCCATTGTTGTTGCCTACATTGTAGTTGGGCGTCAACGGCGTGCCGTTTTTCGAAACACCACGCGGATAACGACCATCCCAGAAGTAACCCTCGTGGTTAAATAGGTAGCCTTGGTTGCTGTCATTGGAGCCGATGATCGCGCCCCAGTCACCGCCATTCGGCAGGGTGATGACCGCATACTCCTGTGCGGCATACATATTTCCGGCCAGTTCGTTGCGGCCAGCACTGCGGAAGTTCACCGTGGGCAGGCCATTCACCGAGTTCTCAGTGAAAGTCAAATTACCAGCATTATGCGTGGCGGTGTGACCATTGCCCGAAAGATCCGTCCATGTTTCCACACTCGCGCCATTGCTCAGACCCAGCGACGAAGCCGAGAACCAGGAGTTCATCCCGGCCACAGGTGCCGATGTGTTGAAGCGGATAGTGCCCTCGTTGATTAAAGTCTCGCCGCTGAGTGTGCTGGATTTCTTCAGGTCGAGGATTGCAGCGCCTGTTTTGATGAGGCTGCCGGTGCCGCTGACGTCCTTGCCGTAGTTGCCGTTCACCGTCTGGTTGAACGTCACGCTGGTGCCGCCCGAGAGCGCCACGTTGCTGCTGATGCTGGCTGCGCTGCCGGCGAGTGCGCCCTGGGTCACGTTGATCGTGCCGCTGAAGGTGCTGCCCGTGCCGCTGAGGGTCAGCGTGCCGCCGCCCGTCTTGGTGAGCGTGCCGCTGCCAGTGTTCGTGCCGGAGAAGGTCACCGCGTTGCTGCCGATGGCCAGTGTGCCGGTGGTATTCACCGCAAGGCCCGCAGGCGAGCTGATCGGAGCCGTGACAGCCAGTGAGCCGCCATTGAAGCGCACCGTTGCTCCCGCGCCGCCCAGCGCTGTGCTGGTGGCCACGGAGACCGTGCCTTCATTGATGCCGACGCCGCCCGTCATGGTGTTGTTACCCGCGAGATACAGCGTGCCGCTGCCGCTCTTGGTGAGCACACCGCCGGTGCCATCGAGGTTGCCGTTGATGGTCATGTTCTGCGCACCCGTGTTCACCGTGCTCGTGGGAGCGATGGTCATTGGCATGTTGATCGTCTGCGCGTTGGACGAGTTGTTCGTAATGCCTTCCGTCAGATTGATGCGATTGCCACCCAGCGTGAATGGCGCTGCCGTGTTCGTGAATTCGATGCTGGAGAACGCTGTCCCTGCGGCGAAGTCATTGTTCGCCGTCGTGCGGACACTGCCTGCGAAGCGCAGGGCATATCCAGCCTCAGCAGCCAGAGTCCAGTTGTCGGCATCCGTCCAGTTGCTGGTCGTCGCGCTGCCGCCATTCCATGTGGAAGGCTCGGCTTGCAGACCGTTCAGGACGATCGTGTTGCCCACTTGCGAGAGGCTCAGCGATGCAGTGTTGAAGCTGTTGCTAATCCAGCCCGCAGCAATCAGGTCCGCGACGTTGAAGTTCGGCGTGAAGTCGAAGGATTCAGGGTTTGCCTGTCCCGAGAACGTGAATAGCGGAATGCTGCCGTCTTCCACGAGGCGCTGACCACCGGTCTTGAAGTCAAGATACCAGTTGTCATCCACCCGCAGGTTGGTCGTGGTGACGACCATATCGCCGCCATCGAAGCTATAGTGACCGCCGCCGTTCAGTTCCAAACGGTTCGTGGTCACAGTGCCCACACCTGCGCCCGTGCCGGTGTCGCCGGGTGCGATCCAGCCATTGTCACGGATATACAAACGGTCGCCGAGTGTCAGCGTCAGGTTGCCACCGACTGCGGAACCGCCACGGACTTCAATGTTCTGTGTGAAGATATTTCCGTTACCGGTGATGATGCCGCCGCCGCCGACTGGGCGCCCAGTGCTCTCTGAAGTCGAGTAAAGGCGATCGTTGAAGCGGGCATTGCCATTGATGGTCAATACGCCACCACGTTTACCGCCCGTAGGCAGGTTTTCACCGTCATTCATCTCGACGAAGTTGGCGGCGATATCCCCATTCACGGTCAGTTTACCACCGCTGTTCACGTTAATGTTGCGATCCGCCACGGCTCCGTGGGAACCGTTGAACGGTTCACCGACGCGCAGATTGCCATCAATGGTAATATTGGACTTGCCATTGGAATAGAAGGTATCCTCGCCCATCGTGAGGTTGCCCCCGATGTGCGTGGTGCCTGCATCCTGTCCCCAACGATTGCGGAGCGACACGTTGCCGGTGATTTCGTTATGCCCGTTCGGGTTGTTGCCGCCATACACGTAGTGGGCCTGCACGTTCCCCTGAACGTAGAGATTACCGGCATTGTTTTCGATGTTGTTGAACGCACCGTTCGGCACATAGCGCGTAGCATTGGTGTTATCCACATTACCCGAGATCAGATTACCGATCACGCGCAGCGAGGCGGTTTCATTGATGCGGAGCTGGTCGTCCTTCGGATTGAATGCAGACGAGATTTCCAGCACGCCGTCGCCACGGAGTTCCATACCGCGGAAGTTCGTGAGCGTGCCAGCCAGAACCGCCTTGTCATTGGCGGACAACGGATTGCCGATCACGGTGATGCGGCGGTAGCTGTCCTGTGCGTTCAGGTTGTTGGTCAGGGTGACCACGCTGTCCGCAGAGTAGGAACCGAACATGAGCTGCCTGCCGTTGAAACCGGCGTTACCGTCGTTCCATGTGAGGTCTGCGCCGCCTTCGAGGGTGACGGAGAGGTTTCCGCCACGGGCGGCGAAACCACCGCCCTCTTGATCCCAGAAGATTTCACCAGCACCCGTGCCGATGTTCTTGTTCAACACGCCATTGGCTTGAATGATCGCGGCACCGTAGTTCCATGGATCTCCAGTATCATGACGGAGATAGACCACATTGGTCCCGCCGAGTCCGACACCATTGGTGCCGACATCCACCGCACCACGGCGGATATGGAGGTTGCCCGTGAAGCCGCTCATGTCGCCTTGGAAGGCAATCGTGCCTTTGGACTCATTCTTGTTGATGTCCTGATTCCCGGTGATGGCGCCGGCGAAGATACCCATGTGGCCGTTGCTGTTTCCACGGAAGTCAGCGCCCTGGTTCAATTGGATGGGGTTGGTCAGCGTGACATCATGCGTGTCGTAGGCTGCACCGAGGACGATCGGCTGGCCGTTGAAGCCTTCAAAGAAGCCGCCAATGGTCAATGTCGGGTTCGGGGTCGCGCCGGTTTCGCGCGTCTTGAGCGAGACCGTGAGAGGACCGCCGTATGCCGCGAAACCAAAGCCATTCCAGAAGCCCGCTTCTCCGGGGGCGTCGCCGATGGTGCGGTCGAAGGTGCCGTTGCTGCCGAGGACACCGTTGAAGAAGCGCAGCGAGGAATTGCTTGGCAGGCTCGCACCGGGGGCTACGAGCACCGACCAGTCGTGAATTTGTGTTTCACCCGTGTAGGTATTCGTTCCGGTCAGATAGCTAACGCGGTTCGGATTGGTGAAGTCTTCGTAACCACCGCCGAGAGCGCGGATGTAGGAACCGCCCTGATTGCCTTCAATGTTGAAGGCGGCGTGCGTTCCGCGGAAATCAATGCGATCATTGATTCGCACGGCAGGAACGGTCAATTTGCCACCGCCCGACAATTCCATAAAGTTGATGTTCAACGTGCCTGAGTTCGGAGCATAGATTTCCGAGACGACGCCATTATCACCCGTGCCGTTAATATACATATTCGGGTAATTGGTGATAGTCAGCGCATTGGTGCCTAAGTCCAACTTGGATCCGCCGTAGATTTCATTCTGTCCGGTGATGGTCAGCGGGTTGCGGACGGTCAACAGTGCATTGTCATTCATGTAGATGCGGTTGCCAACTTCCAGCGTGGCACCCGTAAAATCCGCCTGCGACCGGCCATGAACCTGTATCTCACCGTTGAGATGTGTCGTGCCAGAGGTTACATATAGTCGGCTGCGGTCATACAAATAGATATTGTTGAGCGTGTCCGAGTTGGCGTAGGTCAGCGAAGTGTTGGCATTATCGAGGCGGATATTATTACCCACGTCCAACGTGCGACCCGTGAAGTTCAGTTGCGAGCCGGAATAAAGCTCCAAGGTGTCATTGACTCCCACAGTGATGCCAGCGCCCATGTTCCAGCGGCTGTTGTTGACCATCCGCAGGTTGCCACTCAGCGAGAGGTTATTGCCTGCGTCCGTGGTCAGCGTCGAGTTGTCCAATTCGAGGCGGGTGCCAACACTCAGAGTGCCACCGGCCATGCTGAAGCTGGGTTTGTTTTGCAGGAAGAACTGGTTGCTCACGGTCACATTGCTGTTCGCGCCAACGCCCTGACGATTGAGCGTGCCGCCTGAATAGACGTTCAGGTTGCCGACGTTCAGCGCAGAATCGGTCGAGATGGTGCCGTTCTGGATGTTGATCGAGGCGTTCCCGGATGTGATCAATTGCGCACCGCCGGTGAGGTCGAGGTTGGTCGAGCCGTTGTTCAGCGTCAGTGCGCCGTTCACGGTGATGTTCTTGTCCACTCCCGTGCCTTGCAGCACCAGATTGCCGCCGTTCAGGTTCAGGTTATAGACGCTGATGGCGTGGTTGGTGTAAATCGTGCCTTGGTTCAGGTTCAACGAGGAGCCGTTCCCCATCGTGATGTCCGTTCCGGTGAGCAGGTTGAAGTTCACGCCGCTGGTGGTCACGTTCATCACCGCGTTGTCCTCAAACACGAGGTCGTTGTTGACGTTCAGTGTGTAGCCGTTTGCCGTGCTTACATCCAGCGTCCTGCCATTGCGGATGGTCAGCGCTTTGGACGCGGAGCCGAGGTTGATCGTGCCGTTGTCCACGCCAGCCGCAGCGGTGTATTTGTTCGCCACCAGCGTGCTGTTTTGCGTGACGTCTGCGGAGACATCGTAGCTCGTCGTGCCGCTGTCGCTGGAAAGCAGCAACTGGCCGCCGGAGAGCTTTGTGGCTCCAGCGCCGCCGAGCGCCGCAGAATTCATGAGCACGAGTTTGCCCGCGTTCGCTTCAAACGTCGCACTTCCCAAGCCGGTGTTACCGACGTTGTTGAGCACGAAGTTACCCGCGCCGGACTTGGTAAAGGTCACGCTGGCACCGCTGCCGTTGATCACACCGAGGTTCGGGGTGACGGTCGTGCCGTTGCTGATGCCGACCTGCGTCGCGCCGGGCGTGATGGTCGTGCCGGTGAACGTCATCGTTGGCGCGCCACTCAGGGTCAGTATGCCGTTGTTCAGCGTCAATGCACCGAAGTTCGCGGAAGTATCCGACACGGCATTCAGTTCCGAGCTTTGATCCACGCGAACCGTGGTGGTCAGTCGGTTGATGGCTCCGATGACAGTCCCCGGGGTGCCCCACCAGCCAGCCTGAGCAGGATTGCTGGGGTTGACGTTGCCCCAACCAATTCCGGGAACATTGATTTGGTATCCCACGTTATCGCCACCGCCATCTTCACGGAAGCCGAGCGCTACTTTATATTGCTGCCCTTGCGTCAGAGTGAAGCTGCCATTTCCACCGCCGAGACCGCCTTCGTAGCGCATTTCGTTAGAGGTGAAAATATTGTCCTGATTGATGTCCACATACACGCTGTAGGCGTCGTCAGACCAATAGGAGTTGAATTCGTAATTGCCGTTAGCCGGAGCTGTGAGCGTGGACGTCCACAGCACTTCGAAGTCGTTGGGGTTAGTGAGTGACGGGAATAATGTCTGGAAATTGCCGTTGTAGTTGATGCCGGGGCCGTTGGAGTTTCCAAGACCGGTGTCAATCCTTGTTGCAGTTGGCGTCAAAGTCAGAAGGCTCGGATCGTTATGGAAACGCAGTTTGTCGCGACCCTGATTATTGAAGAGACTTGCCGCAAAGCCATTGACCATTCCAGCCGATGCGGTGCCCTGTATCATCAGCTTGCCGCCAGCGAGTTCGAGCGTGGTCGATCCGCCGAGTGGATCATTGGCTCCGGAGTTCGTGGCGTTCACCGTCGCGCCAGTGAGGCGGAGAGTGGTGCTCCCAGCCACAAAGGTGTTGCCGGTGTTGTTGATCGAGATCGTGCCGGTGCCGCCCAAACGGAGCGTCTTGGCCGATGCGCCGTCATTGTAGTTGGCGACGCTGAAGGTGCCGCTGGTGGACAACCCGCCATCCGTGCCCGTGAGCGTGATGCCGGAGGAAGTGATCGGGCCGCTGCCGACGAAGGTGCCGCCATTGTTGATGGTCAGCGAACCGATGTTGACGGGAACCTGCGCGGTCACGCCGCCGGTCGCCGCTGCGGCAACTGACGTGTTGCCGGTGAATGTAATCCCGCCGGGCGAACCCTTGACGATGGCCACACCGCCGTTGATCGTGAGCGAGCCAAAGGTGGCCGTGCCATCCGTGTTGGCGTTGAGCGTGCTGTCCGCCGTGACCGTCACGGGCGTGGTGGACATATTCAAGTTGCCACTCACATTTGGCCCATAGGCAGCGGTGCCGTAGGTGCTGGTGATGCCGTATTTGGTGGCAAGGTATGCGCCCAATTCCGTTTCTTCACCGGTGGTCAAATTGCGGTCAAAAGAGACGAGTTCCGCCATGTCCATGTTCAAGGAACGCCATCCCTCCGTGCGCCCGAGCGAGTATGCTCTCAGGCTCGTGTTATTGTCGTTGCCGTCAATTTTCACGAGCATGAATGGACCATCATCACCCAGGGAAAATGGATAGCCCCCGACGTCCGTTCCGTTTTTCTTCACGGCGTTCGGCTGGTTTGCATCCCAGAAATTGCCATTCTGGTTCAGCATATAGCCGGAACGCTGATCGCTTCCCATGAAGGCACCCCAGTCGCCGTTCAGGATTTTGACGACTGCATACTGCTCCGCCGAATAGATATTGCCGCCGGTGATGTTGGCGTAGGCCTCGTTGCGGAATTGAACCACCGAATGGCCATTGATTTGATTGGTCGCCAGATTCATGTCGCGATCCGAACGATTCGCGACAAGACCGCCAACCAATGAATTCCATGAATTCACCTGCGCCCCGTTGCTTAAAGCCAATGAATCGGCCTCGAACCGCGCGTTCGCGCTGCTGAGAATCGAGGGAGTGATGAGTGTATTGCTCTCGCCGCCGAGGCTGAGCTTCATCTCGCCGCCGGAAAGCGTGATGCCGGTGGCTCCGCCGAGCGGGCTGGCGCCCCTCGCGTCCACTACACCGCCGGTCATAACAACGTTAGTGCTCCCGGCCACAATGCCGCTCGTCATATTGTTGACGAGCTTGGTGCCTGCGCCGCCCAGCGTCAGCGTCTTGGGGCTGCCGCCGTCGTTGTAGGTTCCAACATCGAATGTCTTGCCACTGGCGACGCTGATCGCGCCGGTGCTGCCCGAGAGCGCGGTGCCGGTCGTGGTGACGGCCCCGGTGCCTGCGACCGAGAATGTTCCGCCGTTGGCAATCGAAAGACCGCCGAGGGTCACGGCGACCTTGGCATTCACACCGCCGGTCGCACTGGCGTCCACGGAGGTGGCGGTGAAGCTGATGCCATTGGGAGAACCCTTGGCTTCCACCACGCCGCTGGTGACCACCAGATTGCCAAAAGTAGCGCTGCCATCGGTGATCGCATTGAGGACGGTGTTGCCCTGCACGATGATGTTCGAGGTGGGCAGGCTGAGATTGCCGCTAGTGGTGGGGCCGGTTCCGACACCAGTGTAACCAGTGTAAGTGGAGTAGGTAGAGGCGATGTTGTATTTCGCGGACAAATAACCACCCACCAAATTCGCATCCCCGGCATTCAATACGTGATCGAAGGTAATGTATTCAGCGAGATCGAAGTTGCCGCGGTAGCCGCCCTGCATATTCAGTCCATATTGATGCGGGTTGGTGTTGTTGTTGTTCACATCCAGCCGCATGATCATGTATTGATCAATGTTCGGACCCACGTTGTAATTGTTCTGGGTTCCATTCTTCCAGACATCTTGGGGGTTCTGGTTGCCATGGAAGCCACCCTGACTGTTATTTTCAAAGAGATAGCTGGATGAGCGATCATCACCCTGCGCATTGCCATACACGGTGAAATAATTCGACCAGTTGGCCGTCGCGCTACGGAAAACCGCCCAGTGCTCCTTCGCGAACAGAGTGTCCGTAGTAGGCATGAAGTCGTCGTTGTTGCGGAATTGCACGACGGGCATACTATTCGGCCCCGTGGCTGCGCTGTAGGTCGGCTGGTTGCCGCCACTGGCCTGCGTGGCATTATGTCCCGCGCCGGAAAGATCATCCCAAGCCGAAACCGGGGTGTTATTGCCCAAGCTCAAAGCTTGAGCTGAGAAGAAAGAATTCACGCCGGAAATGGTTGGGATTAATGCGTTGTTACCCCCGCCGATGCTGATGTTCAACTGGCCACTTACGAGGGTGGCGTTCCCGGCACCGAGGCCGTCCAAGTAGCCGGGACCTTGGATGTCCACATTGCCATTGACGGTCGTATCCGCATAGCCCGCGAAAGGCGCGAGCAGCATGGCGATGGAGCCCATGAGGATTCCGGCTTTTTTGGGTGAACGGACTACGGTGTATTTTGTTTTGGGTGTGTTTTTCATGGCAGGTGAGAGTTGTGGTGAGTGGAGAGTGTTGTTTGGAGTAGTTGTGTTTCTGAGGTTATGAGTTGGCTGAAAGCTTAGGATTCATGAGGGTTCGAGGGCGATTCGAGGTGGAGTTCATGCGTTCTTTTTCGGGTAAGGGTTTTCTTTATCTAAAAGATTGTGATATTATGGCAACTTTTTTTTGGTTTTTTTTTGGGGGGGCGGATTGCGGATTGCGGAGGGCGGATTGCGGAGGGCGGATTGCGGATTGCGGATTGCGGAGGGCGGATTGCGGATTGCGGATTGCGGATTGCGGATTGCGGATTGCGGATTGCGGATTGCGGAGGGCGGAGGGCGGAGGGCGGAAAGCGGAAAGCGGAGATAATTCTTACTACTGAGGACACTGAGAACACGTTGGGATGCGCGGCTGGCAGGCTTTTTTGAATTAGGAAGCCAGGAAGCCAGGAAAAACACTTCCTGAATTCATGGTTTCCTGCTTGGTTTCAGTGGGCACGGAGGGCAGGGTGGTAAACGGTGATAGGTGGTGTGTCGTGCAGAAGAACGCCACTTTGGGTAAATACAGGCCGTGTTTCTGATCACAGATCACGGATCACCTCAACAGCTACGGCTGCGAGCGGAAGTGGGCGATGGCCTCGGCCTGGGTGAGGCCGTTTGCGAGGATTTGGTTTCTCGCATTGAGATAGCGGGCAAGATTGGTTTTGAGTTGGGCGGGATAACGGCTGCCATTCACGACACGCTGCGCGGCGTCCGTCCGTAGCAAGCCGAAGGCGCAGAGCATGGGTGCCCAGATGGTGAGGTTCGTGTTGAGGAGCGCGACTTGGGTGAGATTCGGGGCGAAGTCTTCGCGTGTTGGAAAGGTATGCTGCCATTTTGCCAGCCGCTCCCGGTTGAGCGGTGTCATGGCTTCGGGCTGCTGGTAGTCGCGCCAGAAAGCGGTGTCGGCGCGCCCAGTGTGGTAGTGGAAATTGATGAAGTCCACGTAGTCGTCGTGGGCGGCGGCGATGAGCCTGTTGTAGGTAGCGGCGAGGACGGGCATGGCTGCCGACGTTGCGTGGAGAAGGAGGAGGTCGGTGAGCAGTTTGATCTGCACGCTCTGGCCGTGGATGGTGGTGGCCTCCAGCGGCTCGGAAAAAACGCCGGCAAGGCCGATGGCACACACATTCCCCACCCACTGCTGCTCGTAGCGACCGGGCGAAAAACGCAGGATCGTGGGCGAATCGCCAACATCCACACCCGTGGCGCGAAACTCGGCGACGGCCTGCTCGTCGCTGACGTAGCGCGAGGAAAAGATGTAACCTTTGCCCATGCGCGACTGCGTGGGAATCTGCCATTGCCAGCCGTGCGGCATGGCGGCGGAGACGGTGTAATTCGGTATCGGTTTCCCCTCGGGATACGGCGTCTGCACGGGGATGGCGCTGTCCACGCGGATGTGGTCGGCGTAGCTTTTCCACTTCGGCTGATAGGCCTTGCCGAGAAGCAGGCGGTGAAAGCCGGTGCAGTCTATAAAAAACTCGCCGCCGACCTCCCGGCCGCTGCGCGTGCGGATGGCGGTGATGCGCCCGCTTTCCGCATCCTGCGCGTAGCCCTCCACGATGTCGTCCACGTGGGTGACATTTGCGCGCTTCGCGGCGACCTCGGCCAGCCACGCGGCGAATGCTTTCGCATCGAACTGGCAGGAGGCCCCGCCCATTTCCCGGCTCACACTGCCGTCGGGATTGCGGTAGAAATCCGTCTTTCCCGCACGCATGAGCTGGCTGTAGAGCAGCACATCGCCGAGCTTGCGCCCATCCGCGGCGGCCTGGGCAAAAAACTCTTCGATGTGCAGCGGGTAGCGATGAGGAAAATATTCCGCAGGTGCCTCGATGGAGCTGAGGTATTCGGTGCCGGGACCGTGCCAGTTTTTATACCAGATGCCGAGCTTGAAGGTCGGCTCGCACCGCCGGAAAAATTCGCCGAGCGTGAGTCCGTGCAACGGATCGAGCACGAAGGCGAGCACCACGCCCGTCACGCTTTCGCCGACGCCGATGGGACCGATGTTTGTCGAGTCAATGACGGTGATGTGTTTCTCCGGAAAACGCCCCGACAACGCGATGGCAGTCATCCACCCCGCCGAGCCGCCGCCGACGATGACGATGTTTTTGACGGGAAGGGAATCAGGAGACATGGGCGGTTTTGTAAATCATGCGGCTCAACTATTCCAGCGCCACTGTGGCGAGCGGATGATGGCGAGCGTTTCGGCCACGCTGAGGGACTGCTCCGCGCGGGTGCGGAAAGTTTTGAGCATATCGTCCCACGTCACGCGCTCAGTGTCCGTCAACGCACGCTTCGCCTTGTAGGGCGCGCGATTGCCGACGAGGATCGCGAGGTAGCCCTCCAGGCCAAAGATGTTTCGATCCTGCGAGGGCAGGCAGTAGATGTTCATCAGACTCGGACCGTTTTCGTGGTAGAAATCGAGCAGCGGAGCGAGGTCGCCCATCTCGGTGTCTTCGCGACAGTGCCGCCAGAATTCGTTGTCGAGCCGCGTATTCAACTTGTAGTGCAGGGCGAGGAAGTCGCGCGTGTCGTCGAAGGTTTCGCCGGATAATTGGTTGTAGAGGGAGCGCATCGTCTCCGTGGGTCGGAGCGCGGCGTCCTCCCAAAGCATGATGAGGTTTTTGCACTGGCGCGCGACGGTCATCAAAGCGGTGGCCTCCAGCGGCTCGACGAAGCCGACGGAATTGCCGATGGCAACGACGTTGTCCACCCACACGCGGCGGTAGCGCCCGGAGCGGAATTTCACCACGCGCGGAGTCTTCGGCGCCTTCGGGTTTTTGCGGAGAAACTCCTCGGTCGCCGCCTCGTCGGAAATCGCCTGCGACGAATAGACGTAACCGCGATTGATGTGGTGTTCGTGCTCAATCTGCCACGCCCACCCGGCCTCCATCGTCTCGGCGATGGTGTAGGGCAGAATCGTCTCGGTCGTCCGCTCCCATCCACCAACGACCGCACGATCACAAAACAGCGAGCGCCGGTAATCCACGAACTCTTCGCCGAGCACGCGCCCGAGCAACTCGCTGCGGAAGCCGCTGCAATCCAAAAAAAAGTCCGCCTCCAGCCGCTGTCCATCCTCGAGCAGGAGCGCGGAAATTCCCGACGGCCCGCGTTCCGCCCCGCTCATCTTACCCTCGATAAAGGCCACGCCCAACTCCTGCGCGATGCTCTCCAGCGTCTGCACCAGCTTCACATTTTCGATGTGAAAACCGAAGGGCACACTGAAGTCCGGCCCGCCGCCTGACTTCTCATGCTGGGGGAATGCTTTGTTTGCCTCCATCAATGCGCTCCCCAAGCCGATGCCGTGAAAATTTTCATCCGAATAATAGCCGTTCGGACACGAATAATGACGCCACTGACCGCTGAGCTGATAGGCGAACGGGTAGTCGAAATAATCGCGCGGCCCCCAATGAAAGCGGATGCCCATTTTCCACGTCGGCTCCGCCTGCGCGTAAAACCGAGCGTGTCCCAGCTTGAGGTAATCAAGTAGGTAGGTCGGCAGCGAAACGGTGGTCCCCTCGCCCACGCCGATCACCCCGATGTCGCTGCTGCGCACCACACGCACTTCGAGCTTCGGGAGTATTTTCTTGAGCGAGATGGCCGCGATCAAACCCGCGCTGCCGGAGCCGAGGATGAGAACTTTCTGGATCATGATCGTGTTGCTCCTTTCATACTACGAAGCCCACTTCCATTGCGGCGAACGGATCACGCCGAGCATCTCCTTCACGCTCACACCCTGCGCGGCGTGTGCCGCGAGATCGGCCCGCATTTTATTGAACAACGCGCACTCCGCTTCCGTGGGCTGATACCGCGCTTTGTAGGGCGCGCGATTGCCGACCAGCATCGCGAGGTGCCCGTCCACGCTGAAAGTATTTCGCTCCGGCATCGGCACGGCGAGGCGGTTCAGCGCGGTGGGGCCATTTTCCGTGTAAAACTCCAGCATCGGAGCAAGCGCGCCCAAGTCTGTGTCCGCGCGACAATGCCGCCAGAATTCGTTATCCAGCCGCGTGTTCAACTTGTAGTGCAACGAGAGGAAATCGCGCGTGTAGTCGAAGGTTCCGCAGATGAGTTTGTTGAAAAAATCCCGCATCGTGTCGGTGGGACACAGCCCGGAATCGAAGAGCATTCCCGCCAGCGATGCGCATTGCTCACAGACGACCCACAGCGCCGTGGCTTCGAGCGGTTCGACGAAGCCGGCGGAATTGCCGATGGCGACGACATTGTCCACCCACACGCGGCGATGGTGGCCGGAGCGAAATTTCACCACGCGCGGCGACTGCGGAGCCTTGGGGTTTTTGCGGAGAAATTCCTCGGTCGCCGCTTCGTCCGAAATCGCCTGCGAACAATACACGTAGCCCCTGTTGATGTGATGCTCGTGATCGATCCGCCACGCCCAGCCCGCCTCCATCGTCTCCGCAATCGTGTAGGGCAGGATCGGCTCCGTCGTCCGTTCCCATCCGCCAATCACCGCACGGTCGCAAAACAACGAGCGCCGGTAATCCTCAAACTCCTCCCCCATCGCACGCCCGATCAACTCGCTGCGGAACCCGCTGCAATCCACAAAAAGATCCGCCTCCAGCCGCTGACCATCCTCAAGCATCAGCGCAGTGATTCCCTTCGGCCCGCGCTCCGCACCGCTCATCTTGCCCTCGATGAAAGTCACTCCCGCCGCCGAAGCGATCATTTCCAGCGTCTCCACCAGCTTCACATTTTCGATGTGAAAACCGTAGGCCACGCTCATCTCCGGCGCACCGCCCGCACGCAGATTCCGGGGAAACACCCTGCCCGCCTCCATCAGCGCCGCCGCGATACTGATCCCGCGAAATTCCTCGTCCGCATAAAATCCCTTCGAGCGCGAAGACTGGCTCCACTGCCCGTCGAGCTGGCGGTCAAACGTGTAGTCAAAGTGATCGCGCGGCCCCCACAAAAAGCGAACACCCAGCTTCCAAGTAGGCTCCGCGTGCTTGTAAAACATCGCCTGATTGATTCCCAGAAGACCAAACAAATGCTGGGGCATCGCCGGAGTCGTCCCCTCGCCCACGCCGATGACACCGATGTCGCTGCTGCGCACGATGCACACATCGATCTGCGGCACTTTTTTCTTGAGCGTAATCGCAGCAAGCAAGCCCGCGCTGCCCGCTCCGAGGATGAGGACGTTCTGGATCATTGAGGAAACGCCGGATACCACAACCGCTCCACGCGACACAATGAAAAGACGGGGGGAGTTGCGATGTGGACGGTGAACGGTGAACGGTGAACGGGCGTGTTTTTCTGATCACAGATCACAGTTGCCCGGTGCCGCCGCACCGTCCCTACGGGCTGCCTGCGGCAGGCTATGTCGTTCCACTCCATTCACCGATCACGACACAGCGCCAGCGCCAGACGGTGACGAACCTGCGCGCAGCGCTTCCAACTCCTCCCATCGCGCATAGAGGGTGACTGCGCGTGACTTCACGGCTTCGAGCTTTGCCTCCCACGCGGGGAACTCTTTGGCCTTCGTCACGTAGAACTGCGGGTCGCTCAGCATGGCTTCGATTTCTGCCGACTCTTTTTCCGCCCCGGCGATTGCTGCCTCCATGCCGTCGAGTTCCCGTTGTTCCTTGTAACTCAGTTTGCGCACACGCTCCTTCACCGGCGCTGCTTTCACCACGGACGCGGGAGCCGGCGCGGAGACGCTGCGTTTTTCGAGGTAGTAGTCGTAGTCGCCAGGCGTGAGCGAAACGTTCCCGTCTCCATCGAATGCGAGGATGTGCGTGCAGACGCGGTTGAGAAACCATCGGTCGTGACTCACGAGCAGCACGCATCCACCGAACTCGGCGAGGCCCTCCTCCAAAATCTGGAGCGTGGAGAGATCGAGATCGTTCGTCGGTTCGTCCATGACGAGCAGGTTGCCGCCGCGCAGGAGGATTTTTGCGAGCGAAAGACGCGAGCGCTCTCCACCGCTGAGCAGCTTCACTTTTGCGTTGATGGCCTCGTCGGTGAAAAGAAAACGCCTCAGATAACTGCGCACGTGCAGCCGGTGCTCGCCGAGCACCACCCAGTCGGCTTTGCCTGCGATTGCGCTGAGCACGGTGTCCTCGTCATTCAGCAGCGCGCGGTTTTGATCCACGTAGTTGATCACGGTCTTTGCGCCGCGCAGCACTTCGCCCCATGTCGGCTCCATTTCGCCGAGAATGACTTTGAGCAGCGAAGTTTTTCCGACACCGTTTCTTCCCACAATGCCAATGCGCGCGCCGGCGGGCAGGTCGAGCGTGAGACGGTCGAATAATTTCCGGCCTGCGATCTCCACGCCGACATCGCGCAGTTCCAGAACGCGGTTGCTGAGTTTCGGTGGCGGCGGGATCACAAGGTCCATGTCGCCCTCGCGGTCGGGGCCGTCCTGCGCGGCGAGTTCGTAGTAGCGCTCGATACGATCCACACTTTTCGTCCGCCGCGCGCTCGGGCCCTTGCGCACCCATTCGAGTTCGCTCGCGAGAAATTTCTGCCGCCGCTTTTCGGTCGCCTCCTCGCCGGATTCACGCTCGGCCTTGGTCGCGAGGTATTGTGAGTAATTTCCGGGATAGGAAAAGAAACGTCCGCTTTTCAGCTCGACGATGCGTGTCGCGACGCGGTCGAGGAAGAAGCGGTCGTGCGTGACGAAGAGGCAGGTGCCCTCGTAGCTGCGCAGAAATGTTTCGAGCCACTCGACACTCTGCGTGTCGAGGTGGTTCGTCGGTTCGTCGAGGATGAGCAAATCCGGCTGCCCGATGAGCGCGCGACACAGTGCGACGCGACGCTTTTCCCCGCCGCTGAGATCGCGGGCGAGGCGCTCGGGCGCGGGTGCGTGGAGGTTGGTCAAAAGACTGCGCAGCCGGGTGTCGATGTTCCAGCCGTCGTGATGTTCGATTTCGTGGAGCAGCTCCGCGGCGCGCGCCGATTCGCCCGGTGTGTTTTCGTATTCGACGAGCATCGCGCGCACATGGCTCGCGCCGTTGAGCACGTTTTCCTCGACGGTTGCATTTGCATCGAGATCGAAGTCCTGCGGGAGCCAGCCGATGAGCGCATGGCGTTTGCGGGTGACGGTGCCGCCATCGGGCTCCAGTTCGCCGGCGGCGATTTTCAGAAAGGTGGATTTTCCGCAGCCGTTGCGACCGACAAGGCCGACGCGTTCGCCTTCGTGAAGGGCGAGCGTGGAGTCATCGAGCAGGGTCTGGACGCCGTAGCGGACGACGAGGCCGCTGGCGCTGAATACGGGTGTGGCGTTGGATGGTGCGGACATTGAGGCGCGCGGGATAGCAGGCTTGTGCCTAAAGCGGCAGAGAGATTTCGCTTTTTATTTTGCGGCGTCCTTTGCCGCGCTCGCATTCAGGAAATCCAGCACGTCGCGGAAATGGGCCGCGTTCTTCGGATTCACCTCCACGCACACCTCGTGCGCCTCAAGCATTACCTCGCGCGTCGTTGCCTTGTCCGCAGTGTGTGTGATGGCGTCGCCTCCGCCGCCATTTATCTCAGGCGCGGGGCACTCGGAGAAAAGCTCAACCAGGCCGAGATCCTCGAGCAGCCCGGCATTGCGGTCGTTGCGATTCACCACCCACAGATTGCCACCGCCTGCTTCGCGCAGCCGTAGTGCGAGCCCTGCAAGCGTGCCCATGAAAGTCGAATCCATCGCCGGGCAATGCAGCAAGTCCACGACGAACGCCCGCCTGCCGTTCTCGATCATCCGGCGCGAAAAATCCTTCAGGCCCGGGCTGTTTTGAAAAGTTCCCTTTCCTTCGACTCGTATCCAAACCGTCGGGCCGCTCTCCACGTCGGCAAATATTGTTGGCTGAAGACTCATATTAAACTCGCACTTCCTCCCATCGCATTGTTCATGCCTTTCGTCAAACTGCGTGACTTAATTCCATAGAAACGACTGCCATAAACCGACGATTTGGCCGTTCTCGATCAACAGCAGACGCCACGCATTAATCTTCCCCTCCTCCGCGTATTCATCGCCGATGACGGTGAACTTCGTCTCGATGGTGCCCTTTGCCGCCGGATAATGCTCCTCCTTCGCCATCACATGGGAGCCAAGATTTTCCTGCCGATATTCGAGCCGGACGGTGATGTCCGCCTCTCGCTTCGCGCGCCACCACATATAGAAATAATTCCCGTAGCGCTCCGCGCGATCGTAGTTGTTCACCGCGCCGAAATTCATCCGCGACCGCTCAAACTGAATCATCGGGCTGATGGTCGGCTTCTGCGCGTTCGGGTCGCGCGGGTCGTGGAAAAACTGCGACACTTTGCGGACTTGAAAATCGTCCGAAAGCGCGAGCGGCAGCACTTTCACCTTGGTGATGGGGAGAGAGCGGATCGGTTCTTTTTGTGTGCTGCACGCGGCCAGTGTGAGGCCCGCGAGCAAAACTGTGATGAGGCGGATCATGATGCGGACTTAAAACGAACCCGCCCGCCGGATGCAACGCTGTAGATTCACTGGCCTCTCGCCCGCGCCGTGCTACCTAGTCCCTTGATGAACATCCGACTCGCACTTGCAATCTCGCTCGGTCTGCTCTGCCGCGCCTCCGCCGTGGAGCCCGCGCCGGAAAAAGCCCATGACTACGTGCGCTACACGGGCGACGACCAGCGCGGCAAACTCGAGACTGTCGTCGTCACCATGCGCGGGAAAGCCGGCGTCACCGTCGAACTCATCGGCGCCGTCCACATCGCCGACGCCGCCTATTACAAAGCGCTGAACGAACTCTTTTCCACCTACGACGAACTCCTTTTCGAACTCGTGGACGGACAGAAACTGAAAGCCGGCGCAGAAGACGCCCCCAGGCCCGCAAAAAAAGCCGGACAGCGCGCGATTAAAAAAGCCGCGCCTGTCAAAACAGAACCCGCAGCCGGCGAAGACGAGGAAACCACCGGGACTGACGAGGAAAAACCCAACCCCGCCTTCGCGATTCTGCGCGGGATGATGCAGGGATTCGGCACCTACTTCCGGCTGCAATACCAGACCGAGGGCATCGATTATAAAGCCAAAAACTTCGTCCACGCCGACGTGAGCATGGAGGACTTCGAGCGCCTGCAATCCGAGCACGGCGAATCCTTCGCGACTATTTTTCAAAAGGCCCTAGAAAGCGAAATGAACAAGGCCGGTAAAAAGGACAAAAACGAACCCAAAGGCGGACAGCTTCTCCTGGCGCTGCTTGGGGATTCCAGCGGCCTCAAAATCGCCATGGCGCGGATGCTCGGTAATGTCGAAACCATCGGCGAAGAAGTCGGCTTTGGCGCGGACTCGGTCATCGTCGGCGAACGCAACCGCGTGGCGCTGGAGGTCCTTGACCGCGAAGTCAAAGCAGGCCGCAAAAAGCTCGGCATCTTTTACGGCGCAGCACATCTGGATGACATGGAAAAGCGACTCGAAAAACGTGGCTACCAACGCACCGCCGAACGCTGGCTCACCGCATGGGACATCAAACCCCGTGTGGACGAACTGAAGAAATAGGCCTCCGCGAACGGCGCGGGCATCCAGCGCCATGAAACTTCAGACGCGCGGGGGCAAAGGGATCAGTGTTTTTCCGTTCGATCTTAAAAATTATTCGGCTCTCGCACGGCACTGGCTTTTACAGCGCTGAGATGCCTGCAAGCCTGCCATACCACTCAACACAAAATCCAACTGCTGAACCGCGGAGTGGAGCAACCTGTAAATTCACGATGTGGCTCCAGGAACTCGATGAATGCAGGCGCGGCGGGCTGGTGACGATTGAGGTTTTCGCGTATCAGCGCGCAGAGAAGCTGGACGAACTGATGAAAAAAACCGCGCCGGCTCTGGCTCGGCTGGCTGCTCGCGGGACTTCCGCTTGCGATCGTTTGCGGTGGCCTCGCGTGGCTGTTTACACAGGACTGGCGAAAGGCCGCGCTGGGTGCGGGCATCGCGGGTGCATGGGGAGTGTCGGCGCTGGGACGCATGGCGTGCGATCATCTGCGCAACGTGCAACTGCGCGAACAGCTTCGCATTCTCCGCGAATTGCTGGAGCGCGATTTGGTGAGTGCTGAGGAGTTTTCCGCCTTTGAGGAACAGTTGCACAATGCAAACGCAGCGTGAGTTTGGAAAATTGCCCGCCGGTGCATGGCGCGGAATCTGCAATGCAGTGCATCCATGAAACCACTCTTCGTCGGCGTTTGTGATCAATACGCAGCAAGTCTGCATCATCTCGAGGAAACCCGGGGCCACCTCCTCAACGAGGATGAATACCAGATGCTCCGCAAAGAATTGCTGGATGAACTGGCAACCGTGGAGCGGCGTCCGCTCGGCGTCGCAGCCGCTACCGCCATCGCGCTCGCAGGCTGCTTGTCATGGATACTGGCGCTTCAATTTGCGAAGCAAAATCCCGCAATGCTCTACGGCGCAAGTATCGTGGCGCTGCTGTGTGGCGCGGTCTTGATTATCCAGTCGCAGCAACGGGACCCGGGACAAAAACTGCGGCTGGCGATGCTGCATTCCGCACGCGAGCACAAGCTGGTGAATGATGAGGAATTCGCTCGTGTGCGTTCGCGACTCGTGATGGGTTGACGGTCTGTCGCAGGCCGGCACTACGTGCATTCAAAGAACGAGCGGAAGTGGGATTTTCATTTCACTGACAACCGCAGTTGCATCCCCCGCCCTTTTCCAATTATCACACAAGGCGTGAACTGCTGCTCATTCTTCCGCTCATCCATCGGAAAAAAAACCGTCGTCGCCGTAACGGGCCTCATGCTCCTTGGCTTTGTGATCGTGCACCTGCTCGGCAACCTGCAATTTTTTGCCGACCCGCATGTCATCAATGAATACGGAAGCAAACTGCGCCACCTTCCATTCGGCCTGTTGTGGGTGATGCGCGCGGGGCTGCTCTTCGTCGCCGTGATGCACATCGTCACCACCATCATGCTGGTGAAAGCGAACCGCGCTGCGAAGGGGCAGGGTTATGCACATAAAGCGAGCGTGCAGAGCAAAGTCGCCACGCGCCTCATGGCGCTGAGCGGGATCGTGCTGCTGAGCTATATCGTTTTTCACATCCTCCACTTCACCACGCACAACGTGGACTCCAGCTACGACAACTGGATGGATGGTGAACATCACGACGTGTATCGGATGCTCGTCGCGGGCTTCAACAACAAGGCCATCTCCATCTTTTACATCGTGGCGATGCTGCTCCTCGCCATGCACCTCAGCCACGGCGCAGCGAGCCTTTTCCAGACGCTCGGACTGCGAACGAAAAAACTCGCCTGCACGCTCGGCTGCGCCGCGCAAATCCTCGCGTGGGTGCTCTGCGCTGGTTACATCAGCATCCCCGTCGCGGTGCTCGCGGGGCAATACGACAAGGCCTATATCGAATCGAAGGGCGCGGTGCCAGCACCTGCTCCGGCGAAGTAACTTAGCCTGCCGAATAGGGCGTATAGGGCCTATTGGTTTTCGTGGCGGTGCTTGAGCCGGGCTATGGTCATTCGCTCGCGGATGCCGCCGTTTTCGACGAAATCGCTCTCAAGATGGCGGAGGTATTGATCGAGCAGGTAGTTCGTCTGGTGAATGAGGCAGATGGCGAGGTTGGCGACCGTTTCGGCGGGACGGGTCTCGACGAACTCGCGGTAGGTCTCGAAGGACTCGTCTTTAGTGCGGCCGAGTTTGCGGGCGTAGAGTGCTTGGGGGCTGTCTTTTTTCCAAAGGATGAGGTCGCGGGTGCGGAGGAAATCCTGATAGTCAATGAGCAGTTCTTCGAGAGACGCGCGGGCGACGTTGGTGAGTTTGAGTTCGGTCTGGCTGGAGGTGAGTGCGGCTTTTGCGCCCTCGGCGATGTTCTGTTTTCCCGAGCGGGCGGCCTGGAGCATCTGGTCATTGGTGCGGTCGCTTTTCTGGAGGAAGCGGGCGCAGAAACGGAAGGTGATGTCGTAGAGGGCCTCGGCTTTTTTGTAGAAGAGCAGCTCGCGGTAGTTGCCACGAGCCGGGAGGAATGGGCGCTTTTCTTGTTCGTCGCTCATACTGGCAGGGTGGGACGCCACGAGTGCTTTCGCGAGCGAAAAAAAGGCCCTATAGGGCTTATACGCACCTATAGGGCCTATGTGCTTCGCGCTATTCGCGCGGAAGATTATTTCTTCTTAGCTTTCGCGGCAGCGCGCTTCTCCTCGATCGCGGCTTGCGCTGCTGCGAGGCGGGCGACTGGCACGCGGAAGGGCGAGCAACTCACGTAGTTCAGTCCCACGCGGTGGAAGAACTTCACGCTGTCCGGATCGCCGCCGTGTTCGCCGCAGATGCCGAGCTTGATGTCAGGACGCGTTTTGCGGCCTTTTTCAATGGCGATCTTGACGAGCTGGCCGACGCCAACCTGATCGAGCGAGGCGAACGGGTTCTTTTTGAAGATTTCGTTCTCCGTGTAGGGCATGAGGAAGTTCCCCATGTCGTCGCGGCTGATGCCGAGCGCGGTTTGCGTGAGGTCGTTCGTGCCGAAGCTGAAGAACTCTGCAGTCTCCGCGATTTCGTCGGCTGTGAGAGCGCCACGCGGCACTTCGATCATGGTGCCGACCTGGTAGCTGAGTTTCTGCTTGGTGGCCTTCTGCACTTCCGCTGCGACGCGGTGGACGATGGCGACCTGGAGGTCGAGTTCCTTCTTGAATCCAACGAGCGGAATCATGACCTCGGGCTTCACTTTGATGCCCTTCTTCTGCACTTCGGCAGCGGCTTCAAAGATGGCGCGGGCCTGAGTTTCCGTGATTTCCGGATACGCGATGCCGAGACGGCAGCCGCGATGTCCGAGCATCGGGTTGAACTCATGCAGCGCGTTGACGCGTGCGGCGACTTTCTCTTTGGAAACGCCGAGTTTCTTGGCGAGTTCGGCCTGTGCTTTTTCGTCGTGCGGCACGAATTCATGAAGCGGCGGGTCGAGCAAGCGGATGGTGGCCGGGAAGCCTTTGAGGGCTTTGAAAATGCCGACGAAATCTTCCTTTTGGTAAGGCAGAATCTTCTTTAGCGCCTTGCGACGGCCTTCTTCGGAATCGGCGAGGATCATTTCGCGAACTGCGTCGATGCGGTCGCCCTCGAAGAACATGTGCTCGGTGCGGGTGAGGCCGATGCCGGTCGCGCCGAATGCAATCGCCTGCTGCGTCTGCTCGGGGTTGTCGGCGTTCGTGCGGACTGCGAGGCGCGTGGCCTTGCTGCACCAATCCATGAGCTGGTTGAACGCTTTGAACTTCTCGGTTTTCTGCGCTGCCTTGTCGCCGCCGATGGTGCCGGTGACGATGCTCGACGGGCCGGTCTTCACCTGGCCGCCGTAGATGGTGCCTGCGGTGCCGTCGATGGAGAGGAAGTCGCCTTCCTTGAACGTCTGGCCGCTGATGGTGACGGTCTTTTTGTCGTAATCAATAAGGACTCCCGAAGCGCCGCAGATGCAGACTTTGCCCATCTGACGGGCAACGAGTGCTGCGTGCGATGAGACGCCGCCTTTTGCCGTGAGGATGCCCTCGGCAGCGATCATGCCGCGAAGATCTTCGGGCGATGTTTCGTTGCGGACGAGGAGGACTTTTTCGCCCTTCTCGGCTGCCGCGGCTGCGCGGTCGGCGTTGAGGTAGATTTTGCCGGATGCTGCGCCGGGGCCTGCTGGCAGACCGCTGGCGAGGATCTTCGCTTTCTTGATCTCGGCGAGATCGAAGTCGGGAGCGAGAAGCTGCTCGAGTTGATCGGCAGGGTTGCGGAGAATCGCAGTTTCCCAGTCGATGAGGCCTTCCTTGACCATGTCCATCGAGAACTTGAGCGCCGCTGCTGCGGTGCGCTTGCCGTTACGCGTCTGGAGCATGAACAGCTTGCCGCTCTGCACGGTGAACTCGATGTCTTGCACGTCCTTGAAGTGCTTCTCGAGTGTCGCGCGGACTTTCATCAGCTCAGCGTAAGGCTTTGGCATCGCCTTCTGGAGCTTCGAGACGGGCTCAGGAGTGCGGACGCCTGCGACGACGTCTTCGCCCTGTGCGTTGATGAGGAATTCGCCGTAGAATTCGTTCGCGCCGTTCGCTGGATTGCGGGTGAACGCGACGCCAGAACCGGAGTCATCGCCCGTGTTTCCATAGACCATCGCCTGCACGTTGACGGCCGTTCCCCATTCCGTCGGGATGTTGTATTTGCGGCGATACACGATCGCGCGGTCATTCATCCACGAGCCGAACACCGCACCCGCCGCGCCGCGGAGTTGCTCCCACGCGTCATTTGGGAATGCCTTGCCGGTGCGCTCCTTCACGAGCTTTTTGAACCGCACGACGAGTTCCTTGTAGTCGGCCACTGTGAGGTGTGCGTCATCCACCTGCTCCTCATGATGGTCGTGTTTGAGATGCTCAATCACGCTCTCGAACGGATCGTGATCCTCGCCCGCGCGCTTCTGCACGCCCATCACCACGTCGCCATACATCTGGATGAAGCGGCGGTAGCAGTCCCATGCGAAGCGCTCATTCTTCGTCGCCGCCACGAGCGCGAGGACCGTCTGGTCGTTCAGGCCGAGGTTTAAAATCGTATCCATCATGCCGGGCATGGAATCGCGAGCGCCCGAGCGCACCGCGACGAGCAGCGGCATGCCGGTGGTCGCGCCGAATTTGCAGCCCATGATCTTCTCCATGTTGGCCACGCCCTTTTCCATCTCCGCCTGAAGCGTCGTAGGATACGTGCGCTTGTTCGCATAGTAGTAGGTGCAGACTTCCGTGGTGATCGTGAATCCGGGAGGCACCGGGAGGTCGATGCGGGTCATCTCTGCGAGGTTCGCGCCCTTGCCGCCGAGGAGAGCCTTCATGCTGCCGTCGCCGTCCGCCTTGCCGGCGCCCCAAGTGTAAACGTATTTCGTGGATTTGCCGCCGGATTTAGCGGGCTTTGCTGCTGCTTTTGCCATAGTATTTGTGTGTGTAGTTGGTGTTGAAAAAACACGCCGCAACGGATGGCACAGCCTCCGAGCGGCGAGAAAAGGAGCGCGGTGTATGGCAGAGCGAGCGCACGATTCAAGGGATTTTCCACATCCCGCCGCCGATACGGTGCTTTTTACCTCAGCAGACCAGCAATACCGCCGGCGCTTTAATCATTTTCCGAAGGCAGCATTCGCACGTTTTTGTCGAAGCACTCGGGGCAGATGCCGTGACTGAAACTGCTGCCCGTATGCTCGGCGATATAGCCTTCCACGGCCTGCCAGTAATTCCGGTCGTCACGCACTTTTTTGCAATACATGCAGATGGGAATGAGTTCCTTCAACTCGCGGATTTGCGTGGTGAACTCGACGATGCGCTCGGCGACACGCAGACGCATCATGATGGCCTCGCGGTCGAGCGGCTTCGTGAGGAAGTCGTCCACGCCGGCATCCATCGCCTTGCGCAAATTATCGCGCCCGGTGTGAATGGCGGTCAGCAGAATAAAATAGGTGTATTCGGTCCGCGGACGCCCGCGCACTTTGGCGCAAAGTTCAAGACCGTCCGTTTTGGGCATCATCCAGTCGCTCACGATCACGCGTGTAGGCTCGCGATCAAACTCCTCCCATGCGGTCTTTCCATCGTCACAGACGATGGTTTTGTGGCCCGCGTTTTCGAGGGTGAATTGGAGAATTTTTGCGGAGACCGGATCGTCTTCGGCGATTAAGATTTTCATGCTTTTGCTGACAGGCTGGCTGGTATTTCGTTTTCGAGAGCGATGCGGAGGTAGCTGAATTCGCGCCCGGCGTCTTCCAGTATTCCAGATACCTTATCAATATCGCCGGCGTCCGCCGCCTGCTCGAGGTGCTCGCAGATCTTCTGAAGCCGGTTGGCCCCGAAGTTTGAGCAACTGCCCTTGAGCGTGTGCGCGGCACGCGAAAGGCGGGCGGCGTCCTTGTGCGCCAGCGCTTCCCGGGCATCCGCTAAAATGGATGGCGTGTTTTCCAAAAAGAGAGTGATGAGGCCCGCGACGATGTTCTGACCGGTCTCTGCTTCAAGCTCGCGAACCCCTTCGAGCACATTTGTATCGAATGCCGCATCGCTGGATGCGCCGCTTCCATTTTCCCCAAAGCCATGGATATCGATAGAACGGGCAATTGCCGCTTCGAGTTCATCCAGCCGGACGGGCTTGCTCAAATAGTCATCCATGCCGGCGGCAATACAACGCTCCCGGTCGCCGACGAGACTATGCGCGGTCATGGCGATGATCCACACACGCTGCCCGAGCTCGGCGATGCGGATACGACGCGCTGTTTCGTAGCCGTCCATCAATGGCATCTGACAATCCATAAGGATCAAATCGTAGTGCGTCTTGGCGATTGCGACGAGCACAGCCTCGCCGTTCGGGACAATGGTGGCGGTGTAGCCAAGTTTCAGGAGTTGATAGAGGACGACCTTTTGATTCACCGGACTATCCTCGGCGACAAGAATGCGGAGCGCGTTGGAATTGCGCACGGGCTCGGTGGGCAAAACCGGTGCGGGGGCCGGAGGCAGACTGCGCAACTTCTTCCCCTGCGACGGGTGAGACGCCAGCCCGGGGCGCTTTTCACCCGCAGCTCCACGCGCGAAAACCCGCTCCAGCGTTTCGCGCAGCGGCACCACTTTCAAAGGCTTCGTGAGTTGGGCTTCGATTTCCGCTTCGCGCAATTCCTCGGTCTCCTCGGTCTCCTCGGTCTCCTCGGTCTCCTCGGCGTGGTCGAGCGATGCGAGCAGGATGAGGCGCGTGGATGCCAGTTTCGGACTGGCTTTGAAAATACGCGCGAGCGAGAGCCCGTCGCCATCCGGAAGTTTGTGATCAAACAGGGCAAGGTCAAAACCCCGGCCCACCGCTTTTTCATGCAATGCAACCCGCTGGGCCTCCTGCATGGATGCTGCATGGACATCGTCCATTCCCCAATTGCTGAATAGATGGTGCAGCGTGCGCCGGGTGCTGGAGCGGCCATCGACAATAAGAACACGCCGGCCCTGTGCTGCCGGAGGCCCTGAAAGCGCAGGCTCCTGCACAGCCCGTTTGGAAAGCCGCGCTGTAAACCAAAACGTCGAACCTTTTCCATACTCGCTGTGGACGCCAATTTCGCCACCCATCTGTGAAACGAGACGGCGGCAAATCGCGAGACCAAGCCCGGTCCCGCCGTATTTTCTGGTGGTCGAACCATCCGCCTGCACAAACGCCTGGAAAAGTTTCGCGCGCTGCTCGGGCGTGATTCCGATACCGGTGTCGCTCACGCTGATGCGGAGGAGCGCATCGTTTTCACCGTCCTCCTCGACTTCAGCGCACACGAACACCTCGCCTTGCGATGTGAATTTGACGGCGTTCCCGACAAGGTTCGTAAGCACCTGGCGCAGACGCCCCGGGTCGCCGCGCAACCCAGTGGGCACATCGAGGCAGACGAGTGTTCCGACTTCGATGCCCTTGGTGAGCGCACGGCTCGCGATCAGATCCATCGTGCCTTCGATCACATCGCGCAAATTGAAATCAATCTCCTCAAATGTAAGCATGCCCGCTTCGATCTTGGAGAAGTCCAGGATGTCGTTGATGATCTTCAGCAAGGCCTCGGCGCTGTCACCGATGGTCATCGTGAAATCGCGCTGGCGTGATGTCAGATCCGTATCGAGCATCAGGCCGGCCATGCCGATGATGCCATTCATCGGCGTGCGAATTTCGTGGCTCATGTTCGCAAGAAATTCGCTCTTGAGACGTGCGGATTCGAGCGCCGTGTCACGGGCCTCTGCCATCGCGCGCTCGGCTTCCTTGCTGGCGGTGACATCCTCGACGGCACCTTCGAAATAAAGCAGTTTCCCCTCCTTGTCGCGGACACAGCGCGCGTGCTCGGAAATCCAAATGATCGAGCCATCTTTCCGGTATGCCTGTGATTCAAATTTAATCACCTCGCCGGCTTTCTCCATCAATGCGTGAAACTCTTCACGACGTTTCGGGTCCACATAAATCTGCCGCCCGATATCATTCACGTTCGTCATCAAATCGTCCGGCGAATCGTAGCCGTGGATCCGCGCGAGCGCGGGGTTTGCGTTGAGGTAGCGTCCATCGGGCGTGGCCTGAAAAATACCTTCGATCGCATTCTCGAAAATGGTGCGGTATTTTTCCTCTGCGGAGCGCAGTTCGACCTCGGTCTCCTTGAGCGCACTGATGTCCTGCATGGTCGAGCGCAACCCGATAATCGCACCTCCCGCATCGCGAATGATGCGGTCGCGCACCAGCACCGGGGTGAGCGAGCCATCTTTGCGACGGAAGGTCCGCTGGTAGGCATCATCTCCCACACCGCTGCCGGCAAGCTTGCGGGCGGTGGTCTGTTTCGATGTTCGCTCGACGACAAAATCCCAGACAGGTCGTCCAACCATCTCGGCGGAGCTATAGCCGAGAAGCGCGAGCTCCGTCTTATTCACGCGGGTGATGCAACCTTCTGTATCCAGTTCGTGGTAGGCGGCGGGTGCGTCGTCGAAAAGATCGCGGAAGGTCGCCTCGCGTTGTTTGAGCAGGCGCTCGGCCTTGCGCTGCTCGCGCACATCGATGCCAATGCCGCCCAGCAGCTTTCTGCCTCCTCCGCTGGTGATCGGGAATTTCACCATCAGCCACTCGTGCGTTTTTCCGTCACCCGTGGTGACAACTTCGATTTGCTGCACTGAGCGATTCGTCTCGATGACACGCCGGTCGTATTCCGACACAGAACGCGCCGCCTCGATCGGCAGCCAGTCGAAGTCGCTTTTTCCAATCATCTCATCGATGGTGACACCGTAGGCGTCGGCCATGATTCTATTGATGAATAGCATCCGCCCTTGATCGTCCTTGATGAAGCAAAGTGTCGGGCTGTGATCCATGAACGCCTGAAAGCGCTCCTCACTTTCGCGCAATGCACTTTCCGCCAGCTTGCGCTCGGTGAGATCGTTCCAGACGGCGAGCAAAACTTCACGGCCATTCAGAAACACGGGTGTAATCGCAATCTCGACCGGAAACACCTGGCCATTGCTTCGCCGGGCCTGCCACTCAAAACGAAAGTGCCCGACACCACGCGCCAGAAGCCAGAGTTCGCGGCGTTTGTCCGGTGAAAGGGAACCATCCGGCTGTCGCTCGGGGGCGAGTTGATCGGGGTTCAGCGCCAGCAGTTCGAGTTTTGTCGAGCACCGCATCATTTCCACCGCCGAGTGATTGCAGTCCAGGATGGACTCCTCATCAAAGATGATGTGCGCATTCGCCGAATGTTCGAAGAGCACCCGGAATTTCTCCTCTGCCGAGCGCGCTCCGGTGATGTCGCGGGCGACCACGAGGACGCGCTCCGTTCTTCCCGTGTCATCAGGAATCGGCGTCAGCATCACATCATACCAACGCCCCTCCCCGTTCCGCATATAATTGATGCCTTGATAGCGCCCAACCCGGCCTTTCAAAGCAATGCCAAGCGCATTGTCGCAGGATACGCGGGCTTCACCGGCCCAAATATCCATCCACATCAAATTCTCAACAGGTTTCAGCCCGACTTCCTCAATCATTCTCCATGTCGCAGAGTTCACGACTTTGAGCCGGCCTTTCACATCCAGCATCGCGATGCAATCGCTGCTGTTCTCGATCATGCGTCCGTTCAGATCCTCCGCATGCCGCAGGTCGGTGTAAAAGTTTTTCTGTAAATTGCTCTGCCTTTGCTGAGCCTGACTCCCCTGCGGGAGCGGCGAAGCGAAGGCGAGCGTAGCGAGCCGAGCGCAGCAGCTCCCGCAGGGGAGTGGTCGCGTTCGTAGTCTGGCAGAGGGTGGG
>CANJNZ010000007.1 GCA_947476045.1 Chthoniobacteraceae bacterium
ATCATCATGTTCGCCCAAAAACAAACAGCCATTTGCCCTATCGCCGCACTTCTTGCATCCAAAAGTCCAGTCGCCGCCCTCGCTCGTCTGACAAAAACAGCCGCCCAGAAAACTTTCAGACGATCACCTCTTTAATCAGCGTTTCCTTATCTCAAAATACGGCTGACTGGCAGCATGACCTCCGATTCCAAGCCGGACAAACCGTCGGACGAACCAGCACCGGGAACGCGCTCCAACCGCGACGGCTTGGGAGCTATCGTTCGTGTGAAATGCGGGGCGCTCACGTATTCGCAAGTGAACGACGGGAAGTCCGGCTATCTTTCGCAGAGCACGCTGCCACTTTATTTCGGCCTCGGGGATGCGGAGAAAGTGGATCAAATCGAAGTAGTCTGGCCATCGGGGAAAAAGACGCTGACTGGCCCGACCGACATCAACAAACTCATCACCATCATTGAAAAAACGAACGAACCCTGACGCGCTCACATTCCGGCGGGCAAAAAATAGAACTTCCGGCATGTATCGGTAAAATGCGATTTCGCCTTCACATCACCATTATCCTGATGCTGCTTGCAGCCGCAGCGGGTGCCGTGTTCGGTGTGATGTGGGCGCGCAGCAGAACATCGGGCACAGCCGCCGATGCTGTATCGCAACCAGCCCGCCCGATTGCCGCCAACCAGACGCCCGACGAACACGGTGTTTATCACGCGTATCCTGGGAACAACATTCAGGACCTCATCGAACTGGCGGCAAAGGACACTCGTAATAAGACAGTCCGCGTGCATAGCGGCACCTACCGTCCTTTCCAGCACGGTCAGGCGATGATCTGGTTCAATCACAAGCATGATGGCATAACACTGGAGGCTGAGGGGGCGGTCATCTTAACCGCAGCAAATCCTGCCATCGCCGACTCCTCCCTCGAAACCTATCCGGCGGTCGTGAACCACGTGGTTTACTTTGGCGACGGCATCTCGCGCTCGACAGTGCTGCGCGGTTTCAAGATCACTGGTGCCAATAACTTTGTCACACGCCAGACATTGCCGGGTCCCATTCAGCCTGAACGTGAACACGAAAAACTCAAAAACAGGGACTATGTGTTCTACAAAGACGGTGGTGGGATCAAGATTTGGGGGCGTTCCTATCCCCTCATAGACCACGTGGAGATTTACGACAACTACACCAGCCCCTGTGGCGCTGCCATTGCCGTGCAAAACCTGGGCTTCATGGACAATGCTCCGCTCGTCAAAAACTCGATCTTTCGCAACAACCGCTCTCAGATCACCGGCTCAGCTATTGATCTTTTCTGGTCCGGCAACTCACTCGAACTCGAGAACTGCCTGTTCGTCAGTAACGTCTCCAATCGCGGCATCAATTTTTTCAAATTTCCAGCATACGGTTTCTCCGAGGAGAACGGATCTGGTGCGCTCACGGTCTTCCCCGGGAGCCGGGTCCGCGTTGAGCGATGCACATTTACTGGCAACTACAACGGCGTGGACGATCTCGCGAAGGGCAACATCTATCGCGACTGCATTTTCTGGAAGAATGACGCGAAGGGTGGAACCGCCCCTCTAGGACGCTACGAGATGGACACCGACGAAGCGATGGTCGTCAATTGCTACTTCGGTGGCGCGACAACTAAAGCCGATCTACGCGGCACAATTGATAGAACCAAGAACACATTTGACGCGCCCGATCCGCAGTTCGACGTGCAATACGTGCCGCACGCCAAGGAATACGAAAAAGCTGGCTACCGCCCCATCGCACCTAAGTAGCTGCCAATGACGTAGGCTCTAATCGAGTTCCCGTTGTGCTAACCTTTCGCGAACAGACTCATCACCGGTTTTCCGAGGCCGTCCTTGGTTACGTAGAATGGGCGCTCTTCGACGGTGTAGGCGAGCTTTGGCGAGATGCCCATCGCGCGGTAGAGCGTGGCGTGGAGGTCGGTGATGCTCACGGGATCGCGCACGGTTTTGCACGGGCGCTCGTCCGCTGTCTCACCGAAGACGTGCCCACGTTTTATCCCGCCGCCGAAGAGCAGCACGCTGCCGGCTTCCGTGAAGTGTCTGTGCATCCCATAGTGAATGGGCTGCTGGATGCGGTCAGGCACGCGGGCCTGATCGCGCTGCCTCGCGCCGTCGCGGCCTTCCACCATCATGTCGCGCGAAAATTCGCTCGCAAGCACGACGAGCGTGCGGTCAAGCAGGCCGCGCTCTTCGAGATCGAGGACGAGCTGTGCGATAGGCGCATCAATCATCTTCTTCATGCTCACGAGCCGCGCGTGTCCGTTCTCGTGCGTGTCCCAATTCAGAAACGGAATGTATTCCGTCGTCACCTCGATGAAACGCGCGCCCACTTCCGTCAGTCGACGTGCGAGCAGGCAGCCGAGGCCGAAGCGCCCGATGGTGTTCGATTCATAGCCGCCCTCGGTGTCGCTCTTTTTGGCTGCATCGAGTTTCATTGGATCGAAACTGGCGGGCACGTATTTCGCGACCGATTCCTTGGGTTCGAGTGAAAGGTCGAATGCCTTCGCGGCGGGCGAGCTGAGCAGACGGTGCGCGTTGTCCATCGCGCGAAGAAATGAATCGCGCTGATCCGCGCTGCCATGCTGGCCGATGGGGCTGGCGTCGAGCAGGCGGCGGTAAAATTTGTCGCGATTTTCAAAGCGGCCGGGCGTCATGCCTGCGGGCGGCTGCACGGCGCGGACGGCATCGTGAGGGAAGGGGATGTTGAACGGCCCATGCTCGCTGCCGAGAAACCCCGCCGTCGTGAACGCTTTCAATTCTTCCGACTCACCGAGATCAAAGCGCTGCCCGATATTGATGAACGCAGGCACCGCCGGATTGCGAGGGCCAAGCGTCTTCGCCATGAACGCGCCGATGTGTGGCGCTGCCACCGACTGCGGCGGCACGTAGCCGGTGTGCCAGTTGAATTGATGCCGCGAGTGCAGGATGAAACCGAGATCCTCCGCCATCGCCGAGTGGATGACGGTGCCTCGATCCATGACCGCTGCGATTTTCTCCAGCCCCTCGGAAAAACGCAGTCCGTCCACCGCAGTCGGGATGCTCGGGAAGGTCGAGAGCACGCTGTTCGGATCCATGCCGCTTTCAAAAGGTGCATAGCGTTTCGGATCAAACGTCTCCGTATGCGCCATGCCGCCGCCCATCCAGAGCACGATGATCGTATCCGCAGTGGGTGCGATATTTTCCAGCTCGCCAGCGGCGAAAAGTCGCGGCGCACGAGCGGCGAGAGCGCCGAGTGTGGCGGCGGATGCGGTTTTCAAAAAGTCGCGGCGTGTCGTCATGTTCAGCGGATGAGTTGGAATTCGGGAAGGTTCACGAGCGACCAGAGGAAGTCTGCGAGCACTTCGGGTGCGGGCTGTGAGCCGAGGAGTTCGAGCGCGATTTTCCGCTCGGTCGCGCCCGGCGGTCGGCAGAGAGACGAGAGGTAAGTGCGATCCAGCCACGCGCCGGAATCACGTGCGGCGTCGGCTGCGGTTTTGCTGGCGATGTTTTCCAGCGTGCTGTTGAGCGTCGTGCCGTTGGTGAGTTCCAGCGCCTGCAACGTGGTGGCGACGCTCGCGCGAGCGGGGATGACGATCTCACGGTTCGGACGGTCGAGCGCTACTTGCAGTGGATTGGCGGCACGGAGCGCAGCGCGGATTTTTCCGGCGTGCGCGGCGGTGCTCACGGCGGGGCTGAGCGAGCCGCCAAGTTCGACCGGGATGTTTGCGTAATCCTTGCGCGTGATCGGATCGAGTCCGGGGCCTTCGTCCACTGGCGTGACTCCGGGCGGGAGCGGCTGCGCCGTCGCCCAGTCCGCCTCGGAAACTGTAGTGCCGCCCCACACGCCTTCGGGATTGCGCCGCACGCGCCACGTTTCGTCGCTCACGATCTGGAGCGCGTCCGCTTTTTCGGGAAACACGCAGCGGAGATAGAATGCGAAGCCGCTTGTCCGGTTGAGGTGAGTTCTCGCACCTGGATATTTGTCCTGCTCGCCGGAACTCACGTATTTTCCCGTGTGGCTGGAAACGTTGACGGCGATCAAGTTTTCCCCGGCGACGAGCAGTGGACGGAGATCATACACGGCAACTAGATCGCTGCGGAAATCGTCGTGCAAAACAGACTTCACCTCCTGCCCGTTGACGCGAACTGAAAATCCCTGACTCGCGAGGGCTGTGGCGAACGCCGTTTGTGGAACTTTCTCCAAAGTGATCCGTTTACGGAAAATCACACGATGCCGGTCGCTCTCCGGTAGCACATGATTGGTCCCAAGCTCAACCGGCGGACGCGGTGCTGTGGCTGCCGTTAGTTTTTGCTGCGCCGCCGTGAGCGCTGCCACGGCTGGCTCCAGTGCCGCACGGGCCTGCTCGATTGCCGCGCCACCCTCGGTAATCGCCGCCGCCATTTTTGCCTGCGCATCGGCGAGTGTTTTCGTCGCCGTGTCGAGCTGCGTTCGCGCCTCCTTGAGTGCTGCGCGCTGCGGGCCGAGTTCCACCGGTTCGTTTGTCCAGACCCACTTCGGCATCTGCAAACCGCCAACGATTCCCGAGGCGGCGAAATCAAACTCCAATGAAGATGGCAGCCGCGCCCACTCGCCGCCCAGCGTGCTGAGCGCATCGCTGAACTGCTCCGCCGTGAGCCGCCGTGTGAGCGGGCCGCGAAAGACGAACTCTTCCTTTTCCCTCGGCCCCTCGACTGTCGGCAGTTGATACGTGCGCGAAGTGCAGATCGTTTCGATGGTGTGCTTCAAATCGTAGTGATGTGCGACGAGATCCTCCGCGAGCCAGTCGAGCAGGTCACGGTTCCACGCGGGCTTTTCCATGTCGTCGAGCGGCTCCACGAGTCCGCGCCCCATCAAGCGCGCCCACAAACGATTCACGATGGTGCTCGCGAGCCGTCCGTCCTTGGGGCTGGTGATGATTTCTGCGAGTCGTTTCAGACGATCGGGCTTCGCGGCCTTTCCATCGAGCGCGCCAATTTCTGGATACAAAAAACGCGCCGCCGCTTTCTTACCGGTCGGCTTGTCGCAATGGATGAGTTCCATCGTTTCGTCGGCATAAATCGCCGCGAGTCCATAGGCGTCGGCGAGCGACCAGTCGTTGACAAAGCTGTCGTGGCAGCTCGCGCATTTCAAATTCACGCCGAGAAAAACCTGCGAGACGTTCTGGGCCGCTTGCATCGGCGGTAGCATGGAGGCGTTCACATTTCCGCGCCAGATGATGCCGTGCGTGAAGCCCTCGCTGTCCTGCGTCGGATTCACCAGTTCGGCTACGAAACGGTCATACGGTTTGTTTTCCACCAGCGCGCGGTGCAGCCATCCGCTGATTTGTTTGCGCCCGCCATCAATGAAGCCCGCACCTTTATAGTCGTTTCGCAGCAGGTCGTTCCAAAACGTGAGCCAGTGATCTGCGTAGTTGCTTTTGTCGGCGAGCAGCGTGCCCACGAGTTTTGCGCGCTTGTCCGCTGCGTTGTCGGCGAGAAAGGCGTCCAGTTGTTCCGGCGTCGGGAGAAGTCCGACGACATCGAGCCACACACGGCGTGCAAACGTGCGGTCGTCTACGGCATTTGGAAAACTCGTGCCCTTTTCCGCAAAGTAGCGCGAGAGAATATCGTCAATCGGATGCACGCTCGGTCGCTCTGGCAGCGTGACCGTGCGCGGATACAAATTTTGCGGCTGCGGTTTGGCGAAGGTAATCCCCGCCGGCCACGCCGCACCCTGATCAATCCACGCGCGCAGCAAACCCACCTGCTCAGCAGTCCACTTCGTTCCTTTCTTCGGCATCGCTGTTTCGGGATCGAGCCCCGACACCGCCTCGACAATCAGACTCTGTGCGCTCTTTCCAGCCACTGCCGCAACGCCCGTGTCGCCGCCTTTCAAAAACGATTCACGCGTCTCGATGCTCAGCCCGCCCTTGTCCTTCCCCTTAGCGTGGCACTTGATGCACGTGGCTTCGAAAAGAGGTTTGATTTCCTTTTCAAAATCCACCGCGCGTGCGGCTGGTGGCGGCAGTTTCTCCGCTAGCGTCGGCGATAATTCTGCTAACGCCGGGAGCGCGGACAGCAGGAAAACCGGGAGCAGGACGGAAAGCAGCTTCATGTGGATTACCTATTCCGCGAAATCGCTGAAGTATTCCATTTGTTTTTGCGCGCGGCTTTTACTGCACTGCTTGAATTCCTGCGCCGGTTCCGATTAGAAACTCTCACTCCACATGACCAATTCAGGACTCGCGATTCCGGCTCCAAAGATCACTCCCGTTCTTGATGAAGCATTTCGCCCTGCTATTTTGGCGAATCGCGCATTTCTTGCCGCAGTCAGGGCGTCGGGAAAAGGGCAGGCCATCCTGCTGGCGATTGAGCAGACCGATGGCTCGGTGTTTTATTTTGCGACGGAGATTTTTGCCGATGGTGCGCCAGGTGCGGCGGGCAATTTTGTTTATGTCGAGCGGCTGGTGAAGTTCCTTTTGTGGAGTTGGGGCGGTTGGCGTGTTTATCTCGACGGCCCGCAGGCACTCGGTGATCAACTGGCAAATCACTTTCGCAAAACGGCCGCTGGCAAGTTCGACTCGCACATCATCGGAGAGAAAATTTACGATCATCCCATCGAGGTCGTCGTCACGCATGAACTGCCGCCGCCACGCGCTGTGACCAAACCGCTCGGGCGTCATCTTGACGGCTGCCGCATCGGTTTCGATCTCGGCGGCAGCGATCGCAAAGTGGCCGCGGTGATGGATGGCAAGGTGGTGTTCAGCGAAGAGACTGTGTGGGATCCATATTTTCATCCCGACCCGCAGTATCACTTCGACGGCATCATGGATTCGCTGCGCAAGGCGGCGGTGCATTTGCCGCGTGTGGACGCCATCGGTGGCAGCTCAGCGGGTTGTTACGTGAACAATCGTGTAAAGGTCGCCTCGCTGTTTCGAGGTGTGCCGGCGGATGTCTTCGGCAAACGCGTGCGCGATATGTTTCTCGATGTTCAAAAGGCGATGGGCGGCGTGCCGCTGGAAGTCGTCAATGATGGCGAAGTCACCGCGCTTGCAGGCTCGATGTCGCTCGGAAAAAACGCGGTGCTTGGCCTCGCATTCGGCACAAGCCTCGCAGCGGGCTACGTCACACGCGACGGCAGCATCACTTCGTGGCTCAACGAACTCGCCTTCTGCCCCGTGGACTACAATCCCGCCGCGACGCGCGATGAGTGGAGCGGCGATTACGGAGTGGGCGCGCAGTATTTTTCGCAGCAGGCCGTCGGTCGCCTGATGCCCGCCGCCGGGATCGACGTGGATTCCAAAATACCGCTGCCGGAAAAACTGAAGCACGTGCAGTCACTCATGGCTGAGGGCGACGCGCGCGCGCGGAAGATTTACCAGACCATCGGCACGTATCTCGGCTACACCATCGCGCACTACACGAGCTTCTATGATTTTGATCACGTGCTCATTCTCGGTCGTGTGACCAGCGGTGAAGGCGGCGATGTCATTCTCTCCGGCGCCAAGGAAGTGCTGGGCGCAGAGTTCCCGGAACTCGCCGCGCGCATCGCATTCCACACACCGGATGAAAAAGACAAGCGCCACGGCCAGGCAGTAGCCGCAGCAAGCCTGCCGCAAATCTGATTGGTGGCGATCTGTTGCGCGCGAGGACGCATCCTTCGTGCTTGTATTGGCCGAGTGCGGGCTTTAGGCAGCGGCGCATGTGCACATCTCCTATGGAACTAAAGTCCGTGTCTCGCTTTGCCTCTCTACTCACCCGGGCATCCGCAATTTTTCTAGCACTCCTGGCTCCGTGTGGCTGGGCAGATGAGAAGCCAGCCGTGGGACTGATTCCGCATGCGCAGCAGGCGCTGGTGATTGATGGGAAACTTGACGAATGGAAGGGCGCATTCGTCACGCCGCTGAATGCGACGCACCCGGATGTGATGAACCGGGCGACGCTGGTTTCCTATCTTTGGGACGAGCAGGCGCTCTACGTCGGAGTGCGTGCACTGGATACAAATCCCACGCACACCGCAGGCGATAATGCGCTCTATGATGGGGACGCGATTGAATTTTATTTCGACACGCGGCAGGGCGAGGAGCTTGGCGGGAAGAGTTGGGCGCCGGGGACGCTGCACGCTTTTTTCACCGCGATCACCGGCAAGGAAATCAAACCCCGTTTCCGTGTCCGCGACATGCCCGCGTTTAAGGGTCTCGTTTTGCAAGGAGTGGAACTGGCTGCTGTGAAAACGGACAACGGCTACACGATGGAATTCAAACTGCCATGGGCAAATTTTCCCAATATGAAACCAAAAGTGGACATGCCGCTCGGCATAGACATCGAGATGGGGAGCGCGGACGGTGCGCGACGTGTGCACAGGACGTTTGCCTACAGTTCGCCGACGAGCGTGGGCACGCCATCGACGCATGGCCGCGTGATGCTCGTGGACAAAGTGGATACGGCAAATGTGAAAGCATTCAGCCGTGCGCTCATGCCATTCGATGCGCAGGTGCCGGGGAATTACGGACGGATTTACGGCGTCGCGTGCATTTCGCCGACCATCGCGGACGTGGTGACGAAAGTGGATGCGTTGCTGAAGGATTCCACCGGCAAGACGAGGAAGAAAATCGAGAACGCAGGAATCAGCACAGTGGGTGATGCCATGCGAATCTGGCGCGGGGAATGGGAGACGTTCGATCTGCCAAACGGAACTTACACACTGTCGCTGACCGCCCGCGATGCGGAGGGGCACATCATCGTCGAGCGCAGTCTGCCGGTTCTGCTGGAGCAGTGAGGCGTGTCTGCGTGTGCTATTTCGCCGCCGCAGCTTCTGGTAATTTCGCCGACTGCCACGCAAGGAAGCGCCACTGGCCTTTCTCCTCGCGCCAGACGGCGAGGTAGCTGAGCAGCATTTCCATTTCACCATCAGCCCTCGCGACTTTGATGCGTGTGCGTCCGCTCATCAGTGCGATGCCCGGTGCTGGGAAGGAAAAACTCCGTTCCACATACTCCCACGCGATATATTTCAAACGGCCAGCCGCGAGGGCATCCATGAAGGACGCCTTCGTGTCCACATTGCCGCTGGAGTGCGCGTAGCGGAGTTCATCGGAAAAAAGCGCGTCGAGCTTCGTGCGGTCGCTCGCGAGTGTGGCGGCTACGCGTGCGTCATCTGCTGTCTGCAAGGTTGCGGTGCGCGTTTCATCCGCGGCGCGGAGCGGGACGAATGCGATGGCGAAGACAGACAGCAGACGGAGTAGGATGGATTTCATGATAGCGACGCTGGCAGGATTTGTGGTGCTGGGGAAATCATTCGCGCCGCGAAGTCAGTGAACGATGGGCGATGTGTTTTGTGGAGGCGCTTGTGACGGAGGGAAGTAGCAGTGAATCGCGTCTTCGGTGAATTTCGTTTTCAATCCGAAATGTGAAAATGCGAAGACACCGAGGGTGAACGCACACAAAGCCAGATAGCGCTTGAGGGATTTCCGGAAATCGTGGGCGCGAATGTAAAAGCCGAACCAAACGGCGACTGAGATCGCGATTCCAAATGTCCATGTCTGCGACACATCCCATGAGCAGGAGAAGCAGGTTTTAAAAAACGCGACCAAAACCATGCCGGGACAAAAAATGAAAACTGAGGCGGCAATCAGAATGAGAACGACAACAAGCAAAAGTTCACCACCAGTGCTGCTTTGCTTCTTTTGGGTTTGTTCGTTCACAGTGAAATTGTGTTTAGCGGCTAATCCCGTTCGGAAATCGCGGGCACTCTGGGCTTCGTCTCTCCATATGAGCGAAGGCTAAAAGGTGAGCGTCGCACAGTTGAAGACGCCGCCGAATTTGGCCAGTGCGGTCGCCTTCACAGTCTTGATCGGCAGCGATAGATGTTTCTCAAGGATCGCGAGAGCCTGATTGTCGAGGGGATCATCGAACGTCGGGAGCACTGCGCCTTGCGCCGTGAGGATGAAGTTAATGTAGCAACCCACTGCGGACGAGACGCCGTCGTAGTCATCATCAACAAAGCAGGGAAACGGCACGATCTCACAGTCGAGCTTTGCGGATTGAAGAACAGCGTCCAGCTTTCGCCGATAGTCGGCGTCGCTGGAATGGCTCACAAGCAGCACTTCGCTTGAAACGAATCGCACTATGCCGTCGGCATGACCGATCTCGTCCTCCTTTTCTGCCGGAATGAAGACAACGCGCTCGAAACCGAGGGAAATGATGGCCTTCTCGATCTCGGTTTTCGACATGCCGGAGTTATGGTCCACTAGCCTGTCCGTTACGATCCCTACGTTGCCGTTGTGAACGAGGTTCCCGCCGTCGAGCTTCAGCGGAAGCGAGTGCGGTTGGATTCCCGTTCGCTTATCGAGCCCCGCGCGCGCCTTTATGATCGCTTCCGGCGTGTAGTCGTCAGGCGCGTAGGGCGGATCGTATTGAAAGTAGCAACCTTCGACGAATCCCCAATCGCGGATCCAAATATCCAGCGGTGAATCGGAGCGGGTGAGAACCTCACCCTCGATGCCGAGCGCGCGAAACGCTTCGTGCAGTTCGGCGAACACCGGTCGAACATCAAAGCCCGGCTTCCGGTAGTCCGGCCAGATACCGGGATCGACGATGTAGAGATGCTCCTTCGCCCAATCCGGGAGCGGGTTCGATGGTGTAGTTCTCATTTCCAAGGAATTTTTCCTTTTTCGCCGAGCCGCTCGACCAACTCACTCACCTTCGTCGGCTCGAGGTTGGCGGGGTCAAACTCGCGGAAACCGAAAGTCATTGGAAGGGCATGCACGTCGCCAAAATCTCCGACCGCAGCGTCAAGTCGTTCTTCAAACCACTGCAACCCGAGGAAACGCGAGTAGAAGCTGGCCGGAGCGAGAACTCGAAGGTGCGCGTGCTTTGCATTTCGCCATACGTCACCGTTATTTTCGATATCTTCCGAAATGATTCTGTTTTGCTTATCCACCAATCGCGCCATCGTCAGCATGAGCCCATATTGCACGATTTGAAATGCTGCCGAGATCGGCGTGTTGGACCCAACTTTCAGCTCAATGAGGACGACGCCACCATCGCCATCACTATGCGCAAAATCGAGTCCACCCGGATCACCGCTGGCACCTTCGCTTAACCCAGAGCCGGTTGGTGTCTCGTTAGACCAGTGCTTCCCTTGCCCCTCGCTCTCGATGAAGCGGGCGATTCTGCGCTGTAGCCCAACCTCAGCCTGACCTTCGCTTTCACCTTTTTCAGTCAGTAGCTTCCATCGCCAATTGGATTCGCCGCGCGATTGGCAGCCGCCTTCGACCCAGTTGACCACGATTTGTCGCCACAGCGACTCAACCAACGTCGTCAGATCTGGAAATGGTTGCTCACGTCGGTTGAGCTCGAGCGCGGTGGTTTTTGAGGCATAGCCTTTTGGTGCAGGGAGGGCATTATTGATCAGGGTGTCGAGCCCGTCGAGAAGACCGCGTTTTGGTTTGGTGGTAGGAGTGCTCATATTTGGATTACCTCGCCATCGTGGGCGATGCGGACATTCGGCACAAGCTCCCGCATCCGTTCGGGGCGTTCGGTGTGCATCGGGATGATGCACCGCGGCGCGAGGTGGCCGATGAGTTTTACCAAATCGTCCACCGTCGCGTGGCCGCTCGTATGACATTCGATCAGTTCGCCGCCGCACGCTGCGAGAGCGCGTTCGAACCCGACTTGATCTTTTCGTTTTCGGTAGCCGTTCCATTGAGAATAAAGCGCGCGAGTTTTTTCCGGCAGGCCTCCGGTGAAGTCATGATCCAACATACTCGCACGGGCGAGCATGAGGAAGCGCCGCGGCTCGGCGGTGATTTCACCAAGCTCGATGCGGCTGGCTGCGAAGCGGCGTTCGATATCGCCGATATTCCGCGGTCGGTATGTCGGGAAGAAAACGCGCATCCCCGCCTCTGCGGTGGGCAATGGGATTTCCACTTCCGAATGAAGTAGGTGCATGATGAAAGCTGTGTAGAGATCGACGACGAAGATGCGCTTCGTGCGACGGGCGGCTTTGTAGAAAGTGACGAGGCGGTCGAGATTTTGCGGGGAGAACATCGCGAGTGTCAGTGCGGGTGCGTCGCGCAGGAGGTCGGTAATTGTTGTTTCGAGCTGCCGTTCTTTCACGCACGGCGAACGCGCATCGCGAGAGAGGTGCGTGCCTTCGAGCAGCAGCGCGTCGAGCGGGCGACCGGCGAGCGCCTTGACCAGAGCGCGGGTCATGCCCTCCTTGCGACCACGCATACGCAAATCGCCGGAGTAGAGCACGCGGGTATTGCCGTGCTCAATGAGCCATGCCACCGAGCCGTAGATCGAGTGATCCACGGAGTATGCCGTCACCGCGAAATCACCTATTTCTTTGCGCTCCCCCGGTTCAACGATCTTCGAGCGTTCTTTCGAGAGATACACCCCAGCAGCGAATTTTTTCCCAGCGAGCAGCATCTTGCTCGTCCCGCGCGTGAGCCAGACCGGGATTTCTTTTCGCACAAGCGGCAACAGCCCGCTATGGTCTGGATGCGCATGGGAGAGCAGTAACGCGGCCACTGGTGGCCCGTCTGAAAAAAGCCCCGGCACCACGAGTGGAGCCGCAGACACGCTGGGGTCGAGCGGCGTTCCCGCGTCGAGAATCAACCGCGTCGAGTCGCTGGCGATTTCGACGCAACTGCCGCCGATTTGATGGCTGCCGCGATGGATGATGATGCGTAGAGCTGAGGTTGTCTTTGTGGTGCTACTCATAAGCAGGATGGGGAGAGAAGGAATCAATCATGGCGGATGAGAGCTTGAGTGGTTCGAAGCCAGGATTCGACCACTTCTTTCGTAGCAGGCGAGACTGACTGATTGCGGACGCCGGCAAGTTCTTCGATGCGCCAGTTGGTGATGTGATAAGCGATCAGCAGCGTTGCTCGGTCGGGGTTCAGCACGCGATAAAGGTAGCATTTACCCTCTGCTACTCGCTTCGCGTAACTGAGCACGCAGTGACCCATGCTGCGGGCCTCCTCAACGAGCGTGCTCCCTGAATTGATCGGACGAATGGCGTCTATGCCGGGGAGTGGAGCCGACGGGAATAGGATGTCGTCAAAGTCCGCGTAGTCGTTCGCGGGGTCGAAGCTCTCCAAGTCAACCAGATCGCACCATAGACGGTAGTGGCTGCGCCGAACCTGCTGCACAGAACGCAGCCGATGACCATCGGTATGGCGACGATGGGAAAATGCTTCATGTCGCGATGGGGTGGCCCAATTAAACAACCGGCACTCATTTCGAGGTGGCTGTAGAAGGTTTGCAGTTTGCCTGAGGAGCTTTCTCCATTCGCCAGCGCTTTCTTGGGTGAAGTGCATCACCAAGTCCGTAAAGAGCCCGACGCTAATATTGGGACAATCACTGAGATCGGCTGCGACGCTGAGTTCCGCCGCGCCGATGGTCGGAAGATGGGATAGAATCGCCAAGAGAGAGTGATTGGGAAGAGCGGCCCGAACCCTTGCCAGCAAATCCACATAGCACGCCTGCGGTTGCACCTTTCTGAGGATTCGGACAACGCGCTCGCTCGAAGGAAATCCCAAGGTTCCGCAGATTTTCCTTCGGCGCTGCCGCAACAATTCGCCGATGAATTTGCTATCAACTGTTACGAGTCCGAAGGTGTCCCAGCCATGCGCATTTGCCAGAGCCACGGCAAGCGGCGGATTGGTAAACACGAGATCAAAAGCTTCTGGAAAACAGCCAATGAACGTCCCCAGCGCGACACGCTCGTCAGGCGGGAAAAGGCTGATTTGCTGGATGGTTGAATCGTAATTTTGAAAAGTGCGCACAACGGTTTGAAGGGGGCAGACCGCAATCATGCCCCTACTATATTATACGCAAGATTTGGAAATAGCTCCTACGTGCTATCCGTAAGTCGTTTACGAACACGCTGGCGACCTGTCATGCTGGATTCCCACAAAGTCGCACGGGAGTGACTTCGATGGAGCGGGTGCCGTCGCCGATCCAGATGGCTCCGTCCTGCATGGTGACTTGCAATTCCATGTTGCGCTGCGCCAGCGCGGAGAGCGCGCGGCTTTGCTCGGCGGGAATCTGCCAGACGGTGAGATTCTGGATGCGGGTGAGTTTTGACTCGATGGCCTTCCACCAAACATTCGTGCTGGAGGCGAAGCTGTAAACGCTGACCCGGCCCACGCGTGAAGAAACACGGAGCAGGCGTTTTTCGTCAGGCTGGCCGACTTCGATCCAGTGTTCGATTTGGCCGGTGAGATCCTTTTGGCAGAGCGCCGGTTCGTCCACGTCCCACATATCCCTGGCGAAATCCAGAGCGCCGTGGTCGTTGTTCGGCGGCACGTTCAGTGCGAAGGCGAGCAGACGAATGATCATGCGTTCGTCTGTCTCGGAAGGGTGGCGCGCGATGGTGAGCGCGTGGTCGCCGTAGATGCCGCGATCAATGTCCGAGATCTGGATGACTGCTTTGTAGATGATTGCTTTGAGAGCCATGGATTTTGAGTGCGGGTGGGAGCCTTTGTCATTGCCGGAGCAAAGAAAACCAACTCCTTTGAGCGTCTATGCCAAAATACATCATCGAGCGCGAAATCCCGGGAGCAGGAAAACTCACCGCCGAGCAGTTGCAGGGAATTTCACAGAAATCATGCAGCGTCCTCAGCAAACTCGGGCCGCAAATCCAGTGGGTCGAGAGCTACGTGACGGACGACAAGGTTTACTGCGTTTACATTGCGCCAAACGAAGAACTGGTGCGCGAGCACGCCAGGCAGGGCGGCTTTCCAGCCAATCGCGTATCCGAGGTGAGGACGATCATTGATCCGACGACCTCGGAGGTTGGCTAGATTCATCGCAGTTGCGTAGGCGGCTATTTTTTGAGCAAACGCAATTACGGGGTCGTGACTTTCACCCGCATGAATCTGCTCAGGGCGCTGTCCGCAGAAACTGGATCGCGTGCTTTGAGTAGTGAGGAGGTATCCGTCACGACGGTCGCGGGCAGCCATATTTTTAGGTCGCCTGAGACTTCGATGCTGAGTGTCGCATCGGAGGGCGGCAGGAAGCGGGCGATGTTGAGAGTGAGATAGTGCTGGCCGTTAAAGCTTTCGAGCACGGGAGTGGTTGAGTCACTTGCGGAAGGAAACTGAGGAGAGAGGCCCAGCGCATACTCAATGAGATCGGGGATGCCGTCGCCATCGGAATCCAACGATGCAGTGACGGTGCCCACTTTGACGGAAATAATTCCGGCACTGCTGGAGTCAACATAGCCGCCTGCATCACTAGCGATGTAGGCGAAATTGTCGGGTCCGTTGTAGCCGGGCTCCGCAAAGTAAGTCGCTACGAGCCCATTTAGCGCGACGGAACCGTGATTTGGCTGCCTGCTGATGCGCACGGTGGAGCCGGTGCCGCTGGCGCTGAGAATGAGCGATGCGCTTTGGTTTGCTGGGACCACGAGTGTTGCGTTGGCGACTGCGGGCGGAGTGCGGGTGCTTGGGTTGCTGCTGTTCACGCCGTTGTGGCACACGTAGCAGCTCACTTCCGTTCCGCGCGCGAATTTCTTGGTTCCGTATTTGGTGCTGAAACTACGGTCAGTCGCAGCACGGGAAAGCACTGTGCCGCGATAGTCGGTGCCGTGACATGCCTGACACGTGGCAAGGCCGACAGCTCGCGCGGAATCGGCGTGGTTGTTTACCCAGTTTGAACTGATCGAGTGCATCCCATGCGGGCCGCCCGTGGTCGTTTTCGGCATCGTGGCATGGCATGCTGTGCATTCCATGAGAACTCCTACGTGGCCCTGGATTTGCACGCTCTGGACGTTGTCGTTGCGATGGGCGGAGGGGAATTCGGCATGGGTGGAGCCGTGGCATGCTTCACATTGCAGGCCACCGTGTCCTTTGGAAAAGCGGTAGAGTGATTTTCCGGGCGCAGGCGTATCGGGGTTCGTCGCGAAAAGGGTGCTGGCGGGGACGCGGAAGCTGCCCGTGGTATCGAAGGAACTTGTGTAGCGAATCTGGCCGTTGTTCTGCGTTGCGCTGCCCGTATGACAGGTCTGGCAGCCGGGTTCGTCCAACCATCCTGTGCGATTCAGTGCTCCCACTTGACTCATCGTGCCGTGGCAGCTCTGGCATTGCATGGACATGGATCCGTCCTGCGCCACTGCCGCTCCCATCGCACCGCGCAGGCAGCGCGTGGTGGAGCCGGGATGGCATTGGTAGCACGCGCTTCGGTTCGCGATATTATCCATCTTCAAGCCGTTGCTCGGGTTGGTGACGTTGGCGTGTTTCGCGTGCATCGAACGGGTAAGCGGATCAACGCCCGGCGCACCGGCGGTCCCGAGTGCTTCGGAAGCGTGACACTTGGCGCAAAGGATCGGCGTGTTCGTGAGAGTGACTGTCTTAAACAGCCCGTCTGCGCGAAATCCATTCGCTGCGAGCGCTGCTTGATACGCACTCTCTGTGAGATGTTTCTCGTCGTGAAGTCGCAGGATGTTCAGGCGGTAATCGCGCTTGGCAATCGGGTCGTTCACCCAGCCGCCAGCCGGCTTTGCCTCCGCGCCAGCGCCGGAGCCGTGGCACGCGCGGCAGTCCATTTCGCCGGATACGGGCAACACCACATCCGTTTTCGCAAGCACGGTGCCGATAGTGTTTTTGGCAACGAGGCGCATCATCGGGTAGGCGTTTGCGCGACCAACGTCATCAATCGGCGTGATGGGGATACCCACGCCCTCGAACCAATTGAAACCGGTGTTCCATGTCAGTGGCTGCGGCGTGTTCGCGATTCCGGGCATCGCGGTTCCTGCCAGTCCTGCATTCATCGGCAGCGTTGCGCCATACGCTGCTGGCAGGTAGTCCCAAAAGTTCGTTTTGCCTGCGGAGGTGCGGTTGATTGAGCCGTCAAGATCAGCGACCGCCTCGTAGGACAGCGACAGGCCAGTTGGCGAAAGCTCCAATTTCCCCTGAGCATTGATGAGCTGCGCATTCACGGTGTTGAACGGCGGCAGGATCGTAAAAACGGAATAGTCATCGTCCATGCAGTGCATGCCGAGATTGTTCCAGCCGATGAGCGTCCATTGGCCATTGCCAGCGGGCGCGTTTGAGTGAATGGCGACGAACAGTGCCGCCAGAAGTGCAAACCGAATAGTTTTGAAGGGGCTCATAGCGCTACCTTGCTGCGACTAAATGAACCCCGAATAAAACGGCGATGAAACTTCCTTAAGAGTTCGTGTGTTCCTCTTAGCCTCCTGGCGGTTCAGACAGAGCAGAGCTTCTCGCAGCATTGACTTCATCCAGCGCGCGGTGAAGATCCGCCATGCTCATCAAACGCTGGCAGCGATTTTTCGCACGCACCCTCCCCATTATCGTCGCGTCCGGTCTGTTTTGTTTCGTTGCACCAGCGGCGGAAAAGTTGGACGAGAATCCTGCATCCGATGGCGATGGAAGTTTCACCGTTGGCCCCGAATACAAAACAGACCCCGACCTCACGGATCGCGGGAACCCCAAGGGGAAGTCGTTTGTGTTTTCGATGCCGCTGGCCGCGAGCAAGATTTTCCCGGGCACCGATAAGACGCTCGAACCCGACAAAAAGCCCGTGCGGGTTGAGCGCAAAATCACGGTCTATGTGCCCGCCGCCTTCAAGGACGGCAGCAAGGCTCCCGTGCTCATCATTCACGACGGGCCGGGTCAGATTGGTTTTGTGCGCAACGCTCTCGATAATCTGACGATTTCCAAGGACCCGAACCGCACGCTGCCTGCGTTCATCGCGGTGGCCGTCGAGAATGGCGGCAACGATGGGAAGAACAGCGAGCGCGGTCTGGAATACGATACGATGTCCGACCGGCTGGCGCGGTTCATTCACGACGAAGTCCTGCCTGCGGTGCTGAACAATGTGGAAATCAAAGCCGCCTATCCGCGCATCGCCTTCACGGAAAATCCGTGGGGTCGCGCGGTGATTGGTTGCAGCTCGGGCGGCGCGGCGGCGCTGACGATGGGATGGTTCCGCCCCGATTGGTTCCGGCGCATCATCGCGTATTCGGGCACTTTCGTGGATCAGCAGGATGATGACGCACCGGAGGAGGTAAAGTTTCCGCTCGGCGCGTGGGAATATCACTCCGGGATGAAGCTCATCGAAACCAGCGAGGTGAAGCCGTTGCGCATCTTCACACACGTCTCCGAGCAGGACCTTCGCGCAAATGACGCAGAGGAAACCAACCACAATTGGGTGATGGCCGGTCAGCGCACTGAGGCCGCGCTTCAAGCCAAAGGTTACCGCCACCGCTTCATTTTCAGCAAAGGCACCGGCCATTGTGACAAGCGTGTCTTTGAGCAAACACTGGCCGACACGCTCGTGTGGGTGTGGCGCGGCTACCGCGCGGAGTGATTGCCACGTTCATCGCTATTGTGATCGATGCAGATGAAACTACAGAGCACGCAGAGCACACGGAGGAGAAGCGGATGATTTGCACACACGCGGACGGCAAACCAAAAGGCGCGGGCTAACCCTGCAACGGATTCTCTGTTTCTCCGTGCTCTCTGTGCCCTCTGTAGTTTTAAACAATTGCATCATTTCGGCCAAAGCCATGAAACACACGACGACTTCTCTTGCTGCCTTCTTCGCATTCCTTTCGCTGCCGTGTTTGGCGCAGGAGGCGATTCTGGATCTAGATGCGGATCGGGGTGTGACCGCCGGGGATGACGGGCATGTTTCGCTCTGGCAAAATCAGGTCGCAGGTTTTTCGGCGAAGGATTTTGTGAGCCGGGATGAAGGACGGAAGGAGAAGGGATCGGGACAGCCAACTGTGCGCAAGGCGGTGAAGGAATTGAACGGGCATAACTCGCTCGTCTTTTTGCAGCAGGAACTCACGTGCATGGATGAGGACGCGTTTGATGTGCTGACGCGGGGCGGCGGTTGCACGTGGGTCACTGTGCTCGCAGCGCACAAGCAGCGCGTCGGTCTGGAGGACGTGAATTCTTTTTTCGGCAATTTGAAAAACAGCGACAACTTTGAGGGTGTGTGGGGATGCCTCAAGGACGACAACACGGTGTGGTGGGGTGCGCGCAACGGCGTCTCGTTCGGGCGCTTTGACAAAAACAATCCGCAACTGCTCGGCCCGAAGCTTGAGACGGGACGTTTCCACATCGTGGTGGGGCGCATGGCGGCGGGGACGGGCAAGGTGAAGCTGGAACTCTTCGTGAACAGCGCCACGCCCGCAGGGGAGAAGGAAATCCCAGTGAATCCGAAAGCCAATCCATCTAAGATGTCCATCGGGCAGGAGCGCGACGCGACGAATCATCCGGGACACGAGTCGTTCGATGGTGAAATCGCACGTTTCTTGATCTTCGCGCGCGCTTTGCCGGATGAGGAATTGAAATCGCTCATCATTTCTCTGCGCGACCGCTACGGGATCGTGTCCGACAAGAAATGAGTTACCGGTGATCGCATCCGGCGATTGCGTCCGCTGATGATTTCAATCGGGTGTGAATCAGTGGAGGCGTTTGTGGGGAAGGGGAGATGTGCCGAGTGATTGCAGAATATCTTCTTCGAAAAGCTGTGCCTGCTCGGCGTCAGTGGTTGCGGTGTTGCAATGGCGGGCAGTGTCTTTTTGCACTATGGCGCGGCCCGGCGTGAAGTGACCGCGTCGCAGGTCGGTCTTCGATTTCCCGGCAGGATGTGGGCGTGGTGATTGCACGGATTACATCCGCTTTGCAGCGTCGCGAACGAGTGTTTCGTCGATGAGCGGGCTGCGCCGGTCGGCGGCTTCGATGAGGCTGAGCATTGCGATTTTGTTTACGCTGCGGCAGATGCCGCCAGAGTATTCGTGGAGCGCGTTGAGTGCGGATTCGGTGAAGAGTTCTTCCAGGCGACCTGCGGTCATGAGACGAAATCTTACATACTGCGCGACTTCGGCGGGTGTGAGCGGGCTCAGTTCGCAGCGCATGTAGATGCGGTTGCTGAGGGAGGCGTAGCTGGAGTGTGCGAGGCGATCGGCCAGACGTGATTCGCCGAAGAGCAGGCAGGTGGAGAGTTTTTCCTGCGGTGTCTCGATATTACTAATTGTGCGGATGATGTGCAGGCAGTCCGAGGAAAGGAGATGGCATTCATCCACGATGATGACGAGACGCTGGCCCTGCTGGTGCATTTCGATGATGTGATTGCTGAGCAGTTTCACGAGATCCTGCACTCGCGCGATGCCGGCGGGCAGCGCGAGATTAAGTTCGGAAAGAATCTCGCGCAGCAGTCCGGTTTTGCTGAGGCCCGGGGTGACGAGGACGAGCACTACGCGGTGCTTCGGTTCTTCAAAATGCTGGAGAAGGAGCTGGCTCACGAGTGTTTTTCCAGTGCCGCTGGGCCCGGTGACCATGCCGAGCGAGGAACGGAAATCCACCGCGAGTGTCATGTTGCGAAATGCGTTTGCGTGGCTGTCCGTGCGAAAGAAAAACGCGGGGTGAACGGAGTCGGCGAACGGATTTTCCTTCAGCCCGAATTGGGTGACAAAGTTCCCTGCCGGCGCAAAGGGAACGATGCCCGGAGTGGGAACGGATGGGGCGGGTCCGATGAGATCCATGAGAGGATCTGCGGTGGATTGCGATGGTGGTGTTGGAAACGGATTGACTGATGTGTCGAGTGGTTGGGCTTGAGGATTCATGGCTGTTTTGGTGGATGGTTTACGGAAGTGAAATCTGCGTCAGGCGGCGGCGTGTTCCTGCGCGTGCGCGTTTGCATGGTAAATTGAGGTTGCGGTTTCTCCTGCCAGTCGCGCAGCGATTGCGGCGATGCGGAGTGCGTTGGAATTTGCGGGATTGGACATCGTGATCGGCTGGCGGCTTTGATTCGCCTGCTCGATGGAAGGGTCGCGCTGGAGGAAGCCGAGCGTGCTGAGCGCGGAATGCAGGAAGCGGTTCGAGCAACCAGTGATCCGTTCCATCACGCGGTTGGCTTGCTGTTCATTATCGGCCTGATTGATGAGCAAATGCATTCGCGTCGTGAAATGGCTCTCGTGGGCGAGTTTGATGACGCCGTATGCGTCGAGCGTTGAAGCGAGGTTTGGTGTCGCCACCACGACGGTGTCCTGCGCGAGTCCGAGGAAATGTGTGACGGAGGACGCGATGCCCGCGCCGGTGTCCAGGATGAGCACGTCAAACTCCGAGGCGACGCGGAGCAATTCGCGACCGAGAGCGTCCAGCACCTGCGCGCTGAGTTCCGCCATGCGGCCGATCCCCGATGCACCGCAGATCAATTGAACGCCGCACGGGCCGGGCGTGATGACTGAGTCGAGCGTCGCGCGCCCGTCCACGACATCAAGCAGTGTCGCCTTCGGGTTTACGCCGGCGAAAATATGGACGTTGGCCATGCCGAGGTCTGCGTCGAAAAGGAGCACCCTGTGCCCGAGTTGCGCGCATGCGACGGCGAGATTGACTGAGAATGTGGTTTTTCCCACGCCGCCCTTGCCGCTCGTCACTGCGATGATGCGCGTGCGTCCGCGCGAATGATTCAGTTATGCGCGCACGGTCGCGACGGAAGCGTGCTCCTCAAAAAGCCGGTGATAAATCCATGCGATCAAATCGTTGCGCCAGAGAGCCAGCGCTGCATCGCCGGGATGGGCCTCGCCGAGGAATTCGCTGAAGGTCTGCTCGATGAACTGAACGTGGGCCTGCCCGAGCATGACTGGCGCGGGCTGTGACTGTTTAGGACTTGTCATTGATAAGAGATGAATACGAAAGGGGGCTCACAGCGGGAGGATGGCTTGCCGAATGGCGGGCCACAAGATGTGGTGGTGAGAGTTTCATCTTGACCACTACTAATGGACTGTCAGCTTCCAGCAGTCAAGCGCGATACGTGTTGTCCACCACGCAAATCGAGCTTTTATTCCATGCCTACGATCCGCTTTTTCTGTGTCATCTGCGGGACTGCGCTCAAAGGAAACACCGACTCACCGAATGGCGTGGTCGAGTGCCATTCCTGCGCGCGACACGTCCCTGTGCCGATGCTTGCAGAAGCGCCCGGGCCTGCAGTGGGATGTGTGCCAGCTTTCCCGCCGGAGATTCTCGCAGTGGAGGTGAAGTTTCTTTGCACCTCGTGCAAAAGCCGGCTCGGTGCCGATGCTCATTGGGAGGGGCGTGGTGTCATCTGCCCTGTCTGTGGTGATACCACACGGGTGCCGCGTTGGTCCGGTGGATCGCAGTGGCCACTCACACCGGAGTCTGCAAATGGCACAAAGTTGCCGGGGGCTGTAAAGCTGAGCCCCGAGGAGATCGAATTTTTAAGCCAGTCGGCACCTGCCAAACCGGGGGCATCGAAATAGCGGACAATGGTCAAGACCTACATCCCACCTGATAATCGCGAGGTCGTGTGCCCTTCGTGCGGTGCTGAAATCATGGTCCAGCCTTCGCAGCGCAGCCGGCGCGTCCAGTGCCCGAAGTGCCGCGAAGTGGTGGTGATACCGACCGCACAAGACGCTGAAAACAGGACAAAGGAAAAAACGGCGCCGGCACCTGCGCCCGAAACATCTGGCGAGCGCGCACGCATCGAAGCACTCGAAGCGCGAGTCGCTGCACTCGAAACGGCGCTGACCGCAGCACCAGCCGCCAAGCCCGTGGAGGAGCGCGTTGTTGAAAACAAAAAGCTTCAATGGATCGCCGTCGCAACGAAGCCGGATGAATTTTTTTCGCCGGAGCGCGGCAACGCACTTGCACACAATCTTGGCACGGTGTCGCTTCGCGAAATTACGATTCGCACACCCGCCGGCGATACGGTTGCCATCGGGCACGCGCTTTGGTTCAAGGAAGTTTTCGAGCGTGCGGGCTGGTCGGTCCACGGTCCGGAGGACGCCGTGCCTGACGCCGTCGGCGTGTCTCTTACCCTCGCTGTGACGGAGTTGCCTGTCGCAAAGGAAGCTGCGGAAACTTATCTCGCACTCAGGGCCGCAGGCTTTGAGCCAATCCCTGTGCTCGATCCCGCATTTGCCGGGCGCAAGGAGACAGCGCTCGCCCTCACGCTTCCATTGGACGGTCACACGTAGCTACTATGGCAGGAGCAAATTGACTCTCCCGTCCGGTAAATCCCAAACCTTTGCGGACCCAGGCGGGTTATGCTTTCAGCGCTTCCGTAATCGCCACCGCTGCCCGCGCTGCGGCTCCGCGTTCGCCGAGGCTGGCGATGACTTCGCGCTGGGCACGCTGCTGGGCTTCGCGCGTGGCGGGGTGTTCGAGGAGCTGGAGAAGTTCGCTGGCGATGGGGCTTGGTTCCGCGTCGCCTTGCAAAAATTCGCGTGCAATTTCACGGCCTGCGAGGACGTTAGGCAGGCCGAGCCACGGGATTTTCAACAAGCGCCGCCCGATCACGTAGGTGAGCCACGCGACTTTGTAGAGGATGACCATCGGCAGGCCGAAGTAAGTCGCCTCCAGCGTGGCGGTGCCGCTGCACACCATGCCTGCGCCCGCGCGCTGCATGAGTGAGTGCGCAGTGCCGATGGTGATGGGGCAGAAGCTGTCGTCCTTTCCACGCGTGCGCAGGATTTCGCGCATCTCGGCGGCGAGCGTCTCGCTGGCGGCGGAGGCTTCAAAGCGGAGACGGTTGCGCGACATGCGCAGATGCACGGCGGCGTCGAGCATCACGGGGAAAATCTTGCGCACCTCCTTGCTGCGGCTGCCGGGGAGAAGCGCGACGAGTTGTGCATCGCGGGGCGCGTCGGTGCGCTGGCTCACGAGCGTGTCGAGCAGCGGATGGCCGATGCACACCGCGTGCAGCCCGCTTTGCTCGTAGAGCGGAATCTCGAAGGGGAAAAGGCACAGCATCAAGTCGAGATAGCGCGCCATTTTCGGGATGCGCCCCCGGTGCCACGCCCACACTTGCGGCGAGACGTAGTGGATGATTTTCAGTTTCGGCAGACGTGCCTTCGCCGCCTGTGCGAGGCGCAGATTGAAGCCCGGGTAGTCCACCGTCACCAGCGCATCGGGCGCGGCAGCGGTGATTTCATCGAGCATCCGTGCAAGCTGGCGGCGGAAGTAACCGTATTTTTTCAACACATCCCACAGCCCGACGACCGCCTCATCCGCCCAGTCAAAAATCGCATCGCCCGCGAGCGCACGCATCTCCCGCCCGCCCGCGCCGAGAAATTCCACACCCGGCATTTTCTCCCGCAGTGCGCGCATCAGCTCCGCCCCGCGCGAATCCCCGCTGGCCTCACCGGCTACGATATACAGCTTCATGCGGTCGGCATTTGCGAGGCCTCGATTTGCCTCGTGATTTCGAGGGCGAGTTCGAGGGCGGCGGTGGCTTGGTGGCCGCTGACTTTTGGCTGGGAACCGGCGCGGGCACATTCGACGAAGGAGACGAGTTCGCGCTTGAGGGGTTCGTCTTTTTCGATGGGGACTGGCTCGCGCACGAGGCGTTTGCCGGCGAATTCGGTGACGATGGTCCCGCCGCCCGCGAGGCCGAGCAATTTGCCGACGAAGCTGCTTTCGCGTTCGTCGCTGCGCGCGAGGCGGAGGAGGTAGCCGTCCTGCCGCTGGTAATCGAGCGAGAGGTAGGCGTCGCTTTGAAAGACGCGAATCTTGCGCACTTTTTCCTGGCTGATGCGCGATGCGGTGATGTTGGCGACGCAGCCGTTCTCGAAGCGGATGCGGACGTTGGCGATGTCTTCGCGCTTGCTCAAGATGGGCACGCCGACGGCGTCCACCTGTGTCCACGGGGAGCGGACGAGGTGGAGGATGATTTCGAGGTCGTGGATCATCACGTCGAGCACGACGCCGACATCGAGGCTGCGACCGGGATACGGCGAGAGGCGCGTGGCTTCGATGAAGCGCGGGGCGTTGAGGCGTTCCTCCAGCGCGGACATGACTGGGTTGAAGCGCTCGATGTGGCCGACTTGCAGGACGAGGCCGCGGGCCTGCGCGAGGTCGCACAATTCGCGCGCTTGTTCGGGTGTTTCGGTGAAGGGTTTTTCGACGAGCACGTGCTTGCCGCGTTCGAGCAGTGCCTTCGCGATTTCAAAGTGCGTGACGGTGGGTGTGGCGATGGTGGCGGCGTCCACGAGCGCTGCAAATTCATCAAGCGACGTGACGGGTTTCGCACCGTATTTCGCAGCAATCTCGCTGGCGGTCTCGGCGCGTGTGTCGAGGATCGCGGCGAACTTCGCATCCGGCAGCTCGGAGAAAATGCGCGCATGGTTTTTTCCCATGCTGCCGGTGCCGACAACGCCCAGACGGATTTCGGATTTCGGATTTCGGATTTCAGATTTGGTCATGCAGTGAGTCCGTAGAGCGAGATTTTGTGCTGGGTGGTGAGCGCGGCGATTTGGTCGCGGTCGAGGAGGATGGTTTTGCCGGCTTCGATGCCAATGACGCGCACTCCGGCGGCGGCGCAGGTCTCGATGGTCACGGGGCCGACGACGGGGACATCGAATCGCAAGTCCTGTCCGGGCTTGCTGACTTTCACCATCACTGCATCGCCGCGACCGAGAGCGCCGCCGCGCTTGATACACTCGTTGGTGCCTTCGAATCCCTCCACTGCGAGCACCGTGCCGTTTTTCACGAGCACGGTCTGCCCGATGTCGAGGCGGCTGACTTCCTTCGCGATTTCATGGCCGAATCGCAGTTCTTCCTCGATGCGCGGTTTGATCTTCGGGCCGAAAAGAAGACCGCTTCCTGAGAGGTGGTCGTCCATGAAACTCGTCGCCGGGATGAGCGCGCAGCCGACCTGCTCCATCTCCTCGCCGATTGCGCGGAAGATAGTCTCCGCGTTGCGGCGCTTGAGTTTGGCGAGCATGAAGAGCGTTTTGAAATCAGGCCGCAGGTCGAAAAGATTCTTCGGAGCGATCTGCCCGGCCATCACAGCGTGCTTTGCGCCGGTTTTTTCGAGAAAGGCGAGCAGCTTGCCGAGCTGGCCCACACGCATCCATGCGATTTCATCCACTTCATTGGCGAGTGCCTCGTTCGTCTCGCCGGTGAACGCAGCCACCACCACGCGTCGCACGCCCGCCTTGCGAGCGCCGCGCGCCATTGCGAACGGGTAGCTGCCGTTTCCGGCGATGATGGCGAGTGTCTCGGGTGTTTCCAAAGTGCGCGCAAGCTACGCAACCACCGCCATGCCGGGCAAGCGCGCGCCTCCGTGTGTTTCAATTTGAGCGTGGCGTCGTGAAAACGAACGAGCCCCCTCGATACTCACTCACGCCAGAATCTCTTTGATGATTCTGCTTGGCTCGACGCCCGTCAGGCGGTCGTCGAGACCCTGATTTTTGAAAGTGAATCGCTGGTGATCGATGCCGAGTAGATGGAGCATCGTGGCGTGCAGGTCACGGACGTGGATGGTGCCCTCGACCACGTTGTAGCCGAAGTCGTCCGTCGCGCCGATGGTGATGCCCGGCTTGATGCCGCCGCCGGCCATCCAGATCGTGAAGCAGCGCGGGTGATGGTCGCGGCCGTTCAAGTCGTCGCCTTGCGAGTAGGCGGTGCGGCCAAACTCTCCGCCCCATACGACGAGCGTGTCTTCCAACATGCCGCGCATTTTCAAATCTTTGATCAGCGCGGCAGACGCCTGATCGCATGAATCAGTCTGACGTTTCATGTCTTTGCGCAGGCCGGTGTGATGGTCCCACCCGGCGTGGAAAATTTGCACAAAACGCACGTCGCGCTCGGCGAGCCGACGCGCCATGAGGCACTGGTAGGCGTAGCTGCCGGGCTTCGTCACGTTGGGGCCATACATGGCGAGGACTTCCTTTGGCTCGCTCGCAAAGTCCATGAGTTGCGGCACCGAGGTCTGCATGCGGTAGGCCATTTCAAACGAATCCATGCGCGCTTCGATCTCCGGGTCGCCGCTCTGCGCGTGTTGCAGCGCGTTGAGCTGATTGATTGTTCCGATGATCTCGCCGCGGTTCTGATGATCGATGCCCGAGGGGTTCGAGAGGAAAAGCACAGGGTCGCCTGCGGACTGAAACTGCACGCCTTGAAAGCGGCTCGGGAGAAAACCGTTGTGATAGTATCGGCTGAGGATTGGCTGATCGGTGGCGCCGCTGATCATCACGACATACGCAGGCAGATCCTTGCTGGCGTTGCCGAGTCCGTAGTGCATCCACGATCCAAAGGCCGGGCGTCCCGTGATGGCGCGGCCGGTCTGGATGAAAGTAACGGCGGGGTCGTGGTTGATGGGTTCGGTTTGCAGCGATTTGATGAAGCACAGTTCGTCCACCATGCTTGCGGTGTGCGGCATCAACTCGCTGACCCACGCCCGGCTTTCGCCATACTGCGCAAATTTGTAGGGCGAGCCGAAAGCGCGGCGTCCTTTGTCGCGCGTCATTAGCGACACGCGCTGTGTTCCGAGAATGCTCGCAGGAACGTTCTTGCCGTTCTGCTCGTTCAGCACGGGCTTGTAGTCGAAAAGATCGATGTGACTCGGGCCGCCGGATTGGAAGAGGTAGATGACGCGTTTTGCCTTCGGTGCGAAATGCGGAGCGCCGAGCACGCCGTGGGATCGTCCGCCTTGCAGACCGAGTCCTGCGGCGATGGAATCTGTGCCGAGGAGATCGGCCAGCGCCATCATGCCAAAGCCTGTGGCCGTTTGTGACAGGAAGCGGCGGCGGGAGAGTTGAAATTGAGTTTTTGCGTCGAGCATGGGGTGTGTCAGTTGCGGGTGATCGTCTCGTCGAGATTCAGGATGACATTCGCTGCGGCAGTCCACGCGGCGTGCTCGGCAGCGTCCAGCGTTTCTGGACGTGGAGCACGGCCTGCGGAACTGAGTGCATTTGCGGCGTTGGTGTCGGCACGATAGAGCGCGAGTTGTTTGCCGATAAAGTCGCGCATGACCTGCTGTTCGGGCGGCATCGGAGGACGGGCCAGCGCCAGACGGTAGGCGAGTGCGATGCGCGCGTCGGTGTCCACCTGACATTCCGTGAGCAGCCGTTGAGCAAGCACGCGCGCAGCCTCAATGAACTGCGGATCGTTCAGCGTCACCAGCGCCTGCAGCGGCGTGTTGGTGCGCGGACGATCAGCGGTGCATTCCGCGCGATCCGGCGCATCAAAAATCACGAAGGTCGGATACGGCGTCGTGCGCCGCCAGAACGTGTAGAGGCCACGGCGGTAAAGATCCTCTCCGCTGCTCAGCTTCCATTTCCAACCATCGTTCTTGCCCTTGTAGAAATCCGATGGCTGGTATGGGAACACGGGCGGGCCGCCCATTTTGTCTGACAGCAATCCGGCAACGGCGAGCGCATTGTCCCGCACCGCCTCCGCCTGCAATCGCACGCGTGGCGCACGCCAGAGCAGTTTGTTTTGCGGGTCGCGCTCGGCGTAGCGGCGCGTGTCGCTCGATGCCTGGCGATACGTGCGGCTCATCATGATCAACTTCAGTGTGCGCTTCACATCCCAGCCGGATTCCATGAACTGCACCGCCAGCCAGTCGAGCAACTCCGGGTGCGTGGGAAACGTCCCCTGCATTCCGAAGTCGCCCATCGAGCGCACCAGCCCTTCGCTAAAAAGCATCTGCCAGAAACGATTCACTTGCACGCGTGCGACGAGCGGTTGATTTGTCTGCATCAGCCAGCGTGCGAGGCCGAGCCGGTTGCGCGGCTGGTCTGCGGGAAAAGGTGGGAGAAACTTCGGCACGTCGCGCTGCACAGCCTCGCCGCGTGTTTGAAAATCCCCGCGCATCAACACGAAAGCCGGCTTCGGTTGCGCCATCTCCATGCTGACCATTTGCAGCGGCGTATTCTTGTCGTTTTCGAGACCTGCAATCTCGTCGCGGAGTTTTTTGATTTCCTGCTTCAGCAACGATACCGCCAGAGTCTCGCCGTCCTTCGCAGGACCGACAATGTTCGAGGGGAAAATCCCTTTTTCCAACTGTCGCTCCGCCTCGCCGAGCTTTACGTTCACATTTGCGATGGCATCGCGATTTTTCGCTGTCGGCACTTTCATCACGGGCGGCACCGGCATGTTGTGAAACCCCGTCACATCACCTGCGCCGACTTCCTCCATCGAATTGAAAAACGCGGTGAGCTGGTAAAATTCCTTGTGCGAAATCGGGTCGTATTTGTGCGTGTGGCATTGCGCGCAGTTAAAGGTCATCCCCAGCCACACACGCCCCATCGTGATGGCGCGATCCGCCGCATACACCGTGAGAAACTCCGCCGGATCCGCGCCGCCCTCCTCGTTAAAGCGCACGTTGCGATTGAAGCCCGACGCTATTTTTTGCTCCACCGTCGCGTTCGGCAGCAGGTCACCCGCGAACTGCCATGCCGTAAATTGATCGAACGGCATGTTGCTGTTGTAGGCGTTCACCACCCAGTCGCGCCACAGCCACACTGGTCGGTCCGAATCATTATGGTAGCCGTTCGTGTCGCCGTAGCGCGCGAGGTCCAGCCAGATCATCGCCATGCGCTCGCCGTAGCGCGGACTCGCCAGCATCCGATCCACCATCTGCTCGTAGGCCTTTTCGCCCGTGTCATTCGTGAACGCATCAATCTCCGCAATCGTCGGCGGCAGCCCGCGCAAATCCAGCGACACACGGCGGATCAACGTCGCGCGATCCGCCTCCGGCGAAGGCGTCATCTGCTTCGCGGAAAGTGTCGCCGCAACAAACCGATCCACACCATTCACCACCCACGCGGCATCTCCCGCAGCGGGCGGTTCCGTGCCCTGCGGTCCGACGAAAGACCAGTGCTCCTTGTATTCCGCGCCCTGCCCAATCCAGCGTTTCAAAAGCGCCTTTTCCTCCGCAGTGAGCGTCTTGTGCGACTTCGGCGGCGGCATCACTTCGTCCGTGTCCGTCGTCTCGATGCGCTCCACAAGCGCGCTCTTTTCCGGGTGCCCCGGCACGATGGCCATGTCGCCGCTCTTCGCCGGTGAAGTCGCGCTGTCGCGCAAGTCTATGCGCAGCTTTCCCTCCAGCGACTTCGCATCCGGCCCGTGACACGCGTAGCACTTGTCCGAAAGAATCGGCCGCACATCGCGGTTAAAATCCACATCCCCCGCAGCAATGGGCATCCCGCCCGCCAGCGCGAGCACGGCGAAAAATCTCCACGCGAAATAATTGACGGCATTCATGGTGTTGTCCCCATCTTTCTATCCACAGAACGCCCTCACGCTAGAATCTCTTTTAATACTTTGCTTGGCTCCACACCCGTAAGGCGCATGTCGAGGCCTTGTGTTTTGTAGGTGAGGCGGGTGTGGTCTATGCCGAGGCAGTGCAGCATCGTGGCGTGGAGGTCGTGTGCTGAGACGGGTTTTTCGACGATGTTGTAGGAAAAGTCGTCGGTCTGTCCGTAGGAGATGCCGCCTTTGATGCCGCCGCCGGCGAGCCATGCGGAAAAGCAGCGCGGATGATGGTCGCGGCCATATTGGCTGGCGGTGAGTTTGCCCTGGCAATAGACGGTGCGGCCAAATTCACCGCCCCAGACGACGAGGGTTTCGTCGAGCAGGCCGCGCTGGCGCAGATCCTTGAGCAGTGCGGCCTGCGCCTGATCCACGTCCTGACATTGCATCGGCAAATCTTTCACAACGCTCCCGTGGTGGTCCCATCCGCGATGGTAGAGCTGGATGAAACGCACGCCGCGCTCGGCCATGCGGCGGGCCATGAGGCAATTGTAGGCGTAGGTGCCGGGCTTGCGGACGGCGGGGCCATACATTTCGAGCGTGGCCTCGGTTTCGTTTTTGAAGTCAGTGAGTTCCGGCACGCTGGCCTGCATGCGATAGGCCATTTCGTATTGGGCGATGCGGGCGAGCACTTCGCTGTCGCCGTTGTTTTCCGCCTCGCGCCGGTTCAAGTCGGCGATCATGTCGAGGACTTTGCGGCGGTCGTCGCGCCTCATGCCCTTCGGGTCATTGAGAAAAAGCACGGGATCGGCGGCGGCGCGAAACTGCACGCCTTGATGTTCGCCCGGCAGAAATCCCGCGCCCCACAAGTGCGAGAAGAGCGCCTGCATTTGTCCTCGTCCCTGGCTGATCATGACGACGAACGACGGCAAGTCCGCGTTTGTGCTGCCGAGGCCATACGAGAGCCACGCGCCGATGGATGGCCTGCCGGGAAGTTGGTGCCCGGTTTGCATGAAGGTCACGCCGGGGCCGTGGTTGATCTGCTCGGTCATCATGGATTTTACGACGCAAATTTCACCGGCCATGCTGCCGGTGTGTTTGAGGAGATCGGAAACCCAGAGGCCGTCCTGTTGATTCGCATACTTGCTGAATCCGAAGATGGACGGAGCAATCGGAAAGCGCGTTTGATTCGCCGTCATGCCCGTGAGTCGCTGCGAGCCACGAACGGACGCGGGCAGCTCTTTGTCGAACATTTCCTGCAAACCCGGTTTGTAGTCGAAGGTGTCGAGTTGCGATGGAGCGCCTTCCATGTAGAGGTAGATCACGCGCTTCGCCTTCGACGCAAAGCTCGGGAAACCGGGAAGGCCTGCGCCTTGTTTCGACGCGGCGGCGTTTTCGGAAGCGAGCAGTTGCGAGAGCGCGGTGCTGCCGAGAAAACCAAGACCGCCCGCTGCGGTGCCCTTGAGCATTTGGCGGCGGTTGATGTTGAACCAGTGATCGTGGAGAGGTTGCATGTTGGTGTGCGCGGTCAGTCGCGGACGAGTGTGGCTTCGAGGTTGAGCACAGTGTTGGCGATGAGCATCCACGCGGCGAGTTCCGGGGCATCGAGATCGGCGGGCGCCGGCGTGACGCCCTGCCGGAGCAACGCAGCGGCGTCATCGGGCGATGTGCGATAGCGCGCGAGGAGGGATTCGAGTCCGTTTTGCAAAGTGCGAAGATCCGCCTCCGCAGGCGTGCGCGAGGTGACGCGACGATAGATCAGCGCGAGGCGTTCCGGCGTCGTGGGCGCTTCCTTGAGCGTGCGTGCGGCAAGAAGCTTTGCGCATTCGAGGCTTTGCTCGTCATTCAGCGTGGCGAGCGCTTGCAGCGGTGTGTTTGTAGGCGGACGGCGGACGGCGCAGGCGGTGCGATCCGGCGCGTCGAAGATGGACATGAAAGGCGGCGGCGCGGTGCGTTTCCAAAATGTATAGAGACTGCGGCGATAGAGCGCCCTGCCTTCGCTGCGTTTGTAAACTTTCGTGTTGCTGCTTTCGTTTGCGCGCTCCTCCCACAGCCCCGGCGGTTGATACGGAAAAACGGGAGCACCACCGAGTTCCTCCGAAAGCAGACCGGCGACGTAGATGGCCTGATCGCGGATTTCCTCCGCAGAGAGCCGCTGTCGCGGAAAGCGTGAGAGCAGGCGGTTCTCGGGGTCTTTCGCTGCAACATCCGCGCGCACCCGAGAGGACTGACGGTAAGTCGCGCTCGTCACGATGAGCTTCACGATGTGGCGCACGCTCCATGGCTTCGCTCCCTCGCGAAATTCCACGGCGAGCCAGTCGAGCAACTCGGGGTGCGTCGGGTATTCGCCCTGCATTCCGAAGTCATCCACCGACTTCACCAATCCAGTGCCGAAGAACTGCTGCCAGAGCCGGTTCACCGTCACGCGGGCGAGCAGGGAATTTTGCGGAGAGACCAGCCATTGCGCGAGGCCGAGACGATTTTCGGGCGCGCCCGGAAGTGGTGCGCCGAGGACATGCGGAGGGCGGCGCGACGCAGGGCGCGTTTTATCCGGCAAGTCGTATTGGCCGCGAGAAAGCACGAAGGTCGGCTTCGGCGTCTCGGCTTCCTGCATGACCATGACTTTCGCTTTTGGCCCATCCGGCGCGAGCGGGGAGGCCGCATCGATGTGCGGTGCATATGCGACCGCATTGCTGTTTTCGACGTGCTTTTCCGTGATCGAATTGAAGTAAGCCAGCAGTCCGTAGAAATCCTCCTGCTTCAGCGGATCAAATTTGTGATCGTGGCAGCGGCAGCAGTTCAACGTGAGTCCAAGAAACGCCGTCCCCATCGTCTGGACCCGGTCTGCCGCATACTCATTGAGATACTCAGCCGCGATGGTGCCGCCCTCGACTGTGATGAGATGATTGCGGCAAAAGGAGGTCGCGAGCACCTGCTCCGGCTTCGCATCGGGAAGGAGGTCGCCCGCGATTTGTTCGATGACAAAACGATCGAAAGGCAAATCGTCATTGTAGGATTTGATCACCCAGTCCCGCCACGGCCAGCTCGTGCGCCGATGATCATGCAGGTAGCCATTCGTGTCGCCGTAGCGCGCCACATCCAGCCATCGCACCGCCATCCGCTCTCCGTAGCGCGGCGAGGCAAGCAGGCGATCCACCTGCCGCTCGTAGGCATCGGGCGTTTTGTCGGCGAGAAACGCGTCCAGTTCCTCCAGCGTCGGCGGCAGTCCAGTGAGATCAAAAGTCACACGACGGAGTAGGCGCGCCTTTTCCGCCTCCGGCGAAAGCGAAAGCCCTGCCCGCGTCAGACGCTCGACGATGAACGAGTCAATGGGATTGCGGATTGCAGATTGCGGATTGCGGATTTCCGGCACCGCCGGGCGCACGGGTGGGACAAACGCCCAGTGCTTTTCGTATTTGGCTCCCTGTTCGATCCAGCGGCGGAGTAAATTCTTCGTCTCCGGTGAAAGCTTCTTGTGCGACTTCGGCGGCGGCATGACCTCTTCGGGATCCGTTTCGTTGATTCGCTTCCACAATTCGCTGCCCTTGATGTCGCCGGGCTTGATGATCACCGCACCGCTCTCGGCTTTGCCATAGGCTCCCTCGGCAATATCCAGACGCATCTCCGCCTTGCGCTGTTTCGAATCAAATCCGTGGCAGGAAAAACAATTTTCCGAAAGCACAGGCCGGATGTCGCGATTGAAAGCCAGCTCACGGTCCGCCGCAACTGCCGACAATATTCCCGTCGTAATCAGAGCTAAAATGCAACGATTCGTGATGAGTGTCTTGAGCATGGGCTCGTTTCTTTACGCCAGAATCTCTTTGATCACCTTGCTCGGTTCGACGCCGGTGAGGCGCTGGTCGAGGCCTTGGAATTTGTAGATGAAGCGTTCGTGGTCAATGCCGAGGCAGTGGAGGATGGTGGCGTTGAGATCGTTCAGGTGAACCGGCTTCTCGATGATGTTGTAGGAAAAGTCGTCGGTCTCGCCGTGGCTGATGCCGCCTTTCACTCCGCCTCCGGCCATCCACATGCAGAAGTTTCGCGGGTGGTGATCGCGTCCGTAGTTGTCCTTGCTCAGCCCGCCTTGTGAATAGACGGTGCGGCCAAATTCTCCGCCCCATACGACGAGCGTTTCATCGAGCATTCCACGATTTTTCAAATCCTGAATGAGCGCGGCGCAGCCTTGGTCGGTGTCCTTGCATTGATTGCCGAGTTCCTTCGGCAGATTGCCGTGGGAATCCCAGCCGCGATGGAAAAGTTGCACGGTGCGCACGCCGCGTTCGACGAGCCGCCGGGCGATCAGGCAGCTCTGTGCGAAGGAACCGGGCTTGTCCACATCGGGGCCGTAGAGGTCGAGCGTCGCCTTGGTTTCGCCGCTGAGGTCGGCAAGTTCCGGCACGCTGCTTTGCAGACGAAACGCCATTTCGTATTGCTCGATTCTCGTCAGCGTGTCGGGGTCGCGGTGTTGCTTGTGGCGGTGGTGGTTGAGGTCGCCGAGCGCGTCGAGCAATTTGCGGCGGTCATCGCGATCTACGCCCTGCGGATTGGGCAGATAGAGCACGGGGTCCGCTTCGTTGCGAAAAGCGACGCCGCTGTATTTGCCCGGCAGAAATCCGGAGTTCCAAAGCCGCTGATAGATCGCCTGTCCGTTGCTGCCTGCGGGCCATTTGGGAGTGAGCACGACGAAGGACGGGAGGTTTTCCGAAGTGCTGCCGAGTCCGTAGGATATCCATGAACCGATGCTCGCCTTGCCTGGTATTTCCGATCCGGTGAAAAGAAACGTGCAGGCTGGGTCGTGGTTGATGGCGTTGGTGTGGACGCTCTTGATGACGGCGATCTCGTCCGCGATTTTTCCAGTGAATGGCAGAAGATCGCTCACCCAGCGTCCACACTCGCCGTATTGCCGGAATTGAAATTTCGACGGAGCGACGAGGAAGCTTTTCTGACCGGAGGTCATCGTGCTGAGTCGCTGTCCGCCTTGAATCGTGGGCGGCAGATTCTTTCCGAAAAATTCCTGCAAACTCGGCTTGTAGTCGAAGGTGTCCAGTTGCGACGGGCCGCCGTTCATGTGCAGATAGATCAGCGCCTTTGCCCTTGGGCGAAAGTGTGGCAGGCCGGGCAGGGCCAGTGGCGCGGCTTGTGTGCGTTGTGCGAGGCCCATCTGCGCGAGCGCGACAACGCCAAGTTTAAATCCTACGTCGCCGAAAAAATTGCGCCGCGTCATCGCGCGGTGAAATGCGGATTTGAGGATTTCGTTCATGGCTGTGCGTTGGTCATGGGCGGACGATGACTTCATCGAGGTTCAATAAAAGATTCGCGACCTGCGTCCATGCTGCGAGTTCCGGAGTGGGGATGGAGGGGTCGCGTTTGGACTCGCCAACTGTGATGACTTGCAAGGCGACATCCGGCTTGGCCCGGTATTTTTCGAGAAAGGCATTGAGCACGGTTTGAAGCCGTCCGCTTTCCACAGCATCCGGGCCGCGGTTGAGAGCGCACTGAAATGCGAACGTGAACCGGCTCGCAGTTGTGTCGCCGCCCTTTGTGATGATGCGTTGCGCGAAAGCGCGCGCGGCTTCGAAAAATTGCACGTCATTGAGCAACTGCAACGCTTGCAGCGGTGTGTTGCCGCGATCCCGTTTGGTGCAATACGCCTCGCGGGAAGGCGCGTCGAAATTCACCAGAAACGGAGCCGGAGCCGTGCGTTTCAAGAAGGTGTAGATGCTGCGGCGATACAGCGCCTCGCCGCTGTCCTGCTTGTAAGAACGCGTGTTGCTGCCGACAAATCCCACAGGCTCCCAGATATTCGGTGGCTGATAGATTCGCACGGCCTTGCCACCGACTTTTTCAACCAGCAATCCGGATACGAGGAGCGCCTGATCTCGAATCGCCTCCGCGTTCAGGCGCAGTCGTGATGCACGGGCGAGCAGGCGGTTTCCGGGGTCTTTACCCAACAGAATTTCGTTAGTGTCGGACGACTGCTGATAGACCTGCGACGTCACGATGGTCGTGATGAGCTTCTTCATATCCCATCCGTTTTCGCGGAATTCGGCGGCCAGAAAATCGAGAAGCTCCGGGTGGCTTGGTGGTTCGCCCTGCGCGCCGAAGTCGCTGGAACTTTTCACCAGACCAAGACCAAAAAAGTGCTGCCAGAAACGGTTCACTGCCACGCGTGCAGTGAGCGGGTTTTCCGAGCTAACGATCCATTTTGCGAGATCGAGACGGTTTGGTCTCGAAGTGCCGACGGGCAGGGGAGGCAGGAAAGCCGGCACGTTCGGCTGCACGGGTTCGCCGGGTTTGTCATAGGCACCGCGGAGCATGATGTTCGCCTGCCGCGGCGACGGTAAATCGGCCATGATGAATGTGGATGGGATCGTTCCATCGTGTGCTTTCACTTCTTTCTCCGCAGTCGAGATAGCTGCTGTTAGTGGCTGAAGCACGGGCTGCGTCCTGATGCAGACATTGATGAGATAGTATTCCCTCAGCTTCGCGATCTGCTCCGGCGTGATTTTGTCGTTTGCTGTGGTGAGGAAATTATTGATGTCCTTCGGCGCTCCCGGCAGTCCCTGCATTTGATGCTGGCTGCGCCACATTTTGAAGGAAGTGCCAGCGTCGGCAGGCGGATGACTGTCGCCGACGATGGAAAGCCTATCCCAATAGACGAGGCCGCCGGACTGCGTGAACGCAAACCCCGTGACGAAATTGCCGCCTTTCAAACCCACCTTTTCCGCCGGCACTTCGAGTTTCACCCAATCATCCGCCTTTGGCAGCGCGCCTGCGGAAAAACGCTCCGTCGAATTGATGGCACCTTGATTGATCGCATTCACGTCGCCCCACACTGCGCGATGCTTCCAGCCATCCGTGCGAAATTGCAGCATCACTGCGCTAGGTAGCTGCGCGGAATCCAGCCGCACCATCACTTGAATCACTGCGTTCTGCGGCACGTAAAGCGGACGCGCGTCGCCTTCGTAGTAATCGCGCACGATGCCGTCGTCCTGACGTTTCAACGCCAGCTTGCCACTCGCCGGTTTGATCTCAGGTTCACCGACAAATTTCACCGGCGACTTGCCGTTGCCAGTTTTCGCCACGGCCTTTTCGGGAAACGCATCGTCCATCCAGACATCCTCGACGCGCTCGCCGTTTGCAGGCGCAGGTGCATCGAAGGGATCTTGATAGACCGTGTTCTTCAACGTCGTCTCAAGTTTCTCCCGCGCCTTGTCCAGTTTGTCCTTCAGCGCATCAAGTTGCTGCCGGTTTTCCGGCGTCATGTATTTTAAGACTGGCTTCGTGAGCAGAACGTTGCCGTCATTCGCCGGGTCGGCGGCGCTGTAGAAGAAGGCATACATTTGGTAATAATCCTTCTGCGTGATGGGATCGAATTTGTGATCGTGGCACGCAGCGCACTGCCCGGTGAGGCCCAGCCAGTTTTGCATCGTCGTCGCCGTGCGCTCGGATGCGTAGCGAAAAAGCTGCTCGGCATCAATCGAACCACCCTCGCCCGTGGTCACGTTGCAGCGGTTGTATCCGCTCGCGATTTTCTGTTCGTCGGTGCCGTTGAGAATGAGATCGCCCGCGAGCTGCTCGATGGTGAATTGATCAAACGGCTGATTACGATTGAACGCGCCGACCACCCAGTCGCGGTAAAGCCACATTTGCCGCTCGTTGTCTAAATGCTGACCGTGCGTGTCGCCATAGCGCGCGAGGTCCAGCCACCAATGCGCCATGTGTTCGCCAAAGCGCGGCGACGCCAGCAGACGTGCGACGATCTTTTGATACGCCTCCGCCGATTCGTCCGCGAGAAAAGCGGACACCTCCTCCGCTGTCGGCGGCAGCCCCGTGAGATCGAGCGTCACGCGGCGAATGAGCGTTGCTTTGTCTGCTGGAGGTGAAAATTTGAGTCCCTCCTGTGCCAGCCGGGCCATGATGAAAGTATCAATGGGATTGCGGATTGCAGATTGCGGATTGCGGATTTCCGGCAGCGTCGGCTTCACCAATGGCTCAAAGGCCCAGTGCTTTTGATATTTCGCACCCTGTGAGATCCACAGCTTCAGTGTCTCCTTTTGCTCGCTCGTCAAAGTCTTGTGTGTCTTCGGCGGCGGCATTACTTCGTCTGGATCCGTTTCGTTGATTCGCTTCCACAATTCACTGCCCGCAGGATCGCCCGATTTAATCGCAACACGCCCCTCTTCCAGCGCAGCCTTCGCCCCCGCCTCCTCATCCAGACGCAAGTCCCCCTTGCGCTTCTTCGCGTCCGTCCCGTGACACGCAAAACAATTCTCCGAAAGTATCGGCCGGATATCGCGATTAAAAACTAGATCGCTACCAAGCGCCACGCTTGCCGATGCACCCATCAACGTGACGGTAAAAAATAGAAAATTCCTGTCAAACATGTGGAGCATGAAAAGCCTCTAATTAACCTCTCCACGCTTAGGGCGAAGAAGTATTTCTCCCTTTCCACAATGTCAGTCCGCCGAGGAAATATAGTAGAAAACAAAGATTATAAAACAGAGGATCAAAAAAGACAGGGTCCATCCGGTCCAGTGGCGTGACATGGCACCAGTTGTTATTGCGATGATCCAACATGTTAGAAATAACGCCCCCGGATCTGGTAAATATTGTGCAAAGAAAAACGGGAGGATTGTGAGAACGAGTGTCGCCCACGGAAGCACGCGCCGATGCAGTTTACGTTGGGGTTCGTTCGGATATTCCTGTGCTGGTTCCTCGTCGTGCATGATTGATGTCAGTCGGCTCTGTCCAAACTACGTCACTGGTTTTCTGGGCAAAAGAGAGAATCTGTTGAAACGCTGAATTGAGCGGCAACAATTGATTGGGTGCATCCTCCGCATGGTCCTAACTTTTTTTCATGCGGCGGGTCTTTCCGCGTAGCCAAGAGCGGGCGCGTCGTTCTACGGTGCGCTCTCAATCCTTCGCCAAAACCACACATTCACACATGAACGAACCATCCATCATCCCAGTCAATCGTCGTAGTTTTCTTCGTCGCAGCGGCGGCATCCTCAGCGGCGTCGCTCTTGCCGGCGCACTCGATCCCGCGCGCTATGCACACGGCGCTTCTACGAGCGAGGAGTTGAAAATCGCGCTTGTTGGCTGCGGTGGACGCGGTAGCGGTGCGGCGAGTCAGGCACTAAATACGAACGGCCTCGGCCCGGTGAAACTCGTCGCGATGGCCGACGTTTTTGAAGACCGCCTGCAAGGTGCGCTCAGCAATCTCAGCAAGCAGCACAAGGATCATGTGAAGGTGGACAAGGAGAGCCAGTTCATCGGCTTCGACGCCTACAAAAAAGCCATCGCCATGGCGGATGTCGTCATCCTCACCACGCCTCCCGGCTTTCGCCCGATGATGTTCGAGGAAGCCATCGCGCAGGGCAAACACGTCTTCATGGAAAAGCCCGTCGCCACCGACGCCGCTGGTGTGAACCGCGTCCTCGCCGCCGCCAAGATTGCGAAGGAAAAGAACCTCAAAGTTGGTGTTGGCCTCCAGCGTCATCACTCGAAAGGCTACATTGAAACCATCAAGCGCATCCACGACGGAGCCATCGGCGACATCACCTCCGCGCGCTGCTACTGGAATGGCGCTACGCCGTGGTTGAAGAAACGTGCCGACCTTGAAAAAGCCGCCGGACGCAAACTCACCGAAATGGAATACCAGATGCGCAACTGGTATTACTTCTCATGGATCTGCGGCGACCACATCGTCGAGCAGCACATCCACAACATTGACGTCATCAACTGGGTGAAAAAAGGATTCCCCGTGAAGGCATCGGGCATGGGCGGATGCGAGGTTCGCAAGGGTGAAGACTACGGTGAAATCTTTGACCACCACGCCGTCGAATTTGAATACGCAGACGGCAGCCGTTGCTCCAGCTTCTGCCGCCACATCGTCGGCTGCTGGAACTCCGTCAGCGAACACGTCGTCGGAACAAAGGGGAAGAGCAGTGTGGATCGCCACGTCATCAGCCCCACCGGCGGCGACGCATGGCGCTTCGACGCCCGAGGTGAAAAGGACGCCTACCAAGTCGAACACGACGATCTTTTCGACGCCATCCGCAACAACAAGGAATACAACGAAGCAGAACTCGGCGCGATGAGCACCGCCACCGCCATCCTCGGACGCGAGGCCACCTACAGCGGCGTCGAAGTGGAAATGGCCGCCTTCCTCAAGCGCAGCAGGTCCATCTTCCCGCCGAACCTCGCGTGGGACGCCGACATGCCCGTGAAGCCCGGCAAAGACGGCATCTACCCCCGCGCCGTCCCCGGACAATACAAGCCCGTCTAAAGACGAAGCGCGAAATTCATTCACGCCCCGCGCCAGCCCACGCTGATGCGGGGCGTATTGTTTTCCTTTATCCCGCCCAGCGGTTTTGGAGTTCGAGGAGGCAGTCGCGTAGATTTCCGCGGTGGCGGTGAAAGATGGTTTCGTCGTCCGGGAGTTTACCACCTGTGAGGTCGCAGACGAGGGCGTCGAGGAGTTTGCGGGAGGTCTCGAGTTCGAGGGCGACCGGGAGGCGGCTTGTGCGCTGAACGGTGACGATGAAGCCGGCGGCGTGGGTGGCTGCGGCGCGGACGGAGAGCCAGTGGCGGGTGGAGAGTTGTTCGCCGCCATCGAGGAGGATGAAGCCCGGGGCTTCCACTTCGCGGAGTTTATCGGCGAGGCGTTCTTTTTCCCTCATACTGCTTTCGGCGGGCAGGCGGAAGAGGACGGGCTGAAAGCCGCGTGCTTCGAGGTGGGGGATGAGTTGCTGGAGGAGGGTGGTTTTGCCAGTGCCGCTGCCGCCGACAATGCTGGCGCACCATTGATGAACTTCGATGCGCTGAATGAGGGTTTCCCAATTTACACCCGATGGAAAATGGAAGGGGAGGCTTTCGAGTTTGGAAGTGGCGAATGGGTTGTCGTTATCGGGCACAGTGTAATGGTGACGTGTAGTGTGGCGATATGGGAGAAGAAAGTGCGGGCTGGTGGGGAGGGTGGTGATTGCGGCTACTCGGCGCCGATGGGCCTGGGCTTTGTTTTGGCGTCGAGGGCTGGCGTGGCGATGATGGCGCTTGCCGGTGTGTTTTTGGAGGGCGTGGGATTTTTTGCGGGGGTGGGGTTTGGTAATGGAGAGGTGGGTTTTTCTGTGACTGGCTTGGGCTCGGGGAGGAGGGGAGCTTCTTCGGGGAGGTCTGGGATTTTTCTCCGGGTGACGATGAGGGGTTTTGGGGGAGAGAGTGTGGGTTTGGCTGCGGCGGAGGGTGCAGTTTGTGGAGTTTCGGCTTGCGGCTTTGCGGGCGGTGGATCGGAGGAGAGTTTTAGCGGCGGGGCTGCGATGGGCGCGCTGGGCTCTTCGAGGATGTGGGGTTTGTTGTCGCGTTTTTCGACGAGGGTCAGTTGCAGTGCGATGACGACTTGGAGTTTCGGGTCCTTAAACTCCGGGGCATCACGCAGGCTGTGAAAACGTTTACCGGCATCCTCCCAATGCGAGAGGCGTCGCTCGATTTCGCCGCCGAGGAGTGCGGTGTTGATGTAGTGGCGGTCGCCGGGCTTCATGGTGGAGAATGCGGCGTTGATTTTGTCGAGGGCGCGGGCGAGGTAGCGCAGGTTGAGAGCCTCCTTTTCCTCCACCTGCCACGATGCGCGCAGGTAGCTCTGGCCGATGAAAAGCGGCGGGGCTTTGAGGAATTCCTGAATTTGTGCGAGGCAGAAATACGTGGGGCTTTTTGCTGCGATCATCTGGTAGTCGGGGCTGAGGACGAAGGGTTTGATTTTCTCCGCGAGTTGTTCGGGAAATTCGTCGAGGAACATGACGAAGCGGCATTTCGGGCACTGCGGGAGTGTGCGCGGCTCGACGACGTCGCCGAGTTCCCTGCGGTCGAGGCGCATTCCGCGCGGGTTTGAGGAGGTTTCGATGCGTTGTTTCCAATGGTGTCCGTCAATCGGGCAGGTGAACTCCTGTTCGAGTGAGTTCACGGCGCGGGCGTTGATGGTGAGTGTAAGGATGAAGACGAGCAGCAACTTCATACCGGGACACTGGCAAATGTCGCGATGGAGGTAAAGGAAGACGCAGGAGAGATTTTGAAAGCCGGATCTGCCCGTCGCGATTTACGCTGCGCGTCCCTGTATCTCGTCGTGGCTCTGGGCGACCTCGAGGAGGAGCGACTGCCAGTTGGAGCGGATGCTGCGGGGCGGCGGGGTGCTGTCGTGGACATCGGCCACGCGACCGCTTTTCCAACTGACCATTTCCTCAAAGGCTTCGTAGCCGATGAGTGTTTCGTCATTTGCTGTGCGGAGGACGGCATGGATGATGTCGCCCTTTTCAAAAAACACGCGACCGGTGCCGCGCGAGTTGCTGAATTCCAGAATGCTTGTGGAGCCGCTTATGCACTTGAGCTGGATGATGTCCATCGGGGTGAGCCCGCTGAGCGTGGCGCGGAAGTTTGAAATGTCGGTCGCGGACTGGTCGTCCCAACCCAGCATTTGCTTCACTGAATTGACGAGTTTTTCACGTTGGACCGGCTTGGAAAGGAGCTGGACGATGCCGAGTTGTTCGGCGCGCGCACGCTGCTCCTCGGTGGGAGTGGCGGTGACGATGATGGCGGTCGCCTGTGGGTGCATGATCGCGGCTTCGCATAGAAAATCAATGCCGTCGCCGTCGGGCAGACCGATGTCCACAATGAACAGGTCGATGGTCTTGTCCGCGATGATTTCGCGAGCCTGCGCGAGCGAACCAGCTGTGAAGAGCGTGTAAGGCTTCGGCAGCGAGCAAAGGGCGTTGCGCACGATGAACTGCACTGTCGTCACGTCTTCGAGCAGTAGAATGTTGGCTGGTTTGGCACTCATCGAGATTGATAATAGCATAGCCCTTGCCAGCGGACTGATCTCGTTGCGTGTTTTTGAAAAAAACTAGAAAATCCCCAGCTATGGGATGACGTAACCTTGGTCCGCCTGACTCGCGTCCATCAAAAGCGACTGCCAGCTCTTGTGAATGGAGCGCTCAATCTTCCCTGCCTGGGGAACTTCGCGCACGTTGCCCGAGCGCCAGCTCACGATTGCCGAGAATGCGTCCAGCCCCATGTGGCATCCACCTGCCTGCTCGCACTCGGCGTGGATGACTTCGCCGTCGTCGAACCACACGAGCCCGAACCGGTCGTCATTGCTGAATTCGATCACGCCCGTCGCGCGGGACATGCATTTGAGTTGGATGATATCTGCGGGGGAGAGACCGCCGATGGTGGCCTCAAAGCCTTTGTTCTTCTCCGCGCCGTCCTCGGTGCTGCCGGGCGTGAGCAGGCGTGTTACGATGTCGAGCAGTGTTTTCCGCTGGAGAGGCTTTGGCAGGAAATTGAGCACGCCGAGCGCCCGGGCGCGATCGCGGTAGGATTCGTGTGGCGTGGATGTGATGATGAGTGCGCGCGCCGAAGGATGCACGGCGGACATGGCGCACAGAAAATCAATGCCGTCGCCATCGGGCAGACCGATATCGACGATGAAAAGGTCAATGATTTCCCTGTCGGCTATGTTCATCGCCTCTTCGACGCGCTTTGCGACGAGGAGTTGATGCGGTATTTCCAGCGAGCCCAGAACGTCCCTGATGTAATTTTGAACAGTCCGGGTGTCTTCGAGGAGAAGGATATTTGGATGGTCGGTGGGCATGGCGAAAGTGATCGGTTACGCAGCCTGGGCTGTCGGTGCGGCCAGGAAACGCTCCAGGTTTGTTAGCAAGTCAAATACCGTGCGGAGCAGTTCCGCCACCTGGTCGGCAAGCAGTTCAGTTTTGCCCTCCCTTGCCGTCTCCTCCACCCGCTTTGCGGCTGCGTAGGCGGCGGGCGCATGGAAAACACCCACGATGCCTTTGATGGCGTGTGCGGTGCGGCGGACCTTTTCGCAGTTATCCGAGGAGATACCGTCGGAAAGTGCGGTGATCAGTTCGGGCAGGTCTTCGTCGCGTGAGTCGCGGAGAAGACCGGCGATGGTGTCGCGATTGCCGTTCACGCTGGCGAGCAATTCGGCGACGTTAAATGGGAGATGGGCATCCGATGCCTGAGTAGGCCTTACTGCCAGAGGGGTGACTTGCGTGTGTGCGACGGGACGCAGGCCGGGGATGACGCTCTCGATGGTGGAAAGCAGTTCATGTTCGCGGACGGGTTTGCCGAGGTATCCATCCATTCCGGCGGCGAGGCATTCTTCACGCGCACCCTTGAGCACGTTGGCGGTGATGGCGACGATGGGGATGCGCTTCTCACCGTTTTCCTTTTTGCGAATGGTCTGTGTGGCGGTGATGCCGTCCATTTTGGGCATTTGCAGATCCATGAAAATCAGATCGAAAGGGTCGCGTGAAACTCTTTGGACGGCCTCCTCCCCATCTTCAGCACCGACCACGATATGGCCCCATGCTTCGAGATGGGTGCGGACGATGCGTTGGTTGGTCGCATTATCCTCCGCCACGAGCACGCGCAGACGGCGGCCATGCGGAGCCTCGCCGGGTGCGGAGGCGGCGGGAGCCGATGTGCTGGCCAGTTGCGGATTGAGTGCATTTTCCAGCGCAAGGCGGAGCTTGCGCGCCCTTGCCGGTTTGATGAGTTGCGCGCAAGCCGCCATCGCGGCGGGCGTTTCCTCGCGCCGTGCGGCGGAGTGCAGCAGCATGAGTTTCGGCGCACAGGGTGAAAGCGATGGGAGCCTCTGCGCAATCTCGATGCCGCCGCTTGCAGCGTGGAATGTATCGGCGATGACAAAATCAAATGGCGCCGGGCTCTTTAAAGCGGTCTCGATGTGCAGCAGTGCCGTGGCTGCCTTGTCGGCAGTCTCCACCACCATGCCCCAAGCGAGCAGCGACTCTGCGAGCAGTTTTGCGTTTCTTTCGCACGCATCCACCACGAGGACGTGCCTGCCGGCAAGCGCCACATTATTATCCACTGAAAGCGCCGGGCCCACACCAAAGCGTGCGCGGAATTGAAACTCGCTACCCTTGCCCTGCTCGCTCTGCACGCTAATCCAGCCGCCCATGAGCTGCACGAGTTGCTTGCAAATCGCCAGGCCGAGACCCGTGCCGCCGAAGCGCCGGGTTGTCGAATTATCCGCCTGTGTAAATGCATCGAAAATTGCCTCGCGCTTGCCGCTGTCAATCCCGCAGCCGGTGTCGCTCACCGTGAATCGAAGCATGGTTTCGATCTCGTTGATTTGAGAAACCTCCGCGCCCACCACGACTTCGCCTTGCGAAGTGAAACGCAGTGCATTGCTCACCAGATTGAGCACCACCTGCCGGAGCCGGTAGGGGTCGCCGACGAGGGCGTCGGGCACATCGGGACGCACATCCAGCATCAGTTCGATTCCCTTCTGAGTGGCAGCGCCCTGCATACGTGGCGAGGGCGTCCTCCAGCACGTCGCGCAGGCCGAAATCAATCACTTCCAGCTCCAGCTTGCCGGCTTCGATTTTCGAGAAATCCAGAATGTCATTCAGCAAATCCAGCAGTCCTTCCGCAGAACTGTTCACGGTCTCCACGTAGTCACGCTGGGCATCCAGCGATGTCTTGAGCGCTAGCTCCGTCATACCGATGATGCCATTGATGGGCGTGCGGATTTCATGGCTCATCACGGCGAGAAAATTGCGCTTGGCGAGGTTTGCAGCGCCTGCCTGTTCCGCGAGATTGCGCACCTTTGCGCCCGCCGCTTCCAGTTCCATGTTCGTCTGTGCCAGTCGCTCATTGGAGAGCACCAGCGCCATGTTTCCTTGAATCAGTTTTTGCCGGTCATGTCTGCCTGCCTCCAGCATTTTTTGAAGTGCCGACGCCAGCGCCTCGATTTCATCACTATGCGAATTAAACGAAACAGGTGCGGTGCCATCCGGTGTCGTAATCGCCCCGACGAGATCGCCGAGGCGGCGTAGGGAGTCGGAAATATCCCTCAAAATCTGACGTCCAATCAAGGCTGCCATCAACAGCCCCAGCACCTGGACAATCACGGTCCAGCACATCAGCGAGGTTATCATTCCTCTTTCGATGCTCGCAGGCCCCGTTGGTTTGAGGCGGAGCAGGAGGATGAGAGTCGGCAGCAGCCCCGCAGCGATACACAGAAGGCCGCACAACCGCAGCTTTTGTTGCACCTTGAGGGCACGCACGACGCGCAGCAGGAACGGCACTTGGGCCGCCTTGCTCGGTTCTTGCGCCGGCACGGGCTTGGGCTGTGTTTCGTGATCCAAAATACTCGCGGGTTTCCATTTGTAAGAGCAAAGCCCGCGCCCTCATCCCGGAAGAAAAAAGTGAGGGCGCCCGTGGTTTCCCACGAGCGCCCCGTTTGTGGACGATCCTAAGCCGGATTTTGTGCTCCGGTGCTTGCGCACCGTGCGGCGGTCATTTCTCTCCCCGACTTGCGCCGGGGCCCCGCCGAAGCGAGGGGCGACTATTACCCGGGGGCTGCCAGCTTTCGCCGGCGGCCAGGCGCCATACCCCCTGTTCTGTCTTGCACCGCAGGAGGTTTATCGTGCCCCGCGTGTCACCACGCGGGCGGTGGGCTTTTACCCCGCCTTTTCACCCTTACCCGAAGCAGCACGAGGCTGCGCCGGGCGGTCTATTTTCTGTGACACTGTCTGTCGCCCCCGGCTTTCGCCGGAAACGCCCGCGGCTTCTCCGCGGCCTGCTGCCATGGTGGTGTCCGGACTTTCCTCTCGCGGGCAATGCCGCGAGCGACCGCCGATCTTCCGCCGCCGACTATAAGGGCGCGAACAAATCGCGCAAGCCTGTGCAAAGAAGAGACGAGACTGTGCACAGGGCGGCGTAGTTCTGACTTTAAAAAACACCATCTATCTGCATCTTCACTTTTGTTTTGGAACAGAAAATGGAACGTTCAAATTCACTCGGCTCCCATGAATTCCGCACTACGCACGCTGCTTGACCATTCTACGTTTCACCTCGGTGCCCTCCGCGAAGTGGGGGCGCTGCTCCCGGCCTCGGATGAGGAACTGAGCACGGTCATCACAGAAACGATCGCGGCGGGGGATCAAATGGGCTTTCTGCTCGTGATCACGGCGGCTCTGGACGCCGGGCGCCGGGTGGACGCATCGCATTTGGTAAAAGGCACCGCCCTCGCGAATGATCCGAACCGTCTCGGCAATCTCGCATGGAAGATGGAGGGCGATGTGCCGGGCGCGCTCATGGCCGCGATCCATCTCGGCGGGATATCTCGCGACATGCACGCGGGGGCACTGTTCATTGTGGCTGCGTGGTGTGCGGAGAGGCGCAGCGGGGAACTGCCTGCGGAGTTTGCAGCGGAGGCCCGTCAGTTGGCCCGGCATAAAGAGCTGCCGGACGTAGCGCTCGGCTATCTGGGGGCGATCGTGCTGACGGTGCCGGACGAAGGCCTTCTCGCCGTGATTTCCAAAAGCTACCCGCGCCTTCTCGATAATGCCATCCAGCCAGCCACAAGAAAAATAGCCGACGCCTTTTTGAGTATGTTTGCCGGCCCGGTCACGGGCTTCGCACACCCCACGCCACCCAAGGCCGTTGCCCAGGGCCGACCCATGCGCCGCGCGGTGGAAAAGATCAGCCGCAATGACCTGTGCCACTGCGGGAGCGGACGGAAATACAAACGCTGCTGCTTTGAAAAGGATCAGGAGCGGTTGCACTTGTCCACGGAGGTCGCGGGACACACACGCGCCGAGTTGCGTGACGACCCCGAGGCCGGGCTGACGGAGTCGCGCCTCATGAGGCTCCAGCCTTTTGAACTGGTCCGCATCGATCCCCGCAAAGTCCCGGAAAACCTGCGGAGTTGCTATATCACGCACGCCGTTGGATTCAGGCTATGGGAACGCGCTGTGGAATTTTTCGAGGTGGTCGAGTGGGACGAAGAACGCCAGGACGACTGGCATTTTCTGACCTACTTCCTCATGCACGAGCAGCTCAAGGATCTCGCCGTGCGTGCAGTCGCAGCGCGGGCCCGGCACGAGCCAGTGGACGACCTGCGCCTCGGCATCCAGCTCCTCATCGCTCGCGACGATCCTGCCGAGGAACTGAGGGTGCTCGACGCCACTGCCGATGCCATTCTTCACGAAACAGACGCGGAGGCGCTCAATAAACTGGGCAACGGCATCCTCTGCTCCCGCCACACCGCGCTCGGCATTCTCATCTGCCGCAGTCTCATCGCCATGCTGCCGCCTGAGCAATCCAGCTTCCTTCTCAAAGAGATCCTCACAGCGCGCGACAAGCTGAACCTCCCGCCCGACGACCCCTTCAGCGACGTGCATGAACGCCGGCTTGCCGAGCACACACCGGATGAAGGTGCAGACGCCGCCGCCCTGCGCACCGCCCGCAAACGCCTCGATGCCAAAGCCGCCGAAGTCCGCCAGTTGAACGAAGAGATTGACCGCCAGCGCCGTGCCATGGAACGTCTGGAAAAGAAAAACGGAGCCGCCCCCGTTCCCGCGCAAACCACATCCACCGACGAAGCCGGGCTGCGTGAAATGCGGATCAAGCTCGCCGAACTCAAAGTCAACCTTCACGAGCGCACGGCGGAGCGCACCTCCCTCCGGCACGATTTGGAAAAGGCGCAAAAAGAACTCGAAACACTCCGCCAGACCCAGAGCGCTCCCGCCCACGCAAGCGACGCAACCACCGACGACGAAGCGGCCCATTACCTGCCCGAACAGCCCGCTGGCAACCAGCCGCTGCGACTCGTGGAGTTTCCCCACAAGTTCCGCGAAACACTCGAGGACTTCCCCCGGCAGGCCGCCCGAGCCGCGCTCGCCATGATCGGGCGGCTCGCAGGCGGAGAGCCTGCCGCTTTCGTTGGCGTCGTCCCCCTCAAAGCCTGCCCCGGCATCTTCCGCCAGCGCATCGGCAGCGAACACCGCCTCTTGTTCCGTCTCCTGCCCGACCGCGTGCAAATCGTGGACCTCATCAACCGCCGCGATCTCGACCGCAAAATCAAGAGCCTTCAGGCCTCAGGATAGGGCACGCGGAAAGCGGGCTCGAAAGAACATAGAGGCTGCTCGGCGAAGTGTAGCACACCGCAGATAGTCGAAAGTAAACATCCAGTCGCAGACGGCCTGTATGGGTGCGGCGATAAACTTTCCCCACACCCTCGTCTTGTATATGTGGGCAGTCATCCGCCTGCGCTTAAGGTGCGAGGGTGATGTTGATTCGAAAGAAGGAGCCGTTTTGGCCGGGGGCGAAGGCGGGATATGGGACGCTGACGATTTGATTGGTGCCGTCGTCGGCGAGCAGGGTGGGAGTGTCGTTGCTGTTGTTCCAAGTGATCATGTCCGCGCTGAATTGCGGCGTGTAGGTCAGCCCCGCTGCTGCGGCGTCTTTGCGCCGGATGAAGAGTGCGCGGAGGTCATTGCCGTCCCACATTGGCACTCGGTTTGGCCTTACGATGCGTTTCATTTTGCTCTTTATGGCCAGCGTGTGAGGGCCAGCCACCCACAGTGAATCAAGAGGAGATCGGGCAAGTTAAAACCCGCCGCTCAAAATAGAGCTTGGCAGAGTGGAGTGGACGGTCACTCTGGTGAGCAACGTTTGCACGCATGAATCTCGACGTGACCACATCCTGCCTCGCAAAATCTTCCGTTCGGAGCAGCGTAACTCGCGCATTTCATCCTCTTACCGACCCTCGCTCCCCCCAGACCCCCTCACTCCCTGACGCCCGTCCCCGTTCTAACCGTTTCCGGTGCGGCGAGCGCGAAAGCAAATTCCTTACAGTGTAGTCATTTCACCCCGGCACTGAACATTCCGCCCCGCCCCCGCCCCTGTTTTGAAAAACTACCTCCAGCTCAATCTCAGCCTGCTCTACTGGGTTTTCATCGCTCCGTTCAAAGGGCAGTTTTTCAAGCTGTCCCCGATCATCCGGCAGATGGTGTTCATCGGCGTGCGAGCGGTGCCGATGGTCGCACTCACCGCGCTCACCATCGGCATCACGCTCGCCATGCAGTCAGCACGCTCGCTCCAGCAGCTAGGCGCGGAGATCTACGTGCCCAATCTCGTGACGGTCGCCTTGCTGCGCGAAATGGGGCCGGTGTTGATCGCGGTCATCGTCATCGGGCGAAGCGGCTCGGCGGTGGCTGCGGAGTTGGGCACGATGAAAGTCTCCGAGGAAATCGAGGCGCTCGAAGTCATGGCGATCAACCCAGTCCGCTTCCTCATCGTCCCCCGCTTCCTCGCGATGCTCGTGATGCTCCCCGCCCTCATCATTCTGGGAAACTACGTGGGCATTTTCGGCGGCTGGCTCGTTTGTTGGCTGGCTCTGGATTTCAACGTCGCGGGCTTCATCCTCGGCGCACTTGAAAGCTCCGATCTTTGGGATCTGTATTCTGGTGTGGTGAAAAGTGTGGTGTTCGCATGGCTCGTCATCACCATCGCCTGCAACGCCGGGATGCACGTCGAGGGCGGCGCCGAGGGCGTCGGGCAGGCAACGACAAAATCCGTCGTCCACGGGCTGCTCGCCATGCTCGTCTCGAACGCATTGCTGACCGTGCTCTTTTTCTTCGGACGATGAACACCACCGCCGACCAGCCCGTCATCGAAGTCGCCGACCTTTACCGGACATTCGGAAAACGCGCCGTGATCAATCACCTCTCACTCGAGATCTACCGCGGCGAGACGCTCGTCATCATGGGCGGCAGCGGATGCGGAAAGAGCACGCTCCTCCGCCATATCATCGGAGTGATGAAGCCGACCTCCGGCTCGATCAAAATCTTCGGCGAGGAAACCACCGCGATGAACGAGCGGGAACTCACAGGCATCCGGCGGCGCTTCGGGATGCTCTTTCAATCCGGCGCACTGCTCGCCTCGCTCACCGTCGGCGAAAACGTCGCGCTGCCGTTGATCGAGCACACGAAACTCACGCCCGACGAGATCGAGCAGGTCGTGAAGGACAAACTTGAGATTGTGGGGCTGAAAGGCTTCGAGCGCATGAAGCCCGCCGAGATCAGCGGCGGCATGAAAAAGCGCGTCGGCCTTGCGCGGGCGCTGGCGCTCGACCCAGAGCTGCTTTTCAGCGACGAACCGACCTCCGGCCTCGATCCCATCATGACCGCCGTCGTGGATCGCCTCACCCTCGATCTCACCCGCAAGCGCGGCATGACCGCCGTAGTCGTCACTCACGACATGACGAGCGCATTCCGCATCGCCACACGGATGATCATGCTCGGGCGCGGCTCGATCATCGCGCAGGGCACGCCCGACGAAATCCGCAACTGCGACAACCCCGAGGTGCAGCAATTCATCAACGGCGAAGCCGACGGCCCCGTGCCGCTCAACATCTCGCAAGACGAAGACCATCCACACATCGCACCACGTCCGCTCGTCACAGCGCGCGGACGCTTTCACAATAAAACACCATGAAGAAGAATTTCTCCGACACTCTCACCGCCTTCGCCGTCATCGCGTGCAGCGCCGTGCTGCTCGGCGCACTCACCTTCGCACTTTCCGGCTACCGGCTGAAGCCGCCGACGCGCACACTCCAGGTGGATTACGAGGACGTGACGGGCATCAAGGTCCACTCCGAGGTCCGCTACGCCGGCGCACCCGCCGGGCGCGTGATCGCCATTCGCCACCTCACACCCGCCGAGCGCCAGACCGCGAAGAACAAAAAGAACGCCGTGCGCGTGACGCTCGAAATCGAGGAAAGCGTCCCACCATTGCCGAGCGACATGCTCGCATCACTCAGCTCCGACACGATGCTCTCGCAGAAATTCGTCGCATTCAACGCAGGCACGCCGGGCGCGGAAGTGCTGCCCAACAACGCCATACTGGAAGGCCAGCCCATCTCCGGGCTCGATCAAGTCATCGCCGCAGCAGGCCCGGTGATGACCAACGCAAACAAGCTCCTCGAAAACTTCAACGGCACCGTGACAGCCGTGAAGGGCGACCTCGGCAGACTCCTGCCCAAGGCAACCATGCTCGTGGACACCGCGAACGGCGGAGTGAAAGACATCGTCATCAGCGCAGAAGGTCTGCTCGCCCGCGCGACAAAGCTCATTGCGGACAACGAAGCCGGCATCAAAACGGACATAGACGAATTGCAGAAGGTCATTGCTGGTGTGGATACCGCGGCGAAGAGCCTCAACATCGTCCTCGGCAGCGCAAACGCCTTCGTCAACAACACCGACAAACAGCTCCAGATCCAATTGAAGGAACTGCACATCGCGCTGCTGAATCTCAAAGTCATCACCACCCACGCAAAGGCGATCACCGAAGCCCTCGGTGAAAAACCGAACCGCCTCATCTTTAGCGGAAAGCCCAACACGCTGACACCCGAGGATGAGATTCTGAAAAGCAGCAAAGTCGTCCCGGCGAAAACACCGGTGAAATGACGCGCCACGCAAGCGCGGCTACTTCCCGAGCAAGTGCTCGAACACCATCTGGTCGAGCGCCTGATAGTCGAGTTTGCTGACATATTCCTGTGCGCGCGCCTCGTCGAAGGTGCGGCATTTCTCCACGAGGCGGAGGAAAGTGCGGCGGCTGTTGTCGAGCGCGGCGCTCCAGTGTTCGGGCGTCGTGGTGCGGAAGGGATGCATATCGAAGCAGACAGACCCCCTCACTCCCTGACGCCCGTCCCCGTTCTAACCGTTTCCGGTGCGGAGGGCGCGAAAGCAATTTCCTGCAGATTTACTCAACCGCTATGGGCTGGCTGTGATTTTTTTTGAAAGATTTTTGAAAGAACCGGGGAGGAGGCTGCGTTCTTTCCCTATGTCAAAATTCAAACCAACATGGAGCTTTGCGCGCGCGGGGATGAACCACGAAGGCGCGAAGGGCACGGAGTTGCGGGGCGGGAGGGTGGAGAATTTGGGATTGCGGATTGCAGATTGCGGATTGGGTAATGCGGACTTCGGATTGGTGGAGGTGGGCGCGGGTTTGGGAGCCGAGCGGAGCGAACCGGAGCGCCAGCGGAGGCAGTGCCGTGGGCGGAGGTGGGCGGCACAAACAGCAAGGCAGCCCGAAGGGACGCTGCGGCGGCAGCGGGCAATGCGGTTTTCGGGAAAAGGGGTGTTCTTCCCTGTTGGAGGGATGTCCACGAGCCTCGGAGATGAGTCCATGGAAGCGGGAGATGAGTCCATGGAGGCGGGAGATGAGTCCATGGAGGCGGGAGATGAGTCCATGGAGGTGGGAGATGAGTCCATGGAGCTGGGAGATGAGTCCATGGAGCTGGGAGATGAGTCCATGGAGGCGAGAGATGAGTCCATGGAGGCGGGAGATGAGTCCATGGAGCTGGGAGATGAGTCCATGGAGGCGAGAGATGAGTCCATGGAGTTGGGAGATGAGTCCATGAAGCTGGGATATGAGTCCATGGAGGCGGGAGATGAGTCCATGGAGGCGGGAGATGAGTCCATGGAGGCGGGAGATGAGTCCATGGAGGCGGGAGATGAGTCCATGGAGGCGGGAGATGAGTCCGTGGAGATGGGAGATGAGTCCATGGAAGGCGCAGGGACGCTGCCGCGATCTGCATGGATGTCACTCCGCTTGCCGCCACCGCTGTGGCGTCCGTCCCTTTCCCTCATGAACACAAAACAAAACAAAACATAACCAAGAAAACAATAAACCAATGAAACGTCTGAACTATTACCCGAGCCGCATCGCCGACCAGGTGAGCTGGCTGCAAAACCTCGCAATCAAACTGGCCATCTACGGCCCGAACATGACGATCCCGACCGGCGAGATCGGGGCGTGTATTGATGATGCAAAATGGTGCGCTTATGTGCTGGGGCTCTGGCTCGCGGCATTGCGCACTTTTACGCCAGCCACGACGGACAAGGTGGATGAGGCGCTGACGGGCACGAGTGACACGGTCATCACTCTGCCCACGTTCAGCGCACCGGCACTGCCCGGCGGTGTGTCTCCGCAAAAAGCGGGGGCGCTCACGCGCATCTTCACGATGGTGGGGAAGATCAAGCGCGATGCGTCTTACGACGAAGCGGTGGGAACGGACCTCGGCATCATCGGCCCGGTGGAAAGCGGGGAACACCCCGTGCCGAAGTTCACAATCGAGGCGCTGCCCGGTGTCGGTTCGCAAGTGGTGCGGATCGGGTTCTTCAAATTCACGCACATGGGAGTGGTGATCGAATGCCGTCGCAACGGCGGCGCATGGGAGATGCTCGGGATTGATACGGAAAGCCCCTACATGGATGAGCGCGCGCTGCTCGCCCCCACCACGCCCGAGCTGCGCGAATACCGGATGCGCTTTTGGGACAAGGGCACGCCCAACGGCGATTGGACAGACGTGGCGAAGGTGACGGTCAGCCCGTGATTTAATTGCGGATTGCGGATTGCGGATTTGAGATTGCGAGCCGAGCGGAGCGAACCGGAGCGTCAGCGGAGATGGTGCCGTGGGCGGAGGTGGGCGGCACAAACAGCAAGGCAGCCCGGAGGGACGCTGCGGCGGCAGCGGGCAATTGCGGATTTTTTTCCGCGCAGCGGGGCGCGCTCTTCACGGGGCGCGCTCCGTTTGTTTGTGGGAATGGATTCGAGCGGAGCGAACCGGAGCGCTAGCGGAGATAGTGCCGTGGGCGGAGGTGGGCGGCACAAAGAGCCTGCCGCAGGCAGCCCGAAGGGGCGCGGCGGAGGCCGCGAGCAATGTAGAATGACGAACGAATGACGGATTGCGGATTGGGGCGCATGGAGATGCACCACGAAAACACGAAGAACACGAAGGGGGAGGCGCTATTTGAGCTGTGCCTCAATGTCCTTGCTGCAAGCGTTGAAGAAGTCGCGGATGCGTTTGATCTCGTTGGGATAATTGCCCCCGGCTCCCGGATCCACTTTGGCGATTTCCGGTTGGAGTCTCGCCTGTAGTTCATCGAGCCGCTTGTTCCATTTTTCAGGATCCATCAGCGTCCTGTTGATCTCGGCGAGACGTTTCACATATAGCGCCTTGCCTTCCGGCGTCGCAATGACGCCTTGCGCGACGAGACCCTGCGGCGCACTCGGCCCGCCATAGGGATTGGTTCGCGAGGGGCCGATGGGCGGATTGTATGAACCTCCGCCGCGCCGGAACTCCTGATCCAGACCCGATGGGATGATGGTGATCTTGTCGCGCTTGGGGTCGTGATAGACGCGGTAATTGTTCCGGTTGTAGATGTATCCGTCCCAATCTCCGATGATGGTGAGCACGACGAACACGTTGATGAAGGCGTCCATATCGAGCAGCTTTTCCAGCCGCTCAAAACGCTTTTGCGGGTCGGGCTCGCGGGCGGCGGCGGTGAGCGCTTTCAAGTCGGCCCAGTCCTTCACGTCCTCCTTGGAGCTTGTGAGTTGGAGCTGCTGGTCCACGTCGCGGAGGAATCCGCCGTCGTAGAAATTGCCGTCCGCGTTTTTGAAATGCCGCCTCAGAAACTGAGAGTCGTAGCCTTCCTTCAAACAGTAAAAGCCGCGCACCTGCCCGTTGACGCTCACGACGGCGTGATGGAAGCGCGCGGCTGGCGCACCGGCACCCCGCAGTAATTCGCCGCAGATGAGTTCGGAAAGGTAGCTGCCGTCCTGCGCGGAGTTGGCGAGATGCCACTTCGACATGCCGTGAAACTTTTCCTTCCCGCCAAATTTCCCCATGCTGATCGTGAACCCGGCCTTGTCATTGATCTGCTTGAAGCTGCCGGCCCCGCCGCGGAGATGGATGCCGACATCGGGATACACTTTGCCGTCCACTGTGAGCGAGGCTTTGATGTATTTGCGTGGCTCGGCGAGCAGCGGGCCGTTGGGTTTGATGAATCCGGGAGTGAGCCCGAGCGTAATCTCAATGTGCGGGATTTTTCCGCTGTTAAAGAACGCATCGCTTTCGGCTGCCGCCTTGTCCGGCGATTTTTCCGTTCCGTTATTCGGAGCCAGCTTCGTCGGCTCCGGAGCCGCCAGCAAAGTGGCGGTCAGCAACGGAAACGCGAACAGCAGCGCAGTGCGGGAAGTTACATACATTATTTTTGCGGAGTCGTCTTCAACAACCCTCGCCCTATCAGATCAGCAGGAACAATATTCCTTCGTTGCTTCGCCACTTCGCGGTTGCATCATGTTCTGTATTTCAGCCGGATTTTACTTGGCGGGGAGGGGCGGTTTTCGTGATTTTGGGATGGTTCTTTGAACAAGAGGGAAGATTGACCTTGACCAGAAGGGGCATGCCCGCCAGTTTCCCCGCCTCTTTTCACCAAATTATACCTATATGAGCCGAGTCTGTGACATTACTGGAGTTAAAGCGCTGCGTGGCAGCAAAATTCACCGCCGTGGTCTGGCCAAGAAGAAGGGCGGTATCGGTCAGCACGTGACCGCGATTACACCGCGCTATTTCAAGCCGAACCTCAAAACGAAGCGCATCTGGGTGCCCGAGTTGAAGAAATTTGTGAGCGTGAAGCTGTCCATGCGGGCGCTCAAGACCATCAATAAGAATGGTGCTTACGCCACGCTAAAAAAGGCTGGCATTGTCGTGTAAGGACTGACTACTCTACCCGCGTCCGCTCAACCAAACCACAACCACACAAAACTTATGGCATTCTCTGTCGTCTCCAACAAATCCAAGAAAACCTATTTCCTTCACGCCCGCTTGCAGAAGCTCAAGGGCGGTCAGGAAGTCACCCTCTACTACTTCGGCGGCGAGGCGAAAGCCGGCGCGATTGACGCTCTGCCCGCTGGAATGGAAATCATGGAAAACGAGCGCACCGGTCTTCCGATGCTTCGCAAGATCAAGAAGTAGGCATTCGCTAATTTTTGAACACTGGCGGCCTGGAGCATGTCTCCGAGCCGCCAGTTTCATTTTCCAAAGCACACACTGATGAGCCAGAAACGCATTCCCGTCACCATTCTCACCGGCTTCCTCGGAGCCGGAAAGACGACCCTTCTCAATTACATCCTCAAGCAGCAGCACGGTTACAAATTCGCAGTGATCGTGAATGAAATGGGGAAGATCGGCGTGGATGGCGCGCTGGTGGAGAAGACGGAGGACGACATTCTCGAACTGAACAACGGCTGCGTCTGCTGCTCGGTGCGCAAGGATCTGGTCGCCGGGGTGCAGAAGCTGATCAAGCGCGGCGGGTTTGATTATCTGCTCATCGAGACGACGGGAGCAGCGGATCCGCAGCCGGTGGCGCAGACTTTTCTGAACATCCCGCAACTCCAGCAGCATGTGATGCTGGATTCGATCATCACCGTGGTGGATGCGGAGCAGATCGAGAAGCAGATGAAGGCGCAGGAAACGGCTCGCGAGCAGATCGTGATGGCGGATTTTATTTTGCTGAACAAGACCGACCTCGTGGATGAGGCGCAGCTTGTGAAAGTGGAGGGCATCATCCGCGAACTGAACCCGCACTGCACCATCGTGCGCACGAACCAGTCGCAGGCGAACCTGAAGGAGTTGCTCGATATGAACGCCTTCGATCTCGATAAGAAGCTCGCGGTGGACCCGGAGTTTCTGAACGAGATGCGCAACCGGCATCACCACGACATCAACTCGTTTTCGTATTCCTACGAGAAGCCGTTCGTGATCGAGAAACTGGAATTTTTCATCCAGACGATTTCCGAGAAGGAGCAGATTTACCGCAGCAAGGGATTCCTCAACATCGCGGGCAATCCGCGCCGCGCGATTTTCCACGGAGTGAACAATCGTTTCACGCTGCTGTGGGATCGGCTTTGGGAAAAGGACGAGAAGCGCCAGAGCCAGCTCGTCTTCATCGGCAAGAATCTCGACGAGGCAAAAATCCGCCGCGAGCTGGACGGCTGCCTCGCTTAAGCGGGGCTGGTGCTCTTCATTTACGTCGCCCGCATTTTGTGCCGGCAACGCCATCTGCCTGCTGCCACACAGACGAAGCCAGCCTACTTTTCCACGGCGGAGTTGCCCGGCGCTGCTTTGTCAGCCTGCTTCTGTTGTGGGCCTGATTTAAGAATAATCCATCGAAACATGCTTTTTGTGCCTTCTTCGTGGACGCGATCAAATTCTTTGATGGGAGCATAAATGATGACTGCCAGAGAGTGCTCCGTATCCAGATTCACAAGGGCGATTGAAGTGGTGAAATCGCGAGCGAGATAGGTGTAGGTGAAAGTCAGTTCGCGGGAGCTCAGCCCTTCGAGCAGGAATGGGCTGGGGATTTCTTGCACGAAGGCCTGCTTTTGAGCCACGGCAGGGAGGAATGGCTTAATCCACTCAGATGCTGCTTGAGGATCTACCTTTCCGTCCGGTGCCTCGGCGGCCTTTCGTGGAATGATGCGCAACTCCATACCGGTGTTGGTCTGTTCGGGGACAGTGAGCAGCAGGCTGGATTCCCCGCCGGATATTTTCCAATTCGCTGGCGGCTGCCACTGAACTCGACGCTCACCATCGTCAAAATAAATGACGGGAATCTTTACTCCCTCCAAGTCACGGAAACCGTAACGTGGCGTAAGTTCCAGGGCATGTAGCGAGCCAGCCGATAGACTCGCAACAAAGCCAAAGGCGAGAAATCTAAAGATTGCTTTCATCAGCGAATTACACGAGTTCCACGCTCATACGTCCGTGCGATGTGAAAGCCCGGCGGATTGGCGTCTTGCAGCAGCGTGTCATAATACCAGCGGCGATTTGGCGGGCTGTATCGTGCAGAACTCCAGGTTCCCTTTGCCTGCTGGCTGTTGTAAAGCGGCGCGAGCGACCCATAGACGGTAAAATAATCACCAGACCAATCTTCGAGGAAGCGAGTGTAGTTTTCAGTGCCTCCGCTATATGAACTGCTTGTCGTGGGAACGGTGCCGCCGAGTAATGCGCAGTTGACTGTCGTGTTGCTGGCAGCGGGTCCCGCTCCGCCTGGCCCGCTGGATGTCGAGTTTGTGTCGAGCCATGCATTGGAAAGAATATTGATGGAGTCTCCCATCACCGCAGCGGGAGCGCGTGTATAGCCAGTTACGACAGGACTTGGTTTATCTGCCGGGGGTGTGTAAGAGGTGGCGGTGTTGGAGGCGGGCTGCGTCGTGCCTGTTGCACCGGTATTGTAATCCCCCTGAATATAAACTGGATTCGGTGAGATGACTGAAAATCCAGTGCCGGTCGTTGAGTTATAGGGGAGTTTCGCTCCATTTGTCAGTTTTACCGCGCGGCTTTTACTACTGGTGACTGTGCCGGTGCCAATCTTTGTGCTGACGATGGTGCCGTAACTGGTGTCCGCAATGTAAAAAGTGAGACCATCGTTCGAATTGTTGTTATCCGTAATTTTCGCAGCGCTGTATGCCGTGGTAATCGCTCCAACATTGAGTGAAACTGTTCGGACATTGTCCCCCTGACGTTGGTCGTAAAGCGCTGTGTTTGTCGTTAAGGCGCCGGTGATCGCAATGTAATCCTGGGATGTTGCGGCTAGAGCCGTCGTCGAAGCGCCTTTGTAGATGGTCACTGCGTTCGCGGAGTTTACATAAATGCGGTAATCAGCAGTGGAAACCAGCCGTTCTGTAAGAGATGGGTCCAATTGAAGAACATCACTGAAACTCGTGTTGGCCTCCTCGAGGATTTCGTGATAGCCGTCATTATTGGGGTTTCCATCAGAATTTGTATCATTGCTGATGATATCATCCGTGAAATTGGGATCGAGCGACGTAAATGGGACATCAAACAGCTTCTGCGTTTGTCCGACGTGTGGTGGGCTTGACAGACTCCAGTTGTCCCCAAGTCCACTGGTCCCGATGGTGGGAGCTGTGGTTCCATAGCGAGGGTCGTTGCTTCTGTAGTTGGTAGTGTGCGTTCCGGTAAAAGCCACGTCCTGCAAATAATGAAGGCTGTCCGATGCTGTGTAGAGGTCACCGCTGATGAAAACAGGTCCATCCACATACATCGGAGGGCCGGGATGCATTTCGGTGACAGGCTGGGTGCTGAAATAAAAATAGGAAAAGAAACTTTTGCCACCGCGAACAAAATTTCTCTGCACAGTGAGCGTCGAGTTGTTGCCCAAAGAGGTGCTTTTTACTGTCACGGTCGCCAGATAATTCAGGCGCATGATCAGGCTCGATTTTGTGCCATTTTCAGCGAGCGGCCGATCTGAGGTGCCGGTCAGCGGAGCAAGGAGCGGAGTTGCAGCCTGAACGCTCCAGCTAACCAGTGTGACATTGGGTGGCGCGGGAAGTTGGGTGCTTGTCGGTGCAGTGAGAGCACTTTGCAGTGACGAATTGGTGAGCCCCTGTGTGCGGTCGGTATTGTTGTTCACTGCTATCATGGCGCCCCTCCATTGATCGTAGAGGCTCTCCATCACACCATCTGCGTAGGAGATCATTTTCGCCCGGTCCACGCTGCGGTTTGCCATGCGTGCATTGAAATTGGTGACGTTGAGGGACACTCCGACCAGCATGGAGCCTATCAATAAAGCGACCATAACAACGCCAAGGGCGCTGCCTTGTTTTGTGCGGATAAGTATATTTCTCATTGTGGTGTTTGCAGGGTTGATACAAATGGTGGCTGGTCTCTGACTGAAATTACCGTTTGCAATGTCAGTGCGCCGTTCGGAAAATTGGTGTTTGAATACTTCAAGTCGTAGGCTTCGAACGAAAGGCGCAGATTCGTGCGCTCAGAGGATGTGCTGGAACTCGTCGCATAGAGGACGGAGAATGGCTTTGGGGATGTGATATTGTAGCAGACAGCGGCGCAGGTAGAGGGCGCGTTGGAATAGTCGGAATGAAACCTCAAAGTGTTATTGTAAACGGAGTATGCCACCTGCCGGTAAAACATAGCGGTGGTTACTTTCGGACTGGTGGTGGACAGAGTATAGCCTGTGCCGCTATTATTTACATTAGCGATTGTGACAACTCCAGTTGGGGAGATAACCGTTGGAGCAGTGACAATAGCACTTATCCGGAACTCTTTATCGATGAGAGGCAGCCAGACTTTATCATTAACTCTTGGTGTATAGCGTAAAGCGCCGCTTACAGCCGGGCCGAAATTAAAGCTGAGGTTGGTGGCTGTGGCGGCAGCATCAGCATTCAACTGAACGGGCCCTCCCACTTGCATCCAATACCGCACCGCATTCGATCTGGAACTGATATATTGCCCCGAGAGCGGGTCTAGATCGGTTGAAACGGTAGTTGTAGAATCGGTGTATGAGGTCCCGTCAAAATTCACCAGGGTGAATATCGAACCAGAAGACTGGATGTCTTTTACGAGACGGTTCGCTGCCTGCGTAAAAGCTCCGCTGCCATGATTATAAGCCAGATTCTTAGCGCTGAGACGGGAGGTGGCCCAACTTAGTGACACCATTCCCAGTGTCACACCTAAACCTATGGTCATCGCCACTACCAACTCGGTGATCGTATATCCGGATTTATTAAGTGATTTCATATACTGGAAGTCTCAGATATTGTCCGTGGTGCGCATACTGTTCATGCTTACGGAATACGTTCTTCCACGATAGGAATAGGTCACGGTAACGACTGCGCTTCTGACGCGGGCGCTGATACTCGTGACGGTCGTTGTTCGGGTCGCGTTTGCCTGCAGATCCAAATTTGTGAACGCGGTTGAGAGGCCGGTCGCATTATTGAAGTTATCGTTATCGAGCGGGAGATTGTTTTCTGTCGTGGCTCCCACCACGAGTATTGCGGGAGCTGAGGTTGCGACATCCCATGGCGTTGTCATGAACAAGTCGATTCGTTGCTGCACAAAAGCCAGTGCCAACGTCCTAAGTCTTGAAACGGCGGCATACCGATTGAGCTGTGTAAGAGCGACTAAAGAGGTGCATGCGAATACTGCCATAATGGATGCCGCAATTAAAACCTCCACCATGGTAAAGCCCTGCCTCTGCCTTCTGGCAGGGCCCATGATGGGTAGTTTTTGGCATTGAACGGTAAAATCCATAACTGTCATAAAGCATCAAATGTGCCAGACAACCAAGTAATCAACAGCATTACTGCGTGAAACGATAGGGTGGCGGGTGACTTGCGGATGACTCAGGACGAATAGTGCAAATTTCAATCGTGCCAGAATGGAGCGGTTCGCATAAGAGACTCCGCGCTATGTCCGTAATTATCCGCCTGCTCTCCTGCCTTATATTTCTCACCGCACCACTTTGCGCCGAGGACTCTGGTAAAAAAGCGCCAGCTTCCAAAAAAGCCGATGAAGCGAACGGTGCGACGGATGAGGAAAAATCCACCAAGGAGGACAAGGACAAAAAGCCGGAGGTGAAGGCCAAGGAAACCAAGGGGAGCGTGAAGATTGCCGGTGCCGATGTCAGCTATCTCGCGAAGACCGGGACGCTCCCGCTTTTGAAGGACGACGGCACACCGCGCGCGGATGTTTTTTACGTCTATTACGCCGCGACTGATGGGGATGGGAAACCACTCGCCGCTAAGAACACCGCGCGCCCCATCATGTTTTGCTTTAACGGTGGCCCTGGCAGCAGCGCGGTGTGGCTGCATTTCGGCGGACTTGGGCCGAAGAAAATCGCTCTCCCGCCGGATGGAAAAACTTTTGAGCCACTCGGTCAGATTGCGGACAACCCGCTGTCCATTCTCGATGTAACCGATCTCGTTTTTCTCGATCCCGTCGGCACTGGCGCGTCGCGTCCGGCGAAGGGGGAGAAGGGCGAACAGTTCTGGGGCGTGGACGAGGACATCGAGTCGTGCGGCGAATTCATCCGCCTGCTCACCACGCGGGAGGGCCGCTGGATGTCGCCAAAATTTCTGTGCGGCGAAAGTTACGGCGGACTCCGTGGCGCGGGCCTCTGCGACCATTTGCAGGAAAAGCATGGCATGATGATCGCCGGTTTTGTCTGCGTCAGCGGGGTGTTGAATTTTGCAACTGTCGGAGCCGACCTTTCAAACGATCTTCCGTATATCACCGCACTTTCCGCGCTCGCCGCGACCGCGCACTACCACGGAAAAATTTCCGGCGACTTGGATAAATTACTCTCGGAATCCCGAGCCTTCGCATTCGGTGAATACGCTGCCGCTTTGCTGAAAGGACGCACGATTTCCGATGATGAGCGCCATCGTATCGCAGCGAAAATGTCCGCTTTCATCGGCCTCACCGCCGAGCAAATCGAGGACAACGATCTCCGCGTGGACACCTCCGTTTTTCGCGAACTCCTGCTGCGCAAAGAAAACAAAATCATCGGTCGTTTCGATGCGCGCCTCACCGCCGAGGACGCCGACCGCAGCGAGACGCGCCCGGAATTTGACCCCAGCTTCAACAGCGTCATCGGCCCATTCAGCGCGATGGCCAACGCCTACATTCGCGGCACTCTCGGCTACGAAAGCGACCAGCCCTACCGCATTCTCACCGGTCTCCCGTGGAACTACACACGCTTCGCCAATCGCTACGCCGGCACCGACGCGCGCCTCGCCAGCGCGATGAAAAATAATCCACGCCTGCGCCTGCTCATCTGCCACGGCCTCCGCGACCTTGCCGTGCCGCTCGATGCCACGCGCTACTCCATAGACCATCTGCCCGTCCCCGACAGCATCCGCAAAAACATCACCTACGCCACCTACGAGAGCGGCCACATGATGTATCTCCTCGACAAAGACGCCGCCAAACTCCGCGCCGACATCGTGGCGTGGATGAGAAAATAGAGCCGCGTTAGTTTGCTGCGACGGATGTGAGGATCGCGTCTTTCATGCCGTGGACGATCTTTTTGTCGGCAGGGACAATCGTTGCGAGCGCGCCGCCGAGGTTTGCGTTTCCATCGTTCACAAAGTAGTAGGGGCAGAGGCGGACGCGACCGCGCATGGTGTGCACTTCGCCGCTTTCGGGATCGAAATAGGGATGCTCGACGATGCGTGTGTGGGCGAAGCGCATGAGCACGTGCGGATGCTCTGAGAAGTCGGTGAGGGCGTGTTCGACTGCGGCGGCCCATTCGTTTTGCGGAACGTCGGAGCCGACGACGACGCCTCGACTGCCCCACGCTTGCGGGGAGTAGCCGCTGATTTTTAAAACGAGGTCGCGCTGTTTTTGTGAAAAGGCGGACAGTTCACGCCAGTCGTTGATCTCCAGCCCCGGTAGCACGGCGTGGTGTGGCAGCGGCGCGGGGTCGAGCACCCACGACATGGGGATGTGTTTTTGCAGTTCGAGAAAGTGACGCTCGCTCAATTCGCGCCGCCAAAATTCGCGCAGCGGTCGCGACCAAAACAGCGCGAGCCAGAGTTTTTCCTCCAGCCATGGCTTCATCGGAGGAGTGACGCGGACGTTGCCCGCGAGCATTTGCTCCATGAGTGCGCGTGCGCTGGGGATGTTGGGGAGATCGAACAGCTCGAAGAAACGGTAAGTTGATTTCGGATTTCGGATTTCGGATTTCGGATTGAAGTCTTCCGCGCGCTCTACTCGCCATGTGGTGCCGGATTCATTTGCGATGCGTGCGAGCCAGTTCATTTCGGGGCGGTAGGTGGCGGATTCGTCGCTCACTAAAATGTCGGCTTGTTCGCCGAGGATGCTGCGGAAACCTGCGAGCATTCCTTCGCCTCCGCCGAGAACGTCGTGTCCGAGGGCGGCGTAGGTTTTTGAGAGCCATCCAGTGAGGCCGATGCCGCCGGGGACGCTGTCCAACTCGGTGATTGCAAAGCCGTCGGGTGTGAGCAGCAGGTCGGGGCGGATGACTTGCGGGAGGTCGGCGCGGAATTGCTTTTGCCGCGCGAATTCGAGCAGCTCTGCTGGCTTGCCGCGATCGCAATAGTCGGCGACCCACGCGGGGGCTTTGCCATTGAGCGAGCGGTGGTAAAGTTCGTTGCAGCCGCGTTGGAAGAGTTGCAGGCGGTGGCCGAGTTTTTCCAGTTCGTCCACGGTCTTTGCATCCAGCCGCAGCGGCTCCGGCGAAAGCAGGAAGTCCTTTTCAGCAAAAAGACCCTCGGCGGGAAATGCGGAGCGGAGTGCGGCGAGTGTGGCTGGCATTTGGCGTGTTGAACAATCACTGCATACTGGACACCCCGCCTCGGGCTCCACACGTTTCGTATCCATGAGTGATGCCAAGGAGCATGATCGCCGACACGTCTGGCACCCGTTCACGCAGATGCGTGCATGGGATGCGGGCGATCCCGTGGTGATCGTGGAAGGTGAAGGCGCGCTGCTGCGCGATGCGGAGGGGCGTGTGTATCTCGATGGGAATTCTTCGATTTGGACGAATCTCCACGGCCACCGCCGCGCGGAACTCGATGATGCGATTCGCGCTCAACTCGGTCGTGTGGCGCACACTTCCTTCCTCGGCCTGACGAACGATGTTGCGCCGGAGTTTGCGCGCGAGCTGTTACAGGCGTTCACACGGAGCGATGAGCCGGAGGGATGGCGCGTCTTTTTTTCCGACGACGGAAGCACAGCGGTGGAGGCTGGTGTGAAAATGATTCACCAAGCGCGACAGCAACGTGGCGAGACTGAGCGGACGGTCTTTTTCTCCCTCGCGGCGGGCTATCACGGCGACACGGTGGGCGCGATGAGCGTGGGGCACAGCGCGGTGTTTCACGGGGCGTATCGCGGGCTGATGTTTCCGACGCGGGAGGTGATGCAGCCTGCGTGCTACCGCTGCCCGCACAATCGTGCACAGCCCGAGCGGGGTGTGGATGCGCGTGTTTCGCGCAAGTGCGCGTGGGAATGCGTGGGTGAAGTGGAGCGCGCGCTGGATGCTGCGGGCGGGACGGCGAGTGCGTTTGTGGTCGAGCCGCGTGTGCAGGGTGCGGGCTCGATGTCCATGCACCCGCACGGCTGGCTGGCGCGAGTTGCGGAGCTTTGCCGTGCGCGCGGTGTGTGGCTTATGCTTGATGAAGTGATGACCGGCTTTGGTCGCACCGGTGCGATGTTTGCTGCGCATCATGAGGACGTGGTGCCCGATGTGGTCGCGCTGGGGAAGGGGATCACGGGTGGCTATCTGCCGCTCGCCGCGACCATCGCGAGCGCGGAGATTTTCGCAGCGTTCCTCGGCGAGTTCGCGGAGATGAAGACGTTTTTCCACGGTCACAGCTACAGTGGAAATCAACTCGGCTGCGCCGTGGCGCGGGCGAGTCTGCGTCTGCTGCACGGCGGGCACTCGATGGAGCATGTGCGCGGTCGCGCTGCTGTTTTAGAAAAACTCGCGCAACGTTTCTGGCGGCATCCGAACGTCGGCGATGTGCGTTGCGAAGGAATGATCTGCGCCGTCGAGTTGGTGGAGGATTTCGCCACGCGCTCGCGCTTCCCTTTCGCGCAGCGCACCGGCCATCGCGTGTGCGAAGCGGCCCGCGCGCACGGTCTGCTCACACGTTGCGTGGGCGATATGCTGGTGCTCATGCCGCCTTACTGCGTGACGGACGATCAACTCGCGAAGGCAGCGGATGCACTATGGCGTGCTCTCGGTGAAATACTGCCTCTTTAGGGAGACTGCTTAAACAGAGCGCGGTTCAAGGAGCGGCGACATTCTTGTCGCCGACCACACTGCGTAAGCGTCTATTCTCATCAATACAGCCGTGAAAAATATGGCGCTGCGCGCTGATGTAAACGGCGATAGGAATGTCGCCGCTCCTTGAGCGAGGCTGTCAAAGCAGCAGCTTGAGGCTGGCGGTGACGAGTTCCTCGGTGTTTGCGGCGGGGAGCTTGGTTTCGGCGGTGCGGACGGCTTTGAGGGCGTCGGCCTGTTTGTATCCTAGGGCGATGAGGGCGAGCACGGCGTCGTTCACTTTCACCTCCTCTGCGCTCGGGGCATGGCCGGAGCTTGCGGCTTCCCACGCGGCGGCGATGCCGACTTTGTCCTTCAACTCGACGACGATTCGTTCGGCAGTTTTTTTTCCGATGCCCTTGATGCGCGAAAGTGCGGCGGTGTCTCCGGCGACGACGGCGGCCTTGAACGCGGTGACGGTGGTGCCGCTCAGAACGTCGAGCGCGGTCTTCGGGCCGATGCCGCTGACGTGCTGGACGAGAAGGCGGAAAAGATCGCGTTCGGACGCTGACATAAATCCGAACAAGATGTGCGCGTCTTCGCGGACGGTGAGGTGGGTGAGAATTTTGAGTTGGGTGCCGGGGGGCGGCAGCTTGTCGTAGCTGGAAAGTGGAATGAGCACATGATAACCAACGCCGCCGACATCCACGACGATCTGCGTGGGCAGGGATTCGACGAGCGTGCCAGTGAGATGGTGGATCATGCGCAGTGCGTTAGCAGGCGGAGGCGCGCTTGCCAAATGACGAATCGCACCCGGACTTTTGTTTTCCCAATGCTTGATGAAAACCGCGCCAGGCGCTCTCAGCTTGTGATCTAACTGAATGGCGGAGTGGTGCTCCAAGGGTGAGCTTTGAAGCGTTTGAACTGAGCGAGCAGGGGATGCGGGCGGTGGGAGTTTTTTCTTCCATCCAGCCGGGCGTCTGCCTTCATCCGCGCACTATGAAACGCATCCTTCCCATCATCCTCGCGCTCGCGCTTGTCGCAGCTGCGGTCATTCATTTCCTCAAGCAACGCGACAGCGGCGCACTCGATCTGCCGAAAGGTCGCGCTGCAGAACTGGCACCGGCGGACACGCTGGTGTTCATCGAGCTGCCGGATGTGCCCCGTTCGTCGCAGCGGTGGAAGGAGACTTCGATCTACAAAATTTCCGAGGAGCCGGAGTGGCGCGAGTTCGTGGCGAAGTGGGATGATTTCACGACACAGAATGCAGGTGCGAAGGAAGTTTTTGGGGTGATCGGAGAGATTCAGCGTGCGGATCCTGCGGGGTTGTTTATCGCGATGACTTCGTTTGATGACAAAGGGCCGAAGTTTGTCGGCGGCTTTCCATATCGTGGAAAGAGGAGCGATGTGCAGTTGGTGGTGGGCAAGCTGCGCGAACAAATGCTCAAGTCCGCGCCGGCGGTGAAGTCCGAACTGGTGAAGCACGAGGGGATCGAAATTGAAACGCTGACAGACAAAAATTTCACCGCCGTGCTCGCCTATGCCGACAACTGGTTCTTTTTCGGAAGCGACCTGGAGGTGTTGAAGGGGACGCTCTCGCGCCACTCAGGCAAGGCTCCTGCGGGATTGAGCAAAGTTCCTCTCTTTATCGAAACGGTGAAGCAGGGCTCGCCGGAGCCGGACTTGACGGTATTCGTGAGTTGGAAACCCATCTTGGAAAAAATACAGACCATGCAGGCTGCGTTAAATCCAAAAGCCTCCAAGATGCCCGATCCGTATGGCACCGAGGCGATTCTTTACACGGCGAAGATGGATGGGTTGTTGATGCGAGACCGTTTTTACGCACGCATGGCCAGCCCTCTGAAAATCACCGAGACTCCGGATCGCTCGCTGGCATTCAGTTCCGCCGCCACCTACGCCTACGCGTTCTTGAACGCAGGTGAATTGGAGAAAATTGTCACAGCAATGTCGAAGGATTCGGATGTGGCGGACGTTCAGAAAAACGTGGATGCAGCGCTGGCTCCAAAGGGTCTCAAGTTCATGGACATCTTCACTACTTTCGGCCCGGAGCTCGCGATGCTCTCGGATTGGGAGCCGGGCGGTATTTCTCTGCCGACTTTCTTCGCAGCCGTAGAAGTGCGTGATGCGGCGAAAGCGCGACTTTTTGCCGAACTCATCGCCGAGCAAATGAAAGACGGGGATAAGCTCGTGAAGAAAGAGGAGAACGGGACGAGCTTTTGGTCGCTGACTACATCAGTCCCCTTTGCCCAGCCGACTCTTGGCATCAACGACAAGCACATGATTTTCGGGCTGAGCTACAGCACAGCCGCTACGGCGCTCAGGCAACTCAAGGCCGGTGGGGGGAACCTCAATAGCTCGCCAGCTTTCCAGTCTTCGCTGAAAACCGTGCCTCCGCCTGCTATCGGGTTGCTTTACGTGGATTTTAAAACGCTGTTCGAGCGCCTCTATGAAAAATTCAAGCCGTCGCTTGCTTTCGCGCTGCTCGAAAACCCCGATGTTGCGAAATATTTCGACGGCGCAAAATTGCCGAAGGCTGAAACCATCAGCCGCCACTTGCTGCCGCTTGCGCTCACCTACGGTCCGGCAGAGCAGGGTTTCGTGGCTGAAGGTGCGGGCTCGCTCAGTCTGATCCAAACTTACGTGCCGGCAGTTGGAGGCATGGCGGGTTTCTTTTTTTACACCAGAGTCAAAAGCATGAGTGTCGCGCCACCTCCCGTCCCCGTGTCGCCGCCGCAGGTTGTGAATCCACAAAGTCAGGGCGATAAAATAAAGGACGCGGATGAGCCCGAGCCCGCGAAATAAAAATCGCAATCAGCTTTGTGCCAAGCAGATGCGATTTACGCGCGCTCTCATGACAAAAAAATCCCTTCGTGGACAAGCCGAGGTGTGCTATTGTGTCAATCCTATGTCTATCGCAAAAAAGCCTGCATTTAGTCGTCGCCTCCCCGATTTGGTGACTGAAGAACTCGCGTCTGTCCTCTCGCAGAAGTCCGCATACGAGTTCAAAGACCTCTTCGATGTCGTCCACGAAAACCTCAAGGCCCGCAATGCCGCCAGCGGTGGCGAGGAAATGCTGCGCCTTCGTGCATACGAGAAACTGCAAAATCTTGTTGGACGCGGCATGGTGAAAATCACCGTCGGCAAGAATGGCAAGAAGAGCTACAAGGGACTCGCCAAGCAACTCGCGACACTCGAAACCGGCGTCACGCCTGCGATTTAAGTGAAGGACTTTCTACCCATCCTGTTGCAGGTCGGCATCGTGCTCGGCTTCGGCGTGGTCACACTGGCGATCAGCGTGCTCCTCGGCAAAGCCGCCAAGCGCACTCCAGCAAAAGACATGGCCTATGAGTGCGGAATGATCCCGCAGGGCGGCGCACAGCCGCGCTTCACGGTGAAATTCTACCTCATCGCGATGCTCTTCATCCTCTTCGATATCGAGGTGGTGTTCATGTATCCGTGGGCAGTGAATTTCAAAACGATGATCCATACACACGGCTCTACGATCTTCTGGAGCATGGCGGGTTTTATCTCGCTGGTAACCGTCGGCTACATCTACGCGATCAAAAAAGGCGTTCTCGATTGGAAGAAAAGTTAGCCTTTCTACACACCAAGCTTGCGGCCCGGCAGTTGCATCGGTAACTCGCCGGGCCTTTTCTTTTCCATGATTCATCACGTCGCGCTTTTTCAAACCCTTCCTCATGTAGATGAGGCCAAACTTGCCCAGATGATGATCGCCGCCCGCGTGAGCCTGGTAAAAATCCCCGAGGTAGCCGGTGTGCGTTGCGGCAAGAACGTGGACAAAGACTCGCCGTGGGGTTTTTTCGTCGCCATCGAAGTGGACAACATGGATCGCCTCCGTGTGGTGAAAGAGGACGCGATTTACATCAAGTTCCTTGCTGATGTGATTTCGCCGAATGTCTCCGAGCAATTCGTGGCCAACTACGAAATGGAGCCCGGGAAGAGTGTGAAGTTTTCGTAGAGGAGCGATTCAATGGCGGTGGGCGGTTCGTCCATATCGTCCATCGTGTCCATACAGTCCATCCCCGCAGCACTCACTGCAACGCAGCGCGCAGCCACTTTGCTAGAAAAGCGATCTCTTCATCCGAGATGTCGAAGGGCGGAGTAAAGCTGAGGACGTTTGCAGAGGGCGAATCTGCAAGCAGCAGCAGACCGTCACGCAGGGCGCATTTGATGATTGAGATAGCGCGTTCGCCGTCCGGCTGACCGTTTTGTTTTAGCAATTCCATGCCGAGCATGAGCCCCATCCCGCGAACCGGCCGCCCGGCATCTGCGAGTGCAGTGCGTAGTTTCTCCCCGCGTTCGCAGACCAGCCGTGACACAGCGGGGTCGGCGTGTTTTTCGAGCGATGAAAGTGCCATCGCGCAGCCGAGGGGGTTGCCGAGAAAGGTGCTGGTGTGTAGTGCCTCGCCATTCGAGAGCGGCCACGCGTCCATAATGTCCGCACGCCCCACGCACGCACTCAGCGGAAAACCGCCGGTGAGCGCCTTGCCGAGGCAGATCAAATCCGGCATCACGGCGGAGTGTTCGCACGCAAAAAGTGCACCGGTGCGGTTGAAGCCGGTTAGGATTTCATCGGCGATGAGCAGCAGGCCGTTTGCATCGCACACTTCTCTCAGCAAACGGAGAAACTCGCGTGGCGGCACGACACAGCCGCCGCGGCCTTGGAACGGCTCGATCAGAATCGCACCAGTCTTCTGCTCGCGGATCGTCTTTTCCAGTTCCCGGCGCAATGCGGCCAGTTCTGTTTCCTCGCGAGGGAAGGGGAGCAGCGTCGCAAAATCCGCCAACTGCGAACGGAACGGCTCGCGAAAAAACGGAATTCCACCCGCCGCCAGCGTGCCGAAGCCCAGCCCGTGATAGCCCCCGTGAAACGCAATCACGCCCCGCTTTCCCGTGTGGAGCAGCGCAGTTTTCAACGCCGCCTCGACCGCCTCAAACCCCGAGTTGCCGAGAATCACCTTGCCCGCGCCCGCGCCCCATCGCTCGAAAGTCAGCGCGCTCAGCTTCTCGCATAACCGCACTTTCAGTTCCGTCGGATGCACGTCGCCCATCGCGTGCATGAGTACGCCCGCTTGCGTCGTGAGCGCAGCCTGTGACTCCGCGCGCGTGTGTCCGAGCCCGGTCACGCCGAAGGCTGCCGTGAAATCCAGAAAGCGATTCCCGTCCGCATCCCACACATTCACGCCCTCCGCGCGCTCCCAGAATACCGGCCAGTCATCCGCGAGAAACGTCACATTTCTCGACTCACACCGCCGCAGCCGCGCAGCCAGCTCCAGCGAGCGTGGTCCGGGGATTTCTGTTTTTAAAAGAGGCAGCATCCCGCCGATATGCCGTCTGGCACCGGTTCGAGAAAGCACGAAACACGGGCTAAATCGCGCTTGCCACAAGTGAACCGCCATCTACCTTCCCAAAACCTTTTACAAAACGGAAACACGAATGACGCTCGGTAATCTTCTGTCGGCTCAAGCAATCCTCCCGGAAATGCAGGCCACTGAGCGGTATTCCGCCATCGCGGAGTTGGTGAACGTGCTTGTCGCCAACGGCAAAATCGCTGCGGAAAATCGTGACACTGTCCTGACTGCATTGCGGGATCGCGAGGAAACGATGAGCACCGGTATCGGCTTCGGAATCGCCATCCCTCATGCATCAAGCGAGCATGTCACGGAGGTGGTCGCGGTATTCGGACGCTCCAGCGCCGGCATCGAATTCGAGGCGCTCGACAATGCGCCGGTCAAATTCGTCGTTCTTTTTGTTGTCCCCAAAGACCAATTTCAAACCCACCTCCGCACGCTCGCAGCCATCGCGAAATTCCTCAACGACCGCTCCATTCGCGAACGTCTTGCCGCCGCGACGACTGCCGAAGAAATTCTCGCCATCTTCGAGAAGAGCGGCACCAAGGCCTGACGCTTTGGAGTGAGCGTGGTGAGCGATGGAAAAAACGCAGTCACGCTGCGATAAACTTCGTCCAATTTTCATGCAGACCATCCAGCAAATTCTCGAAACAAAGCTACGCGACGCAGTCGGTGAAAGTGGTGGCGTTCTTGTCACCGTGCAGTCCGCGCAGGATACACGATTTGGTGACTATCAATCCAACGTGGCCATGCAACTGGCCAAGCCGCGTCGGGCAAATCCACGCGCTCTCGCGCAGGAAATCATCGCCAAACTCGACGTGGCGGATTTGTGCGAAACGCCGGAAATTGCCGGTGCGGGCTTCATTAATTTCCGACTGAAACCAGCCACGCTCATCGCGTATTTCACCGCACTCGCCAGCGATGAACGACTTGGTGTCCCGACCGTTCTTTCGCGGCGGCTCGTCATTGATTTCTCCTCGCCGAATGTCGCGAAGCCGATGCACGTCGGTCACATCCGCAGCACCTTCCTCGGCGACGCGCTCGCACGCATCGGGCGCTTCCTAGGTCACACGGTTTTCACCGATAATCACATCGGCGACTGGGGCACACAGTTCGGGATGCTCTGCCTCGCGTGGAAAACCATCCTCAATAAAGACGCTCTCGCAGTGGATCCCATCAGCGAACTAGAGCGCATCTACAAAGCGCAAAACGAACGCTGCAAAACTGACTCCGCACAACTCGACGCCGCACGCGCTGAACTCGTGAAGCTTCAGTCCGGGGACGAGGAAAACCTCGGCATCTGGCGCGAGATGATCCGGCTTTCGCAAGTTCAGTTCGACACGATCTACTCGCGCCTCGGCATCCATTTCGACGTCACACTCGGCGAATCCTTCTACAACCCTTGGTTGAAAGACACCGTAGCTGCACTCGTGGACAAAGGCATCGCACGCGAGAGCGATGGTGCTCTGTGTGTCTTCAGCGACGGCTCTGTGCCGGAGAAGGAAAATCCTTTTTTGATCAAAGACGAGAACGGCTGGAAGGACTCGCCCGCGCTCGTGCAAAAGGCCGACGGCGCATCGAACTACACCACCACCGATCTCGCCACTATCGCCTACCGCGTGCGCGAGTTTGCACCCGACGAAATCATCTACGTCACCGATGGACGGCAGCAGCTTCACTTCCGTCAGTTCTTCGCCGTCTGGCGGCGCTGGCAGCCAGCGAGCGCGGTGAAGCTCGCGCATGTGTGGTTCGGCAGTATCCTCGGCGAAGACGGCAAGCCATTCAAAACGCGCAGCGGTGACACCGTGAAACTCGCCGACCTCCTCGACGAAGCCGTCGAGCGCGCCTCAAAAGTCATCGCCGAAAAAAATCCCGACATGCCTGAAGCCGAGCGTAACGAGATCGCAAAGATCATCGGCCTCGGCGCTGTGAAATACGCCGACCTGCTCCCAAGCCGTCAGGGCGACTACGTTTTCTCGTGGGAGAAAATGCTCAGCTTCCAAGGTAACACCGCGCCGTATCTGCAAAACGCCTACGTCCGAATCCGCGCCATCTTCCGCAAGGCGGACATCGGCAAATCCGAAATCCGAAATCCGAAATCCGCAATCAGCTTCACCGAGCCCGCCGAGTTCGCACTCGTGAAAAAACTCGCGCAGTTCGGCGAAGTCCTGCCGTCCATTCTCGACGACTACCGGCCAAACCTCCTCTGCAATTACCTCTTCGAACTCGCGAACGCCTACCACTCTTTCTACGAAGCGTGTCCCGTCCTGAAAGCCGACGAGCCCGCCCGAAGTTCACGCCTCGCACTCAGCGACACCACCGCGCACGTGCTGGCAAAGGGCCTCGACCTCCTCGGCATCGGCGTCCCCGAACGGATGTAGTTTTTGAGCGAGAGCTTGACACAAGAATGAACCAGAGCTTTTGAATTCCTCGCGATGTTCGCAAAACTTTTCCGCAATATCAGCCGTCTCGCCGCGTTTGTCGCGGTGCTCGTGCTGTGTGGTGGGCATCTGGCCACATTGCAGGTGGTGGCGTGGACGGGGATGGTGGTGAGCTATTCTGCGCGGGATGGCTTCGTCGCAGGCGTGAAAAATACTTTCGATGGCGATCATCCTTGTTCGCTGTGTAAGGCAGTGAAGAAAGGTCAGCAGCAAGAGGAGCAGAAACCCGCGAGTGTGCAGAGCCGCGTGCAGAAGATTGAAGCACTCGCCCTGTCACCTCGCCCGCTGCCTTTGGTGCGTGAGGCGAGTTTGATTTCGTTTTGGCAGGGAATGGAAATTTCGGTGGAGGCGCGAATGGAGCGCCCACCAGTCCCGCCACCCCGCATCGCCTAATCGAGCGGAGGATCGGCTTTCGCCGATCGTTGGATTGTGTCCTGCGTATCAGCAGCACGCTTTCCATCTGCGCATTCATTTCGCATGGGCAGAAGTCCCGTGCAGTCCGAAGAGCATAGAACTTTTCGGGGGAAATTGCGCAGCCGCTCATACCTCCCCAACCCGGTTTGCGGCTTAGCCCGCGCCACGGTGGGGGCTGCGGGAAATTCGCGAACGGCGGTTATGCCGTGGTGATGTTCATAGACCCCGCAGTCCCCGCCCACGCGAGGCCACTGAGCTAGCCCGGTTAGCACCATATCGGCGCACTCACGTTTTTTATGTATCGCAAAAATCACGCATTCACACTCATCGAACTACTCGTCGTCATCGCTATCATCGCGATCCTGGCTGCGCTCATTTTCCCAGCTGCCGCTCGGGTTCGCTCGCAATCCAAGACGGTGAAGTGCCTCAACAACCTTCGCCAAATTGGGCAAGCCACGATTCTCTACGCTGGTGAGCACGATCATACCTTGCCTGTCACATCCCATCAGCGCAGGCAGGGCGGGCAATCGTGGACGCTAACTCTTCAAGCCTACGCCGGTGGGACCATCACCTTTCGCTGCCCGGCTGATGAGAACGCCGGGCGCGCATACACGTATGTGATCAACGACTTCCTCACGCCGAATCCAGTAGGCGCGACGGACCTCGATTACTCAAAACTGAACCGTCTCGATAGCCGCGCCGCCACTTTCCTCTTTGCTGAGGCGACGGTCAGCTACGCCAACTCGGATCATTTTCACTTCGCCGAATATCGCGGACGCACCATACCGCCCGAGTTCTTCTCCGGTCAGATCGCGGTCAAGTGCCACGACGGGGCGGCAAATTACGTCTTCACCGACGGGCACATCGAAACCCTCCGATGGGAGGCCGTGCAAACGCGCCTGAAAACGCCCGGCGACCGCTTTGTGGATCCCACGGCTGATGAAAAAACCAACGCTCTATGAACTGCAAAACAACCAACAGTCGCTACATCACCGCCCTGCTTTGCGCTGCTTTCACTCTAAGCAGCGCACGCGCACACGACCACTATGCTGCGGGCATTGTTGACGTGAACAACAATGGCCAGCCCGATGCTGGGGAACCGCTTCAGTTCGTCGGCGCAAACGGAACAAACAAGGTTTTCCATCTTCTTGCACGCCCGGTCGGTCAGCGCCCCATCCAGCGCTGCGGCGGTTATTACATGCTCGATGAACGCCCTCGCACAAACTCACCGCTCGACTCATTTTCCTTTATTGCGCTTTCAGATGGGCAATTCGATGTCGCCTCAGCCGGTCATGCTCACACCGGTGCGTGGATTTGGATGGAAATCACCAGCGTCTCCGGTCCTGCGGGTGCGCATTTCGGATTTTGGGATGAGAACTGGTCGGAGTATTACGACACACCCACGGTCTCCTTCGCCACCAATGAACCCACAGGTGGTTACAAATTCATCCTCGGCGAAGGCATCAACAGCGCAGGAGAAGACCCCTCAGGGCACATCCATGGTCGCGCATGGACGGCGGATAAACCGGGCGACTACATCATTGGTTTTACGCTTTATGACTTGAGCACAAATGCTCCCGGCGGTGGACCGTGGCACCCGCCGAGTCAGGTCTATTACTATCACTTTAAAGCAGGGCCGAGTTTCCTGCCGACCATGAGTGTCGGGGCGGGTGGAAGTCGCGTGCTCACATGGCCGAGCCAGCTTGGATACTGGGCGAGTGACCCTGCGCAAACGGGCATCTCCTTCACAATAGAACGCAGCAGCACGCTCGCAGCGGGCAGTTGGCAGAGTATCGGCACGGTCATGGGAACCACGGCAAACACCGCCACTTTCACCGACACTGCGCCGCCAGTGGGCGGCGCATTCTACCGCCTCAGCTACCAGTGGGCCACGCCTGCGGCAAACCGTCCATTTCTCCTCCAGCAACAACAAACAACACAAACCATACAAAACAATGAAGCAGCCACACCTCAAGCAAGCCCTCTTCGCCGCACTGGTAATGACGGGCATCTCAACAGCGTCCGCGCACATCAGCTACAGCGGGCGAGATTTTGGCGTATTCCAAGCAAACGGGCTGGACGCGCCTATCACTATTTCAGGACAGACCGTCTCCAGTAATTTCGGTTGGGCCGACGCGACGGATGCGGACTACGGAGACAGTCATCGCAATCGTTTTTTCCGCTTCACTCTGGCGAATCCGGGGCATGTCACTATAGACATTACGGGCGTCACAGGTTTCCTGCCTGCATTCTCGATCTACTCCGGTCTGGCTCATGTCTCACCCGCAGCTCTGGATCACGATACCTCCACTATCAGCTCATCATATTTGGCCAGCCTCACCGCCGTTGATGGCATCACCCGCGAAGGCAGTTTCTATGCTCTTGGTGATTGGAAAATCGGCAGCGACGACGGCGTCACTTTCGCCGACCTGAGCAGTTTTACCTACGTCGGTAATGCAGCCGATGGCACATCTGCCAACTACAACTCACTCAGCACGCTCGTGAATGGTGACGGCATCGCAGACAATCATGTCGCAGGCAGCTTCGATCTCGCCGCAGGCACATATAGTTTGGTCGTCGGTGGTGCCGATTACAGCACGCAAGCTCCGGGGCCATTTACCAGCTACGGCATTACAGCCTCTGTGAACGTCGTGCCAGAGCCAGCCAGCGCAATTTTGCTCACCCTGCCGGGTCTCATGCTTCTCGCACGTCGTCGTCGCGTGTAGTCGAATCTTCCGCTAGCCGAAATACTGGGGATGGTTTCCGCGAGGAATGCCATCCCTCAGTGTTTTGATGCTGAGGCGATGGAACGGCTCGCCACGTGTTCATTTTCCCGCGCATACTGCTGCCGATGCCCGACATCGTTCTCGCTACGCTCAATGCGAAATACATCCACGCCGCCTTTGGCCTGCGCTATTTGCACGCCAATCTCGGCGAGCTGCGTGAACGCGCGTGTATCGCGGAGTTCGACATCAACCAGCGCCCTCTCGAAATCGTCGAGCGCATCCTCGCGCACGAGCCGCGCATCGTCGGGCTTGGCGTTTATATTTGGAATGTTGTGCCGAGCACCGAAGTCGTCGCGTTGCTAAAACGCATCCGACCTGAACTCATCATCATCCTCGGCGGGCCGGAGGTGAGCTACGAGACCGAGGGGCAGGAAATCGTGCGACTCGCCGATCACACAATCACCGGCGAGGCCGACAATGCTTTTCGCGAAACCTGCCGTGCCATTCTCGATGGCGGGTCGCCACCGAAGATTATCACCGCCGACCTCCCAAAACTCGACACACTCGCGTTGCCTTACGAGCTCTACGGCGATGCCGACCTTGCGCATCGTGTCATCTATGTAGAGGCGTCGCGCGGTTGCCCTTTCACCTGCGAGTTCTGTCTGTCATCGCTCGATATCCCCGTGCGGCAATTTCCCCTCGATGCCTTCCTCGCCGCTCTGGATCGCCTGCTCGCGCGGGGTGCCACACAGTTCAAGTTTGTGGATCGCACTTTCAATCTTCACCTCCCGACGAGCACCGCGATCCTTCAGTTCTTTTTGGACCACTGGCGTGACGGATTCTTTGTTCATTTTGAAATGATCCCCGACCGCCTGCCCGAGCAGCTCCGCGTTTTGATCGCGCAGTTCCCACCCGGCGCGGTGCAACTCGAAGTCGGCATCCAAACTTTCGACGATGCGACTTCGCTCAACATCTCGCGTCGGCAAAACGTGGCGAAACTCGAAGACAACTTCCGCTATCTCCGCGCGCACACCGGCGTCCACATCCACGCTGATCTCATTGTCGGACTGCCCGGCGAGGGCATCGAGAGTTTTGGCCGAGGCTTTGACCGTCTGCTCGCAATGCGCCCACAGGAGATTCAAGTCGGGATCCTCAAACGGCTGCGCGGCACGCCCATCGTCCGGCACGATGCAGAATACGCGATGATCTATTCATCCCATCCGCCCTACGAAATCCTCTCCACGCGCGACATTTCCTTTCCCGATATGCAGCGGATGCGCCGCTTCGCGCGCTATTGGGACATCACCGCCAACAGCGGCAACTTCACCACCGCGCTCGCGCTCCTCTGGCAGGATGCCGCATCGCCATTCACACAATTCCTCCGTTTCAGCGACTGGCTCTTCCACCACCTCGCACGCACCCACACCATCGCCCTCGATACACTCGCCAAAAGCCTCTTCATCTTCCTTTCCGAGCAGCTCGGACTGGCAAAAGTGACCGTCGCATCCGCGCTCTCGGAAGATTGGCGGCGAACCGGGCGAAAGGATTTGCCGCCGTGGCTGGAGGAGCAGGTGGTCAGCGATAATTCACAAACAGAAGCGCCGAGGAAAACATTGCGCCGTCAATCCAAGCACCTTGGGGCTGCGTAGCCTTCTGACTTACTTTTCCGCGCGCAGCTCGCGGACTTTGGCGAGGTAGCTTTGGAAAAATGGGATGCCGCCGATTGCTGGGAGGATGTAGCGGGCGGTGCAGAGCAGGCCGAGGGCGAGGGCGACGGGAGTTGCAAAATACGGAGCGTAGAGCGCGACGAGTGCGCCGTCGCGTGTGCCTGCGCCGCCGAATGTCGGCACGGGAAGAAGACCGGCGAGGATAGCGAGCGGGGAGAGTGCGAGGTTGCGCACGAAGGGGACGCTGGCGCGCAGGGCGAGGATGAACATCCAGATTTGCAGCAGGTGCAGGAACCAGATAAAAACAGACGTCATCGTGACTTTCAGTAGCCGCGCTTTGCTCTTCCAAAAGTAATCGTGCATCGCATCCCACGAGGCGGCGAGTTTGCCGAGCTTTGCACCGATCTTTTTGGGCGCAAAGCGTCCGGCGAGGGTAAAGAAGAATCGGGCGAATGCCTTTGAGCCGAGTAAAAGGCAACCGCAAAGAAGCATCGCTGCGACGGCCCCGGTCATCACCCAAAAGATGCCGTCCTTTTGTGGATAAATGGCGAGGCCAAAGGCGCACCAGAGGAGGAGCGAAAGCATGTCGCACGACTTTTCAAATACGACGAGGGAGAGTGCGAGTGAGACGTCGAGATGTCCTCGATCACGCATGAACCACGCTTTCGCGATGTCTCCCATTTTGGATGGGAGCACGAGATTAAGCACGCTAGCGACGAGAATGAGTTTGTTCGCTTCTCCGAAGCAGAGCTGGCCAGTGCTCGGCATGAGTTGTTGCAGCCGCCATGAGGTGAAAAGTGTGAGCGGCACGACCATGGCGAGGGAGATAGTCATCCACATCGGGTCACAGTTGCTGAAAATTGCGAGCAGCTTGCTGCGGTTCTCCGCGCCAATTTTCCAATAGATGAAGGCGAGGATCAGGATGCTGACGATGAGCGAAACCGCCTTTTTCATTTAGAGCGTGCGTTCGATTTTCAGCGGCTCGTCTTCCTTGAGCTGGTGCATCTGCTCGGTGAAATCCTGCCACGGCTGGAGCTGTCCGCTTTGGAAAGTGCGGCTCATCACCACGTAGATGCTCGTCTGCGCAGCCCCCAGACCCACAGCGCAGACACTGCCCCAGCCTTTCTTTGCATTGAGTTCGTCGGTGACGTGGAGCTTGCCGTCGCTCCACGCGAGGGTGCGGGTGAATTTGAAAGGCGCGGCTTTCTTTCCCGTGATGAGCATTTTTTGCAGGAGCTTACGGATGAGGTCGGGAAAAAAGCGGCCCACGGTGAACATGATCATCCGCAGCACGATGAGTTTGAACGTGGTCATGCGCGCGGCTTTCGCCCAACCAAGTTTGCCGTGCACGGCGATGGTGTGACCGTCGAGTTTTACATCGTAGCGACCGGCGAGGTGTGCGACGGCGTTGCGGAAATTTTTACCGCACTGCATCTGCACGCTGAGTTGCGTGTCGCTCGCAACGAGTTTTCCATCGCGCCAGAATTTGAACACGCCGCCTTTATTGAGAGCGAGGTAGAGTTCGCAGCCGTCGCGGCGGTCAATGAGCAGTCCGGCGTTTTTAAAATAAACGCGCCCTGTGGGACGTGGTGGCACGGGCGGACGGGCGGCGACCCAGTGTTTCCACGTGAGCAGGTAGCTCCACGCATGGTGGCCGAGGATGTGATCGTCCGCATAGCAGGCGCCTAGGTTTTGCGAGAGGCCGGTGAGAAAACGGTCGTTGATGGCGAGTGCCTCGGGAAGCCATGTGCCTGCGCACTCAAAGCCGTGCGGGAAAAAGTTATACGTGTTGCGGCTGGTGTATTCGCCGCCGAAGGAACCGTCGGGATGCACGAACTCCGCCGCGAATTTCACTCCGCGCTCGATGGCCGTGCGCAGTTCGTGCGAGGGCGCGAGTTCATGGAGTTGCGCGAGCAGGCCGACGGTGAGCGTGTGGTATCCGGGGTCCGCGCCTTCGTATTCTGTGAACCAGCCTTCCTCATTCTGCCACTCGATCACCTGCGCGAGGCGTTTTGCTTTCAGCGCATCCCAGCGTTCTGTTTCGAGCAGACGGCCCATTTTTTCGAGGCACAGGACGATGAGAGCCTGATGATTCGTGAGTCGTCCGCTCTCGTGATGATCTGCGAGCCAGTCTGCACGGCGCGTAAAAAACTCTAGCAACTCGCCATCGTTCAATCCGAGCAGCGAGTAGCTTTCGATTCCGGCGAGCAGTGCGAACGCAGCAGCGCCCGCCGCTTTTTCAAAAGGAAAATAGTCATCGCACGAGCCATCGGAGTGCGCGCTGCGAGCAGCATAGCGCAGACCGGCCTCGATCCATTGCCGGAGTGCGGGTTGCTGAAAGTAAGTGTTTCCGGGGATGTCGAGCGACCAGACGAGGGCGAGCGGAAAGACGAACTCCCCGGCCATGCCGCTCGGAAAATCAATGATCTTGTAGTGCCAGTAGTTGCGGTCGAAGCAGCCGTAGGTGGGCGAGTGTTGATTGCGATCCTGAAGCGTCAGCAGTTGTGGAATCAGCGCGAGTGCCTCGCGGGCGAACAAGTCTCTACTCATAATCAATTCGCTTGGTGCGAAGCTGGATGTCTTCGAGCAGCTTGCGGTTTACAGCGATGAGGTCGCCGACGAGGCCGAGCACCCACATCAGCACGCCGATGAGAATCAGGATCGAAGCGAGGATGAGGCTGGGCAGATGCGTGCGCGTGTCATCGCTGAAATAAAGCATGAGCCAGCGCACGCCGATCAATGTCCCGGCAATGAATGGAAGCGATCCCAGCCACAGGAAAAAACTCAGCGGACGGTAGGTGATGAAAATCCGCAAAATCGTGAGGATGCTCCGCTGGATGTAGGAGCGCATGGATTTCATCAGGCGCGAGGGGCGCAGATAGCCATTGGTGCGGATGGGCACCGACATGATGGGGATGCCCTTTTGCCCCGCTTGGATAATCGTCTCCAGTGTGTAGGTGTATTTGCTGAAAACATTAAGCTGCATTGCTGCTGCGCGTGTGATTGCGCGGAAGCCGCTCGGTGCATCGGCGACATTCGTTCCACTCGCAAAACGCACCACCCAGCTCCCGAGTTTTTGCAGCAGTTTTTTAAGCGGGGAAAAATGAGCAATGTCCGCGATGGGGCGCGTGCCCACGACAATCTGCGCCTCGCCCTTCTGGATCGGCTCCAGCAGTTTCGGAATGTCATCCGCGCAGTATTGATTGTCCGCGTCTGTATTCACGATCACATCCGCGCCCGCACGCAGGCACGCATCCAGCCCCGCCATGAAACCACGAGCGAGGCCCTGATGTCCGCCTAGATCCACGACGTGATGTACGCCATTCGCTTTCGCGATTTCAATGGTGTTATCCGTGCAGCCGTCGGCGATGATGAGCCACTCCACTTTTTCCACGCCCGGCAGTTCACGAGGCAGTGCCTTCAACGCGATGGGCAGCGTCTCCGCTTCATTGTGGCAGGGGATTTGGATGATGAGTTTCTTCACGGTCGCTGGAGCATCCTTTTCATTCGCAGGCTGCGAGAGAAGCGGAAAGTTTCCAAATCATTCCAGGCTAGATCATCTGGTCGGCGAATTCGCGTGGGTCGAAGAAGCTGAAGTCCTCGGCTTTTTCGCCGGTGCCGATGAAGCGGGTGGGGATGCCGAGTTCGTTCTGGATGGCGACGATGATGCCGCCTTTGCCGGAGCCGTCGAGCTTGGTGCAGATGATGCCGGTGAGCTGGGTGGCGCTGTGAAATTCGCGGGCCTGGGCGAGGGCGTTGGAGCCGGTGGTGGCGTCCACGACGAGGAGGGTTTCGTGGGGCGCGGAGGGGTCGGCTTTTTGGAGGACGCGTTTCACTTTGCCCAGCTCGGCCATGAGGTTGTGCTTGGTGTGGAGGCGGCCTGCGGTGTCGCAGATGATGAACTCGATATTCTCGGCTTCGGCCTTGCGGTAGGCGTCGTAGCAAAGTGCGGCGGGGTCGGCGTTGTATTGGCCTTTGACGATGGGCGCGCCGATGCGCTCGGCCCAGATGCCGAGTTGCTCGATGGCGGCTGCGCGGAAAGTATCGGCTGCGGCGAAGAGGACGCTGTGGCCGCGTTTTTTGAGCAGTGCGCCGAGCTTGGCGGTGCTGGTGGTTTTGCCAGTGCCGTTGACGCCGACGACGAGGATGACTTTGGGTTTGTTGGGAAGGGGGCGGAGCATCCACGGCTCTCGCGGGAGGATTTTGGTGATTTCCTCGCGGGTGACTTCGATGGCGGTGTCGCCGGTGGGCTGGTCTTTGAGCGCCTGGAGGTTTTTCAAAATGCGCGTCGTCATCGGCAGGCCGAGGTCGGCGCGGATGAGGAACTCTTCGAGTTCGTCCCAATCCACGGGTTTGCCGGTGATTTTCTGCCAGAGGTTTTTGAGAAAGCCGAATGCCATGTGACTCGATGCGATGCGCGCGTAGACGTGGGTTACTCTGTCTTGGCTGAGGGCGCCTGTGCTGCGGGTGTCGGTTTTTTTGGAGGTGGAATCAGAGCGGTGCGGAGCGGGCGGGTGAGTTCGGTTTTGATTTTGTCGAGGACGCCGTTGACGAACTTGCCGCTGTCGTCGCCGCCGAAGCGCTTGGCCGCGTCTATCGCTTCGTTGATGGCGACGATGGGCGGTGTCTCTGGGCAGAAAAACATTTCATACACAGCGAGGCGGAGGATGTTTCTGTCCACCATGTTGAGCCGGCTGATGATGAAATTTTTCAGATGCCGCGCGAGGCGTTCGTCAATCTCGGCGACATGCTGGTTGACGCCGTTGATGAGTTGTTCCGCGAAGACGCGCACGGGCTCCGGTGAGTCGCGGAGTTCCCAAAAATCGGTGCGCAAATCGAGGCGGCGTTCGCCGTGGGCGTCGAGTTGGTAGAGATACTGGATGGCGGCCTCGCGGCCTTCGCGTCTTCTGCTCATGAAAAAGATCAATCCCGGAGTTCGTCGAGCATCGTCAACATACGCACGGCTGCGCGGGCGGCTTCAGTGCCGCGGTTGAGTTCAGCCCCGGGGGTGCATCTGGCAATGGCTTGTTCCTCATCTTGCAGCACGAGGACTTCATGGAGGACTGGGACTTTGAATCTGAGGGAAAGATCGAGCAGGGAATTGGTAACGGCGGTGGCGATGAGATCGGCGTGGCGCGTCTGGCCCTCCCAAATGACACCGAAGGCAAAGACTGCATCCACTTCCCCGCGCAGCATGAGTGTCTGCACGCCGAAGGGAATTTCAAAAGAGCCCGGCACACGCACGATCTCCACATCGGAGCCTGTAGCAATGATGCTGAGTTCGGTCATGGCACCTTCGATAAGGCCGTCCACCAGCTCTTCATTGTAGCGGCTGGCGATGATGGCCAGACGCCGTGGGGCGGTGAGCGGGTCTGGTCGGTCTGGTAATTCTGCGGACATGAGCGGCGCAACTTAGCGTCTGATGTGCGCGTGGCAAGCGGTTGCGTGCGGTGCGATGTGCGTGCGTGCAAAAAATCCCGCGCTTTTCGATGGTAAAAAGCATTTTTCCAAACCCCGCGCTTGCACGAAAAGTCTAAGCCTTCACTCTGCGCGCGCTCTTTCTCTCTGCATGAAAAACATCGCACTCTTCCTCACACTCACCGCCACCATCCATGCCGCAGGTGCACCCTCTGCATCGGTCTCCACACCGCCGCCCGCGCTCACTGGCGAGTGGAGCAAGCAGCAGATCACCGAATCCTTCTGGGCCGAGGGCGCGTGCGTGGCCGATGTGAACAAGGACGGAAAGAACGACATCCTCAGCGGGCCGTTCTGGTATGAAGGGCCGGACTTCAAAAAGGCGCACGAGATTTACCACATGGAAAAAGCCTTCGACCGCAAAAAGGAGGACGGCACGGTGGAGAAAGTCCCCGGCTTCAAGGGCCTGCTCGGCGGCGTGAACGAATACTCGAACAACTTCATCTCCTACGCCTACGACTTCAACGGCGACGGCTGGATGGACTACCTCGTCGTCGGCTTCCCCGGTGCGGAGACGTTTTGGTGGGAAAACCCGCAAGGCAAAGACGAGCTGTGGCAGCGCCACACGGCCGTGAAAGTCACCGACAACGAATCGCCGATGTTTGTGGATGTGAACGGTGACAAAATCCCCGACCTCCTCTGCATGAGCGGTGGCACCATCGGCTACGCCACAATGGATCCGAAAAACCCGAATGAAGTCTGGAAATGGAACGCTGCGTCGGGAAAAGACGGTCGCTTTCAAAAATACACCCACGGCATCGGCGCGGGCGATGTGAACGGCGACGGACGCGTGGACATTCTCGAAGCAGGCGCGTGGTGGGAGCAGCCTGCGAATTGGGACGGCGTTGCACCGTGGACCAAGCACGATGCGCAATTCGGCAGCGGCGGCGCGCAGATGTATGCGTATGACGTGAACAACGACGGCAAAGCCGACATCATCACCAGCCTCGCCGCGCACGGTCTCGGCCTCGCGTGGTTCGAGCAGACAAATGACGGCGGCGTGCAAGGCTGGACCAAGCACCTCATCACCGGCACCAAGCCCGGCGAAGGTGAGACGGACGTGATTTTCTCCCAGCCCCACGCCATTGACCTCGTGGACATGAACGGCGACGGCATCAAAGACATCGTCACCGGCAAGCGCTTCTGGGCCCACGGCCCCGGCGGCGACACCGACGCGAACGCATGGCCCGTCCTCTATTGGTTCGAACTGAAACGCACCGGCGGCAAAGCCAGCTACACCGCGCACATCATCGACGACAACAGCGGCGTCGGCACGCAAGTCATGGCCACCGACGTGAACGGCGACGGCAAACCCGACATCGTCGTCGGCAACAAACGCGGAGTCTTCGTCCACACGCGCAAGTAGGCCAAAGTCTGCAACTTGGTGTTCGGTAGAGAAGATACTAGCTTACGGCCAGTTTGCAGGGTTCAGAAGTGGAGCGTTGAAGTTTTCGGACCTCCGGATGAGTCCGATAAAGTATTCGCATAATATTTGTAATGGACGTTGTGTGTTTGATGAATTGACTTAAAATTGCTTCATTCCAACACGCAGAAACTCCTTCAATCAACTCCCTATGAAAACGAAACCTTCTCCCCTTCGTTATCGCGGAATCCGAATCTGTGCACTGCCGTTTGCGGCGTTGTTTGCGGTAAGTGCGTCGGCGGCGAATATCTCGTGGACTGGGGCGACGGACGCAGTGTGGAGCACCGGGGAAAACTGGGTAGGTGGTGTTGCGCCGGTGGCGGCGGATGTGGCGGTGTTTGATGCGGGGTCGATGGAGAAGTTGGACACTTCGATTGGAGCGGAATTTTCGATTCAGGAATTGAGGATCACGACGCCTGAGAGGCTGCTAACCATCGGTGGCTTAACGAACACACTGACGCTGGGCGCCGGCGGGATTGGGTTGAACGTTGCGCTGCAAGATTTGCAGTTGAACGCGCTGGTGGTGCTCGCTGCCAGGCAGTCACAAATTGGGGTTGATAGACAGGCCTTCGCAACGAGTGCGGTGATCCACGGTAGCGTCGTGAATTTAAGCAAGATCGAGATCGCAGATATGACGTTCAGCGGTCCAAATTTATTTGCTGCGGTGTCTTTGTATGAAGGCGAACAACATGATGTGACGAGTAGCTTGAGGGGAACGAAGGTTGAAAAATTGACTTTCACGGATTTTCGGGCGTTGAGCATCGGTGTTGCGCCGCAGGCAAGTCGGGCGATGGGAGAATTGCGTGTGAGTGATGGCAGTGGCGCGGTGAGGTCTGCGATTGGCGGAGGGAGGAAGAAGGCAAAAATTTTCTCGCGTAGCGTGAGTAAGACGGGTGCAAAAGAGGAGATTGTAATATCGAAAGAGACGGCGGAGGAACTTCGTATGGCATTGGCGTTGAAGGATGGCACGGGGTCTTTATTCACGCTGGCTGGTGTTGAGGGGGGTGCTCTGAGCGACACGGGCTTGGGTAATGCAGACGCGAGCAATGTGAACGTGAGTGCCGTCAACATCGTCGCGGAGAGTAATCAGAATTTGGGACGCCAATACGCGACGACGAGATTGGTTCCGCTAGTGTCCCCGCCATTGACGGGCGCGTGGACTGGCGAAACGGACGCAAACTGGCTCACCGGCGCAAACTGGTCCGGCAGCACCGCGCCCGGCACCGGGGACACGGCGATTTTCAACGCTGCTGCGGGAGCGGGCGGTGCCACCATCAGCCTCGGGACTGGCGTCACCGTGAGCACTATCACCTTCGATACGGCCAGCGCAGCGGCATACACCATCGGAAGCAGTGGAGTCGGCAATCAGACACTGACCATCAACGACGCGGGCGCGGTGACGATAAACGCCACGGTGGCGAGCAACGAATTGTTCAATGCCAGCATCGTGCTCGGCACGGGGGCCGCCAACTATACTTTCACAAACAACAGCCCGACGAACACGCTGAGCTTCGCAGGCGGTATATCGGGCGGGACCACGGGAGCCAAGACGCTCACCATCGCTGGCGCGGGGAATACAGTCATCAACGGCGCCATCGCAACCGGCGCAGGGTCGAGTGTCGCACTCACGGTTTCCGGCACGGCGACATTGGGCGGTTCGAATACTTACGGTGGAGCGACGACGATCAATGCCGGAGGCATCCTGAACATCCAAAACGGCATCGCACTCGGGTCGAACGGGGGCGCGACAACGGTGAATAGCGGTGGCGCGTTGCAGGTGCAGGGGAGCATCCTCACTTTGATCGAAGGACTCACGCTGAATGGAGGTGGTATCAGCAACGACGGCGCATTGCGGAATATTTCCGGCGTGAACATTTACAACGGCGCGGTGACGCTCGCGAGTGCCGCACGCATTCACTCGGACGCCGGGCGGCTCATCTTCGATAACACCATTGGGACGGGTGGAAATTTGCTGATCTTCGGTGGTGCTGGCGATGTGTCAGCGGTCGGAGTCATCAGTGCTGCTGGTGGCTTGACGAAGGAAGCCGCGGGCACGCTCGGGCTGTTTGCAGCGAATACATTTACCGGCAACTCGACACTCAACGGTGGCACTGTGCTGCTCGGCTCTACGGAGACGGCGGGGACATCCGGCCCGCTTGGCAACAAGGCAGCAGCGGCTGCGGGCACGATCCTTTTCGGCGGCGGCACGCTGCAATTTTCGCCGCAAAATGCGAACGATTACTCCGGCCGTTTCAGCACGGCGGGCGGGCAGGCGATCAAAATTGATACCAACAGCCGTAGCGTGACTTTCGCCACGAACATCACGGGCAGCGGCACGAGTTTCACCAAGATCGGCCTTGGAACGCTGACGCTCGGCGGCGCGGCGAACACCTACGATGGCGGCACCACGATCAACGGCGGCATTCTTCTCGCCGCCGCCGCCGGTAATCTTCCTGCGAGCGGGACTCTCACGGTGAATGGCGGTGGGACTTTCAGCATGGTCAATGGTGCCGCCGACACAGGCTACGTCACCAACAAGCTGAGCCTCGCGAACGGCGCGACTCTCGCCTTCGACTGGGCCGGGGCTTCGGCGGACAAACTGACTTCGACCACGGCAGCAACGGCAGCGGGCGTCATCGGAATCAATCTGACTCCTGCCGCGCCGTCCGGGACTTCGACTTTGATCAGCGCAGCAAGCGGGCTGAGCGGGGTCAGCTATTTCCTCGCAAACAACACGAACTTCACCGCATCGCTTACGTCGAGCGACACGGCTGTCTCGGTCGGTTCCTTTGCATCGGTCGCTGCGCTCACGAGCGCCTATTGGGTCGGTAACCAAATCGCCGCTGCAAACACCGCGGGTGTGGATAGCGCGATGGCGCTCTCGAACGGAACCATCAGCAACTGGTCGTCAGCCGCTGCTTACACCGCGACAGGTCTGGTGCCCGGCTCCACGGCAAATGTTTTTTTCTCCGTCACCAGCGGAGCCACGCCCACGCAGCAAGGCAACATCGTGCTCGGTTCCGACATGAGTGTGAACAGCGTGACCTTCAACGACACCACGCCCGTCGTCATCAATGGCTCCAGCGCGCTCACACTGTTCAGCACCGGCACAGGCGCAGCCAGCGCAATCAGCACGAATCAAGATGCCACCATCAATGCCGGTGTGATTCTAGGCGCAAACCAGACGTGGACCACGGCAGCGACGAAAACCCTCACGCTTGGCGGCGGCATCGGAAATGTGACCGCAGGCGCGGGCCTCACCATCGCAGGCACCGGCACGACACTGATCAACGGCACCGCCTCCTACTCCGGAGCAACCACGGTGAACAACGGGGCCACGCTCACTTTCGCCGCAGGCAGCAGAAAGACATATCTTGGTGCGGGTAATACGCTCGTCGTGAACGGCGTGGTCAACATCGCGGGTGACGTGGACGTTCATCATTTTGGAGGAGCAGGACTCAATGGCGTAATCAACATATCCGGCAATGGCACGCTCACGCTCCGAAGCGCGGAGGGAAACCAGGATCAAAATGCGGGCATCGGCAATGGCGGTTACGGGATGTTGAACATTACCGGCGGAGCGGTCAGCGTGCTCGCCAGCGGTGGCGCGCCCGGTAGCATGAACATTGAAAACGGTGGCAATCAGGGTCTGCTACGTGTCACTGGAGGGACCTTAAATGTGGGCACTATCATCTTTGCTCGTAACGGGGGAGGACCGGGCGAGCTAACGATCACGGGGGGGGCTATCAACAAGTTCGCAGGCCCATTTGTCCTCGGAGATCGCGGCTCTTTTTCAACGGTGATCAACGTCGCGGGCGGCTTAATTGACAATACCAATCAAACCATAGGGTTAAGCCGCGGCACGGGGGCTAATGCAGGGTCCGCATTCGAAGTCGTCAACTTTAATGCAGGCACGATTATTACCAAGGAGTTCTCTGGAGCGAATAGCGGCTACCAAACGATCATCAATTTTAACGGCGGCACGATTAAGGCGAGTCCGGGCATCTCTGCAGCGAACTTCACGCCTACACCAGCGGCAACCTCCAGTATTTCCTCCTACGTCAACGGCGCTTTCGGCGCGTTCAATGGCGGCATCGTGTTTGACACCAATGGCAGCAGCACCACGCTCAACTCCAATCTGCTCGCACCGACTGGCAATGGCATCACGAGTCTGTCACTAGCCACTGGCGGGAGCGGCTATACGGGCGCGCCCATCGTGACGATCTCGGATTCCGGAACGACGCAAACTGGGAGCACGACGTTTTCTTCCAACACGATCGCGTTGACCAATACGACGGGAGTCTTTGTCGGCCAGTCCGTCGCCGGCACAGGAATTCCCGCAGGTTCCATTGTGACGGCAGTGGCGCCGAATACTTCGGTCACAATCTCGCAGATACCTACGGCCATCGGTTCACCGACTTTGACTTTTAAAGGACAAGGCGCCACCGCATACGCCAATGTCTCCGGTGGCGCGGTGACAGGATTTGTCGTGACGAATCCCGGTGTCGGCTACGTCGGCAGTGTCACAGCTACGCTCGGAGGTGGTTTCGGCACGGGCGGCAGCGGCACTGCGGCTACGCTGAACGCAATCACGACTGTCGCCAACACCAGCGGCGGCTTGATCAAAAACGGCGCGGGGACATTGACCATCGGCGGGGCTGACACTTTCACCGGCCCGATCGCAGTGAACGCAGGCACCCTCGCCTTCGGTGAGGTTGTCATCAACAGCAACTACGGTGTCATCTCGGGCGCTGGCTCGATCACGCAATCCGGCACGGGTGTGACGGTGCTGAACAACAACAACAACACCTACACCGGACTGACGACACTCACCGGGGGTGTGCTGCGGCTGAATGCACTCAATGCGCTGCCCGGCGGCATCGGGAGCACCGGCGGAACCAGCGCGCTCACTTTCAACGGCGGGGTGCTCGGTTTGGGATTTGGAAATTACTCGCGCAATTTGGGAGTCACGGGCGATGTGACTGCGGCGAACTTCACCGGCGCAGGCGGATGGGCGGCCTATGGCGCGGATCGCACGGTGAACATCGGCGGCGCATCAGCAGGCATCACGTGGGCGACGGCGAACACGGGCTTCAACGGACAGGCGATCATATTGGGTTCCTCGACCGCGACGCATACGCTCGATTTGCAGAACCCGCTCGATCTGGGTGGCTCGGCGCGCACCGTGCAGGTGGATAATGGATTTGCCGACACCGATGGCAAATTGAGCGGACTCATCAGCGGCACGGGTGGCGGTATTATGAAGACGGGAGCCGGGTTGCTGATGCTGACGAACACGTCGAATTCCTACACGGGTGCGACCACGGTGAATGCGGGCATCCTTGCCACAAATGCCAATGGCACCTTGCCCGCAGGCACCAACGTGACCGTGAGCGGAAATGCCGCTGGCGTCACTGCCGTGCTCGACCTCGCGGGTAACAGCACGACCATCGGCACGCTGAGTTTCGGAGGATCGACTGCGAGCAGCGGTGCGGCGGTGAGGACGGGTGCAGGCACGCTGACGCTTGGCGGCGATGTCACTTACGCAAATGGTGGCAATCCATTGGGCGCAACGCTCAGCGGCAATCTTTCGCTCGGTGCGGCGACGCGCACGTTCAACGTCAATGACAGCGCGACAACGCCATATGACTTGACGGTCTCCGCCATCATCTCCGGTGGCGTAGGTCTGACGAAAGCGCAGACAGGCACCCTGCTTTTGAGCGGCGCGAATACTTACTCCGGCGCGACGATCATCAATGCAGGCACACTGCAATCGGCGAACAACGCCGCACTGAACAGCACGCCATCTATCACGGTGACCACTGTCGGTTCATCGCTTGCGGTGAGCTATGGCGGAGCGGTGGACTATTCGCAGGCACAGGTGGGGACGTTGCTCGCGAAGACAACCTTCAGCGCAAACACGACCGCGCTCGGCTTTGATACCTCGAACGCTACGAGCGCAGCGACCTACGGCAACGCGCTTAGCATCGCCGCAGGAGTGACCAAGCTCGGTAGCGGCACGCTCACTTTGAGCGGCAACAACAGCTACACTGGCGGCACCACGGTCGTCGTGGGCACACTCATTCTTTCCGGCACCAACAGCGGCACCGGCACCGCGACGATCAACGGCGGCGTGTTGCGCGCCAATGACGGCACCGGTCTGAACACCGGCAGCCTACTGACGATCAACGGCGGCGTTTTCGAGACCGGCGCTGACATCGTCCGCAACGGCGGCGCCGCAGCGGGCAATATGCAGATCACCGGCGGCAACAGCGGCTTCAGCGCGAACGGCGGGCCTGTGCAGGTGGCGTTCGGCGGACTGGCCGCACCGACTGCGCTGACGTGGGGCACGGCACCGTTCGCAGTGGGCACTTTGATCCTGAACGGCACGACGGCGAACAACACGCTCGATTTCAAAAACGCCGTCAACTTTGGCGGTGGCGCACGGACAGTGCAGGTGGATTCAAACGTCGCTACGATGAGCGGCGTCATCAGCAACGGCGGCACTTTGACGAAGACTGGCGGCGGCACGCTTGTTCTCAGTGGTGCCAACAGCGGCTACACCGCAGGCTTGATCGGAATTGGCGGCACCCTCGCCGTCAACAACGCCATCGGCAGCACGTCCGTCAATTTGTTCGGCGGCAGCGTGAAGGTGAATGCCGGACTCGGCGGAAGTCTGCCTACGACGGCCACATTATTTTTCGGAGAAAACAACTCCAACTTTCGTGGCGGAGGCTCGTTCATTTTCGACAATGCCGGTGCTACTGCCGCAACATCACAAACGCTGGCTTCCATTGGCTCACAGAACAGCCAGCCCAACGATAACACGGTGCAGATTACACGCACTGCGGCACAGTCGGTCACTTTGACTTTCACCGCCGTAACCAACAACACCACAGAACAAGGCAACGTCATCAACTTTGTCGCCAAGGATGATGCTGGCGGCGGCGTCAACGGCACCGACTATAAAATCGTCCTCGGCAACGGACTCAGCGCCCTCGTTGGCGTAGGTGCAGCGAGCTATTTCAACATCACCAGCCAAAATGCCTACTTCAACGGCAGCGACTTCGCCGTCTATGATCCGGCGGGTTTTGTCCGTGGCGTGAAATACGGTGTGGATGCATTTTCCGCAACGAGTTCGGGTGGCGCCTCGTTTGCAGTTTCTGGAATATCGAATCAGCAAATCACCGGGAGTATCACCGCACAACCGAGCGTCAATTTGACGGGGCAGGGCGGTGGTAACGGCAACTTAAAAATCGTCGGAGCCAGCGATCTCACGATGCAGGCCGGTGCCACGCTCACTTGCTCCGGCGGTGGAAACACTGGTGCCGGAGGCATCATCAAAACGGGTGGCGGCACGTCCATCATCAGCGGTGGCACGGCGATCAATTTGAGCGGCACGCAGGGGGACATCCGTGTGGATGGAGTGACGGACATTTTGAACATCAACATGCCGGTGACGTTTGTTGGCAATACGCGTCTTTTGAAATCCGGTCTCGGCACTTTGATCCTCAGCAACGGCACCTTTGCGATGACGGACGGGAATTCACGAAACCGTTTGTGGATCAACGGTGGCATCATGGAAGTCGGCGGCAATGCGAGCATGAACGACACCAGCTCTACAATCACACTCGCTAGTGGAGCGTTGCTTAAATTCAACAGCAGTGCTCCATCGTTTGTGGGCGGAAGCATTGATGGAACCGGCAGTCTCACTGTGAGCAATGGGAGCCTCAGGCTGAGCAACTCAGCCAGCTACACGGGTGTGACTACGCTCGACGGCGGCATCCTCAACATCGCGAGCTTTGCGAATGGCGGCACCGCCAGCGGCGTGGGTGCGTCCTCCAATGCTGCGAGCAATCTCTTGTTCGGCGGTGGCACGCTGCAATTTACCAGCAGCACTGCTGCGACGACGGATCGCCTTTTCACCATCGGCACGGCGAACGGCAACAGCGCGACGCTCGACTCATCCGGCACGATCGTAGCGGCGGCGATGACGTTCACCAACACCGGCGCGATTGCCTTCGGAAATACGAACGCACACACGCTGACGTTGACCGGCACGAACGTCGCGCAGAACACCTTTGCCCCGGTCATCGGCGACAACACCGGCGCGACTTCCTTGGTGAAGAACGGTGTGAACGCATGGGCGCTCACCGGCACGAACAGCTACAGCGGCGGCACGACAATCAACGGCGGCACGCTGACGGCGACAGGGCCGTCCGCATTGGGCGCGACGACAGGCGCGCTCGCCGTGAACAACACGAACACCGGCGCAGGAAACAACGTCGTGCTGAATCTCTCCACCACGGCTCCGACCACCACCGGCAGCCTGAGCGGCACAATCGCCACGCCAGCCAGCGGCACGAACAGCGTGACCATCAACAACGGCGGAAAACTTTTCACCGTGAACCAGACCGCCCCCGGCACCTTCGCGGGAGCCATCACCGGCGGCGGTGGTTTCACGCTCGGCAGTCTCGGCGGTAGCACGCTCACGCTCACCGGCGCGAGCAACTACGGCGGCGCGACCAGCGTCAACGCAGGCACACTCGCGCTCTCGGGCGGCGATGCACTGGGAAACACGGTCATCACCGTCGCGGGTGGCGCAACATTCGCGGCGAAGCCCGGCAGCGGCATCGTCACCGCCGGAACCACTGGCGCAGGCACAGTTGGCGCGTCGCTCACACTCAATGCAGGCAGCGCATTCACGATGGCGGACAACGGCATCGGGACATTCAACCTCCAGCAGAATTCATCCTTCGTTTCCGGCGGTCTGTTGATCAATGCCCCAAGCGGCACGGCGCCTACGCTCACCTTCGATATCGGCAACGGCACGATTGACCTTCTCAATGTGAGCCGCGGCGTCTCCACGAACACAGTGCTTGGTCAAATCAACTTCGCCGCCTTGACGGGACTGACCAGCCTCACGCCCGGCAGCTACCCGTTCATCACCGCAGCCAGCGGCCTTGGTGCTTCGACTTTCACCCTCGCTAGTTCTGTCCTCGTCGTTGGCAGCAACGCCTACAACCTCACACTCTCCAACTCGACGGCCACGCAGGAAGTTCTGACCATCACACCGAACGGAGGCAGCGGGCCGATTCAGTCATTCGTCCGCACGGCACCGGTCAGCCCGATCAACGCACGCCCCGGTGCGACCATCAGCATGACGGCCACGCTGTCCAACGCCGGTAGCGGAAATCTGGACGCCAACCTCGCCAGCACCGGAGGACTGAGCGTGACCGCGCTGACTTCGAGCAGCGATCCCGTGGTGAATGGAACACCCGCCAGCGTCACCGGCACGATCAACACCGGCACGACCGCAGGCGCACAAAGCTGGCAGGTCACCAACACCGACGCACTCGCGCTGAACACGACAGTGAACATCGGCGGAACGGTGAACGTCTCTGATCTCGCCAACGCAAAATACACGGGCGCGACGCTGGCCTTTGGAAATTTGCACAAGCTCGCCAGCGCAGGCAGCCAGTCGGTGGCCTTTGGCAACCAGACCGTGACGAACGCGAGCTTCCAGGATTCGCTGAACGTCTCGGCCTCGACAGGAAATACGACCGTCACCGCAACGGGTTTCACCGGGCTCGCGCCAAGCACCAACGGCGTCACCACAAACAACCTGACTTTCTCCGTCAGCACTGCCGCAGTCGGAAGCCTCGCGAGCACACCCACGCTGACACTCACGAGCAATGCCAACGGCGTCGCCGGTTTGAGCAATGGCACTGCAAACGTAGTGGGTTCGCCGTCCGCGATCACGATCACCGGGCAGGTTTATTCCGGGCTGATGATCTGGAATGGCGCGTCCGGAAATTGGAACACGGACGCCAACTGGAACGACTCACAATCAGCCGCTGTCCATGCGACGCCGGGATTGGATGCCGGCTTCACAGGCGTGGACACCGCCACCTTCGGCAACACCGCCGGCGCGGTGACTGTGAATATGAACGGCGCGGCCCCCAGTCTCAACGCGATATCTTTCAACAACACCGGCAGCTACACCATCGCCGGGGCCAGCGCGATCAAACTCGCGGGCACCACGCCATCCATCACATCCACAGGCACGCAAATCATCAGCGCGCCGCTCACGCTGGGCGGTAATCTCGGAGTTATAGTCAGCAACTCCGGCGACATCCTCACACTGTCCGGTGCAATCGGCCAGACCATCAGCGCGGGCCTGACGAAATCCGGCGCAGGCAAACTTGTGCTCGGCGGAACGAACACCTTCACTGGTGCGACGACGCTGAGCGCGGGCACACTGAGCGTTGGGGCAGACGCCAATCTCGGAAACGCCAACGCACTCGTCTTCAACGGCGGCACCTTGCAAGTCACTGGCACGGCATTGACCTCGTATGCGGCGGGAGTCATTGGCAGCCATGCGGTCACGTTGACGCCGAATGCGACCGTCGGCTTCGACATCGCGAATGTGGGGAACACAT
>CANJNZ010000008.1 GCA_947476045.1 Chthoniobacteraceae bacterium
CCACCAACGCGCCGCGTTCCGCAATGGGGTCTTCTTCACTACAACGCCCAAACCCGCAGACCAACAGAGACGCCGCCCACGCACGGACGAAGCCCGTCAGAGAAAAGTTTTTTCCCGCGGACTGCGAACTGCGGAACTTGGGTTAAGATCCGACCAGTCGATCTCGCCATTCTGGATATTCCCCATTCGAAGGCATACGACCTCTCCGTTGTCTGAAGACTTGAGGGAGCTTCCATACTGAAAGTTGTCGCAGACCTCGGACAACTCCACCATCGGCCAGTCGGGGTGGATGGGGATGTGGGGGCGGTAGTGGTCGAGGACGGCGCGGGCGCCGTTGATGACTTTCTGGTAGCCCTCGATCTCCGCCACGATCTCCTTCTGCACCTCCAGCGGCACAAACGGGATTTCAAGACGGGCAAAGACTTCTCGTGGCAGGTGCTTGATTCCGGCTCCGGCTGATTGGCTTTCTAGCTGCCCTCTTTCGGCGAACCATTGGAGGATGTGAACGAAGAAAACCGGCTCGAACGGCACTTTGAAGCGGACGCGATGCAGGGCCTTTTGAAATTTCAAGGCGGGCAGCCGCCCGTCCTCATACGGCAGCCCTACCGGGCTCTCCGCCTTCACACACGAGGACATCGCCAGGCCGCAGACTGAATTTCTCTAGCTCATCATCCTCGAAATACATTTCTGCCAAATCGTGTGTGTCGATCCGGCCCCACTGGACATTCACGTTCCGCAGATAGGGCATCAGCCTGCCGGTGGTGTGCTTGGTTTTGTCGAGCATCTTGCCCAGTTGGATTTCGGCGAGTTCACCCAAAGGCCTCATGGGAAATGAGTGGAGCTCGGCCACGCCCTCCCGATACCGCTCGCCGCTGAGGTTGTAGTCCCCATTGGCGGCGAGCTTTTCTTTCGGCACGACGAGCCCCGTGTCGAATGGGATGTCTGTGATCGGTGGCAGACAATCCATGTCGTGACCCGTCCGCAGGTGGTTCAAATATTCGGCGAGTTCGGCCTGCACTTGCGGGAGGTCGTTTTTCTCGATGGCGCGGCGTTGGGCACCGAGGCCGAAGCCGTCGGCCTCCGCTTTGAAGAATGCGATGGTGTCGCTTTGCTTCGCGAGGGACTTGTCGAGAATGAGGATGCTGGTCTTCACCCCGGAGTAGGGATTGAAACAGCCCGCGGGGAGGGAGACGACGGCGACGAGGGAGTTTTCGACGAGGAGCTTGCGCAGCTCTTTGTAGGCGGTCTGGCTCTGGAAGATGATGCCCTCGGGGACGATGATGGCGGCGCGTCCGGTGGGCGTAAGGTGCTCGGCCATGTAGTCCACGAAGAGGACTTCGCTGCGCTTGGCCTGGATGGAGAATCGCTTGTGGGGCTTGATGCCGCCTTTCGGTGACATGAAGGGCGGGTTGGCGAGGATGACGTCGGCGAATTCGTTCCAGCGCTCCTCGGAAGTGAGGCTGTCGTATTCGTAGATGTGGGGATCGGTGAAGCCGTGGAGGTAGAGGTTTACCAAGGAGAGGCGCACCATGTCCGGCGAGATGTCGTAGCCTTTGAAGTTTTTGGCGAGGCGGCCTTTTTCGTCGGGGGTGAGGGGTTTCACCGAGCGGTCCGACCGATTGGACGGATCTGACGGATCGTGCCTGCGCATGATGTGCTTGTAGGCGGAGATGAGGAAGCCGGCGGTGCCGCAGGCGGGGTCGAGGATCGTCTCGCCTTTCTGCGGGGCGAGGACCTCGACCATGAAATCAATGATGTGGCGCGGGGTGCGGAACTGGCCGGCATCGCCCTGCGAGCCAAGGACGCTGAGGAGATACTCGAAGGCATCGCCGAGGCGCTCACTGTGGTCGTAGCTGAACTCGTCGATGATCTTGAGGAAGGCCTTGAGCGTCTCGGGGTCGCGGTAAGGGAGGTAGGCGTTTTTGAAGATGTCGCGGAAGAGCGCGGGGATGCCGGGGTTTTCGGGCATCTTGGAAATGCCCTCGCCATAGAGGCCGAGCATCTCGTGTCCGCCGAGGGAAGGGGCCATGAGCTTGGCCCAGCCGTAGCGGGCGTAGTCGCCGGTGAAGAACTTGCGCTTGCCGCCGAGTTCCTCGGCCTCGGCGTCCATGTCGTCCATGAACTTGTAGATGAGCGCGATGGTGATCTGCTCGACCTGGGATTTGGGGTCGGGGACCTTGCCGACGAGGATGTCGCGGGCGGTGTCGATGCGGCGTTTGGTGTCGGTGTCTAGCATGAGTGATGAGGATTGGGCGGATCTGGTGGATCGGGCGGATCGGTCAGATCTGGAGCGTGCCTTTGCAGTCGGGGTATTTGGTGCAGCCCCAGAATTGGATACCGGCGTTTTTGCCGGACTTGGCGGTGCGCAGCGCCATGAGGGCACCGCATTGGGGGCAGGTGGGTGGTTTCTGATCGGGCTGAGCAGACGGATCGGGCTGATCGGGCTGATCTTTTTTCCGCCGGTGGGCTAGGCGGGCGGTGGCGAGCTGCTCGCTGTAGCCGCCGCCTTCGACGAAGTCCTTCTCCAGTGCGGCAATTTGGCGGTCGAGGAGGAAGTTCGCTTGGTGGATCAGGCAAATGAGGGCGTTGGCGCGGATGGCGGGGTCGGCGTGGTCGAGCCAGCGGGCGTAGCGAGCGGCGCGCTGCTCATCGGTGAGATCGGACGGATCTGACGGATCGGACTGATCTTTCTGGAACGTGCGGGGCACGGCACGCACGGCTCTGGCCTCCGGGCAGTCGGGTGTCCACGCTTGGAGGCGGCGGTGGCGGAGGAAGTCTTCGTAGTCGAGGAGCAGTTCTTCGAGGCTTGCGCGGGCTACATTGAGAAGGCGCAACTCGGTTTGCGAAGAGGTCGCAGAGGCGCGACTGCCCTCAGCGATGTTTTGCCGACCGGAGCGCGCGGCCTGCACCATCTGGTCCACGGTGCGCGAACGGGGATCGAGGAACTTTTCGCAGAACCAAACCGTGGCGTCGTAGACGAGCGTTGCTGTCTGGAAACTGGCGGTGTCGCGATAGCCGCCGCTGGGCCGGAGTTTCTTCATGCGGCGAATTGGTTCAGGGAGACGTAGTCCTTGATGTATTCAGGGATGAGCGTGCGGTATTTCGCGGGGACGGCTTTGAAGTCCTTCGTCGAGAAAACGGGGTTTGTGGCGAGGTCGGTGAGGTGACCCGACTCGATGATGTGCCGGATGGCGTCGCTGGTGGCGTAGGCCTTGAAGTAGGTCTTGATTGCGGAGATGGCCCCGGCCTCGTCGGGCTTGTAGTCGGCGACGAACTTGGAGAACTCCTCTTCGAGCAGGTCGTCCTTGGATTTGAAGCGCGGGATGAGGCCGAAAATCTTTTCGAGAATCTCGCGGAGAGTGAGGCGGCGATCTACGCCAGCGGCTTTCCGCAGCTTGTCGAGGGAGTAGAATTCGGACGGCTTGTCGAAAACTTCCTTGTTCACGTAGTCGATGACGCGGTCCCACTGGCCCGCCTCGACGCTGGCTGCGATGAAGTCGTTCTCGCGCACCCGCTCCTCAAACTTGTCGTAGAACATGCGGTCGATCTTCATGCCCTGCTCGCCGATGACCTCCACTTTCATCGTATCAATAATGTCGTCGCCCGTGTGGTCGTAGGTGCCGCCCGTGACAACTGGACCCTCGCCGCCGCCTTCACCGCCTTCCCCGCCTTCGGCTTTTAGTTTCGGGAGCTTGCGGACTTCGTCGTATTTGAACTCCTTCTCGAAGTATTCGCAGTTGGCGAAAAAGTCGAAGAGCTTGAAGGAGGTCTTCTTCGGTTCTTTGACGCTCTCGCGGATCGTTTCGTCGAAGAGTTGCTCGCGGAAGTCGTGCTTCCGGGTGCCGCGGCCTTTGATCTGGATGAAGTCTGTGGGTGAAAAGATGGGGCGGAAGAGGCCGAGGTTCAGGAGGTCCGGGCAATCGTAGCCGGTGGTCATCATGCCGACGGTGACGCAGACGCGGGCTTTGCTGGTCTTGTAGGTGGGGATGAAATTGGCAGAGCCGAGCAGGTTGTTGTTGGTGAAATTGATGGTGTGCTGCTGGGCACCGTCCACCTGCGAGGTCACCTGCACGGCAAAGTCGGATTGGTATTTGCCGGGGAACATCCGGTCAGCCATCTCGTTGAAAATCTGCGCGAGCTTGCCTGCGTGATGCTGGCTTACAGCGAAGACGATGGACTTCCCAATCTCGCCGCTGACGGGGTCGCGCTGGGCATTTTCGAGAAAGGTTTTGCAGAAGAGCTGATTGGTGGCCTTGGAGAAGAAGCGCTTTTCAAACTGGCGCTGCTTGAAGGCCTCGTCGTGGTCGTCGCCTTCGTCGTCCTTGAACGAGACCACGAAACCCGAATCAGAAAGGAGCTGCGTGGTGACCGTGCTGCGGGCATCCACGACGGTGGGATTGATGAGGAAGCCATCCTTCACGCCATCGAGCAGGGAGTAGCGGAAGGTGGGCTGGCCGTCGTCGCAGCCGAAGGTGCGGTAGGTGTCGAGCATGAGGCGGCGCTCGAACTCGCGCGGGTCTTTGGTGGTCGGCTTGTCTTTGTCGAACTTCTTGAGGTAGTCGAACGGCGTGGCGGTGAGGCCGAGTTTGTAGCCGATGAAGTAGTCGAACACGGCGCGGGCATTGCCGCCGATGGAGCGGTGCGCTTCGTCGGAGATGACGAGGTCGAAATCGGTGGGCGAAAAGAGCTGCTGGTATTTGTTGTTGAAGAGGAGCGACTGGACGGTGGTGACGACGACCTCAGCGTGACGCCAGTCGTCGCGATTCTCTTTGTAGATGACGCTCTTGTAGTCGTTCGCGAGGACCTTCTTGAAAGCCTTGAGCGCCTGGTCTTCGAGTTCCAGCCGGTCCACGAGGAAGAGGACGCGCCGGGCGTTGCCGGTGCGGAGGAAGAGCTTGATGATGGCAGCGGCGGTAAGCGTCTTGCCCGTGCCGGTGGCCATTTCGAGGAGGAAGCGGTCGCCCCCTTTCTTCACGGTCTGCTGGATGGCGAAGATGGCTTTCTTTTGATACGCGCGGAGGAATCGCAGGCCGTTCACCTCGATGAAGCGGGCGCGTTCGCCTTCGTTCTTCCATGCGGCTTCCGTGGCGTAGCTCGGGCGCTGGGTGAGCACCACGTAGTCATCACCGACGACTTCCTCGATGAGGCGCTTGGGGTCTGGCGTGGTCTTCTGGTAGCCGGTGACGGAGGTCGGCGAGGGGAATGCCGTGATGACATACGGGTTGCCGCGTTCGAGGTCCCAGAAGTAATGCAGGTTACCGTTCGAGAGGATGACGAAGCGGCAATTCTGCGATTTGGCGTATTTGCGCGCCTGCTCCTTGCCGACGAGCGGGTTTTTGTCCTCGGCCTTGGCTTCAAGGACAATGAACGGGAAACTTTTTTCGTTGAGCAGCAGGAAGTCGATGAAGCCCTTGCTAGGCTTCTCGAAATTCTCACCGAGCGCGTCGAGGTCTTGCGTTTTCACCGTGACGCTGGGCTCAAGCTGGATGTTCGCCGGGCCTTTCGCGTCCGCGAAGAAGCGCCAACCAGCGTCTTCCAGCAGCTTGTTGATTTTGATGCGGGCGGCGGCTTCTTTCATGCGGCGAGGGCGAGGACGCCGCGTTTGGCGTCGGTGGCTTTGCTTTTCGCGAGGAACCAGAGGCGAGGGAAAGTCGAATTGGAGAAGCAGGAAAGTTTCATCGAGCGAGCAGGAACGAGCAGAGCGGACGTTGAACGCGAGCGAGAAACCACGAAAGCGCGGGGAGGGCAAGAAGCGAAGCGTGCTTCGCTATTTCGGATTGCGGATTGGGGACAGGGAATTTCGGATTGCGGATTGCAGATTGACTCAGTCTTGCGCCTTCGCCCTTCGGGCAGCCTTCGGCTGTCTGTTTGTGCCGCCCACCTCCGCCCACGGCACCATCTCCGCTGACGCTCCGATTCGCTCCGCTCGGCTGCGGATTGGGGACAGGCAGGCGGCGGGCGGCGGTAACGGGCATTGCGGATGGGGGCGGGTGACTGGCTGCGGTGTTTATCTGCCCAAGAGCAACCGTGTGTGGGGCTGGTTCCCAGGGACGACGGTGGGAGGCTACTTCGAACTCAAGCCCTAAACAGGCAAGGCAGCGCCCGATTTACCAGAGCCCGCTCCCGCAAAGGAGCGGGCTTTGTGTTTCTCACCGAAAGTTCTTTTTTCAATTCCAAATGGTCATGGCAAAAGCGCGTTTGTTTCATGCCTTGTGAAATTTTTCACAAAGTCCTTGCATGGTTGGAAAGTTTTTTGGTAAATCGCAATTCTCCTTGCAAAAATTGCGTGTCCAAACCGCTTTGAAGATCGCCTTTCTCCACTTTCTGACCTGACGAATATGCCGCAGATATTTCCGCGCGGGGCGAATTTCGTCCCACTGAAAATCATACTCGTGCTTGCCACGCTCGGCATCGCTGCGCCTGCGGCGATGTGGTATTACTGGACGCCGAAATACACGAAGGTCGGCTATCAGCCCGCTCAGCCGATTCCATTTTCCCACAAGGTGCACGCCGGGCAGCTCGGTCTGGACTGCCGCTATTGCCACAGCTTCGTGGAGACTGCGGCGCACTCGAATATCCCGGCGGCGCAAGTCTGCATGAACTGCCACTCGCAGGTGCAGAAGGATAATCCGAAACTCGCGCCGCTGCGTGAGGCTTGGGCGACTGGCAAGCCGGTGGAGTGGGTGCAGATTCACAAGACGCCGGATCACGCTTATTTCAATCACTCGGTGCACATCAACCGCGGCGTTTCGTGCGTGAGTTGCCACGGTCGCGTGGATCAAATGGATGTGGTGGTCCAGGATCAGTCGCTCTCCATGGACTGGTGCCTCACCTGCCACCGTGCGCCGGAGAATGCGCTACGTCCTTTGGATAAAGTGACGGACCTCGGCTGGCACGCGACGCCGAAGGGCAAGGAATCAATCGAGCAGGCTCAGGAAAATCTGGGCAAAGAACTCCAAAAACAGCGGGGAGTAAATCCGCCTGTAAGCAATTGCGCTGGTTGTCACCGATGAGCAAACACGTTTTCCAACATCCGCAGGAGAAGGGCGATGGCCCGAAGTATTGGCGTAGCCTTGGTCAGTTGGCGGAGACGCCGGACTTCCAGAACTGGAAGGACAAGGAGTTTCAGACCGGTGCGTCTGAGCTGAACCCCGAAGTGGGTCGCCGGAGCTTTTTGAAATACATGGCTGCGAGTTCGGCGCTGGCGGGTCTTTCGCTGAGTGCCTGCCGCCGCGAGGAGAAGACGCTGGTGCCTTTCACGAAGGGCGTGGAGTGGAGTGTTCCCGGTAAGCCGGTTTTCTATGCAACGTCGCGTCCGCATCGCCGTGGGGCGCATCCGCTGGTGGCGGTGACGCATGATGGTCGTCCGACGAAGGTAGAGGGCAATCCGAATCACGCAGCGAGCAAGGGTGCGACCGATATTCAGAGCCAGGCATCGCTGCTCGATTTGTATGACCCGGATCGCTCGCGTCGCTTCCAGCACGATGGCGTCGAGGCGAAGGAAGAAGATTTTACGAAGTGGCTTGGCGAAGTAATCGCGAAGGCTGGTGATGGTGCAGGAATCGCGTTTCTCTCGGAGCATTTCATGTCGCCGTCATTCGGGCGATTGAAGGGTGTTGTTTCGGAAAAGCTGCCTAATGCAATCTGGGCGACCTACGAACCACTCGGCGGAAGTGAAGCGCGCAAGGCGTGTGAGGCGAGCTTTGGCGAAGGAATGCGCGCAGTGCCGCAACTCGACAAGGCGGACGTGATTCTCGCGCTCGACAGCGATTTCCTCGGTTTCGATGAGGGACGACTCGAAGGCATCCGTGCATTTTCAAAGCGCCGCTCGCCGGAGCAGAAGATGAACCGCCTTTACGTCGTGGAGAATCGCTACACGACCACCGGTGGCATGGCTGACCATCGCTTGCGTGTGCAGGCGAAGATGGTGGCCAATGTAACGCGCCAACTCGCTGAAATCATCGCGGGCAAGACCAATGACGAAGGGCTGAAGTCGCTCGTTGCGAAGTTCCCGAAGACGTCTGCATTCACCGGCACTCAGGAGAAGTGGATCGCGGAGACCGCTGAAGATTTGATGGCGAACAAGGCCAAGTCCGTCGTTCTCGTCGGCTATCGTCAGCCCGCGCAAGTGCAGGCGCTCGGCCACGCAATCAACGCAGCGCTCGGCAATCTCGGCGAGACCGTTGTCGGACGGAAGAGTATGCATGGCAAGTTAGCCAGCATCGGTGAGTTGGCGAAAGCCATCGGCGAGAAAACGGTGAAGACGCTGTTCATCCTCGGCGGCAATCCAGTTTACAACGCGCCTGCGGATTTGAATTTTGGCGACTTGGTCAAAGGGATCGAAGTCGTGCGTCACGGTTTCTATGAAGACGAAACGACCTATTCGTTCGACGAAAAAGGCGCGCGTCATTTCGTGAAATGGCACGTTCCTGCTGCGCACTATCTCGAAGCATGGGGCGATGGTCGCGCGAGCGATGGCAGCTACGTTTCGCAGCAGCCGATGATTCTTCCGCTCTTCGGTGGTTGGTCGGAAATCCAGCTCCTCAATTTCATCGCCACGGGCAAGAAGAGCGACGGCCTCGATCTCGTGCAGGATACTTTCAAAGAAGTCGCCAAGGGAATTGACACGGAGTCGTGGGCGAAATTCCTCCACGACGGATTCCTCGCGGCCAGCGCAGCGCAGGCTGAGACTCTCAGCTTCAATGCGACGAATGCGGCGGATTTGGTGGCCAGCTACAAAGCTCCTGCAGACGGCTACGAAGTGGTTTTTGCGCCATGCGCAAAAGTGGACGACGGCCGCTATTCGAACAACGCATGGCTGCAAGAGTTGCCTGATCCGATCACGAAAGTCACGTGGGACAACGCCGCACTCATCAGCCCGGCGACCGCCAAGAAGCTCGGAATGGAAGCCAAGCTGGGCAATGGTCACTTTGATTTCGACAATGGCACTTGGATCACCATCGAGGTGAACAAGGCAAAGCTGGAAATTCCCGTCTATATCGCGCCGGGACATGCCGACGATAGCATTACCATCGCACTCGGTTACGGTCACACGCACGAAGGTCGCGTGGGCGGACGCGAGGGGAACTACATGTCGCACGGTGGACTGTTCGCGAAGAAGAGTCAGGTCGGCTTCAATGCCTATCCGCTGCGCACGAGCGAGGCTCACTACATCGCCGGTGGGGCGGAAGTGAAAAAGCTGTCGAAGAGCGCCTATCAGCTCGCAATCACGCAGGAGCACGGCGCACTCGAAGGACGCGGCGCGGATGTCATTCGCGAGGCGACTGCCGAGACATACGCCGACGAAAAAGACTTTGCGCGCGACGAGCACTGGCTACACAAGCATCACGCGATGGACGCGGAAGCCGAGGAGCGCGACCGCAACAAATATCCCGTTTCGCGCAGCGCGTATTCACATCCCGAACTGAACGACAAGAATCATCAGTGGGCGATGGCGATTGATCTTTCGACATGCCTCGGCTGCTCCGCGTGCATGGTCGCCTGCCAGAGCGAAAACAACATTCCCGTTGTCGGCAAAGAGCAGGTGATTGATGGCCGCGAACTCCACTGGATTCGCATGGATCGCTATTTCGTCAGCACGATGAACTCGCGCGACAAGGATGTGAGCATTGACGAGCCGCGCATGGTGAACCAGCCGATGCCCTGCCAGCATTGTGAAAACGCCCCGTGCGAAACGGTCTGCCCCGTGAATGCGACCGTCCACAGCGATGACGGCCTCAACGTGATGGCTTACAACCGCTGCATCGGCACGCGTTACTGCGCGAATAACTGCCCGTTCAAGGTGCGTCGCTTCAACTTCTTCGACTTCAACGAGCGCCAGAAAGACAAGTATTTTGTCCCGAATATCATCAACGAAAAAGGCATGGCCGACACGTTGAAGATGTCGAAAAACCCGAACGTCACCGTTCGTATGCGCGGCGTCATGGAAAAATGCACTTTCTGCGTGCAGCGCGTGCAGGAGGCGAAAATCGCATCCAAGGTGCGTGCGAAGGACACCGACAAAGTCCAGGTGCCGACCGACAGCTTCCAGGTCGCCTGTCAGCAGGTCTGCCCGACAGACGCCATCGTCTTCGGCAACCTCAACGACAAGAACAGCCGCATGTCAAAAATCCGCGGCACCGAAGGAAACGTTGCACATCCACGCGACTACCGCCTCTTTGACTACATCGGCATCAAGCCGCGCGTGAGCTACCTCGCTCGCGTGATGAACCCAAATCACAAAATGCCTGACGTTCCCAAAGACTGGGCAGGTGCCCATAAAGAAGGAGGGCACGCCTAATGGCTGACATCGCACACACATCAAAGGGCGACGAATGCGAAGTAGTCCTGCACTGCCCGCCGGAACTGAAAAAGATTCCGTTGGTCAATCATGACCGCTCCTTCGCTTGGATTACCGAAAACGTCGCGAGCATCTGCGAGGAAAAGACACGCCGATATTGGTGGATCGCATTCTTTCCTCTCGCACTGATCGCACTGCTAGTTCCGACTTTGCTTTCCTATCAGGTCGCAAACGGCGTTGGCGTCTGGGGTGAAAACCAGCCGTTTGGCTGGGCTTGGGACATCACGAATTTCGTTTTCTGGATCGGCATCGGCCATGCCGGAACTCTGATTTCGGCGATCCTTTTTCTCACCCGGCAAAAGTGGCGCACTTCGATCAATCGCGCGGCTGAAGCCATGACGCTTTTTGCCGTGATGTGCGCCGCGCTCTATCCGGGCTTCCATGTCGGTCGTTTTTGGAAGGCGTGGTATCTGTTCCCGATTCCGAACCACATGGCGCTTTGGCAAAACTATCGCTCGCCACTGCTGTGGGACGTGTTCGCTGTTTCGACCTATTTCACGGTGTCGGTGCTGTTCTGGTATGTAGGCCTCATTCCCGACCTCGCCACGCTCCGTGACCGCGCAAAATCGAAAATCAAGCAATGGGGCTACGGCCTTGCGGCACTCGGCTGGCGCGGTGGCAACCGCCACTGGCAGCACTATGAGATGGCGTATTTGATTCTCGCCGGTCTCAGCACGCCGCTCGTGTTGTCCGTTCACTCCATCGTCTCCTTCGACTTCGCAACTTCGGTCATCCCCGGATGGCACACCACGATTTTCCCCCCGTATTTCGTCGCGGGTGCAATCTTCGGCGGCTTCGCCATGGTGCTCACGCTCATGCTACCGGCGCGGCTTTTCTATCCGCAACTTGATGACATGATCACGCGGAACCATGTGGACAAGATGGCCAAGATCATCCTGCTCACTGGCAGCATCGTCGGCTACGCCTACCTCATGGAGTTGTTCGTGGCGCTCGTTTACTCGGGCAATTTCTACGAATACAACGCGTTCTACAATCGTGCGACGGGATGGTATTCATGGCACTACGCAATGATGATGTTCTGCAACGTCATTGCTCCGCAGGTTTTCTGGTCCAAGAGAATCCGCCACAATTACATTTGCGTATTTTTCATCTGCCAACTCGTGAACGCGGGTATGTGGTATGAGCGTTTTGTGATTATCGGCACCACGCTGGCGCAGGACTTCCTGCCTTCCTCGTGGGGACACTACACGCCGTCGTGGGTGGAGGTATTCACCTTCATCGGCACGTTCGGGATGTTCATATCGCTCTTCCTCTTGTTCATGCGTTTCCTTCCGATGATTACCATCTTCGAAGTCAAAGCGGTGAAGCCCGAGGCCGACCCGCATCACGAACCTGATCATTCGCACGGCGAAAAATCCGCGCACCCGAAGGAGGCGGCTGTTCACTAGTCATGGCTGAATCTTTCAAACGTCTTCATGCAATCGGTGCGGAGTTCGACACGACTTCCGCCATCTACCACGCTGCGGAGAAAGTCCGTGACGCCGGTTACACCAATTGGGATTGCCACACGCCATTCCCCGTTCACGGGATGGACAAGGCGATGGGCATGAAAAAATCATGGCTCAGCGCGTTCGTCTTTGCCTGCGGCCTCACGGGTTTCATCACCGGGCTTTTGCTCGTCACCGTCACTTCGTTCGGGCTTTACCCGACCATCGTGAACGGCAAACCGAACGACTGGACTCATGGTGCCGGAGCGATGCAGTTCTTCTTCCCGGTCATGTATGAGTTGACGATTTTGTTCAGCGCTTTCGGAGCGGTCTTCGGCATGATCATTCGCAACGGCCTTCCGAAATTCCATCATCCGCTCTTTAACTGGAGCCGCTTCGCCAAAGCCACGGACGACAAATTCTTCATTATCATCGAGAGCAGCGACCCCATGTTCTCGGAGACGAAAACCAAGGCTTTCCTCGACAGCCTTGGCGGCAAACACATCACACCTGTCTTCGACCACGAGTAAGCCATGATGAAAATTTCATTCGGAGCTTTGACTATCGTAGGCGTTCTCGCCCTTGGTTTCGCGGGCTTTCGCGGCGCTAAGACGGAATTGACCCACGTTGAGTGGTTCAACGACATGGCGCATCAGCCAAAGGAACAACCGCAGCACCACAGCACGTTCTTTAGCGACGGGCGTTCTGCCCGCCAGCCTGTGGCTGGAACGGTGCCGATTGGTTTCAATTTGGAAGGCCGCTATTTTCAGAGCGAGGGAAACAATCTGGTGGATGGCCACGGTGGCTTTGCAAACCAACCCGACTATTTCAACACGGGGCGCATGGGCGATGTGTATGGCGACGGGATTCCCGAAGTTCTCGCAAAACGCGGAGCCGAGTTGCTCAGCCGTGGCCAGGAGCGCTACGATATCAGTTGCGCAATATGCCATGGAAAAGCAGGGCAGGGGAACGGTCCGGTCAAGGCGTTTGGCTTGATGACTATTCGCGCACTCACCGACGAGCCTCTCCGTGCGCAGTCGGATGGACAAATTTTCAACACCATCACCCACGGCAAAAGCACGATGGGTGCATACGGGCCTGTGATTGCCGTCGAGGATCGTTGGGCGATTGTTGCCTACGTCCGTGCACTGCAAAAAGTGGCCGAGGGAAAACTCGCAGCCGTTGCTGCCGAAACCAAACCTGCTGAAGCGAAGAAATGAGCGACCACCATCACATTCCACAGGCGGAAAAATTTGACGCCAAGAAGGGCGCAAAGCTCAAGGGCTTGTTCCTTGGTGCAGCAGGCGTTGGACTTGTCGGGGCGGGTGCAACTTTTGTCATGAGCCCAACGCTTGGTGCTCACGCCTGGCTGTTTGCATTCTTCTATTTCTTCACCGTGCTGGTCGGTTGCTTCTTCTGGAACTGCCTGCATCACGCCACGGATTCCGAGTGGTCGGTCGTCGTGCGCCGTCAGATCGAAAATCTCGCCTCGCTTCTCAAATACATCGGTGTGTTTTTCATCCCGATCGCGCTTTGCACAACGATTCTTTACGCGTGGTTCACAGCTGACCCGAAGACAGACATCCTTCTCGCGGGGACCAAGAGCGCCTATCTGAACAAACCGTTTTTCTGGGCGCGTGCGCTCGCGTTTTTCGGCCTGCTTTTCCTCCTGCCAAATATCCTGCGTAAACGCAGCATGGCGCAGGACAAGGACGGTGCCGCATCACATACCTTTACGATGCGTAAAGCGGCGATTGCCGGAATTCCCACGCTCGCAATCTGCCTCACCTTTGCTGGTATTGACTGGCTGAAGGCGCTCAATCACCACTGGTATTCCACCATGTGGGGCGTGTATCTTTTCGCCGGCGCGGCGGGTGCCTCGATGGCGCTGATCGTTCTGACCTGTAAATGGCTCCAGAGTCAGGGCTATCTGAAGCCAGTCACCGAGGAGCACTATCATTTGATGGGCAAATTTCTCTTCGCCTTCACGGTGTTCTGGGCCTACATCGGCTTCTCGCAATACATGCTCATCACCTACGCGAACATTGATGAGGAAACGATTTACTTCCGCGTTCGCAACACCGGCAGTTGGAACTATCTCAGCATGTTCCTCGTTTTTGGACGCTTCTTCTTCATGTTCGTCCCGCTCCTTTTCCAAGGGCTGAAAAAATCACGTGGCATCATCTTCTGTGCGTCGTGGATTCTGTTCATGCAGTTCGTCGATTTGTTCATCATCATCATGCCCGAGGTTAGTCCCAATGGATTCTCCTTCGCTGGTTTGATTGCCACGATATTCCCATGGCTCGGTATCGCCGGTTGCCTCGGCCTGCTTTTCCTCAAACACCTCGGTCAAGCCTGCGTCTTCCCGACTAAGGATCCGCGTCTCGCCGAATCGCTCAAATTTACGAACTGATATGAGTCACAGCGTTACAACACCCGGAGGATTTTTCATCGGACTCGGCGGCATCGCCCTGTCTCTCGTCGTGGTCGGAGCTGTTTACTCTTTGGTGAAATCGCCCGAACTTGGCGATGAGTTGAAACCGCAGCAAATCTCGCTCGGCCTCGCGCCAGCGGCAGACTCAACCGGCGATGCACGCAACGCGAAGAATGAAGAAGTGAGCAAGCTTCTCACGACTGCAGGAGCGAAATATAACGGCGGAGCAAAGCCGAACATCAACAAACTCGACGACCTTCGTGGAGTAGTGCGTTACCGCGAAGCGCAGAAATCCATCGCTGACGCCGAAAAGGTTCTTGGCGCTCCATCAAGCTTGAAAGCAGCCGACGGCAAGACTCTTTCTGTGCTGGCTGCAGCTATGCAGGATGTCGAAAAGAACATCGCAGCAAAGAAACCTGCACCTAGTGCGGTCAAAGTGGACATCGCACCACCCGCAGAGCCTACCATGCCGCCACCCATGCCGAACGTGCAAAGCGGTGGAGCGAATACCGTGATTTTTTCCGCACCAGCCGAAAAGAAAGCTGAAGCTCCAAAGAGCGCAGAGCCTGAAAAGCCCGCTGCTGCACCTGAGCCAAAGAAATCAGCCGCGTTGGGCGCAACGATTTCCGGATTTGCATCGAACAGTTCTACAATTGGTCTGAACCGCTGAAATGACCACGACACAACATACATTACTTTCCACCTCGCTCGGCACGGCAGCGCCATCGAAGCAGCCCACGAAGCCTGCTGCATCTGCACCGTCGCCAGCGAAATCAGCAGCGCCACAGCAGGTCACACAGCGCGACATCGAAAACGTCGAGCGCGCGCTCATTGATCAATCCGCGCGCGGCCCAGTGCTCACATTTTTCACGACCGGTATTTTCTGGCTGCTCGTTTCCGTGGTGCTCGGCTTCATCGCTTCGAAAAAACTACACGTTCCCGAGTATCACAGCTCACACAGTTGGATGACCTACGGGCGTGTCTGGCCCGCCTACACGACAGCGCTCATCTACGGCTGGTGCTCGCTTGCTGGCATGGGCGTTGCAACCTGGCTCATCGGGCGTCTGACTCGCGTGGCCATCCAAGCACCGGGAATCTTGCAATGGGGCGCATGGTTCTGGAATGCCGGTGTAGCAGCAGGGGTGATTACGATTCTAGGCGGCTACAACTCCGGGCTGGAATATTTTGAAATGCATCCCGCCGCGAAGCTGTGCATGTTCATCGGCTTCCTGCTCATCGGAGTCTGGGGCTTGATTTTATTCCGCTACAAACGCACGGCGGCTCCTTACATCTCAGTTTCCTATCTTGTTGCGGCATTCCTTTTGTTCCCGCTCTTCTTCGGAAGTGCGGCGGCGCTCGGCTCAAACACATCAATGACCGGCGTGATGAAAAATGTCGTCAATGCTTGGTATCAGGGCGGACTTTTCAATCTGTGGTTCGGCTGCATCGGCATCGCGGCGGCGTATTACTTCATCCCGAAAGTCATCAACCGCCCCGTGTATAGCTACAATCTGGCGAACATCGGTTTCTGGTCGTGGGTGTTTCTCGGCGGACTAACCGCGATGACCAAACTCAGCGGCGGTCCAGTTCCTGCCTACTTGGTGACCATCAGCGTCGCCGCAAGCATCCTTCTCATCATCCCGATCGTAACGCTTACGACCAACTTTGTTCGCACTATGAAGGGACACACCGCAAACATGGCGTATTCGCCGACGCTTCGTTTTGTTTTTGTCGGCACGATTTTCTTCAGCATCGCTGCTTCGCTCAACGTTCTCTCCGCGCTGCGCTCGGTGGATAGCTACACGCATTTCACACCGTGGGCGCACGGGCAGGTTCACGCGATGGTGCTCGGCTTCTTCAGCATGGTGATGTTTGGAGCCATCTATTACATCACGCCGCGTCTTGTGGGTTGCGAGTGGTTGTCACGCACGTTCATCAAACTGCACTTCCTCGGCACGGCTTACGGTGGCGCAACGATTATCGCGCTCTTCCTCATCAGTGGCGTCTTCATGGGCTTCACGCTGAACGAGCCTGCTGCGGTAGAGCAGCCATCAGGCACTGCTATATGGAATTTCTTCAACGTTCCGCAGAACGCAGGCTTTTGTAACGCGGTGAAAACCTACATCGGCTATTTCTTCTTCGGCATTGCTCAGTTCATCTTCGCAATTCACTTCCTTTTCATGCGTCTGCGCATCGGCCAGCCTGCTGGTGAGCCGACGCTCTTTGCAAACCCAGGGGAGGCTCACTAAATGGAAAAACAGAGCACACTTTTCACCGGAATCTTCGGAGCATTCATCTTCTCTTGCGGAGCGATGGTGCTGCTGCCCAGTAGCCAAATCGGCGCGCTGCAACCTCAGGTCACATGGGACGAGGGACAAAACTCTCCGAGCGATGTGTATCCCGTTAAACTAGAAAACGCACTCGGTCATCGCCCCGGTCAGGCCGTGTATGTGGAGAACGGATGCTTTTACTGCCACACGCAGCAAGTGCGCGACCCGCAGTATGGCCCCGATATGGAGCGGGGATGGGGCGTTCGCCGCACCGTTGCGCGTGATCACATTTTCCAAAGCGTGCCGCTTCTTGGTAGCACGCGTCTCGGTCCCGACTTGACGAATTTCGGCTCCGGCACTTGGCGAAATGAAGCAGCAGATGACAAAAAAGCTCCTGCCAAACGTGATGCGGCTTGGATTTACAAGCATCTCTACGCGCCCAAGAGCAACTTTTCTGATTCTAACTGCCCGCCCTATCCCTACCTCTTCGAGCGTAAGGACGTCGGTGGGCAACCCTCGCCCGATGCTGTTGCAGTCGAAGGTAATCACCAGATTGTGCCGACGGCAGACGCGCGAAATCTCGCCAAATATCTCCTCTCGCTGAACAGCAGCCACGAATTGAAGGAATCGCCAACGGTTATCAAACCCAAGGAGGCAAAGAAATGAGCCAGCCGAACGAAGGACAAAATCGTCTCGATTATCAGGAGACAGCGGACATCACCGAAGTCCACGCCAGCATACTGCGCGAACATGCAGAGCCCATTGCGGATTCCATGCCGATCCCTACATGGCTCGGCGTGCTTTGTGCAGGTGTGCTTTGCTGGGCGGGAGTATATATCGGGGTGTTCCATGGTGGGTTTAGTTCCAAGATTTACAACGAATACGAGAGCGGCCCGGCGGCGTTTTTCCCGATACCTGGAGGTCAGCAGAAGGGTGGGGGAGAGACACCCGAGTTGCCTCTACTCGCTTACGGCGAGAAAGTTTACGGCAACCGCTGCGTCGCCTGCCATCAGGCGAGCGGTTTGGGCGGCAATGGCGTCCCTCCGCTCGACGGTTCGGAATGGGTGGATGGAGCAGAGTATGGCGAGAAGCGTATCGTCGCTTTGATTCTCAAGGGATTGCAGGGACCCGTGTCCGTGAAAGGCGCGACTTACAATGGACTCATGCCGAACTGGGATGGGCTGAAAGATCGCGAAATCGCGGGCGTGATTACCTACATCCGTCAGGCTTGGGGCAACAAAGGCACTGGCGAGTTTACTGAAGCGCAAGTCAAGGCTGCGAAGAAAGAATTCATGTCGCAGGCTGCCGCTTGGAAGGTCGAGCAAATCAAAAACATCCCGATCGATGCCAAGCTCGACGGTGGTTCTCCTGCCAAGGCAGATGCACCGAAAGATGCAGCGCCGGCAGCAGGTGCTCCAAAAGCAGACACCGCGAAGGACGCAGAGACCGCCCCCAGCGCTGGTTCGTATAATCTCAGTGCTTCAATCGCCGCTGGGAAAACCGTCTATCTGCAAAGCTGCATGGCTTGTCATCAAGCGACCGGCATGGGAGTGCCCGGAGCATTTCCTCCGCTGGGCGGCACTGAATACGTGAACGGCGATCAGCGCCGCCTCGTGGCAATCGTGCTCAAGGGTATTCAGGGGGCAATCAAAGTGAACGGCACCGTTTACGCCACCGGGATGCCTAATCCGGAACTCACTTTCCCGATTCTTAAAGACGACAAGAACGTTGCAGACGTGCTTAACTACGTGCGCAACAACTTCACCAACAAAAACGACGCCCCGATCACACCGGAGTTTGTCGGCAAAGTCCGCAAGGAATTCGCTGATCACGCCGCGCAGTGGACGGAGCAGGAACTTCTCAATTTTCCGCCAGCCAAGTAACGATAGACATTGCATGCCATGAAATACATCGCACTCATCCTCGCATCACTCACCGCCGCCTCATTTGCAGAAGACATTAAAGCGTCAGCAGACCGTGGCAAAATGGTCTATATGCAAAGCTGCATGGCCTGTCATCAACTCACCGGGGCAGGTATTCCCGGAGCATTTCCACCGCTCGTCAAAACTGAATACGCGATTGGCGATGCACGCCGTGTTGTGGCTATCACGCTGAAGGGAATTTCAGGCGCTATCACTGTGGAAGGCAAAGTCTATGCGACTGGTATGCCGCAGCCGGATCTCACCTTCCCGATTCTCAAGGAAGACAAAAACGTTGCAGATGTGTTAAACTACGTGCGCACCAGTTTCGGCAATGATGTCAAAGAAGCCATCACGCCTGAGTTTGTTGCTGAAGTGCGCAAAGAATTTGCAGAACGCAAAACCCAGTGGACGGAGGCCGAGTTGAAGGCATTTCCCGCCAAAGCAGCCGCCACTGAAGCAAAGTAAACTTTTAGTGCGCCAAAAGACCGGCGCGAATTGATTAAGAATATACAAAACTTTATGGCCCACGCCGCAGACCACGAAAAAGACGCCCACGGCCACGACGACCACGCGCACCACGACCCCGGCTTCTGGAAAAAGTGGGTGTTCACGACTGATCACAAAATGATCGGTATTCAGTATGCCGTCACCGGACTCGCATTCCTACTTTTTGGTTTCGGTTTGATGATGGTCATGCGCTGGAGCATCGCCCACGGCGCGGCTCCACTGCCAAACGCGCTCGGCGGTATGTTGCACGCGTTCTTTGGGGATGATGTCTTCAAGTGGACCGAGGTCGTGAAAGACGGCGTCGTGACCGCCAAGGGTTGGGCGCTCACTCAGACCGGCTACAATGTTTTCGGTGCAATGCACGGCACTATCATGGTGTTCTTTGGTATCGTGCCCATCGCCTTCGCTGGCTTCGGAAACTTCGTCATGCCGCTGCAAATCGGCGCGATTGATATGGCATTTCCCCGGATCAACATGGCCAGCTTTTGGAGCTTCTTCATCAGCTGTATTTTCATGATTTGGAGCTTCTTCGTTCCGGGAAGTGCTGCGCAGTCCGGCTGGACCAACTATCCACCGCTCGCGGGTGCTGCAAATATGCCGGGCAGTCTTTCTGCCAGCGGTGAATTGCTCGGACACTGGACGAATGGTGGAACGCTCTGGCTGTTGGGCATGGTGTTCAATATCACCTCCTCGCTGCTCGGCTCGGTGAACTTCATCACCACGATTGTCCAGCTTCGTGCTCCGGGCATGACTTGGGGGCGTCTGCCGTTTTTCTGCTGGGCACAGTTCATCACCGCCTACTTGCTGCTCCTCGCTTTCCCTCCGCTGGAATCTGCCGCAGTCATGAACCTCTTTGACCGTGTATTCGGTTCGAGCTTCTTCATGCCGTCTGGTCTGAATATCACGCTCATTCACGATGCGGCGGGAAATGTTCCGACGTATTCCGGCGGTGGTTCACCGATTTTGTGGCAGCATCTCTTCTGGTTCCTCGCGCATCCGGAGGTGTATGTGCTCATCCTGCCTGGCATTGGCATGATTACCGAGATCATCGCATGCAACACCCGTAAGCCGATATGGGGCTACAAAGCCATGGTGGGTGCCATCTTCGTCCTCGCGTTCCTGTCCTTCATCGTGTGGGCGCACCACATGTATATGACGGGCATGGGCCCGAAAGTGTCCGCGTTTTTCCAGACCACCACGATCCTGATTTCGGTGCCTTCGGTCATCCTGCTCACTGCGTTGCTACTTTCGCTGTGGGGAGGTTCGATTCGATTCAACACGCCGATGCTTTTCGCCACCGCCTTCCTGCCGATGTTTGGTATCGGCGGTCTCACCGGCATCCCGCTCGCGTTTAACGCCGTGGATCTATACATGCATGACACCTACTATGTGATCGCGCATTTCCACTACGTGATCGCGCCGGGCACCATCTTCGCCATCTTCGCCGGGGTCTATCACTGGTATCCCAAGGCGACCGGAAGGATGATGAGTGAGTTTCTTGGAAAACTGCATTTCTGGGGATCCCTCATTGCTATCAACTGCTTGTTCGCGCCGATGTTTATTCAGGGCATGGCTGGTATGCATCGCCGCTGGTATGATGGCGGAGCGGCGGCGTATGTCTCCACGGTTGGACAAAACATGGTGGACTGGAACATCACTATCTCCAAAGCCGCATGGTGGCTTGGAGCCATCCAACTCATCTTCGTATTCAACTTCTGCTGGAGCATGATTCGCGGCAGGAAAGTGCCGAGCGATAACCCATGGCACGCCACGACTCTTGAATGGGATACGCCGACACCACCGCCGCACGGCAACTTCATCAAGGACATCGTCGTCTATCGCGGCCCTTACGAATACAGCGTCCCCGGTGCGGACAAGGACTACTCGCCGCAATCCGAGCCACCAACCAACACGCCACCGCCAGCTCACGCGCCCGTTGCGGCACCTGCGCACGCCTGAAGAGACATCATTTAGAACATGGAAATTCCATATACAGTCCGGCCCCGTCCCGATACGGGCCTCAGTAATCCGAAACTCGGCATCTGGCTCTTCCTCGCATCGGAAGTGATGCTCTTCGGCGGCCTATTTGCAGGCTACATTTTTATGCGCCTCGGCGCAGAACCTTGGATGTGGCCTCACGGCTGGCTGAACGTTCCAGTCGGCACATTCAACACATTTGTCCTGATCGCCTCCTCGGTCACCGTCATCCTTTCATGGGAGTCGCTCAAGATGCGGAAATACAAGGCATTCCGCTCCTGGCTTGCCGCGACATGGATTTGTGGTTTTGCCTTCCTCACCATTAAACTGTCATACGAGTGGCCTGCCAAATTTCACCACTTCGGTGCTTATGTTCAAAAAGGCGCAGCCCATAAATACGAAGCCATTCTCGGCAACGAAAATCAGGGGGACGTAAAGGGTCACGAGGCGCGAAAAGGTTATCCACGCCTTTTCATTGGCGGCCACCTCGACACAGAGACCGACAAATTCGCCATGGCTTCGGCAGGTGTTCCGTATGTTCAGGAAGCGGCGCTTGATGGCGTTCTCGCAATCGGGAAAGACGAAAACAATCCAGCCAAACTGGCTAATCTGCTCAAAATCAAGGACGCGATGCTCAAGAAGCTTGTGGTGCGTGACGAAGACATCGCGGCGCTGAAGGCACCAAATTTGGACCCGCAGAAAAAGGCGACAATCCTCCACAGGATGAACACCATCAGCATCCATGCCGTGGATGCCGAGAACGCCAAGCCCTATGATCCCGATAATGACAAGGCACACTTCATGCCCCGTGGTCAGATCGTCATTTCGGAACTCGGCCTGAAGGACAACCCTAACGTCCATGCTGTGAAAAATGCGGAGACTGGAAAAGAAGATCAGCATTTCATCGTTGATAAACGCGATTTGGTTGCCGGTCACGGGCCACTCATTCCGAAGCTGAATACCTACCTCGCCACCTATTTCATGATTACAGGACTGCACGGACTGCACGTTCTCGGCGGCTGCTTGGTTTTCATCTACTTCTGGCTGCCCATCAAAGGCGGCGCGAAGCTTTTCCATACGAACCACCAGCAGCTCTGCAACCGCATCGAGGTTTCCGGCCTCTTCTGGCATCTCGTTGACCTTATCTGGATCTTCGTATTCCCGATCTTCTACTTGCTGTAACCATGTCCGAACACACCGCCACAAAACCCACTGAGACTCACGGCCATGCACACGATGAGCATTCTCACGAAGAGCACCACGGCTCCATGCTCAGCCATGTGAAGCCCTACCTCATCATTGGGGCAGCCTTGTTCGTGTTCACGCTCATCACCGTTGGTCTTTCCTATTTCGACTTTGCGGAATACTCACTCTTCCGCAAACTTTTCGGCATCATTGGCGTCCACGGAATGGGTATCAACATCACCGTTGGCCTTATCGTCGCAACTTTCAAAGTCTGCCTCGTCGGCGCGTGGTTCATGCACTTGAAGCAGGAGGGCAGCACCATTTGGAAGCCACTCGGGCTAACACTCTTCTTCTGCTTTTGCCTGCTCATGCTATTTCTGCTGGCTCACTCGGATCCAATCCCAAGCACTTCATTCACACAGCACTAAACCACCGTGTCGCTGAAAATCTTCCACATCTGCTTCATCATCCTCAGCACGCTGCTTTGCGCAGGCGTCTCATGGTGGTGCTTTGACAATGATGTGACGCCGCAGTTCAGCTACGCCTTCGCTGTCGCCGCAGGGATGCTTCCAATCTACGGCATTTGGTTCCTGAAAAAAACACGCAGCCTCACTCTATGAGCGCCCGTCTTGTCATCACAGCAGCGCTCGCTGCGGCATTTTCCACCAACGCAAATGCGTGTGCAGTCTGCATGGGAAGCGACGACGCCAAGACCGCCTACGCTTCCAACTCCGTTCTTTGGTGCCTGCTTGCGCTGGTTGGGTTTATTTTCATCGCAACCGGAGCCACCGCCTATTTTCTCTGGCACCACAATCGCCTCAAATGACGAACACCATTATGCTCGCAGCACTGTCTGACTACTTCGATCTGAACAAACTCATGGGGATGCTCCCCAATGCCTCGGAGCACGGCAAGGAGATCGACCACATGCTGAACTTCTGCCACTGGTTCATGCTGATCCTATTCGTGGGCTGGTCGTGCTACTTCCTCTACACGATCTTCCGCTTCCACCAGTCCCGCAATCCAAAGGCCGACTATCACGGTGTTCGCAATCACGTTTCCACACACATCGAAGTCAGTGTTGTCATTATCGAAGCCATCATCCTGCTCGGTTTCGGGCTTCCGCTCTGGGGCAAGCGCGTGAATGAAATTCCGCAGGGTGAAAAAACCGACGCGCTGAAGATTCGCGCCATTGGTTATCAGTTCGGATGGCGCGTGCATTACGCCGGACCGGATGGGAAATTCGGACGTCAAAATACTCGCTTCATCAAGGCGGGCATGAACGATCTCGGTCTCGATCCCGAAGACGAAGCAGGCAAGGACGACGCAGTCGTTACTAGCGACATGCACCTCGTCCTCAACAAGGCCACCGTTGTCCGCGTCAGTTCGCTGGATGTCATCCACGGCTTCGCGCTTCACCAGATGCGCATCCAGCAGGATGCCACACCGGGCACCGAGGCGCCGCAGTGGTTCCGCCCAATTGAAAAGGGAAACTGGCAAATCATCTGCGCTCAGCTTTGCGGCACCGGTCATCCCGGAATGGTCGCGACCTACAGCGTCGAGGATCAGAAGGATTTCGACGAGTGGTATGCCAGCCAGCGCGAACTCACACAAAGCAAACTCAAGTCGTATTCGGAAGAGTTGAAGGCCCAGAAGGAAAAGGCCGCTGCTGAGCAAAAAGAGCACGCTGCCGAGCACGTAGAAAAACCGTAGCACCACCAAGCTCTGCGTCTTTTTTCAGTGAAACAGAGCTGCGCTCCGTTTGAGCGCTTAGCTTTATCATAAAGCGTCATTTTATGAATGACCAAACAACTGCCTTCCCGTGAGGATTTCGGCAGCTAAAGTCCGCAACTTCTATGGAAACGCCAACAAACAATCTCTGGCTCCCGCGCCTCGCGAAACTCTGCGTCCTCGCAACGCTCCTGCTCATTCTCGTTGGCGCGATAGTCACCACCAGCGGCTCCGGCATGGCCATCGCCACGGCACCGCACGCACCGGATGGCGCGCTCAATCCAGCGGGATGGACTACGGAGTTTGCAAAGACCGTTGAACACGGACACCGCTTGCTCGCCATCACCGTCGCCACGCTCACCGCGATTCTCTGCGCGTGGTTTTGGTGGGAATGGCTCGGCCTTGCCATCGCATTCGTAGTCATCGGAATCGCTGGGCCGCTGGGGCACTCGCTTGGTCTGGATGGAAATGCACTGGCGCATTTCCGTTACTGGCCCGCAGCCGCAGTCTTCGTCATTATCGCCATCGTGCGGGCAAAAAAAAGCGGGCACCCGATCACTGCCAATCACTGGCTGGTGCTCGTCGCCTTTGTCGCAGTCTGTGCACAGGCTGTATTTGGTTCGCTGAGAGTTTCCCTGGAAACGGCAGGCAGTATTGCGGCAGCCACAAACCTTCGCACCTTCCACGGCGTTTTTGCTCAGGCTTTCCTCGCGTTGATGGTCGTCATCGCTGTGCGTCTCTGCCCGACTTGGGGTGAAATCTGCGCGCGTCATCCACACGCTAAGCTCTCGAAGTTTCACCGCATGGCGATTGCAGCGCAGTTGCTCTATTTTGCACAGCTCGCTTGCGCGGCATATCTCCGCCATCGCAATCTCGGCCTACTGATTCCTTCGTGGCCATCCGCGCAAGCGACTGGAGGTCTTTGGCCAGACTCATGGGCCACTGGTGATGGCGCGCTTCGCCACCAGTTGATGATTCATTTTCTCCACACGCGCATCCTCCCGATTTTGCTCACGGGTCACATCATCGGGATGAGCATCGGGATCATAAAGCAGGCCAAGGGCGAGACGTTCCTCACGACTCCGGCAAAGGCGTTGCTCACGATGATCGTGCTGCAATTCATCCTCGGTGTCCTCGTCATCTGGCGCGGTCGCCAGTCGCACATCACGAACACCCACGTCATCGTCGGCGCGCTCATCTGCGCCACCATCGCCATGCTCGCCGCACGCACAAGCCGGCCCGGCACGCAGACGGTCGCTGCATAAATCACCATGAGCGAGCCAGCCGCCGCCACAGTCCCGCACGCGAGCGCCGAACCCGGCATCCTCGCCGACCTGCTCGATCTCACGAAGGCGCGGCTTAATCTCCTCGTCCTCATCACGACGTTTGTCGGTTACTGGATGGGTGCACCAGGCGAAATCAAATTGCTCCGTCTTTTGCAAGCGATGCTAGGCACCGCGCTCTGCGCCGCCAGTGCCGCTGCGTTTAATCAACTTTGGGAAGTGAAAGTGGACGCCCTCATGGCGCGCACTGCATCGCGCCCCATCGTCGCGGGCCGCATGAAAAAAGGCGCGGCATTCTTCATCGCCATCGCGCTTGGTGTGATTGGCAGTGCGTGGCTCTGGCTCGCCGTGAACGCCATCAGCGCAGTTCTCGCCGCGTGCACCATCGTCATCTACGTCCTCATCTACACGCCGCTGAAACGCGTCAGCGCATGGTGCACCATCGTCGGAGCGGTGAGCGGTGCGATTCCTCCACTCGTCGGATGGGTCGCCGCCGAACCGCATGCGTGGCTTGGGGGATGGGTGCTCTTTGGCGTGCTGTTTACGTGGCAAATGCCGCACTTCCTCGCCATCGCGTGGATGTATCGCGACCAATACCGCGCCGCCGGACTCGTCATGCTCAAGCGCGACGACAACACCGGTGTTCCTACCGCAGTCACCGCATTTATTTTCACGCTGCTGCTCACAGCAGTCACGCTCGTGCCATTCAACGCCGGACAGGCGGGAGGCAACTACCTCGGCGGCGCACTCGTGCTGAATAGCATTTTCTTCCTCGCCGCAGTGCATTTCTGGGCCGACCGCTCGCGTCCCGTCGCGCGGCGCCTCTTCTTCGCCAGCATCATTTATCTCCCGCTCATCCTCGGCCTCATGGTCTTCACGAAAGCATGACGCCGGAATCCAAACACGCCGCCCGTGGCATCGGGCTCTGCACACTCCTTTTCTTTCTGCTCGCTGGCTGTGGCGAAGCACCCAAGCCGCTTCCCAAGCTCTATCCCGTCCCGCAATTCACGCTTACCGAGCGCAGCGGACAGCCCTTCGACTCAGCCAGCCTCCGCGGCAAAGTCTGGGTCGCCGATTTCTTTTTCACCAACTGCATCGGCACCTGCCTCACCCTCAGCAACAGCATGGGCAAAGTGCATCAGGCATTCCGTGATGAACCCGGCGTTCGCTTCGTTTCCATCAGCACCGATTCCAAAAACGACACACCGGAAGCACTGCGCGACTACGCCGCGCGAATGAAGGCCGACGACCGCTGGGCTTTTCTCACCGGGGAGCACGGCTCCATTTTCGACCTCAGCATCCAGGGCTTCAAACTTGCACTCGTCGAGCAGCCCGACGCCATCAGCGTTGCCGACAAATTTATCCACAGCACCCGCCTCGTCCTCGTGGATAAAACCGGCACCATCCGCGCTTACTACGACGGCATCGCCGAAACGGCGGAGAAAGACCGCCAGCGCCTCATCGCCGACATCAAGCGCCTGCTCGCCGAGTAGCACGCATTCCATTTCGTCATGACCGTATCCGATCTACCAGCCATCAACGCCAGCCTCAACGCCACCGCCGGAGTCCTCCTCATCGCTGGCATCGCCGCCATCAAAGCCGAGCGCAAAAAAGCCCACGGAATGCTCATGGGCGCAGCGTTTGTCGTCTCGTGCATATTCCTCATCTGCTACGTCGCGCACAAAATTCTCGTCCATGGCGTGCACACGCCATTCCCCGGCACCGGTGCATGGCGCGGCATCTACTACACGATGCTCATCACGCACATCATTCTCGCGATAGCCGTGCCGCCGCTTGCCATCATCACCATGCGCCACGCACTCGCCGCGCGCTTCGAGCAGCATCGCCGCTGGGCAAAAGTCACCTTCCCGATCTGGCTCTACGTCAGCGTCACCGGAGTGCTCGTCTATTTCTTCCTCTATCGTTGGTTTTAAAGTAGGAGCGCAGCCATGCCAGAAGCACCCGAAATTCCAGAGGCCAAGGACCCCTTCGAGAAACAAGTCGCCATCAGCATCGCCGCCCTCGCCGTCGCGCTCAGCGTCATCGGCAACAAGGGCGACAACGCCAAGACCGACGCCATCATCCAGACCAACGAGGCCGCCAACCAATGGGCCTACTATCAGGCCAAGGGCATCAAGGGCACCGTCGCCTCTTCGGAAAGCGAGATGCTCTCCCTGCTCACCCCGGCGCAGAACGCGAACGCCGACATCGCAAAAACCGTCGAGCGTCTGAAGGCGGACGTGGAGCGCTACAAGACCGAGCAGGGCGAAATCAAAGCCCACGCCGAAGAGGCGCAGAAGAACGCCGAGCGCGGCTCGAAAATCAACGACTACTGCGACATGGCTTCGCTCGCGCTGCAAATCGCCATCGTCATCGCCAGCGTTTCCATTCTTTCGCGCTGGCGCCTGCTGTGGTTCATCGCCCTCGCCCTCGGCGTCGTCGGAACCTTGATCGGTGTCTCCGCATATCGGTTGTGAAGTCAGGCAATGCGCATCCTTCGCGCAGTTTCTAAGCACGGCTTGCGCGAAAGGTTATTTCGACGCACCTTTCAACTATGCACGACGAAATTGCTCGCCTCTTAAACCGCCGCGCCTTTCTGCAACAAAGCACCACGGGCCTCGGCGCCCTTGCGCTCGCTTCACTCATGACGCCCGATGCCTTCGGGGCCGGGACGGTCGGGGGAATACGCGTGCCCGGGTCGCTGGGGAATTTGCACTGGGCGCCGAAGGCCAAGCGCGTGATTTATCTTTTCCAAAGTGGCGCGCCTTCGCATCTCGATCTTTTTGATCCGAAGCCGAAGCTGACGGAGATGACGGGGAAGGATTTGCCGGATTCGGTGCGAAAGGGCCAGCGCATCACGGGCATGACGAGCGGGCAGAAAAATCTCTTTTGCGTGGGCAGCCCGTTCAAGTTTTCGAAGTATGGCAATTGCGGCATGGATATGAGCGAGTTACTGCCATACACGAGCAAGATTGCCGATGAATGCACCTGGATTCGGGCTTTGAACACCGACCCGATCAATCACGATCCGGCGGTTACATTTTTCGGAACCGGCAACCAGCAGCCGGGTCGCCCCACGATGGGCGCATGGCTGAGCTACGGCCTCGGCAGCGATAATAAGGACCTGCCCGCGTATGTGGTGATGAATTCCGGCGGCGGCGGGCAGCCGTTGCAGTCGCGCTATTGGGGAAGTGGATTCCTGCCTGCGCAGCACGGCGGCTGTCAGTTCCGCAGCGGTAACGATGCAGTGCTTTATCTCTCGAATCCACCCGGAGTGGATGCCGGTGCGCGCCGCGAATTGCTCGACGCCACCAATGACCTCAACCGTCTTTCGCTGGGCGCGCTCGGTGACCCGGCCATCAACGCGCAGATTGAAAACTACGAACTCGCATTCCGTATGCAATCGAGCGTGCCGGAGCTGATGGATTTGAAGACGGAATCGAAGGAAACGCTCGACCTTTACGGTGCGGTGCCCGGACAATCCTCCTACGCAAACAACTGTCTGCTCGCACGCCGTCTCGCAGAGCGCGGCTGCCGCTTCATTCAACTCAATCACCGCGATTGGGATCACCACGGTGGTCTTCCGAAAGGAATCCGCACCAAGTGCAAAGAGACCGATCAAGCGAGCGCGGCGTTGGTGATGGATTTGAAACAACGCGGGTTGCTCGAAGACACGCTGGTGATTTGGGGGGGCGAGTTTGGCCGCACCGCCTACTCGCAGGGTGCCATCAAAGCGAACGACTTTGGCCGCGACCATCATCCGCGTTGCTTCACGATTTGGATGGCTGGCGGTGGGAGCAAGGCGGGGTTCGTTTTCGGAGAGACCGATGATTTCGGCTACAACATCGTGCGCGACGGCGTGCATGTGCACGACTTCCACGCCACGATGCTCCACCTCCTCGGCGTGGATCATAAAAAGCTCACCTTCCGCCGCGAGGGCCGCGATTACCGACTCACCGATGTGAGCGGCAACGTGGTGAAGGCGCTGCTCGCATAACGTCACAACGAAAAAGTTGTGAATGAAAACGCGCCTTCTATTGTCTGAGATTCCGAACAACGCGCGAATTTCCCGCTACTAAGCGGGACTTGACGGGTTGATTCAAAGTCCGGCAGCAATGCCGGGGAAAAGCAAAAAACCAACACACAAACACACACAGCATGAAATCCATCATCACACTCATCGCGGCGCTCTTCTGCTCCGCCACCGTATTCGCCGGCGAATTCCCCGACATCAGTGTCGCGGAAGTCAAAGCCGCCATCGAAGCAAAGAAAGCCACCATCATTGATGTGAACGGCGCCGGTTCCTACAAGGCCGGTCACGTTCCGACCGCAGTGAGCTTCGCCGCCGTCAAGGTCGACCTCGCCAAAGCACTGCCTGCCGACAAAGGCGCGCTCGTCATCGCCTACTGCGGTGGCCCGAGCTGCGGAGCCTACGCCGCCGCTGCCAAGGCCGCGAAGGAACTCGGCTACACCAATGTGAAGCACATGTCCGCCGGTATCTCCGGTTGGAAGTCTGCTGGTGAAAAGACCGAAGCCGCTCAGTAATCCCAAGCGCAACTCGAATTCAAAGGGCACCTTTCGCGAAAGCGGGAGGTGCCTTTTTTCTGCAACCTACTGGTCGTCCTTGTCGTCGGGATTGTTGGGGTCGGCTTCCTTCACCGCTGGCTTGCTTTCGGGTTCGGCTTCCGTCTTCGTCGGCGCGGCGGCTCCTTTTGCTTTCAACTCGATCCACTTCACCACCACCGCGCGCTGCGAAGGAAATACGAAACGGAGCGTGTCTGTTTTGGGTAGCGCGAAATCCACTTCATTCGTCTGCCCCCACAGACCCTTCGTATTCTTCAAATGCATCCAGCCAATCTTTTGGTCGCCGACGTAAATGCGCACCCGGCAACTTCCGTTCGCCGTCGCATGGCCGAGCGTGATGCCATAGGTCTCGTCCTTCGGAATGTTCACTTTGTATTCCACCGAGCCCTCGGAGTTCTTTTGAAAATACGCCTGCTTGCCGAAGTCGAATGACTCCCTGCGCTGGGCGTTGGTGCCCTTGGTGAAATCCACCGCCACGAGATGCTGAACGCCTTGCACCGGCGTCCATGGCTTTTCCGCCTGTGGTGTAGGATATTTCGGAGCCGTTAGCTTGAGCGAAGTTTTCGGCCCCTTCGGATTTTTCGTCACGATTTCCGCCGCGCCCTTGAGAGCCGCTGCCTGCTCTTTCGCCGTCATCGCATCGGCCAGCCAGCGCAAGTGCTCCGCCTGCGAGAAATCCTGCATGTGATCGCGCGCCTTCACGATTTCCAGAAACTGCGTCCCCCTCATCCCGTCCCACGTCGAGTGATCCCATCCACGACCGAGCTTCACCTTCCAGCCTTCATTGCCGAGAAAGCCCACCGCTGCATGGCCCGGCTGCTTCACGCCCCACACGGGAACGCCGAACGCCTGATTGATGAAGCGTCCGAACCACGCGCGCGGCCCGCATTTTCCACCGCCATTGAGCACGGTCGCAAACGTGTGAGGCATCGGCCCCCAATTGGAAGTCGTGTATTGCACCTCTGACACCATCGCGATGTAGCGCGCCTCGCGCACCAGCTCGGGTCGCATCGTTTTCAACATCGCACGCGCCCATTCGATATCCGCATCCGAGCCATCGCAATTCAGCACCTTCGCGTATTCCCATACACGCAGTTGGTCGAACACCGGAGTCAGTTCGCCATTCTTCTGCGCCGTCTTGAAATGTAGATAGCGCTTTACCGGGTCTATGGTTTCGTTGCCTTGAAAAGCCTTCGTCGGCTTCGCGTGCGCGAGCGCCGTGCCCAGCGCCATACGCAGATGCATTGCCTTGCGCGCATCAGGATCGGCATCCGTGATATTTTTCAGCACGCCGAGCGCACCGATGTAGTCCTTGTCGCGGGGCTCGCCGCCTTCGAGCAAAAGATCCATCACCTCCGCGCTCTTCATCATCCACGCGAGGAACGCCTGATTCCCCGCATCCGCCTTCGCAAACGCCCCAAGCTTGTCCGCACCGCACTTTGCAATCAACTGCCGCTGATCCAGCGCAGTCGCCAGCGCCGCATCCTTGAACAATCCGCCCTGCGCCGCCTCCGCAATCTTTTCCGCATCCCCCGTCGGTGCCTTCGTATTCAGCCACTTCGTTGCCTCGGAAAAATACCCGCTGAAATCGCCAGACTTGATCGTTTTCTCCATCTCCCCAGTGCCCGGCTCCCACGCAAAAAGCGAGGGGCACGCAAACCATAGAATGGAGGCTAGGAGAGGATGCAGGAGCTTCGGTTTCATGTTTTGGAGTGGAAGAAGATGCAATTTGCAAAAGCAGTGTCACGACTCTTTCCCAGACGGATGGTAAAGGAAATTTCTCCCGATAAGTAGCGAGCTTGAATCGGAGGTGCTTCGCGGCTACTTGCTTCGCCAATAACCATGTCCGACTCACAAGAACCGAAGGTATCGCCTGATAAGCCTCCAGAGCACACGACTACAAAGGTCCGGGTTTTTGCGAAAACGGGCGCGTCATCGCGTCACCCTTCGTGGCCGTGGGGAGACTGGTGCGCGGGCGCACGAAGATTGACGAGATCGTCGTCTATTCCGCACCGCCCGCCTTCTATTTGTGGCTCGTAATCGCGACGGGATTTCTGCTGAACGTGCTTGCACCCAACATTCTCAACGAACGTTTCGCCGCGTGGGTGTTCATCTTCGTGCTCGTCTATACCTTCATCGCGATCATCCACGACTTGAGCCTGAAAAAACTCCTGCTCTGCACGCTCGTCTTCGCCGTGCTCTGGCTCTTCGCGAGATACATGGAGAGCCTGCACAACGTCGTAATCCTCGGGACGATTTTGAAATACTTCGCGGAGCTCGATCCGAAATACGATCACGGCACCGTGTCCGCACTTTGCTGGCTGCTGATGATTCCGTGGGTCTCGTCGCTCTTCGAGATGTGCTTCAATCGGAAAAAGAAATTCAGCCCGAACGAAATCGCCGAGTTTCATTTCGGCGAAGGCTCCGAGCTGACCGACCGCTCCGGCCTGCGCTTCGTCACGAAATATCGCGATGTGCTCGAAACGCTGCTCGGCTTTGGCGGCGGCGACCTTCTCGCGGTGGACAATCACCAGACGGTCATAAAGCGCTACGAAAACATCATCGGCCTGTGGTTCCACTGGGGACAATTGGATCGCATCCTGCACCAACGTGCGACGTTGCTGGATGAGGAGGTTGGAACGCCCAAGCCCGATGCAGAGAAGCTGGATATATAGCGGAGTGATGGAGTTGAAAACTGGCGTCATCATGCGATGAGCATCCCCGCATTATTCTCGAAGCCGCAGACGCGAAGAACGCTGGGCCTTCCGCCTGGTAGCATTCGCGCGCTGCTGACTTTGATGACCGTCGGCTTCATCGTCACGCAGACTGCGCGGGGAGTGCGCGTGGGTCTGCTGTGGTTTGAATCGCTCATGATCGTGCTCGCGCATTACTTCGCGCACCGTCGCTTCGTCCCGATGTCGCCGGAGCTGCGCGAGCGGCTGAAAGACGAAATCAATCTGGAGGACGACACCAACCCGCTCAACCTGCCGAGACACTCGCTGCGGACAATCATCGTGCTCTCCTTCATCGGTCTCGGGATTTACCTCCAGCGCAAAGGCCGTCTGTTCGACGCCGTTTCGCTGCCGGTTTTCATCAGCGTCGGCTCGTATTTCCTCGGCATCTGGTTTGGCGCCATCGCGAGCTGGTGGGGAAAAAGGCACCCATCCTCCGGCATCTCGTGGTTTGAGGATTTGAGGGCGTTCGTCACACTGTTTGCCGTCGCGCTCGCCATCGTCGTCCAGATTTTCGGCTGGCAACAAACATTCCCCTTTGCAGACAAACTCGACGTCCTCCCGCTTGCGCTGATGCTCTTTTACTTCGGCTCGCGCTGAGCCTGCGGAAGCGTTGACCCGCCGTGCTGCGCATCTCTACGCTCCACGGCCTATGAACGAAGACTGGAAAAAGGAATTTCTCGCAGTGTGGAATCGCGGCGTCGCGGCGTGGAGAGCGGGGCGCAAGTCGGCGGACACGATGTTCTCGCCGGGGGATGTCGCATTTCTCGCCACCATCGGCTGCACTGCGCAGGAGTTGTTCGATTTCGTCGACGACTCGCTCGGCTACGATGACTTGGATTTCGAGACCGCGCTCGCCGTCGTCGCGATTCGCCGCGAATACTTCCTCAACGTCATGCACGGCAAAACCTCCGGTCGCATCGTCCCCATGTCCGAGCTTCCCGCAAAATCCGCCGAGGTGGACGGCATCGCATGGCTCCCACGGCTCATCGCGAAAGCGCGCATCAAACTCCGCGGCGAGATGAACCCCGACCTCATGTATGGCTGCGCCGGCGACCGCCCCTTCCTGCACAAACATCGCATGACCCTGCCGCAATTCCTCCAGCTCGTGCGCGACCACGGCGACGACGACCGCGCCATCATAGACGCCGTAAAAAAAGCCGCCGCTCGCTAAGGACACTCCGTGAACTCTGTGCGAGGCAACCCTTCCACTTCTTTGCGACTCAGCGTCCTGTCGCGAGAAAAATAGCCTCTCGACAGGACGCCTAGCCCAATCACTTTCCCGGTTAACGCCTGATGCGCCCGTCCACCACGTTTCGTCCTATGCAGCCCCTCACACGAGTTATCCCGACTCAAATCACACCTGCCGCCAGCTTAATCAGATGTTGGCCTAAGAACGATGAAGCGTAAATTTATCTACCTCTTTCTCGTCCTTCTGGTTTTGATCGTCGCGGTGATTGCAGTGCTGGGCTGCATCTTGCCACTCAAACGCGGATGGTCACTGCGCAGTGCTCTTCTTTCTGCGGCAGCAGACTCAACAAGCATTAAAGTGGTCGAGCATTCAGACCCATTTGACCCTCAATTCGAGACCGAGAAGGAATATAAAGAGAAGATTTATCGCACAGTCACACTTTCCGCTGGTGAAGTCTCACGGCTGTGCAAAGCATTTTCGCTCTCTCGTGACTATAGTGGCAAGGTTCACAAGATGTGCATTTTTTCGCCTCACCATCGTGTAGAATTTCTTCGCAAAGATGGCAAAATCACGATTTTGGAGATTTGCTTTAATTGCGGAGAGATCGAGTTCGATGGCGGAAGGCAGCGCATCATGCCGGTTGGATGGCCCAACTCATTGCAGAGCTTCATCGTTTTGCTCGGGATGAGTCCCATCCCGAAAGAGTAGCAATGAGCCACCAATAGCGATGAACTCGCGGTCGTCGCACGGTCACTGCCTTGCTTCTTTGGCGTTGGGCTGATAATTCGCCGGTATGTTCTGCAAATTCCCGCGCTTCGCATCACTCGTCGTTTTCACCGCCACGCCTGCGCTGCACGCTGCGGCCAACATGGAGCAGGAGTATCAGCAGGTGAGGAAGATTGCGCTGCGGGATGCACGGGTGCGGGCTGCTTACGCCGAGGCGGACGAAAAGCTGGCGGACAAAATCGTGCAGATTGATCCCGCGCTGAAAGACTACGTGAAGAATCGCGAGGTGGGACACGCGGCACCCGTCGCAAAGGCGGCGCCTCACAAGACGAAACAAACGCCCGCAACGGGCAGCACGCACGTCGTCGCCAAAGGCGAGACGCTCGGCGCGATTGCGAAGCGATACGGAGTGACCGTGGACGCGCTGAAGAGCGCCAATCACATCACCGACGAGCGAAAGCTGCGCGCCGGCCAGAGCATCACGATTCCCGGTGCTGCGGAAAAGAAGAGCCCCGGAATCTGGGACAGCTTTAAGTCCAAGTTTTAAGTTCGGAAAGAACGCGCTTGCTCACAAATGTCAGGAATGATTCCAGGATGGAAAATGATGTTGGGGGCGTCCTGCCTCTTACTTCTCCTCAGCTTTGCCTGGGCTCTTGAGCCGCCCAACGAAGAGACCCGATTCAAAAAATATTCCTCCTTGCTTGCAGAGTGGCAGAAACGAGGTCTCGTCGAACATTTTCCGAAGGTTATTTCAACGGAGGCCTCTGCAAAAAAGCTCTCCGCTTTTCCCGGTTTCCTTCAGGGCGGCGGCTGGTTTCAAGTTCGACTGACCCTGCCTCCTGCGATGGTGGCTGGAATCTTTAAGGATGCCACCAAGCAAGCAAAAGCATTTTACGATGGAGGAGATGCTTTCAAACTCGTCGAAGAACAAAAGGATGGGCTTCCGGGCACCAGCTTTCACACGACTAACAACAAAGGCCAAGACTTCCCGCCAGACTACCGGATATTCATTTTCCATGCTCGCGCATCTCGCCCCGGCGAAGATTTTCAATGGAACCACGGTGATAGTCGGGGTGTTGTAATCAGCCGAACGCGTAATGAAGTCATTTACTTTGCAGAGGATTGGTGATGCGTCTGGTTCTCAGGCAACGTGCTTCGTGACTTATTGTGACGAGGAAGGGCGGTTCGCTTACTTCGTCACCCACTGCACATCCGTGAAGACGAGATTTTTGTCGCTCCACGATGTGGCGGCAAACTCCAGAGCCTGACATTGCGTGAAGTTCGCCGGGCTTGGACCAGTTGAATCGTCCGGCTTTTTCTGATGAAAGTCTTTGGCGAATAGCGTCACGGTCTGCCAGTCCGGCTGTCCCTCAAGAGTGACTTGGGCTTCGTAGATTCGCTCGCCCGGCCATGCATAGTCTTCGTAGGCGACGACCTTGAATGTTTGTGGTTTGGCGGTGGCGATTCGGAAAGAGATTCCGGCATCCTTGGGAGCGCGCCATTTTGGATCTCCGGGTTGATAGGTGATTGGCGATAAATAGGGGATGACGGTGAAGCCCGCTTTCCCGTCCGGCCCCACTGCCGGACGAACGGCGACGGGGACATCACTCGGCGGCACGGGATCCACGCACGGCGAGTTGGTCGCCCACATTCCGGGCCCGTCCGCTCCGCTGTAAAGGACGTTGGAAGCGGCATCGGTCGCGCGTGCTGCGCCGAGCGACGAAGGGATGATTGCTTCCTCATTGCTGGAAAGCTGGACGCCCGATTTGTAGAGCACATTCGCGTAGGCAAAAAGATAGTCGCTCGCGTCGAGCACGGGCAGCGCCGCCTGCCAGCCCTGCGCCGAAGGCACGGCTGTTGCACTGCGCCAGTTGCGGCTCATCGGGCGCGGATTTTTGACTGCGTAATAGATCGCCACTTTCTCCACGTCGTCCGTCTTGTCGGCGTGGAGTATCGCTACGGGAATTCCGTCCGCACCCAGCGAAACTTTCAACGTGGGAGAGGCGGGCCAGGCCTGGCCGTCTTTCAGCCATCGATCCATCCAAAGAAAAAGATCGAGGGCGGATTCGGCTCCGATGTGGTGGCAGAAGCGCGGCGTGAATGACTGCCGACGCTCAATATCCTGCGGCAGCCTCGCCAGAGTTTCGTAGGCGCGGTCCATGTTGCCGTGGGTGTCGTTGCTCCCGCTGAGAAACAACATCGGGCACTTATTGAAAGGCGCACAGCCTTCGGGTGACATCCCAGCCAGCCACACACGGTCATCGTCGGTCATGGCTGGTGTCTTTGTCGTCGGATCGAAGCGCGGCGTGTAACGGTAGTAACGATTCCACCCGCATCCATAGATGGCGCAGGCCGCCTTGAGACGCGCGTCCATCGCAAACGACCACATGGTCGTGCCTCCCATGGATACGCCAAAGGCCCCGATGCGTTCGGGATTCACTGCCGGCTGCGTGCGCAGATAAGACAGCGAGCGGCGCGCGAGTGCCGACCAGATATACCACGAAGACACGCGCACGTTTGGCCGGGTGGCCATTTGCAGCGTGTCGGAGTGTTTGTGGTTCCCCTGCTTCAGTGCAGGCGGGAAAATCGTAAATCTTTTCCGGTTTTCCCATTCGCCATGGTAGTTGCAGCTCAGCCCCGCATAACCGCGCGCCGCCCATTCATCCAGCCAAGGCTCGCTCACGGTCTGCCCACCGCCGTGCAAGTGCATCATCGCCGGAAGCCGACTGCCCGGCTGCACGTTCAACGGCTCCGCATAGATGCCATAAACGCGAACGGTCTCGCCGTTGATATAGGCCGAAAAGTAAATCGCTTTGTAGGCGGCATTCTTCGTTGTCCATCGCTTGAGAACCTCTTCCTCCATTGCACCGGCATCGGGATCGTAGCTGCTCCACACCTCCGGCGGGGTGAGCATCTGCGGCTGATCGCTCTTTACAGTGCTGCTCGATGTGTTCGCGGTGGGCACCGATACCGTCGCAGGTATTGGAGAGGTCGCATCCAACGCAGCCGCCGGAAATAAAAACGGTGCGAGCAAAAGCGCGATGGCGAGAACAAAGGTCGGCATGATGTGCGGACGGAAGCGAGTGCCCGCTGCCTTGGCAAAACGATATTGGGGGACTGCATTCGTCAGATGAGAACATCCATTTTAGCAACAGCAGCTTTTCTAAAAAAGCTGCTGCACATTTCTCGCCATCCAAGTGATGGTGAACATTGAGGTTCTTTCTAACATGACCAGCATCGCAAAAATCTCCACCGTCGTTTTTCTGAGCATCGGCTCGCTGCTCTTTGCCGAGCCTGTCGTGGGGGATGCGGATTTTCCGAAGAAGAATGGCAATCCGCGCCACGAGGAAAAGGTGAAGGCGGTGAAGGAGGGAAGCTTCGACCTCGTGCTCATCGGCGACTCGATCGTGCATTCGGTGGGCGAAATGAACGATGGCAAATACGCGCCGAATGCCGCCGTGTGGAAGCGCCACTTCGAGCCACGCCACGCCATTAATCTCGGCATGAACGGCCAGCGCACCGAGGAGATTTTGTGGAATCTGCAAAACGGCGAACTCGATTTTGCAAAGTCGCCCAAGGTCGTGATGCTGCTTATCGGCACGAACAATTCTGACGACCGGCATTTCCACAAAGTTCACACTGCGGAGCAGATTTTCGCGGGCACCAAGGCCATCGTCGAACTCATCCGCCAGCGCCATCCGGCCACAAAGATTCTTGTGCTGCGCATCTTCCCGCGAGGCGGCGATGCCGAGAAAGGTGTGAGCCCGCCCGCATTCAATTCCTCCGCCCAGTGCGTCGAGACCTGCCGCCGCGCCGGAGAACTCACTGCACAACTCGCCGACGGCGAACATGTCTTTTGGCTCGATGTGAACCACGTTTTCCTGCGCCCCGACGGCACCATCAACACCGACCTCATGTGGGACCTTCTCCATCCCAGCCCCGCCGGAGCCGAGGCATGGGTGCAAGCCGTCGAGCCCACACTTGCGAAGTTGATGGGAGACCAGCCCATCGTTGATGCGCCATCCTCGCCCGCACCTCCTGCTGCGGAGAAGTAGCCATTAGTCAGATAATCGCTCTGTCATCTTTTCGAGGAGCCGAGGAATGAATAATCTCTTTGCATTCTGCATCTATTAGCACCCAGAGAACCGACCCGCTGCTAATGACATCTCCAACCTCATCGGAAACAAACGAGCCCCTACAGCGGCAATGGCGCTGGCGGATTATCATCTTCATCGTTGCGTTTGCCACAATCGCACCAATAGCCGGACATATTCTTACCGGCTATCTTGCGCGTCGCAAACTTGAAGAAGCAGGTTTCTGGACGGGAGGAAGCATCTGGGAGGACGCTCGCGAAGACTGGCATGTGCTTTTCCAGCCAAGCAAATGGCAGGCATCGGGCACGGGAGATTATTTAGGGCAGGGTTTTGGCGAGGGCGCTGGCGAAAAGATAGCAAGCCTCCGGAATTTCGACGCCATTGCTCATGCGCTTCACCGATTGCAAACCACAGCAATCCATCTTTCGCGCGAAGGCATGTGTGGAATGGCGATGCAAGGCATGCCGGAACCCAACTATTGTCCTTCGTTGGAGAATTTGGATGCGCTGAAGGGTCTCACATCGCTGACTTCGATATCCATTGAAGGGTGCGAGTCTTTGCAAAATCTAAATGGACTAAAAGACCTGCCCGCATTGGAACACATTTTTCTGACGAATTGCGCATCACTTCAGAATATTGATGGCCTTAAAGGCCTTCCGGCCTTGTCGTCACTCACACTGATTGGATGCAAAAAGTTGCGAAATCTGGGTCCTCTCAAGGGGCTCTCCTCCCTCAGAGACATTGACCTCTCGGATTGTCCGGAACTTGAAAGCGTAGATGCCATCGAGGGCATTGCCTCGCTCGAATACCTCTCGTTTGACAAGTGCCCCAGCGTGAAGAGCACGGACATGTTCAAGGGTTTTACGGCGCTGAAAAGTCTCCGGCTTACTGAGTGCAGCGGGATCGAAGAACTCAACGGGCTGAAAAGTCTCATGGCGCTCGAAGAACTCGACCTCTCCAAATGTGCGTCATTGCGAGAAGTGACTGGTTTGTCGGGACTCACCAGACTGAATAAACTCAATCTCAGCGGATGCCGCGCACTCAAAAAGCTGGCTGGGCTCGAAGGGCTCAAAAGTCTGACGGAACTCGATCTCCGAGAATGTGACTTGATCGAAAACCTCGACGCACTCAAGGGGCTTGCGTCGCTGAAATCGGTTTACATCTACGATTGTCCAAAGGTCACCGAGCAAACCATGGCTTTGCTCAAGTCTGCACTCCCGAACACGGACATACTATACGGCAGCAACGGCAGTTCTGGGTTTTTTCCTCCAGATGAAGCAGACACTGGAGCAGTGCTGGGAGTGCCTGCCGAGATACCGGGTTTGTGATGGTGCCAGATGCACCTTTGCTGCGAACCGAAGTGACTCATCGCTTGTTTCCAATAACTGCGGGAGAAACAGCATCCTGCGGAAAGTCGGGGAGGGTAGCCTTGAGGATGGTGCGGATGGCGCGTTTTTCGGGGATGGGGAGGTAGGCGTATTCGGGGGCGGGTTTGGTTTCGCTGAGGGCGGCGGCGAGGTGGCGGTGGATGCGTTGTTTCATCTCGGGCGGGAGGCCGGTGAAGACGGCGCTATAGATCATGTAGCTGCAACGGTGGCGGAGGAGGCGGGTGTGGAGATCGAGGTCTTTGAGGGAGGTGTCGTCTTTGGCGGGGCGTCTGTTGCGGGCGAAGTCGGCGCGGAAGGTGGCGTCGCCCTCGATGCCGCCGGCTGGGAAGGGGACTTCGTCGGCGAAGAGGATGTAGCGGGTGATGGCGCGGGCTTTTTCGTCCAGCTCGGCACTCTGCTGCGGTGTGAGTTTTCCGCCGCTGGCGGCGAGGAGGGTGCGGGTGAGGTAGGTGGCTTCGACGACGCGGTTGACGAAGCCGACTTGGTGTTCGTGGAGGAGTTGGGGGAGGATGTCGCTGGTGGCGGCGGGGTAGCGGGCGAAGTCGAAGTGTTTGCCGGGTTCGATGGGGATTTTTTGCAGGACGCCGGAGTTGTAGCGTCCGATGGCGTTGCCCCAGTGCTCGGCGATGTTGTGTTTGCCGGTGACATACCAGCCGCCGAAGCGGTCGGAGAAGGGGATGCCGTGTCCGCTTTTCCCGATGCGATACGCAGTGAGGCTGCCGCCGCCGGGGCCGGGGAGGACGGATTTGACGACGAGGCCGGGCACGTCGCCGGTGTCTTCCTTGGCGTGGCAGTTCATGCAGCGGTCGGAGCGTTCGACGCGGACGGGTTGTCCGGCGAGAGGCAGGTCGAAGATGTAGTAGATGCCGCCGAGTGCGGGATCGAGTGAGACGATTTCGATGCGGGCGCCGGGGATGTAGCCGATGTAGAGGTCCTCGCTGAAAAAGAGGGCGCGCGGATTTTGCGGGGTGATGAAGCGGAGCTGGAGGCTGGTGGTGGAAAAGACGAGCATCTGCGAGGATGCGGGCACATCGAGGTCTTTGAGCAGGCTGAGGACGCAGGCGCGTTCGCTGGTGGTGTCGAGCGCGAGGCGTCCGCTTTCGAGGTCGGCTTTGATGCGCGTGAAGCGGTTGGTGAGCGGGCGCGTCCAGTAGTCGTGCGGGGATTTTTCAAACGCGGTATATTCCGCCGCCGCGCAGGAGAGGCAGAGCGCGAGGAGGAAGATGCATGTTTTCATTCGGCGCGAAAACATGGGAAGGAATTTCTGTTTCCTCCGGTGAGCTTATGAGTCCTTGCGCCGCTCGATGAGTGCATACGCGTTGTGGTTGTGGATGCTCTCGAAGTTTTCCGCCTCGACGCGATACCACGCGATGTTTGGCTCGCGTTCAGCGCGCGCGGCAACGTTGCGCACGAGGTCTTCGACGAAAACTGGATGATCGTAGGCGCGCTCGGTCACGGCTTTTTCGTCGGGGCGTTTGAGCAGGCTGTAAAGCTCGCTGCTTGCGCTGGCTTCCACGAGGGCGATGAGGTCTTCCACCCACAGCGGCTTTTTAAAGCGGATGCTGAATGTGACGTGGCCTCGCTGATTGTGCGCGCCACGCTCGGAGATGGCTTTGCTGCACGGGCAGAGCGTCGTCACGGGCACGATGACGGTGACGATGAAATCCACACGCTCATTTTCCAGCGAAGCCTCGAAGCGCACGTTGTAGTCCATCATTCCCGTCGCAGCGGTGACTGGCGCTTTCTTTTCGAGGAAGAAGGGGAATTCAAAAGTGACGTGTGCTTTCTCCGAATGCAGACGGCGCGTGAGATCGCGCAGGATGTCGGGCACGTTGTCCACGTGCAGCTCGGGGCCGAATTCATTCAACACTTCGACGAAGCGGCTCATGTGTGTGCCTTTGAATTGATGCGGCAAATCCACAGTGAGCGCGGTCGTGGCAATGGTGTGCTGGAGGTTGCGGGCTTTGTCGCGCACCTGCATCGGGTAGCGAAGTCCGCGGACTCCTACGCGGTCAATGGCGATGCCGCGCCTGTCCGGCTGACTCTGCGTGTCGTGCAATTGCTCCATGCACGGAGTTAGCCGAACGCCGTGACGTGGGGCAAGCGTGCAGCAAAATTTACGGGTCTTGCTGGCTGCTGTGAGCTGCGTATTTTCGCGCCATGTCGCTCGCCTGGCTAGTCGTGGATTTCAACAGCTACTTCGCATCCGTGGAGCAGCAGTTGGATCCCAAATTGCGCGGGCGCCCCATCGCCGTGGTGCCGATGGCTGGTGTGAATACGACATGCGCCATCGCCGCGAGCTACGAGGCAAAAGCTTTTGGCGTGAAGACGGGGACAATGGTCGCGGACGCAAAACAAAAGTGCCCCGGAATAGTCTTCGTAGAAGCGCGGCACGACGAATATGTGCGCTATCACAACCTGCTCGTCGGTTGCATCGAGAGCTGTCTGCACGTGGATCAAGTGATGTCCATTGATGAAGTTGCGTGTGAACTCCCGCTCAACTTCCGCACACGGGAGAAAGCCATTGCGCTCGCGGGAAAAATCAAAGCCACCATCGCGCGCAATGCCGGGGAGTGCCTGCGCTGCTCCATCGGCATCGCGCCCAACGCCTACCTGGCCAAGACCGCGACTGACATGATGAAGCCGGACGGGCTGGTGCTCATCGAAAAGGAAGAACTCCCGCATGTGCTTCACAGGCTCACGCTCCGTGATCTGTGCGGCATCGGTGCACGCATGGAATCTCGGATGCACGAGCACAATATTTACAGCGTCGAGCAACTCTGCACCGCCACGCGCGAGGAATTACGCACAGCGTGGGGCGGCATCGAGGGCGAACGAATGTGGGAGATGCTACGGGGAAATGACGTTCCTTTTCGCGCCGAGAATCACACGACAATCGGTCACTCGCACGTTCTACCGCCCGAGGAGCGCAACGACCGCTCCGCCTGCGCCGTGTTGAATCGCCTTCTGCAAAAGGCTGCCATGCGCCTGCGCAACATCGGCCATCTTTGTGGAGCGCTAGCGGTTTCCGTGAAATACAGCAACCGCTCGCGATGGGGAGAGGACATCACATTTCAAGAAACCTCCGACACGGTCGCGCTTCTGCGCGCATTCAAAAAAGTCTGGAGTCGTCGCCCGATGACTGCTGAACCGCCGCTTGGAGTCGGAGTGACGCTTTTTCACCTCGTGCACAAAGACAACGCCACGCTTGCGCTTTTCCACGAAGGGCCGGGTCGCGAACAACTCAACGCCGCGCTCGATGCGCTTAATCAACGCTACGGAAAAAACAGCGTCTATTTCGCAGGCGCACACGATGCGCTGAAATCCGCGCCGATGCGTATCGCCTTCACACACGTCCCGGAACTGCGCGTTGAAGGGGATGTGTAAACTCAGCACGGCAGGCTTGCGGGCGAGGGGCGGCTTCCCCATCTTCCGCGCCCTCAAATCATGATCGCACGCTACACATTACCCGAAATGGCCGCCATTTGGACGGACCAGCGCAAATACGAAATCTGGCTCGAAATCGAGACGCTTGCCTGTGAGGCACAGGCCGAGTGCGGGCATATTCCCGTGGAGGACGCGCGCGTGATTCGTGAAAAAGGAAAATTTGTTCTCTCAGAGATCGAAGAAATCGAAAAGCGGACGAATCACGACGTCATCGCTTTTCTCGAAAACGTGGCGAGCTACGTCGGGCCGTCATGCCGCTGGATGCACCAAGGCATGACGAGCAGCGATGTGCTCGACACGACGCTCGCGGTGCAGACTGCGCAGGCGAGCGACATTATTTTGAAAGACCTGCGTTCACTGCGCGAGGTCATCGCCCGGCGCGCGAAAGAATTTAAGATGACGCCGATGATTGGGCGCAGCCACGGAATCCACGCGGAGCCGATCACTTTCGGACTTAAGCTCGCGCTGATGTATGACGAGTTTGGCCGTGCGCTGGAGCGTTTCGAACAAGTTCAGCCGCGCATTCGCGTTGGTAAGTTGAGCGGTGCAGTCGGAACCCACGCGCATCTCGATCCCGTCGTGGAGGAAAAAGTCTGCGCGCATTTGGGTCTTCGGGCGGCGACGCTCGCAACGCAAGTCGTGCAGCGCGACCGGCACGCGGAATTCCACACGGTTCTCGCGCTCATCGCGTCGAGTGTGGATCGCTGGGCGACCGAGTTCCGTCATCTGCAAAGAACCGAGGTTCTCGAAGTGGAGGAGTATTTTCAGCCCGGACAGAAGGGCAGCAGCGCGATGCCGCATAAGCGTAATCCTATCACGGGCGAAAAACTCAGTGGTCTCGCTCGGCTCGTCCGCAGCAATGCTGTCGCCGCACTGGAAAATGTGGTGCTGTGGCACGAGCGCGACATCTCACACAGCTCCGTGGAGCGCGTGATTTTCCCAGACTCGTGCATCCTCGTGAATTCAATGCTCCGCTCGCTGACAAAGCTCGTGGACCGACTGATCGTCTATCCCGAAAACATGAAGCGGAACCTCGAAATCACGAAGGGTCTCTACCATTCGCAGACGATTCTTTTGAAGCTCACCGAGCGTGGCCTCGAAAGGAAAACCGCCTACGAAGCTGTCCAGCGCGCCGCGATGAAGACGTGGCAGGGCACGCAATCGCTACAGGAAAACCTGCTCGCTGAGGACGAGATCACCTCAAAGATACCTGCTGAGGAAATCGCACGCCTGTGCTCGCTCGAACACCATTTCCGCTGGGTGGACGAGACTTTCCGTAAGCTAGGCATCGCGTGATTTAACGATGCTTGGAAAGAAAGAGAGCGGCGACATTTCTGTCGCCGCTCCTTGATAGAACCTTCTCCGCTTAAAACGGAATGTCGTCGGGCGCGGCGTCGAGATCGGGATCAACCGGTGGCCTTGGGGCTTGGGCCGGGGCGCGACGTTGTGCGGGAGCGCTAGGCGCTGCTTGTGCGTCGGCGTATTCCACCGTGCTGTCATGCCCGCCACCGCCACCGCCGTCGCGGCTGCCGAGGAGCTGCATTGTTTCGACGACTACTTTCATTTTGCTGCGCTTCTGCCCGCTTGCCTTGTCGTCCCATGAATCGAGTTTGAGACGGCCTTCGACGAAGAGCGGGCGCCCTTTTTTGCAATACTCGCCGATGATCTCGGCGAGGCGTGCGTAGGCTTCGCAATCCACAAAGGTTACTTCCTCGCGCTTCTCTCCGTTTTCCAGAGTGTAGTTGCGATTCACTGCGAGACCGAAGGCGGCGATGGCAGTTCCTTTCGGTGTATATTTGATTTCGGGATCCCGGGTGAGGTTCCCCATCAACATTACTTTGTTTAGATTCGGCATGGCTGTGGTTCCGGGTTGCAGTGCTGAAAGTTTCGCGCGCTCCGCCCTTAGGCGGCTTTCTTCGCGGCGAGACGTGCGTAGTGCTGGCGGAAGACGTCGTTGTCGTTCGTGAATTTCTCTTTCAGTGCTGCGAGCGTGGATGGCTCTGCGCTGAAGACGAAGTTCACGTAGAAGCCGCGGTCCACCTTGTCGGCGACGTAGCTGAATTGATGACTGTCCATCTTTTGCACGCTCTCGACTTCGGCGCCTGCGGCTTTGAAGTCTTTTTCGACGCGCTCGATGATTTTTTGTGCGGTGTCTTCTTTACCTTTGAGGTTGAGGATCAGGAGTCCTTCGTAACGGTTTTTGCTCATTGTTGTGTTGGTGTGGTCTGTTGGTTGTAATTGTTCATTGCTGCGGCGAAGCCATTTTTCTGTGCAAACGCGATGGCTTCCGTGGCGCGGGTGAGAGCTTCGTCGAGCAAGGGGCGCTCGGCCAAGGCAAATTTCCCGAGCACATGGCCCGTGGCCTCACCAGCCGCTGCGCCGATGCCGACGCGGAGGCGGGGAATGGCCTGTGTGCCGAGGTGTTCGAGCACGCTTTGCAGGCCATTGTGGCCGCCGGCACTGCCGCTTTCGCGGAGGCGGAGGCGACCGAGCGGGAGCGCCATGTCGTCGAGCACTACGAGCACTTGCGAGGGCTCGATTTTATAAAAGTGCCCGAGCGAGCTGACGCTTTCGCCGCTGAGGTTCATATACGTTTGTGGTTTGCACAGCCAGACGTCGCCAGTCACGGCGACCTGGGCCTGCCATTTTTTGTCCGCCCGGAACGAAGCCCCGGCACTGGCGGCGATACGATCGAGGATCATAAAGCCGACGTTGTGCCGCGTATCCGCATACTCGCGACCTGGATTTCCGAGGCCGACGATGATGCGGAATGGTGATGCTCCGGGCATTGGACGGACGAGCGGGAGGGCTGATGGATTGCCGGTTTCGCGGGTGATTGCTCTGCGCACGGTTGCGCAGCGAGTTGTCTATCAACCGATGTTCCGATGCTCCATTGGCCCATCGCTCTACTTCTTGTCGCCTTTCGGTTTTGCGTCTTTTGCGCCAGCAGCAGGAGCGGCGGCTTCGCCTTCTGCGGGCTTTTTCTCCTTGATGACTTCGGGCTCTGCGGCTGCGCCTTCTGCGGCAGGAGCTGGCTCGGCTTCGACAGTCGGAGCGGCGCAGTGGAAAACGAGTGCTTCGCCGTTTACGCGGGTAGTGACACCAGCGGGCAGGGCGAGTTGATTGACGTGAATGCCGTCGCCGATATTGAGTGCGGAAACGTCCACGATGAACGACTCGGGAAGATCTTTCGGCAAGCACTCGACTTCGAGCGCGCGGATGAGCTGTTCGAGCAAACCGCCGCCGCTCTTCACGCCTTCGGGTTCGCCAAAAGCGATGACTGGCACGGTGGTGTGCATCAATTCGTCTTCCTTGAGAGCGTGGAAGTCGAGATGGAGAATGTGACGCTTCAGCGCGTGGTGCTGCACGTCCTGAATCAGCGCGAGCGTAGTTTTTCCGCCGGCTATTTCGAGGTTCACGAGAACGTGCTCACCGGTGCTCTTGCCGAGCGCGAGTGCGAGTGTGTGCGCGTCGAGCTGCAAGTTTTGCGGTGCGTGGTGACGACCGTAGATGGTCGCAGGGACTTTACCGGCCTTACGGACGGCTTTTGCTGCTGTGGTTCCGGCTCCGGAGCGGAGTTCGGCTTTGAGTTGGATGCTTTTGGCCATTGCTGTTGTTAGCTACTGCTGGTTGTTGTTTTGTTTTAGTTATGTCCTGGGGATTTCGAACAGGGATGAAACTGATTCGTCGCCGTGGATGCGCTGGATGCCCTCGCCGAGCAATTCCGCCACGCACAGCGGTGTGATTTTAAAGCCCTCGCCATCGCGGACGGGGACGCTGTTTGTGCAAACGAGTTCGGTGATGCACGAAGACTTGAGGCGCTCGATTCCGAGGTCGGTCAGCACCGCGTGGCTCACGCACGCCATGATGTCCGTCGCGCCATGCTCTTTCAAAAGTTTCGCCGCCGCGCACAGCGTTCCCGCTGTCTCGGTCATGTCATCCACGAGGATGACGGGCCGGCCTTCCACCTCACCGATGATGCTCGTCGCCGCAACCTCCGTCGGGCTCTTCCTGCGCTTCGCCACGATGGCCAGACTTGCATTCATGGCCTGCGCATATGCGTTCGCCATCTTTAATCCGCCCACATCCGGCGAAACCACCACTGGGTCTTCGAGATTTTTCGCGCGCAGGTAATTGATCACTGCTGGCGATGCGTAGAGATGGTCCACGGGGATGTCGAAAAAACCCGCCACCTGCTGTGCATGAAGATCCATGGTGAGCACACGATCCACTCCTGCCGCCGTGAGGAGGTTCGCCACCAGCTTGGCCGTGATCGGCACGCGCGGCTGGTCTTTTCGATCCTGCCTCGCATAGCCAAAAAACGGGATTACTGCCGTGATGCGAGCGGCACTCGCCCGGCGCGCCGCATCCACCATGATCAGAAGTTCCATCAAATTCTGATTCGTCGGCGGGCATGTCGGCTGCACGAGGAAAACATCGCGTCCGCGGATGTTCTCATTAAACTTCACCATCGTCTCGCCATCTGGGAACGAATCCACCGTTGCATCGCCGAGCGGTATCTTGCAATAGGCCGCAATACGGCCAGCGAGTTCGCGATGAGCGGACCCGCTGAAAATCTTCATTTCGAGTGTTTGACGATGGAGCATCCGTGGAAAAGGGGCGCGACATTAGGCGCAGAAACCCGCTTGGCAAACTGATTCTGCCAGCATTTTTCTGAGCGTCTAAGCCAGAGTCAACCCGAGGAAATGACCTCACTAACGGTGAAGCAAAGTAGTCGATGCTCCGTTTTTCGTGGAACGCAGCCCTTGCCATGCGCGGGGTAGGACGCTACCCACCGCGCCCATGCTTTTCCTCACGCCGAAATACATCAAGCAAGGCCGACTCTATATTAAAGAGGCGGAGAAGCGGCTCGCCTACAATCGTGACAAGTGGAGCGAGGTGACGGTTTCGGATTTCGAGGGGCAGATTGAAAAGCTGAAGAAGGCGGTGAAGGGGTGCGATTCGGCGGGGGTGAAGGACGCGGAGGATGCGCTGGAGCAGCTCTGTGGCGTGCATTGCCCGGTGAAGGGCGACGCTTGGATGAGTGAAAATGTGGAGGTGTTTGTGGTGGCGATCATCGTGGCGCTGGGGATTCGCACGTATTTCATCCAGCCGTTCACGATTCCCACGTCCTCGATGTTTCCGACGCTGAATGGAATCACGGGCGAGGTGACGAAGGAGGAGCCGCCGAATATTTTGACGAAGGTGTGGCACACGGCGGCCTATGGGCGGACTTGGCACAACGTGGTGGCGAAGACGGACGAGCAAATCATCAACGTGGAGGAGGTGCCGTGGATGCGCGTTTTCACTTACACGAAGATCACGACGAGCGCGGGGAATACGTATTGGGTGCACGAGGGGAAGGACCCGACGGAGGCGGTCTTTGGGCGTCATATGCCGGGGGATTCACGCGGCTCGCTGCTGGGAATGAATTTCAAAGCAGGGGAACCCATTGCGCGGGGTTTCACGGATACGGGCGACCATGTGTTTGTGGACAAAATCAGCTACCACTTCCGCACGCCGTCGCGCGGGGAGGTGTTTGTTTTCAATACTGAGGACATCCCGAAGATGGGGGATCTGGGACCTCCGCCGAAAAAGCCGTCGCAGTTTTACATCAAGCGTCTTGTCGGTCTGCCAGGCGATGAACTTCGGGTGGCGGCTCCTGAGTTGTTCGTCAATGGAGAGCGTGCAAAGGGAGCGAGCTTTGATCGGGTGATGAGTGGGACGAGGGAGAACCCGACGGATGGCGGCTATCGCGGCTACTCGCAAGGGCCGGCATTTTATAGCGACGAATACAACCTCAGCACTCCCGAACAGACCTACAAGCTGCCCGCGAAGCGCTACTTTGCGATGGGCGACAACAGCTACAACAGCTCGGACAGCCGCTACTGGGGCAGCGTGCCGGAGGCGAATTTGATGGGTTCTGGGCTATTCGTCTATTGGCCGTTTTTGCGTGAGCACAAGACGCACTTCGGTCTGATCAAATAGCGCTACGGAATCTCCGGCTGCATCTTTGTGCGCTGGCGGCAGATGGGGCAGTTGTCGTTCGGCGAAGTGTGCAACAGCGTGCCGAGGTCGGGCGGAAGCGACGGGTCGCCGGTGACTGCATCGTCCACGGTGAGGCCGTAGAGCGCCATCGCCTTGCCGCGCGCCCACGGGTTTCGCAGTGCGAGACGCTTGAGATTTTCGTCGGCGAGCAGGGCGGGCTTGCGTTCGGGTGGGGCGAGTTTGGCGAAGGCGAGCGCGTCCACGGCCTGTGCGATCTCGGCGGGAGTCGGGTGTTGCTTCGGCGGTTTTTCGTGTGCCCAAGTAGGTGCGAGCCATTTCTGCCAGTCGGCGAATTTCAAATCCTCCAGCAGGATGAAGACGGCAAGTTGCGCGGTTGGGCGGGGGAGGTCCTTTTGTTTTTCAAAGAGCGCGACCAATTTCGCCAGACGCGGTTCCGGTTCGGCGGCGGGTTTCAGCGCGCGCTGAGTGTCCGAGTTTTTCGAGGAAAGTGCAGCGGCTGGGAGGATGGCGTCCGTCTCTTCGTTTGCGGAGAGTTCCATCGTGAGTGCGCGCAACAGCAGTTGACGCTCGCCATTTTCCCCAGCGAGCACGAGCCCGGCTGGCACGGTGATGGGCAGCTTTTCCTTGGTGAGATTGGCGAGTTTGAGCGTGACGGTGTCACGTCCGTTGCCAGTGAATTCCGCGCGAAGTTGTTTCTGTGCGACCGCTACAGTGAAGGGCACATCCGCCGCCAGCGCGGGGAGCGCGAGCAGTGCAAAAAGAAACGTGAGCAGCCGGAACATCGCGGTCACATTGCCGGGAAATCGGCGTGAAGCAAACACGTTACCCGCCCGCGACGATGCGCAGCAGTTCGATACGGTCGTCGGGCGCGAGCGGCTGTGTCCACTCCTCGGGACGAAGCGCGCTGCCATTGCGTTCAATGAGAACTGTGCCTTTTGCAAAGCCGAGTTCCTCCACGAGAGAAGCGACATCGTTTGCAGCGATTTCACGCGGCTGGCCGTTCAGAAAAATTTTCACGGCGCAAGAATGGCTTGGTCCCAGTCCTTCCACACGGCCTCGAAGCCGCGACCTCGTAGCAGCTCTGCGATTTCCGCCGGCGTGCGGGTGTCGGCGATTTGAAATTGCTCCGTCGCGTTCTGATCCTGGCTGCAGCCGTCTGTCTCCACGCGACGACCGCGCACGGTGAGATGGAGGTCGTTTTTTCCTTCGCCCGTGTAGCCGCCAGGCTCGGTGTGACTGCCCGCGCTCATCATCGTGATGCCGAGCGGCAGCAGCGCGTCGCGCAGCGTGGCGGGTTCGCGGGTGCTGAGCACGATGCCGGTGTGCGGAAAACAAATCCGCATCGCGCAGACGAGTTGCACAAACTCCCGGTCAGGCAGTGTGTGCTTCGGCTGAAATTCTCCTGCGCACGGACGTAGTCGTGGGAGCGAGACGGTGAATTGCGCCTTCCAGCAGCGACGCAGCAAATGATCAAGATGTGCTGCGAGCGACATCGCCTCGCGCTGCCATTCGCAGAGGCCAAAAAGCGCGCCGATGCCGATGCGACGGAAGCCCGCGTCGTATGCACGCTCGGGGCAGGCGAGCCGCCAGTCGAAGTCGCGCTTTGGCCCCGCGGTGTGAAGCTCCGCGTAGGTCGCGCGGTCGTAGGTTTCCTGATAAACGACGAGTCCTTCCGCACCGGCGGCGACGAGTGGTGCGTAGTCCGCCGTCTCCATCGGCGCGACTTCGAGCGCGAGCGCTGGCACTTCCGGTGCGAGCGAGCGCACGCAGCGTTCGAGATAGCCGTTCGAGACAAACTTCGGATGCTCACCGGCGACGAGCAGCACATTGCGAAAACCCTCCGCTGCAAGATGGCGCGCCTCGCGCACAACGCTCTCGATTTCCAGCGTCACGCGCAGAATCGCGTTGTCACGGGAGAAGCCGCAATACGCGCAGTTGTTGATGCATTCGTTGCTGAGATAGAGCGGGGCAAAAAGCCGGATCGCCTTCCCGAAATTCTGCCGTGTGATCAGCGCGGACTCCTGCGCCATGGCTTCGAGCTGCGCGTCGCTTTTCGGCTCCAGCAAAGCGGCGAACCTCCGCATCGTAGCGGATGACTGGCTCGGAAATAAAATGTCGTCGTCGGAAGGCACGTGCTGTTGATAGTGGCGAAAATGTCGGATGACGAATGCGGAATTACGAATTAACGCGACATTCGTCATCCAACATTTTCTTTCTCTCTCATGCTCACGCTTTACCACAGCATCATTCTCGTCGTCCTGCTCCTCATGCTGGGGAATGTGCTGATGAATATCCTTTGCTTCAAAAGCCTGCTCGCCGTCGCGCCGCCGGAAACCGGGCCGCTCATCTCCGTGCTCGTCCCGGCCCGCAATGAAGCGCGCAACATCGAGGCGTGTGTGCGTTCGCTGTTGTTGCAGGACTATCCGCACTACGAACTTCTCGTGCTCGACGATCATTCCGAGGACAAAACCGCTGCCATCGTGGAGAAACTCATGGCGGAAGTTCGCAATCCCCGCGTCACTGCGCGTCTGTTGCGCGGCCAAACTTTGCCCGATGGATGGTGCGGAAAAAATTGGGCCTGCCATCAACTCTCCGACACAGCTAAGGGAGAGTTTCTGCTTTTCACCGACGCCGACACCATCCACTCGCACGGCACAGTGAGTTCGGCGATGGACTACGCGTGCCGCAACAACGCCAGTCTACTTTCGTCATGGCCGCGTCTGCTCACAGGCACACTCGGTGAGAAATTGATCGTGCCTGTGCTCCCGCTCATCGGCTTCGGATTTTGTCCGCTCTGGCTGCTGCGACTCGTGCAGCGAAAAGGAATCCAAATGAATCCCAAACTCGCGCGCGCAATCAGCGCCTCGAACGGACAGTTCATGTTTTTCAAACGCGAGGCGTATGAGCGCATCGGCGGTCATGCGGCGGTGCGGGCGCACTTGGTCGAGGACGTCGCGCTCGGCCGCGAAGTCGCAGCGCGGATGGGCGAGGGGATGCGGTTATTTAATTGCGATGGTGTGCAATTTTCCACGGTGCGGATGTATCGCTCGCTCGGTGAAACGTGGGAGGGCTTTACAAAAAATATGCGCGCGGTGTTCGAGGGGCATGGCATCGCGTTCTGGCTGTTCGGGCTCGCGCAGTGGACGTGTCTCTTCGCTCCCTTCGTATTTATTTTCACCGCGCACCAGCCGCTGTGGAGCATCGTCGCTGCGCAGGTTGCGGTGATTTATCTCATCCGCGTGCTGCTCGCGCTGCGTTTTCGCACGAGCTGGATCAGCGTGTTGCTGCATCCGATTGGGATGTTTTTGATGATGCTCATCGGCCTGAATAGCTGGCGGCGTAGCATCGGGAGCGGCGTGGTTTGGAAAGGGCGCACCTATCGCCCCGAAGTGTAGCGAAACATCGCCCCGCTTGCATTCCGCCATCTTTTCCCCATGCTCGCACAGATGCAGATCACGTTGCTGAAATCAAAGCTGCACCGCGCCACCGTCACGGGCGCGTGTGTGGACTATGAGGGAAGTCTCACCATCTCCGAGGATATCGCGGAGCGCGTCGGCTTGTTGCCGTATGAGCGCATCCTCGTCGGGAACATGGCGAACGGCGCGCGCTTTGAGACCTATGTCATCTACGGACCGCGCGGTGCGGGTGTCATCGAACTCAACGGCGCGACTGCCCACCTCGGCGGGCCGGGAGACCGGCTGACGATCATGAGCTTCGGACAATTCACTCCGGAGGAGGCTGTGCGCCATTGCCCACGCGTGGCTGTGCTCGATGAAAACAACGCCATCGTCCGCTATGAAGCTGGCGTGAAATCGCGCTTCGAGGAGATGCTCGCTTAACCGATTGCCGCCATGAAAGAAATGCTCACCTCACCATTCGCATTCGGTTTTTACACCGGCTGCGTGCTGCTGTTCATCGCGCTCTATCATCACCTGAAGCTGAAACTCGACCACGCCCGCTACAAGCGGATGCTCAGCGACAAACTCGAAATCGAGGCCGCCACACTCTCGAAACTGAAGCAGGAGGCGGATGTGCTGAAAAAGGAAAACGAAAACCTTCGCGTGAAAGTGCAGGGACTCAATTCGCAGCCCGACAACAAACTCGCCCGGGAACTCGAAATCTTCGCACGCGCCGAGAAAAAGATGACCGTCGCCGCTCCGGGATTTGCCGCGCCGTGGCAGCAGGCCAAGCAGGTCGCGCACGATGAAGTCGCTGGCGAAGAGGCCGGAACTTCCTCGCCGAAAAAGTTTTTTCAGCGATTTTTTGGAGGAGCAGTCGCTGCTGGAGTTTCGCCGGTGGAGACGGTGAAATCACTCCAGCAGAGCGCGGAGCCGAAGGTGGAAAATTAGGGGGCACCTTAGTCGTTTTGGAAAGCTCAGTTTTACTTTTCCAGTTGCGCGGAAAGACTTCACCGCCTAACTCCACACGCCTTCGCCACAAGGCGGAACTATGAAAACTCTCGTTATTGCGGAGAAACCGAGCGTAGCCCAAGACCTAGCGCGTGCGCTCGGCCTTAAACCGGGGCGTGGCGCGGACTTTTACGAAAACGACAACTACGTCATATCGAGCGCAGTGGGTCATTTGCTCCAGCTTTGCGTCCCGGAGGAATACGAAATCAAGAGGGGTAGGTGGACGCTCGAAAAACTCCCGCACATGCCGCCGGAGTTTGGTCTGGCGGCGATTGACAAAAACACTTCGCGCCTCGCGATGCTGAAAAAACTCCTCAAGCGCAAGGACGTGACCGCCCTCGTCAATGCGTGCGACGCGGGTCGCGAGGGAGAACTGATTTTCCGCAACATCATCCGCGCATCCGGCGCGAAACAGCCCATCAAGCGCCTCTGGCTGCAAAGTATGACCACTGAGGCCATCAGCAAGGCATTCGCCTCATTGCGTAGCGACGCCGAAATGCTGCCGCTCGCCGATGCGGCGACTTCGCGCAGCGAGTCCGACTGGCTTGTTGGCATCAATTCAACGCGCGCCTTCACCGCCTTCAATTCGCGCGACGGCGGCTTTTCGAAAACCACGGCTGGCCGCGTGCAGACGCCGACGCTCGCCATTCTTGCCGAGCGCGAGGAAAAGATTCGCGCCTTCGTGCCGCGTGCATACTTCGAGGTGTTTGGGGATTTCGAGATCGCTGCGGGGCAGTATCGCGGGCGCTGGTTCGATGAGAAATTTGACGGCAAGAAAACCGCAGACGAGCAGGCGAAGGCCGAGCGCATATGGGATAAGGCACGGGCCGACGGCATCGTTGCGAAGTGCGCTGGCAAGCCCGGCATCATCGAGGAGGAGAAGAAGGCAGCGTCGCAAATTTCGCCGCAGCTCTACGACCTCACTACCTTGCAGCGCGATGCGAACGGGCGCTTTGGATTTCCCGCGCGCATGACTTTGCAACTCGCGCAGGCACTTTACGAAAAGCACAAGGCGCTGACGTATCCGCGAACCGATTCGCGCTATCTGCCGGAGGATCATCTCGCCACGGCGAAGGAAGTCATGGGCAGTTTCTCGGGCGAACTTGCAAGGCACGCGAAGAAGGCGATGCAGGCCGGGTGGGTGAAGCCGAACAAGCGCATTTTCAACAACGCGAAGGTGAGCGATCACTTTGCCATCGTGCCCACGGGCACCGTGCCGAGCGGGCTGTCTGAGCCTGAGCAGAAAATTTACGATCTTGTGTCGAAGCGCTTCGTCGCGGTGTTTTATCCGGCGGCGCAATTCGAGGACACCACGCGCATCACGCGCGTCGAGAGCGAGCCGTTCAAGACGACAGGCCGCATCATCACCGATCCCGGTTGGATGGCCGTGTATGGCCGCGAGGTCGAAGGCACGGATAGTGAAAAAGCCATTGTTCCCGCAAAGGCTGGAGAGAGGGCGCAGACGATCCTCGTGGAAGCGAAGGAAAGTCTCACGAAACCGCCCGCGCGATACAACGAAGGCACGCTGCTCTCCGCGATGGAGGGCGCTGGCAAACTTCTCGACGACGAAGAACTCCGTGAGGCGATGAGCGAACGCGGACTCGGCACACCAGCGACACGCGCGCAGATCATCGAAGGATTGTTGTTCGAGGGATACCTCATCCGCGAAGGACGCGACCTAATCGTTACACAAAAAGGCCTCTCGCTGATCACGCTCCTGCGCAGTCTCGACATTCAGGCACTCATCCAGCCCGCACTCACCGGCGAGTGGGAATTCAAGCTCCGCCAAATGGAGCGCGGAAAACTTTCCCGCGCTGCTTTCATGGGCGAAATTCGCGCGCTCACCAGCGATATCGTTGAAAAGGTGAAAGGATTTGAAGGCGAGGAAATCAAAGGCGATTGGAAGCCTCTGGAAGTAACATGCCCGAAGTGTGGTGCTGCCACTTTCTGCGAGACTTTCCGCAATTATAAATGCGACGGCTGCGGCCTCACCGTTTGGAAAACCATCGCCAGTCGCGAACTCGAACGCCACGAAACGGTCAAACTCCTCACCGAAGGCCACGTCGGCCCGCTCGAAGGATTCCGCAACAAATTCGGTCGTCCTTTCAGCGCCGGAATCAAGCTCGACCGCGAAGAGTGGAAGACGAAATTCGACTTCGAGAAAGACGTCGAGGACGCCACTCAGCCCGTGTGGGTGAACCCCGAACCCGTCGGAAAATGTCGCTGCTGCAAAACCGGCCAGGTCTTCGAGACTGAAAACGCTTTCCAGTGCGACCAAGTCTTTGAAAAGAAATGCACATTGAAAATAGGGAAGGTGATTTTGAAAAAGGGAATCGTCCGCAGTGAAGTGGCGCGCCTGCTCGAAACTGGAAAGACGAGTCTCATGCCGGGCTTCGTCAGCGCCCGCACCGGCCGCACATTCAAGGCATTCCTCATTTTGAAAGACGACGGAAAAGTCGGCTTCGAGTTCGCCCCGCGCGCTGAAAAAGAAAAGAAGCCCAAAGCCTCGGCGAAGGTAAAAGTCGAGGAATAGCGAGACGTCAGCGGGCACGCACACTTGCCGTGGTTGTGCACAAACGTTACTACGCCCGCGTGCAAAAGCAGACACCATCTCCATTTGTCGAATGGATCGCCCGCAAACTCGGGGCGGGCATCGCCCGACTCATCTATAAAGTGGACGCGCATGGCGTGGATTCATTGCCCGAAGGTGGCTTCCTCCTTTTGCCGAATCACCTCACGTGGGTGGATGCCATCGTCCTCCAATTAGCCTGCCCGCGGCCGATTCGATTCATTGTGTGGGAGGAAATTTATAAAAAACGTCACCTCCAACCCCTCTTTCGACTCATCGGCACATTTCCGATTTCGGACAAACATGCGAAGGACTCAATCCGTGCTGCGGCAGAGTTGATTCAGCAGGGAGAAGTCGTCTGCATTTTTCCCGAGGGTGAGCTTTCGCGCAGCGGAACGCTAAACCGCCTCAAGCGCGGCTACGAAATCATCGCGCGGCAAGCGAAATGCCCGGTCATCCCGGTCTGGATGGATCAACTTTGGGGGAGCATATTCAGCTATCGTGGAGGGAAGTATTTTTGGAAATGGCCGCGCAAATTTCGCTATCCGGTGACTGTTGCATTCGGAGATCCGTTGCCCGCTAAGGCCGCTGATGTCGCTACTGTGCGCCAGTGTTTTCTCGAACTCGGTGAATACAGCTACTCGCGTCGTCCATTTCTCAAGGGGCATCTCGCCGAGGCCTGCGTGTCTGGGTTAAAAAAGAATCCCGGTGACGTGGCCATCGTGGATGGCATGGATGGCAGCACGCTCACGCGCGGACAGCTTCTCGCTGCAGGGCTCGGCCTTAGTCGTTGGGTGCGCGCGAATGTTGCGGAGAAGCGCGTGGCCATTGTCATCCCGCCGGGAAAGGGCGCGGTGATTGCGAATCTTGCGGTGCTCCTCGCCGGCAAAGTGCCGGTGAATTTGAATTTCACCGCTGGTCGCGCTGCTTTGGAGGCCAGCATTCGCAAGGCTGGAGTTCGCTTTTGTTTCACTGCGGGGATTGTGCGTGGAAAATTAAAAGATTTCCCGTGGCCGGAGCGCGTCGGCCTGCTCGAAGAGATTATCCCCGCCGTTCGCGGGAAGATCATCGAATGGGGCATCCTTTCAAAAATTCTCCCTTCGCGCTGGCTCGCACGACTCGCCGGGATTCCGGGCGTGGGAGATCGCAGCGAGGCGTTCCTCCTTTTCACCAGCGGCAGCAGCGGCGAGCCGAAAGGCGTTGCGCTCACACATCGCAATCTCCTCGCGAACACCAACCAGTTTGGCGAGATGCTCGACCTCGGACGCGAGGATGTGATCCTCGGCGCACTCCCATTCTTTCACAGTTTTGGTGCGACCGTCTGTTTGCTGTTCCCGCTCATCGAGAGCGTGAAACTCGTGAGCTACCCCAACCCGCTCGAAACCGCGAAGTGCGCAGCGCTCATTTCAAAATACGGGGCCACGCTCCTGCTCGCGACGCCCACTTTCCTGCGTGGCTACATGAAGCGCGCCGAGCCGGAGCAATTGCGATCCATTCGTCTAGTCGTGACGGGCGCGGAAAAACTCCCTGACGAACTCGCAGACGCATTTCGCATGCGGTTCGGTATCGAAATCATGCAGGGCTACGGACTCACTGAAACTTCACCAGCCGCATCGTTCAATCTCCCGACGCTCAGCGACACTGAGCAGCCGACGAATCGCCGTGGCACCTGCGGAAAACTCGTTCCAGGACTTGCTGCTCAAATTCGCGAACCGGAAACTGGTGCGCCCCTTTCCCTGCACGAAAAGGGGATGCTCTATTTCAAAGGCGCGAATGTTTTTGATGGATACCTCGGCGACATCGAGCGCACCGCCGAAGTTATCAAAGACGGATGGTTCCGCACAGGCGACCTCGCGCGTTTCGATGAAGATGGTTTCCTCATCATCGAGGGGCGGCAGTCCCGTTTTTCAAAAATCGGCGGCGAAATGGTGCCTCATGAAACCGTCGAAGCTCACATAGTCACGGCTCTCGGACTGACTGCGGAAGGCGAGCGCATCGTCGCAATCACCAGTGTTCCTGATGAAGCGAAGGGGGAGGCGCTCGTTCTGCTGAGCACGCGCGATTTTGAAATCCAGGAACTGCGCACTAAACTAACCGCCGCGGGACTTACCAATCTCTGGATTCCAAAGCGTCTGCAGCGCGTCGAAAAAATCCCGATTCTCGCCAGTGGAAAACTCGATATCCAAGGCTGTAAAATTCTTGCCGGGACATAGAGGCGCGAAGCCCCTGAAAATTTCAGCCTTTGCCTAACGACTTATTAAACAGCATTATCACTGCCCATGAAATTACGCATCCTCACAGCGCTGCTTTCCGTCATCGTTCTCGCCGGTTGCCCAAGTCTCGAACGCAAGCCAGATAAAACGAAGGCAAAGGGCCCGCATGAAACCGACAAGCCGCCCATTCCTACGAAGGATCAAAGCGGGGATGTAACTTTTCAAAGCTTCGTGGGCCGGCTCCGCACAGCAGTAGAGCGCCGCGACCTCCCTACGCTTTCGCAAATGATGTCGAAAGATTTTGGCTACCGATGGGATCCAGCACCGACCGACGAAAATCCCTTTACTTACTGGGACACGCAGAATCTTTGGGCCGAACTCCAGGGACTGCTGCGGGATAAGTGGGTGCCTTACGACGGCTTCATGGTAGTTCCGCCACAACTCGCGCTTGATGAAAACTACGGCGGATATCGAGCGGGTGTAAAAATGGTGAACGGAAGCTGGCAGTTCGCCTATTTCGTCCCTGCGCCGCCGGTGCAATAGTGACTGGATCGTATTCATTGAATCTGCGCATTCCGCGCTGATGTCCAACATATATCCCGATGCCTGAAACAGCTGACACAAACCCCATCGCGCTCGGGTTGCCGCACCGGGAGCCGTTTATTTTTGTCGATGCAGTCCTCGCACACACTCCGGGTGAAAGCGCGGAGTGCGTGAAAATATTTCCTCTCTCAACGCCATTTTTTGCGGGCCATTTCCCCGGAGACCCGCTTGTGCCGGGCGTGATTCTGGCCGAAGCGCTCGCTCAGACCGCGGGCCTTGCCGCAGGGCAGTCGGGGCGCGCTTTTCGTCTCACTGCTTTGAAATCGATGAAGTTTCCATCGGCGGCTAGACCGGACGAGGAACTGCGTCTGTATGCCCGCAAAGTCGCAGCCGTTGGAGGGCTTTGGCAATTCGAGTGTCGTGCAAGCGTGGGCGATCGAGTCGTCGCCGAAGGTGTGGTGGTGCTGAGTGAGGTTTTGTAGTTAGAAATCCAGCGGGGCGCGCGGGATATCCAGATCAAATAATTCACCCCACGGGCCGGATGCGATCACTTGCACCGAGTTACGCCACGTTTCGCGCGAGCGCGGCCATTTTTCAATTTCGAGTGGGCCGTAGTAAAGGTAGTGGACGCCCAGTTCCGCTGCATTGAGGCGCCAGATGTCCACGCCGTTCATCAGTTCGCTCAAGTTGACGCTTTCATTGTTGTAAATGATGCCGTGGCTTTTCAAATGACCCTCGTAACCGAGGATGACTTTACGTCCATTGAGCAACAATGGGTGCTGGTAATGCGGGGCAGTCGCGAACGGCTCAGTAATGGGAATGTTACGCACGGCTGCCGCCACGGCGTCGAGTGTTGAGCAGCGTGCGATTTCATATCCTTGCTGTGTTCCGCCCAAGCCTCCGAGCAGTCCCACAAATCCGGAGAAGAACAGCAGCACGCAGATGCCCCATTTCTGCCAGCATTTCCATCGTGCGATGAGATGCTCCCACAAAAACGGCAGAACAATCAGCCACGCCCAGATCATGATCTTCGTGTTGTCCCATGCCCATGGGGCGAATTTCACATTACAGCACAGGAAAAAGAGAAACAGCCCCGGCAGCACAAAGGCGGCGCGCCAGAGCGAAGCGTCGCGTCGCCGTGCGTATTGCACGAGCAGTGTGAGAAGCACGATGGTTGCGATGAGCAGCGGCAGTGAGTTCACGCGCAGTTGCGGCGCTTTTTGCTCCCAGTCGTGGAGCATGGTTAGCAAGCCGTCTAAAATACTGATGGCTGCAAAGCCGAGCAGCACCCAGCGCAGGCCAAAGTCGCGTTTGCGCCGGATATGCAACATCACGCTGCAAATCAGAGCGGCTAGAGCTGCGATATGAGCGACTGTATTGCGCGTGATTGCATCTTTGATTGGATAAAAGAAATTCGCCCAAGTGTCGCCTTGATAGCTCGTCCACAAGCCGAGCAGCGGCGTGATGAAAACGAACGCCAATGCGCAGGTCCAGACGTATTTTGCCGCGAGAGCGCGGCTCCACATGACTCGCAGCAGCGCGAGTGCGAGCGCGGCGGCCACGAAGGGCCATGCGCCGAAATTTCCCAGCCAGAATAGAAGAAACTGCCCGTGAGGTGCGATGGGCTCTGCCGCTGGCATTGCCTTCACGAAAGACTGCCATGCCTGCTGGGTTTGTGTGTCATTCACCATCCAGCCTGGCTGCCATCCCAACACTTCGGAGCTCGGGCGGGGCGGGGGATTTTCAAATTGTCCCATGTTGCCCCATACAGGCAGTGCGTTCGTCTGAAACATTCCCATCGTTATCCAGACGAGCACGCTTGCGGGGATGAGCGCAGCGCTGACCAGACCAAATATCTTCAATCTCGCGGTCGCTTGCGCGATGAAGAACGCCACGAGCATGAACGAGAGCGCGATGAACGTGTGCATGTGGAAAAACGGCATCGCTGCGTAGAGCAGCAACTCGCCGGCAAAGGGCATCCGCCAGCCGGTATTTCCCAAAAAGAATCGTGTCCGCCACGAACTGAGCAAAAGCAAGCCGGCGGGCAGTGCGTAAAGAAAACCGCGCTGAGTGACGAACAAGGCGAGTGGGAGGCTCTTCCACGCTGCGTCAAACTTCAGATTCCCTGCGTAGTCTTGAAAAAAGGGCTCTCCGGCCTCGCGAAAGAACGTTGCGAAACCGAGCAGACCTGCGCCGCATAGAAAGCCCATGAGTGTGAACGCTCCGCCCCAGCGCCAAAGCGCAAGGCCTGTGAGAATCGCCCCGCCGAGCCCCACGAAAACGAGTCCGCGTTCGACATCCATGCCTGCGAGAGTGAGCAGGCTGTTGAAGAAATCCGTGCCCGCCGCGTAGGTCAGTTTGCCCAATGAATAAATAGGGCTGTCCGGCCAGAATGGCGCGCCATTCGCAAAATAGCGGATGAATGCAATATGCAGCGGAAGATCGCCGAGATTGTTGGGTGACAGCACGCGCAACTCGTCGCCCTGCCGGAAGACGAGCCACAAAAAGGCGCGCAGACTAAACAGTGCGAAAAGAACGACTGGCGCCCAGCCCCAGCCGCGTGGTTTTTCAAGATGCGCAGACTCTTTCCGTGCAACCCAGAGGCCATATGCGCCGACGATTATTCCGCCAGTGAGTGAGAGCGCCGCAGAGGTCGTGTCGAGATGCCCGTTCTTCCAGCCAAGCAAAAGCCCGAGCAGCACAGAGCTGCTCACTGCATAAAGAATCGCTGCTACGTATTTCATTGCGCGCCCTCCGTTCCCTCGATCCGCACGCGGGGGTGAAACTCCGGTTCGCGATGCTCAATCACAGGACGAAAACGTTCCGCCGAGAGAAAAAGCCAGGAGGGAGTGCCGTAATCGCGCGGTAAATACGCCTCTTTAAAATAGATGCCGAGCAACTGGGGCTCCACCTCGGCGATGCGATCCTCCGGCACCAGCAGGAAGTCTGCGTCGTAGTGCTCGGGGCTTTTGTCGTCATCTACAAAGTGCACGTTTGGCCAGTCCGCAAGCAGCCAGCTCAGCGGAAAGCGTTCGCCATAAACATAGCCGTGCAGGTAGCGGTTCATCGTGTCCCGGGCCTCCAGTCCATGCAGCCGGTCGAGCAGTTTATTGATATCCCAGGTGGTCTGCACGTAGGCGTAGCGGCGTCTGTCGTTTGTGGGATTGATGCGCGAGCGGCCCGGTGCGCCAAAGTTCAGCCGCCATGCATCGAGCGTCGGCTGGGCGAGCATGGCTGTCATCAGCACCGTAACCGCCATATTCCCTGCATGGCTGCAAAGTCGGTGCGCCATCCATCCTGTGACGATGAAAAGCGGCGGCAGCACCGTCAGCAGGCACCATGGCGTTTTATATGGAATCAGCGAGTAACCCGCAAACGACGCGACACCGAACAGCATAAAAAATCTCAGCGAACGCGAACGTGCAGGCAGCACGATGAACGGTGTGGCTATGAGTCCGAGGAGTGCGGGCCATTCATAGTCGAGGAGCAGTTTGGCAAAATAATACACATCCTTGTGGTGCTCCTGTTCTGTGCCGGGGCCTGTCGCGTGTCCCTTCTGCATCATCGGCCCCCATGTTTCCCAAAGCCCCGTAACCCCGCTCCAGTCCATGCCGAAGCCGGAGTAAAAGGCGATGACGATTCCGATGCACATGGCACCAATACGTAGCACATCCCGCCTGCCAGCCTGTGCTGCTGCGGGTAACTCCGTAGAAGGTTCTTCGTATCTTTGCTGCAAAGGGAGAAAGAGTGAGGCGGCATTTGGGCGGTCGGCGGGAGTGAGTCGTGCAGATTGTGGCGCTAATTGCTCCAGCAGCCACACGCCACCCAGCGCGAGCGCTGCAGCTATCCAATGCACGGCATAGGTTTCTTTTGTGAGGACCATGCCTGCGAGTCCGAGCCCGAGTGCCCATACATCGTTGGTGCTGCGCCGCCGGGCGCAGCCAAAACCGCCGAGGCATGCGAGCATCGTAAAGAATGGCAGCCATGATTCGTGAATCGCATAGCGCGCGTAAAAAATCATCGCGGGCGAAAGCGCCATCGCCAGCGCCGCAATCGCCAGCGCGCGGAATGGCAGGAAGCGCCGGAAGGCAAACAGCAGTGCGACGCTCGCGGTGCTGATGAGCACGGTCGGCATCCGCAGCGCCCATACGTTACGCCCGAAAAGCTGTTGTGATGCAAACAGCACGTAGAAATGAAGCGGCCCGTGAAAGTTGTCAGGCCGGTAGTGGTAGCAGCCATCCGTGCGCATACCGTCAATGAGCGAGCCATTCACTCCCTCGTCGAAATGCACCGGCTTGTAATCAAGGGCCCACACGCGCACTGCAAAAGCGAGCGCGACAATGAGTATAGACAGCCATTGCTGACGTGTTGTCATACGATGGGCAGTGCGAGTGAAATTTTCTCAGCGCCTGCGTGGGCGCCTTTGTAGTGGATTGGCATGTGTCTTTGACCGATGGCCCGCCTGACGCTAGGCGTGATGCCGAATGTCAGGTGCGCCATTTCTATCGCTCGTCATCCCCGCCTACAACGAGGCGCAACGCTTGGAAGCGAGCTTGCGTGCATTGCGCGAGCATCTCGCCAGTGCAAACGTATCGCATGAAGTTGTCCTCGTCGTCGAGCGGAGCAGCGACGGCACCTTGGAACTAGCGCGGCGACTCACCGAGGGGCAAGCCGCGTTTCGCGTCATCGGAAATGAAAAACAACTTGGCAAAGGCCACGCCGTCCGCACCGGAATGCTCGCCGCGCACGGCGAAATCACCTTTTTTATGGATGCAGACCTCTCCACGCCGCTGGAGGAAATCGCCACCTTCCTCGCATTTTTCGACGCACACGCCGAGGTGGACGTGCTGATTGGCAACCGCGCCCACGCACAGAGCGAGATTTTGAAAAGACAAAGCATCGTGCGCCGCAAGATGGGGCAGACATTTAACGCAGTCCTGCGCGCCATCGTCGGAATCCGCATCGCCGACACGCAATGCGGCTTCAAGGCGTTCCGCCGTGCCGCACGCGAGGCGATCTTTTCGCGCCAGAAACTCGACGGTTTCGCTTTCGACGTCGAGGTGCTCCTGCTCGCTGAAAAACTCGGCTGCCGCGTCGCCGACCTGCCCGTGCAGTGGAGGAACGCCGAAGGCAGCAAGGTGCACATGATCCGCGACTCGTTCCGAATGTTGCGCGATGCGCTGCGTGTGCGCCGCATCGTCGAGGAAACGATGAGGAAGAAGATGTAATCAGACACTCACTTGCCACGCGCTTCCGCTTTCTCCACGCTCCGCCGTCTTATGTCAGATTCCGTTCGCGTCCGATTCGCTCCATCGCCCACCGGCTACCTACATGTCGGTGGTGCGCGCACCGCGTTGTTTAACTGGCTTTTCGCGCGCCATTGCGGCGGGACGTTTGTCCTGCGCATTGAAGACACGGACAAAGCCCGCAACACCGACGAAGCGATGCAGGCCATCTTCGACGGAATGAAATGGCTCGGGCTCGATTGGGATGAGGGCCCGCACAAGGGTGGGGAGCACGGGCCGTATTTCCAAAGTCAGCGCGAAGACATCTATCTCCGCTATTTTGAAAAGCTGCGTGACGGTGGCTTTTTGTATGAGGACGGCGGCGCGTGGCGTTTTCGTTTTGCGCGCAAGCGAATCGTCATGGACGACCTTGTTTGTGGGCACGTCGAAGTAGATATGGCGGACGCTGCGACGCATCCTGACATGACGATCCGGCGTCCCGATGGCGGCTGGATATTTCATTTCGTAAACGTCGTGGACGACATCGAGATGGGAATCACACACGTCATCCGTGGCGACGATCACCTCAGCAACACACCGAAGCATCTCCAGCTTTTCGAAGCACTCGCCGTCGCTCCGCCGCGTTACGGGCACATTCCGCTCATTCTTAACGCCGATGGCAGCAAGATGAGCAAACGCGACACTGGGAGCGCGGTCGGCTGGTATGAAGAGAACGGTTTTCTCCCCGCAGCCGTGCGCAATTTCCTCTGCCTCCTCGGCTGGAATCCCAAGAACGATCAGGAGCTTCTCGACATCAACGAAGTCGTGCAGCTCTTCGACGTGGCGAACATCAATCGCAAAGCCGCTGTGTTTGATTTGGCGAAATGCGAGTGGATGAACCAGCAATACATCCTCCGCATGACGCCCGATGAACTCGCCGCCGCCGCCGAGCCTGTTTTGGCGAAAGCGGGCATCCCCTTTGGCACGCGCGCAGCACTTGCGCCCGTCCTCGCTCTGGTTCGCGAACGCATCAAGCGACTCAGCGAAATCCCTGCGTGGGTGGATTACTTCTTTGCCGATGAAGTGGTTTTCGATCCCGAGGCTGTGGAAAAAGTTTTCCGAAAGCCGGGAGCGATGGATCACCTTCGCGCACTCACCACTGGTTTTGCGGCCATCGCGGAGTGGACTTCACCCGCCATCGAGGCGGAGCTGAAATCCTGCGCCACCATCGGGGGCGTGAAAGTCGGGGAGTTTGTCCACGTCGCCCGAGTCGCCGCCACGGGACGCACCGTCGGAGCGAGCCTCTACCACACGCTCGAAGTGCTCGGCAAGGCGCGCACGCTCGCGCGTTTCGAGCGAGCACTGGCGATGCATTCGTGAGTTTCGGAGATGCGATTCCCATGAAAGAAGTTTTTACCATCGAGGATTTGCGTGACTGGCCAAAGGTCACGGCTGACTGCGCGATTCCGCTGCGCCTCGCCGTCATCGGCGATCCCGTGGCGCACTCGAAATCTCCTGCAATGCACAACGCCGCGCTCGCCGCCCTCGGCATCAGCGCCCGCTACACGCGGCTCCACATCAAGCCCGACGAACTTCCTGAATGCCTCAGCTTGCTTCCGAAGGCGGGCTTCATCGGTATCAATTGCACCATCCCGCATAAAACCGCCGTCCTCACCCACGTCACCCGCGCCGACGTATTCGCGCAGCGCGCAGGCGGAGTGAACACCGTCACCGTCGAGAACGACGGCACACTCACCGGCACAAGCACCGACGGCCCCGGCTTCGCGCGCGCCATCCGCGAAACCTTTGGCGCAGACCTCTCCACCTTTCGCGTGATGATTTTGGGAGCAGGCGGCGGTGCGGGGCGTGCAGTCGCCATGCAGTGTGCAAGCGCCGGTTGCCCCTCGCTCATGCTCATCAATCGCAGCCTCGAAAAATTGATCCCATTGCTCGGTGACCTTGCCGCTCTTTATCCCACAGAAAACATCGCATCCGGCGACTTCGATCCCATCTTCCTCCGCGTCGGTCTCGGCATGAGCGACCTCATCGTGAACTGCACCGCCCTCGGCATGAAAAGCGAAGACCGTTCGCCCATACCCGCCGAACTGTTCGGCAAACATCACCGCCTTTACGACACCATCTACGTCGCACACCGCACCCCATTTCTCCGCGCCGGAGACACCGCGGGCGCACCGGGCGAAAACGGCCTCTCCATGCTGCTACTTCAAGGCGCGCTCAGCTTCGAGCGCTGGTTCCACCGCGAGCCGCCCATCGAGGCGATGCGGGCAGCGCTGGTTTAGTTATTCTCCAGCAGACCTTCTTTGTGACCGATGTTTTTCACCGGCGCAAAAATAGCGAGCACGTCGCGTAATAACTCTTCGTCGATGGCCTCGGCTGCCCACTTCGCCCAGTTGCGGATGTTGTTGGGATTCGCGCTGCCGCTCACGGTGGTAGTGATGTCCGGATTCGCGATGGAAAATTGCAGCGCCAGCTTGGCAATATCGCTCCCGCGTTTCGCACAGAGCGCCGCAGCCTCACGCCCAGCCGCCTTCACATTTTCCGGCTCCTTCAGCCATGGAGGCAGTGTCGCATTCGTCAGCAGACGCGCGCTGAAAGGCCCGGCGTTCATCGCGCCGATGCCCTTAGTTTTCAAATACGGCACCACTTCGTCGGCGAAGCGCGTGTTTTGCAGTGTGTATTGATTGTAGCTCAGCGCACAGTCCACGTCCGCCTGCTCACAGATGAAGCGAAATATCTTCATCGGGTAGCCGCTGAAGCCGACGTAGCGCACCTTGCCCGACTGCTGGATCTTTTTCAGCGCAGGCAGCGTCTCATCCACGATCTGCTGCATCGGCACGAACTCGATGTCGTGGCAAAGCACGACATCCAGATGGTCGGTGCCGAGCCGGTGGAGCGACACATCCACGCTCTCCGCCACGCGCTTCGCGGAAAAATCAAAGTGGGAAAGATCGTAGCGCCCCAACTTCGTGCAAAGCGTGTAGCTGTCGCGCGGCACACCTTTCAGCGCGATGCCGAGCAGCACCTCGCTCATTCCGCGTCCGTAAAATGGGGATGTATCAATGAAATTCAGCCCGCACTCCAGCGCCACGCGCACGCTCTCCATCGCCTCGTCGAGTTTCACGCTTCTGAATTCCTGCCCGAGCGACGATGCACCGAAGCTGAGAGCGGGAAGTTGAAGATCGGTTTTTCCGAGGCGTCGTGTTTGCATATTTTCGATAAGTGAGCCGCAGGGTGAACTGAAAAAGGAAGGGGCACGTCAAGCAGCGCGCGCGATAATCTTGCCGTCGTGGCTCAATACTGATCTGGAAAACCGTGCTTTTCCGCCTCCGCTAGCGGCGCGTGCCTGCCTCGTAGATTTCCATGGCCCTGGGGAGGTCTTTTTTCAGCCGTTCGATGCGTGTGGCGTGTGCAGGGTGCGTGCTGAGGAATTCCGGCGGGGCTTTTCCGCCGCTGGCGGAACTCATGCGCTCCCAAAAAGCGGTGGCTTCGCGGGGATCGTAGCCTGCGCGGGCCATGGTGAAGAGACCGATGCTGTCGGCTTCGCTTTCGTGTTCGCGGCTGAATGCATTGAGGACGCCGTATTGTGCTCCGGCTCCGATGGCGCCCATGATCGCGCGGCGTTGGTTGTAGTCCATATTACCAAGCGACCAACTGACGCCGGTGAGGAGCGTATTCGCGGCTTGCTGTTGAAGGATGCGCTCGCTGCCATGCCGCAGGGTGGCGTGGGCCATTTCGTGACCCATGACGACGGCGAGACCGGTTTCGCTGCGCGCAACGGGGAGGATACCGGTGTAAACGCAGATTTTCCCGCCGGGGAGGCAGAAGGCGTTCACCTGCGGGCTACGGACGAGGGAGACTTCCCAGCGGAAATCTTTTCCCCATTCGCCAGTGGCGGCGGAAAGGCGTTCAGCGCAACGATGGACTGTTTCGTATTCTGAACCGGAACTGATCGTCTCACTCGTATTCAGGACTTCGCGGTAGGCTTGGAGGCCGAGTTGGGTTTCCTGTTCCGTGCTGAGGGCAAGACGTGCAGTGCGCCCGGCTTGATTCGTGATTTTGTCTGCCGAACAGCGCTGGAAGAGGACGACGGCCACGGCTATGAGGATGGGAACGAGGCGGATAAGATAATTTCGATTTTTCACGCGAAGGATGAAATATATTCAGTTTTAGAGCGTATTTTGTGGATGAATGAAACCAACTTCAAATATTTATACCAAAAGCAAGTTTCGAAAATTATCACTTTTCGACTATATTTGGGTAAATTTCTTTGACGCACCTGCCCGCGAAACCTACAACACCGCACTCTTTCACTAAACATGAACCTGACCGCACACATATCACAGCCAGCCTGCGGGCTGCTGCGTGCGGTCGTCACCACCTGTAAGGCAAGCTCTCCAGCCCCTTCGCAATTCTTAGCAGTTCAATGCTCAACGGACTTCTCGGCTTTTTCTCGAATGACATTGGTATAGACCTCGGCACGGCGAATACGCTCGTCTATGTAAAGGATCACGGCATCGTGCTCCGCGAGCCGTCGGTCGTGGCTGTGCAGGCAGGCACCAGCAAGGTGCTGGCAGTGGGCGATGAGGCAAAGCGAATGCTCGGCCGCACGCCTGGTAACATCGTTGCAATCAGGCCATTGAAGGACGGCGTCATTGCAGACTTCGAAGTGACGGAGGCGATGCTCCGGCATTTCATCCAGAAAGTTCACGGAAAACGGACACTTTTCAAACCACGACCACGCGTTGTTATCGCGGTGCCCTCGGGCATCACGGAGGTCGAAAAACGCGCGGTGAAAGAATCGGCCCTGCACGCGGGTGCGCGCGAGGTCTATCTCATCGAAGAGCCGATGGCTGCGGCCATTGGTTGCGGCCTGCCGGTGCAGGACGCGGCGGGGAATATGATCATTGATATCGGCGGCGGCACCACGGAGGTGGCGCTGATTTCGTTGTCGGGGATCGTATTCAGCCGCAGCGTTCGCGTTGCGGGCGATGAGCTGGACGAAGCGATCATCCAATACATGAAGCGCGCGTATAATCTGATGATTGGCGAGCGCACAGCGGAGGACATTAAAATTAAAATCGGCAGCGCATACCCGAGCGAAAAAGAGACGACGATGGAGGTCAAGGGACGCGACCTCGTAGCGGGACTGCCGAAGACGCTGAGCATCACTTCGCAGGAAGTGCGCGAAGCACTGCTGGAACCGATTTCCACCATCGTGGACAACGTGCGCGTGACTTTGGAGCGCTGCCCGCCCGAACTGAGCGCCGATCTCGTGGATCGGGGACTTGTGCTCGCCGGTGGCGGTGCGCTTCTGCGCGGGTTGGATCGTCTTCTCAGCGAGGAGACGGGACTCCCGGTGCATATTGCCGAGGATCCGCTGAGTGCCGTAGCCGAAGGAACTGGCCGCGCGCTCAGCGAAATGAAATTCCTCCGGCAGGTCACAGCCACTGACCGCCAGTGGCGGAACAGCTAAACGGCCCACGCCGATGAACACCAGCCGACAGGAAGCCGCGCAGAGCATAGCGTTGGCGGAGTCGCCGCTATTGCAGCCATGAAACGTCGCGCAAACATCATCGCCGTGTCGTGTTTTCTCGGGGCCGTGTTGTTCGTCGTGCTGATCAATCCACGCAGTCGCATACGCCTGCAGTCGGGATTCCTCAGCCTCATCTCGCCATTTTTACGCAAGGGATCGGAACTCGATACCGGCATTAAAACCTACAAATCAGGCACGCGCAAAATCAGCGATTTGGAGTCGGAAAATACGAAGTATAAAACCGAGCTGGCGCAACTCCGGGCGGAGAATCAGGCGCTGCGTGGCGTGGAGTCGGAAAATCAACAGCTCAAGAAATCACTCGGCTATCAAGCGCAGTCGGCCTTCACGCTCATCCCGGCGCGCGTCATCGGGCGACCGATCACAAATTGGTGGAACACCATGGAAGTGGACAAGGGCACAACCGATGGATTGTCGCCGGACATGGCGGTGCTCACGGCGGATGGGCTCGTCGGCAAAGTCATCCAAGCCGCCGAGCACGCTGCAACGGTGCTGCTCATCACGGATGAAAATTGCAAAGTTGCCGCGACGATCGAAGGCACGAAAGAGCAGGGGATCGTGCGAGTGGAAGTTCGAGGTGAACGCACAGCGACCAATCTTCAGCCACGCATGACGCTGAATTTTGTTTCCAAATACGCATCGCTCCAGCCGGGGCAGAAAGTTTTTACCAGCGGCGCAGGAAGCGTCTATCCCGCCGGAGTGCTCATCGGTCAAGTTATCGAATTCAAGTCGCGCGAACTCGATGGACAAGCCGTCATAGAACCCGCCGTGGATTTCGTGACGCTCACGGATGTGTTCATCAAGACGGGAATGAAAGCGAACGTCAATCGGTAGCCATGTTCACCGCCCTTCTAGTTGTGCTCATGTTTTTCGCGCTGGTCGCCCAGCATTTCCTTGGCTCGTTTCCGGGGCTTGGCGGGCAGGTGCTTTTGTTGAGCGTGGTGTTTTTCTACGCTGCCGCCGCTCTTCCTTTGTGGGGGATGCTTGCGATGGCATTCCTGGCGGGGCTGATGTGGGACTGTCTTACCACGGTTCCTGTGGATGGGAGAGTGGATGTTTTTTTTGGATGGCACATCCTGCTCTACGGTGGACTTGGCGCGATAATGAACGGCCTGCATCCACTCTTCATTCGCGGACGATGGCAGATTCACTGTGTGCTCACCGGCGTGCTCACCTCGCTGATGGTGCTGATCGAATTCGTGGTCATCACATTTCGCCGCGAACCGTTCGCATTGGTGTGGCCGCGTCATGTCTGGAGCCTTATTGCAGGAAGTGGCATGGCCGCAGCACTCATCGCTCCGTTGGTATTTTTTGGTTTAAACTGGATTGGCCGCCGCCTCGGTCACTTCGAACGCGCCCGTGTGGCGCAAAGCGAATGATGGATAAACCGTTTCGCCAGCTCCGTAATTTCAGACTGCTCTCGGGCTTGTCGTGGCGAGTGCTCGCGCTCGGCTTGTTTATGCTCAGCGGTCTCGGCGTGCTCAGCGCGAAGCTTTGGTATGAGCAAGTCACCCGGCAGAAGAAGTGGAGCGAGCGTTTGAAAAAAGGATCGTTTGTGACTGTGCGGATTCCCAGCGTCCGTGGTGAAATCCGCGACCGCAACGGCATCACTCTCGTCGCCAACCGACGTAGCTATGGTGTGGATTTTTACCTACCACAGATGGAGCGCGGCTACCGGGAGATGAATGGAGGCAAAGTGCCCGTCTCCATTTTCCGCACGACAAACAACGACATGCTCGAAGACCGCAAGATCGCGGATATCGTGCAAATTGTGAACAGCACGGTGGTGCCTTCCCTGAAAAAGCTGGATCTCGCGCGCGACTACAACGCTGCGCAGCTCGAACGCCACTTCCGCACCAACGAGCAGGTGCCCTTCGCGTATCTCGATGATGTGGATTTCGATTCCATTGCCCGCCTTTCTGAAAATGACGCGGGGCTTTCTGGCGTCGAGGTGGCGATACGTCCGGTGCGCCAATACATCTATGGGGCCTTCGCTGCACACGTGCTCGGTTACACAGGCGCTCCAGAGGACATCAATAAGGAGGCGGATATCAAAGCGTTTACTTACTACCAGCCCGATGTCGTTGGTCGTTCGAATGTGGAGCAGACCTTCGATAAATATCTTCGTGGTCACTCAGGCAAGCGCGTGCTCGAACGCACGGTAAAAAATAAAATCGGAGCGGAAATTGAGCGCATAGCACCTGCTCCGGGCAATCACGTCTATCTGGCGATTGACGCACGCATCCAGATGATCGTTGAACAGACGCTCCGGCAGGCCGGTGTGGGTCGTGGCGCAGTCGTCGTCACCAATCCGAACAACGGCGACATTCTCGCGATGGCCAGTGTGCCGGACTATGACCCCAATATCTTCGTCCCGAAAATCAGCGCCGAGGACATGCAGCGACTCGATGACGCAGTGGCAGATCCCCTCGTCAATCGCGCAGTGCAGGGCTATGCGCCCGGTTCGACCTACAAGACTGTCACCGCGCTCGCTGGCCTCAGCGCAGGCATCTCAGCGGGTCGCTCCTACAGTTGCGCGGGCAGTTTCACCTACGGTAACCGACCGATGAAATGCTGGATTTTCGGTAAAGGGGCACACGGCACACTCGACCTTTCAGGGGCGATTAAAAACTCGTGCAACTGCTATTTTTTCCAGTTTGGAAACGCTGCCGGCTTGCAGGCTATCGAGACTGTCGGCGAAGCGCTCGGCCTTGGCGCAAAAACAGGCATCACGCTGAGCGGAGAGCATGGCGGCATCCTGCCTGGTCCGAAGTGGCTCGCTGCCACCGGACAGGCAGCAATGGTAAAAAGTCCATCGCACACTGCGAACGTTTCCATAGGTCAGGGGGAAGTCGAAGCCTCACCGCTCCAAATCGCCATGGTTTGTTCGACGCTGGCAAATGGCGGCACCAGCTATTACCCACGCCTTGTTTCGCGTGTAGTTGATTCACAAGGCAACGACGTGCGCGATGCCGATGGAAATTTTGTAGTCCCTGTTGAGCCGAGGGTGCGCTCCAATCTTAGGGACCTAGGAGTCACACAGGATCAAATAGAGGCCGTTCGTCGGGGGATGTGGCGTGTCGTGAACGAAGCTGGGGGCACCGGAAGACGTGCGCAGATCAAGGGCGTCGAAGTCGCAGGCAAGACGGGCACCGCCCAGTTTTGGAGGAAGGAAGGCAATGAGCGTGTGAAAGACAACCACGTCTGGTTCATGTGCTTTGCGCCATACAAACAGCCGAAATACGCCGTGTGCGTGATGATTCAGGGCGCGAAATCCGGCGGCGGCGTGGCCGCTCCCGTGGCACAGAAAATTTTACAGCAATCTCTTGCGCTCGAAGCCGGGTATTCGCCTCAAGTCGCATGGGTGAAACCACAACTAGGTAGCCTGGAGCAAATCTCCGAAATCTCGCTCAAGGAGGACGGTTCACTAAACAAGCTTGTCGCTACTGCTTTCACCGGCACCGACCAGCGCCCCGACAACCGCCACATCGCAGATGACGAAGAAACAGCCGAGCACGCTGACGGGCCGCTCAAGCCCAGTGGCAATGACACATCAGGCGCGCGACCCGACGTGAGTGCTCCCGCAGATGCACGCGGTCAGGTCGGCGGCATGCGCAAGCCAAGTATTTGGCAGAGAATTTTCGGCCCCGGAAACAAACCAACACAACCAACCAACGGTGGCCCTCGCCGCTAACAAATATCCCGCCAGTGCTTCGTAAAATCACTCAAACCACAATTTCCTTAATCAAAAAAGTGAAACAACTCATCGGACTCGCACCACGCCCAACGGGCAACAAACTCATCATCAACGTCGAAAAACTGGAGAAGCGCGTAGCGCTCCTCGAGAACGGAGTGCTCGAAGAATATAACATCGAGCGCACCGACGATCGGAACATCGTAGGCAGCATTTTCAAAGGCCGCGTTCGCAACATTGAACACGGTCTCAAGGCCATGTTCGTGGACATCGGCTACGAAAAAAACGCCTTCCTCCATTTCTGGGACGCACTTCCCGCAGCACTCGATGCCGGCATCGAGGAAGTGGATCGCGGTGAGCGCAAACAGAAGCAGCGCATCACATCAAAGGACATCCCGAGCATCTACCCCGTCGGCAGCGAAGTGCTCGTGCAAGTGACCAAAGGCCCCATCAGCACCAAGGGACCGCGCATCACTACGAACATCTCAATGCCCGGTCGCTTCCTCGTGCTGATGCCCTACACGGATCAGTGCGGTATTTCGCGCAAGATCGAAAACCCGAAGGAGCGCGAGCGTCTTCGGAAAATTCTCCGTGAACTCGATATTCCCGAAGGCATGGGTGTGATCATTCGCACTGTTGGCGAGGGGCAAAAGGCGCGCTATTTCGTGCGCGATATTGCTTATCTCATCGAGCAATGGCGCGGCATCGAAAAGCAGATGCAGCAGAAGAAAGCGCCAGCGTGCGTGTTTCAAGAGCCTGACCTCGTTGAGCGCACGGTGCGCGATTTTCTCACCGACGAAATCGAGGAGGTCGTTTGCGATGACGAAGCCAGTGTGAAGACGATGAAGGAACTCGTCGGGCAGGTAAGCAAGCGCAGTGTGAACCGTATCACGCACTACCGCGAACCCGTGCCGATTTTCGAGCGCTACGGCGTGCAGAGGCAGATCGAGGATGCATTTCACCGTCAAGTCTGGCTGCCGTGCGGCGGCTACATCGTCATTGATGAAACCGAGGCGCTCGTCGCCATTGACGTGAATACTGGCCGAAACAAAGGAAGTCGTGACGTGGAGAAAACGATCCTCCAGACAAATCTCGAAGCAGCCGACGCCATCGCACGCCAGCTCCGCCTGCGCAACATGGGCGGCCTCATTATCGGTGACTTCATTGATATGAAGAGCCGTCGCGATCAGCAGCAGGTATTCCAGCGCATGAAAGATCGGATGAAGCGCGACAAGGCCAAGACGCACATTCTGCCCATCAGCCCGCTCGGACTCATGGAAATGACGCGCCAGCGTGCGCACGAGAGCATCAGCGGCTCCGTCTTCACGCCGTGTCCGTATTGCAATGGTCGCGGCGCGGTGAAGAGTTCTACGAGCTTGAGTGTCGAAATTCAGCGCGAATTGCATCGAGTGATGAAGTTCTACGTGGATATCCACGAAGTCCGTGTGCAACTGCACCCGCTCGTGCTCGAACGTCTGCGCAAGGAAGATGAGGAACTGCTTGTGGAAATCGAAAGAAAATACGCAGCACGGCTCACGTTCCGCCCCGACCCAGCGTATCACCACGAGAAGTTCACCATCCACGATGCGAACACCAACGCGGAACTGAAAGTCGTGTAGCAGCCGCATGGCACTTGCCATGTGGAGTGAGTTTCCTATTTTCCCGCCGCCCATGCGCCGGATTGTCTGTCTATTGCTCGTCTTCATCGCCCGCCTCGCCAGCGCGGGGGATTGGACCGTGCATCAGGTCGGCGGACGCGACTATCTCGACATGGATAACATCGCGGATTTCTACGGGCTCAAAGAAGTCAAACGCACGGAGAAGGAAGTTACCGCAAGCTCTGGAGTGCGTAGCCTGCGAGCGACGCTGAATTCGCCGGATTTTTTCATCAACAATCTCAAATTCATCCTCAGCTATCCTGCTGTGGAGCATGGCGGAAAAGTATGCATTTCTCGCATGGATCTCGTGAAGCTCATCGAGCCGGTAATGAGGCCGAGCAAAATCAAAAACGCGCAGCCAATTGATACGGTGGTGCTCGATGCCGGACACGGAGGTCACGACAACGGTGCGATGAGCCAGTGGGGCGCGGAGAAAACCTTCGCGCTCGATACCGTGCAGCGAGCGAGAGCGTTGCTTCAGGCTGCTGGATACAAAGTCGTGCTCACACGGAGTGATGACACGTTCATACCGCTCGATGATCGTGTGCGAATCGCGAACAAGTATCGCCGCGCGATTTTTATCGCCGTGCATTTCAACGCTGGTGGCTACGGCACTGGTGTTGAAACCTACACGCTCGCACCACGCGGTGTTCCTTCGATGATGGCCGACGGTCCCTCCATCAGCGATTTCGTCGAGTGCGCGGGCCATGCACACGATGCCGAAAACATCGCGCTCGCGACGGCGACACATGCCGCGCTGGTGGTGAAGACGCGAATGTTTGATCGAGGGCTGAAGCGTGCGCGCTTCGTCGTCATTCGAGATCTCTCGATTCCCGGAGTGCTGATTGAGGGTGGTTTTCAGTCAAATCCCTACGACGCGAAATTCATTGCTACGCCTATCTATCGGCAGACGCTTGCGCAGGCGATTTTTTCAGCAGTTGAAAACTACAAGCGCGCCGTCGGAAACCAGCCCAAGGAGGAACGAGCCGCAGACCCTGAGCCGCCAAAGAAAATCCCGCTGAAACCCGAGCCCATCGAGCCTCCGGCTTCCCAATGAGTCTCAGCGCGCTTGCACTTTGAAGCGCCATCCGCCTTTCATCCGAAACACCCGTGAAATCACCCAAAGCAAAACTCACCAAGCCAAACGAAGCGGCGCGTCCGATTGGCGTGTTTGATTCGGGCATAGGTGGACTGACAGTCGTTGCAGCGCTGCGGGAATTATTGCCGGGCGAGAGCATCTTTTACATCGGTGATACAGCGCGCGTTCCCTACGGCGGGAAGAGTCAGGCGACCATCGAGCGATATAGCGTGGAACTTGCGGGGCTGCTGCTTGCAGAACGTGCGAAGTGCATCGTGGTCGCGTGCAACACCGCGAGTGCGCTCGGTGTGCCTCAGTTGAAATCGGATTTGCGTGTTCCGGTGACTGGCGTGATCGAGCCCGGCGCGCAGGCGGCGGTGAAGGCGACGCGAAGCGGCAAAATCGGCGTTATCGGCACAAGGGCGACGGTGAATAGCCGTGCTTACGAGCGTGCGATTGAGGAATTGGACAGCGAATTGGAAGTTTTCAGCGAAGCGTGTCCACTTTTCGTTCCGCTCATCGAAGAAGGCTGGATCGAGGATGCCATCACCGACTCGGTTATTGCGCGCTATTTGGAAAAAATGCTGCGGCACGATGTGGACACGCTTGTTCTTGGATGCACGCACTACCCACTGCTGCGCGCTGCCATTCAGCGATTCGTCGGACCGAAAATCACCCTCGTAGATTCCGCGCAGAACACCGCGCTCGCGGTGCGAAAACTTCTCAAACAACACAAACTCACCGCTCCAAAAAAGAGTGTTGGAAAACTGCAAGTGGCGCTCACGGATCAAAGCACGGGCTTCCTGCGAGTGGCAGAGCAGGCGCTCGATTTACAAGTCGGCGATGTGCTTTTGCGCACTGTGCAGAAGTGATGACTGGCGAGGTAACGAAATATTTTCTCACAGCATGATTGCGCACGCCGCCTCTTTACCATAATCGCGCGCCCACAAATGCAGCAGCAGAATTGGGACATATCAGCAGCAACGTCGCTCTATAACATAGATCGCTGGGGCGCCGGCTATTTTGGCATCAACGAAAAAGGCAACGTTCAGGTGTTTCCCACGCAGGACACACAGACACCGATAGACATCATGGAACTCGTCGCCGAGGCGAAAGAGCAGGGCCTCACTTTTCCAATGGTGCTGCGCTTTCAGGATCTGCTGCGCCATCGCGTCGAGACGATCAACCGCGCATTTGCGAGCGCGATCGAGGAATTTAAGTATCAGGGCGTTTATCGCGGCGTGTTCCCGATCAAAGTGAATCAACTTCAGGAAGTCGTGGAGGAGATCATGGCGGCGGGGGAGGAGTTTCATTTCGGCATCGAGGCGGGCAGCAAGCCCGAGTTGCTCGCAGCGCTCGCCATTCATCGTGATCCAGAGTCGCTCATTATTTGCAACGGCTACAAGGACGCCACGTTCATTCAAAATGCGCTCATTGGCACGAAGCTCGGCAAGCGCGTCATCATGGTCGTGGAAAAGCTCGAGGAGCTTCAGCAAATTCTCGCAGTCTCCCGCGAGATGGGAGTCGAGCCGTGGATTGGAATGCGTGTGCGCTTGCTTGCGAAGGGCGCTGGTAAATGGGCGCTGAGCGGTGGCGAAAACGCGAAGTTCGGTCTGAGCACGGCGGAGCTACTAGCTGCCAGCGAGACCCTCCGTGAGGCTGGTCTCGGACATTGCTTGAAGCTCGTTCACTTCCATGTCGGCTCCCAAGTTCCCGACATCGGCACGGTGAAGCGTGCCGTCCGCGAAGCCGCGCGTTTTTATGCAAAGCTGTGCAAGCTCGGGCACGCCATCGGTTATCTCGATTGCGGCGGTGGTCTTGGTGTGGACTACGACGGTTCGCGCACGGCCTTCGACAGCAGCACGAACTACTCGCTACAAGAATACGCACGCGATCTCGTCTGGAATATCATGGAGGTTTGCGATGACGAAAAAGTGGCGCATCCGACAATCGTCACTGAAAGCGGACGCGCCATTGTCGCGCATCACAGTGTGCTCATCGTGGAGGCATTCGGCAGCATTGAGAAGGAACGCGAGACAGTCGTTACCGAACCAAAAGCGAATGATCCAAAACTCGTCGCCAGCATCTTTGAATTGAAACGCGGCATCACGCGGCAAAATCGCATGGAGACGCTCCATGATGCTCAGGAGGTGAAGGAAAAAGCGCAGGCGATGTTTGACCTCGGTCTGCTCGAACTCGACGCAAAGGCACGCATTGAAACCGTCTTCTGGCAAATCGCGCGCGCAGTGGTCGAGCACTCACAGGGGATGAAATTTCTCCCAGACGAAGTGAAGGAACTCGAGATCGCGCTTGCCGATCAATACGTCTGCAACTTCTCCGTTTTCCAATCCATGCTCGATCACTGGGCGCTCGGACAACTCTTCCCGATCATGCCCGTGCATCATCTCGATGTAGCGCCGGACAGGCAGGCCACTCTCGTGGACATCACCTGCGACAGTGATGGAAAGGTGAGTAAATTCGTGGACCTGCAAGACGTGAAGGACACGCTCCCGCTCCATCGTCTCCAGCCCGGCCAGCCTTACTACATCGGCTGCTTTTTGATGGGCGCGTATCAGGACATCATGGGGGATTTTCACAATCTCTTCGGTCGCGTGAATGAGGCGCACGTCTTCCTCGATGAGGACGAAGAGTGCGGCTGGTATATCGAAGAAACGCTCGAAGGCAGCACCATCGCGAGTGTTTTGAGTATGACGCAGTGGGACGAAGCCGAGATGAACCGACTGATGAAGGCGCAGGTGGATGCGGCGATCAAAGGAGACCGCCTGAAGCCTGCCGAGGCGATCCGTTTACTGAATAGCTACGAAAAAGCACTCAAGGGATACACGTATCTGCATTTTAACGGAAAGTAGCGCATCGGTTGACACGCGCGCCCAGCTTTGGATAGTCGGCCAATGAGTTTTGATCTGAGCGAACTGCTGCGCGACTGGCCTTACGAACCGGGGCAGCTTCAAGTGAGGAAAATCGAAGGTGCCGACGGGCGTCCCAAGATTCAGCTTCGGCTGGACATGGGCGTTCTCCAGATGGAGGTCACTGGCCGCCCGGACGGACAGACGCCCGAGGATTGCGAAAGCCTGCTCGATTTCCACCAGCAGCGCGCAAAAAATGTCGGTGCGGGTTTTCAACTCACGCCCGAAGAGATCGGCGACCTACAGGCCGAGGGTATTCAGTATTACCATCGCTATCTCGCATTCTTCCAAATGGGCGACTGGCAGGCCGTCGTGCGCGATACGAAGCGCAATCTCGATATGTTCACGTTTGTGGCGAAATATGCGCCCGCAGAGGAGCTGTCGTGGTCCGTGCAGCAGTTTCGTCCCTACGTGCTCATGATGAACACGCGCGCCAAGGCGCATCTCGCGCTTGACAAGGAAGACATGGAATCCGCCATCGCGCTTGTGGAAAAAGGGATCGCAACCATCGAGCGTTTCCTGCGTGATTCGGGGCATGACGATGAGGACGGCGACAATGCCGAGGCGACCAGTCTGCGTGAATGGCTCAAGGAACTGCGTGAAAAGAAACCGCTCAGCCCGGTCGAAAAACTCCGTCGTGAAATGGAGCAGGCGGTGCATGCGGAGCAATACGAACGTGCGGCGAAATTGCGTGATGAGATCAAGGCGATGCAGGCCAGCGAGTAAGTTGCCGGGCATCGGCGGAAATACGCGGCGATTCGTGCTTGGCGTCCACAAGACAAGCCCGATACACGCAGCGCAGATGTTCAACGGAATCACTCGCGCACTATGCCTGCTGGCGACGCTCTTACTTGCGTCGTGCGATAATGATCCGCATCCAAAGGCGCTTGTTGAGCACGGCAGGGACGGTGGAGCGCCTCTGGTCCGATACACCTACCAAACCGAAGCACCACGCTCGCTCGACCCACAGGAGGCTTACGACCAGATGAGCCGCCGTGTGCTGGAGCCGGTCTATGACTGCCTGCTGGAGTATCATCCATTCAAGACAGACCCCTACGAATTGATGCCCTGCATGCTAGAAGCGATGCCTGGAAAACAGGCTGCTGCCGATGGCGGGGTGACTTATCTATGTCGTCTTAAAAAAGGAATTTTCTTCCACGACGATCCGTGTTTTCCCGGCGGCAAGGGGCGCGAAGTGACTGCGGCTGATGTGCGCTACACGTGGCAACGGATCGCCGATCCAAAAACGGAATGCCCCGTTCTTTCCTCGCTGTGGGAGTATCTTGTCGGGATGAAAGGTGCTAACGAGGCAGCGCAAAAGAACGGTGGTAAATTCGACTACGCAGCTCCTTTTCCAGCATTTGAGGTCGTGGATTCGCACACGTTCAAGGTGCATCTCATGAAGCCGTATCCGCAGATCATTTACTGGATGGCGATGCACTTCACCTGCCCGGTCGCCCGAGAGGCGGTGGAATTTTACGATGGTGAAAAGCACGACGGAAAAAGGCGTGAGCGGTTCAAGTGGCACCCGGTCGGCACGGGGCCGTTTCGCTACGTTCACGAGAAGAGTGATCACGACAACAACTTCCGCCTCGTGCGAAATGAGCGCTACATCACGACAAAATTTCCGACCGAAGGATGGGAGCCCAAGCGTGACTCCGCTTGTCGTCCGCTTGCCGGCAAGCCGCTGCCGATTATTGATGAAGTGCAAATCCGCATCCTGCGGGAGCCGACTCCCGCATGGTTGCTCACCAAGCAGGGCTACCTCGATAGTTTCGGCGTAAGCACCGACGCCTATACGACTGTCGTGACGGCGACGCATGAACTCACGCCCGAATTAATCGCACGCGGAGTGAGTCTGGAAAAGGACGTGGACGTGTCCACTTTCTACACGAGCATCAACATGGACGACCCGCTGCTCGGGAAAAATAAAAAGCTCCGCCAGGCGCTCGCCTGTGCGACGGACGCAGCCACGCAGAACGAAATTTTCTTCAACGGTGTGCGCGAGGTCGCGCAGCAGATCATCCCTCCGGGATTTGCCGGCTTTCGGAAGGATTATCGCAATCCGATGAGCTTCGACCTCGCCCGCGCAAAGCAACTCATCGCAGAGGCGGGTTACCCCGGAGGGATCGATCCAAAAACCGGACGTCCGCTGGAGCTGGTGCTGGATACGAGCGCGAGTGGATCGGATCAGCGGATGATGACAGAATTTGAACAGAAGTGTTTTGAAAAACTCGGCATCAAAGTGAGCGTCATCGAAAACACCTTCGCGAAAAAGATTGAGAAGGAGGACAAAGGGAACTTCCAAATATCGAGCCTGACAGGATGGGGCGCTGACTACCCTGATCCCGAAAACTTCTTCATGCTATTTTACAGCAAGAATTTTCCGCCCGAGGGCAAGAATATCTCCCGCTACAACAGTGCAGAGTTCGACAAACTCTACGAGCAAATGGCCACGATGGACCCCAGCCCTGAGCGCCTCGCCATTGCTTATAAAATGGTGGACATGCTCAACGACGATTGTCCGATTATCCTCACCAACCACAAAGCCTTCTACTCGCTCGTCCAGCCCTGGGCGCCCCGCACGCACAACAACATGATGCTCGAAGGCGGCATCAAATACCTCTGGCTCGATCCGGCGCTTCGTGAAAAAAAGCGCGCCGAGTGGAATCGCTGACATGATCGCCTACATCATCCGCCGCCTGCTTTACGTGCTCCCGATTGTCTTCGGCGTGATGCTGATCACTTTCATCCTCTTCTTCGTCATGCAGACGCGCGAGACGATGGCCAAGGCACAGCTCGGTCCACGCGCCAAGCCGGCGGAGGTAAAAAACTGGCTGCACGAACGTGGCTACGACAAGCCAGTGGTCATCAATGCGGCATGGGCCGATCCTGCGTATCATCACACTGACCAGCCGTGGTGGGATTCCATTTTCATCAACCAGATGAAAAACTTCGCCACCTTCGAACTTGGTGAGTCGGATTTCAACCGCGAGCCAATCGGCGAGAAAATCAAATCTGGCATGGTTCCATCACTAATGATCACCGTGCCCGCGATGTTTGTTGGTCTCTTTCTCGCAGTGGCTCTCGCGCTCGTGCAGGTTCTCTACCGCGCTTCGGCGTTGGATACCGGAATGACTGTCGCGTGCGCGGTTTTGATGAGCATCGTGCCGATGGCCTACATTATTTCGGCTCAGAATCTCATGGCGATTACGCTGAAATGGCTCCCGGCATTCGGCTTCGATTTGCAAGGGTGGGGAACAATTCGTTTTCTCATGCTCCCAGTCAGCGTCATGGCGGTGATTTATCTCGGTTCGGATGTTCGCCTTTACCGCTCCATCTTTCTCGAAGAAATCGCACAGGACTATGTCCGCACCGCGCAGGCAAAGGGCGTGAGCGGGCGTGGCGTGCTCTTCAAACATGTGCTGAAAAACGGGGCGATTTCCCTCATCACGCTCGTCGTTGCTCATCTGCCACTGCTCATCATGGGCTCGCTGCTCATCGAGAATTTCTTCGGCATTCCAGGCCTTGGCGGACTCGTGGTGAACGCCATCCAAAAGCAGGACTTCGCCATCGTGCGCGCTGCTGTCTTCATCGGCTCGCTGCTCTATCTTTTCGGCCTGCTCCTCACTGACATCTGCTACGCGGTGGCAGACCCTCGCATCCGCCTTAGCTGAACCATGGCTGACCAATCCATCTTTTCAAAATTCAGTGAGTGGTTCGAGCAGCCTTTCGTGCAGAACACCGTTGTCGTGATGGGGGTGGTCGGGATTGCAGCGGTCATTTGGATGGGTTCAAAAAATGAGCAATGGCGTATCGCGTTCCAGCGTTTCCGTCGCGACCGAATCGGCATATTCGCGGGCGTCATCATCGCCATCTACCTGCTCATTGGCGCACTGGAAATCATCCGTATCCCAAGCAAGGAGGGACAGTCCACAAGCGCGCTCGGCTGGATTTTTCGCAGCGTCCCGCAGGAGCGCAGCTACAGTGCGCCTTTTGGAAAAATACAACTGGGGCAGGACGGTGAGTATGCAGCAGCGCTGGCAAGTGGCGACCCGGTGAAGATCAAAGCCGCTGAGCGCTACCGTGTCGTCGGCACGCATCTCCTCGGCACCAACGCGCTCGGCAACGATACACTCGTGGAAACGCTTCGTGCGTGCAAAACCGCACTGCTGCTCGGCGGTGTCACCAGCGTCATCTACATCGTGCTCGGCACATTGCTCGGTCTAGCTGCGGGATACTTCCGCCGATGGGTGGATGACGTCATCACCTACGTCTATTCCACACTCGCCAGCATCCCGCAGATTTTGCTGCTCGTCTCCATGCTGCTCGTGCTCGGAAAAGGCATCCTGCCCATGGCCATCGCGCTGGGCATCACCATGTGGGTGGATCTTTGCCGACTCATCCGTGGTGAGACGATGCGGCAGGCGGAGCGCACCTACGTCACCGCTGCGCGGGCGCTGGGCCAGAGCACTTGGAACATCCTCATCCGGCACCTGCTGCCAAATGTTATGCACCTCGTGTTGATTAAATTTGTCCTCGGCTTCAGTGGCATCGTGCTCGCCGAAGCCATCCTCAGCTACCTCGGAGTTGGCTCGCCCATCGGCACGCCAAGTTGGGGTGTGATGATTGATGGTGCGCGCAACGAATTTAGCCGCGAGCCACTCGTTTGGTGGAACCTCACCGCCGCCACCACCGCGCTTTTCGGCCTCGTCCTTTCGCTCAACCTGCTCGGTGACGCGCTCCGCCGCGCCTTCGATCCCAAACGCTCCTGACCCATGTCACTTCTCGAAATTCGCAATCTCGGCATTCATTTTCACACGGAAAACGGTGTCGTCGAAGCCGTCAAAGGCATCAGTATCAAACTCGAAAAAGGCGAGACCCTCGCCATCGTCGGCGAGAGTGGTAGTGGAAAAAGCGTCACCGGCCTCGCACTCACGCGCCTTCTTCCGGAGCCGCCCGCGCGCTACGTTAGCGGGGAAATTCTCCTCGATGGGCGCGACGTTTTGAAAATGAAAGGCGACGAACTGCGCAAGCTGCGCGGTAAACGGATCGCCTACGTGTTCCAAGAGCCGAGCACTTCGTTGAACCCGGTCTTCACCATCCGCAGTCAAATCGCCGAGGCGCTGAAGCTCCATCGCCCCGAGGTGAAGGATCTCGACGCAGAAATCATCAAGTGCCTCGACCTCGTCGGCATCACCAACCCTGCGCAACGTCTGCACGATTATCCGCATCAACTCAGCGGCGGGATGCAGCAGCGCGTGATGATCGCCATGGCCCTCGCCTGCCAGCCCGACCTGCTCGTTGCAGACGAACCTACCACCGCGCTCGACGTGACCATTCAGGCGCAAATCATGGATCAATTCCGCGACCTGCGGAGCAAGTTGCACATGGCCGTGATCCTCATCACCCACAATTTCGGAATCATTAGTAACTTCGCCGACAAAGTCGCCGTGATGTTTCGTGGAAAAATCGTCGAATACGGTCCCACCGCCGAAGTGCTCCGCAACCCGCAGCACGCATACACCAAAGCGCTCATCCAGTGCATCCCGCGCCTCGGCGCCCGCCAGCACCGCCTCGTCACTATTGACCACGCAGCGTTGGAAGCAGCGTCGTAGTATCAAGAGATAGTGCTGATGTTTTCCGGTAATGAGTGCGCACACAGCTAGCTTCACCGTCCGCACGCGAGGGCAGGGCACTGCGGAAATCACCGATGAGGTCGCACGCATCGTGCGGGAGAGCGGCATTCGCACGGGGCTTTGCACGGTTTTCATCCAGCACACGAGCGCATCGCTGATCATCTATGAAAATGCGGACCCGACGGCGCGGACGGACTTGCACGAGTATTTCACCCGACTCGTGCCGGAGGATGAGGATTATTTCGTCCACACCGCCGAAGGACCGGACGATATGCCATCGCACATCCGCATGGTGCTTACACGGACGAGCGAAAGCATCCCGATCTCAGCCGCACGCCTCACACTCGGGACATGGCAGGGGATATTCCTTTTCGAGCACCGACGCGCGCCACACACCCGCGCCATCGTGGTGAGCGTTGTTGGTGAGTGATGCTCATTCTTTAGAGCATTTTCTATTTATATTGTCGCAATTTTTGGGAAGGTGTGGCAAAGAGGAGTGAATGAAAAGTTACAGCAATGACTTGAGAGAACGCATAGTCACGGCGCGAGCACGCGGCGACAGCGCGGCGGAAGTCGCTCGGCGCTTCGG
>CANJNZ010000009.1 GCA_947476045.1 Chthoniobacteraceae bacterium
GGTGAGTGCGTCGGGGGCGGATATTTCGTGGAATGTGGGCCCGGGGCGGCTGTTGACGGTGAACGGTGTGGTCAGCGGGACGGCGGTGAATTTGAACAAGATCGGGCTTGGCGATCTGACGCTGGCGGGCGCGAATACTTTCACGGGGATTTCGACGATTGGTGGCGGGACGTTGAATGTGAGCGGGAGTTTGAATGGGACGACGGGGACGGATTGTGTCCGAAGCCCGGTCTTGTCCCTGCATCGTTACGGGGAAGCGGCGGCAGGTCGGTGTTGTCCGATCTGCCACAAAAATTGCCCCCGATTTTCCGTGGCTGATCTCTCGTCACTTCAACTCCACCCCACTGGCAGGAATTACCTTTTACAACCCAACACATGAGCAAGAAAATCAACATCGCCGTCGTCGGACTCGGATTCGGAGCCGAGTCCATCCCCATCTGGCAAAAGCACCCGCACACGGACTGCTACGCCATCTGCCAGCGCAACCCTCAGAAACTCAAGGAATGCGGTGATCACTGGGGCGTCAGCGTGCGCTACGAAAACTTCGAGGACGTGCTCAAAGACCCCAAGGTCGATGCCGTTCACATCAACTCACCGATCCCCGATCATGGCTGGATGAGCATCGCCGCATTGAAGGCCGGCAAGCACGTCGCCTGCACGGTGCCGATGGCCACGTCCGTGGACGAATGTCTGGAAATCATCAAGCTCACCCAGGAGACCGGGTTGAAATACATGATAGAAGGGTGAGGCGAAGATCGAGTGGATGAATCCCGGCGCCGACAAGAAAGAGAAGCCGCAGTCGGTGCCCTACACGCTGAACGGCGGCGAGACAGGCATCGAGATTGATGACGTTCACATGACCGCTAATACGATTTTCACAGTCTGGGTGCCATATCGGCAGATGCTGGATGCTCGATACTCATCGCTCGTCCACATTTCCGAAGGCATGAATGACATTTACCTATAGGTGGAGCCGTGATACCGACTTTGAAAATTCACCAAGCAGAAAACAAATGAGATTCAATTGCCCCAACTGCCAGATGCACCTGATGGCCGAGCCAGATATGGGCGGAGAAGTCGTCAGTTGCCCTGGATGCGACACCAAGCTCCAGATTCCCGCTGAAGCCGACGATATTGCACCATCGGAAACGAACGTTCCGCGAGTCGCTTCGTCAGGACCCGGACGCAGGCATCCCAGCGGGCAGCCCCAAGAGCGCAAGGCGTGGAAGGAAGAGGATCCGACTAATCCCAGCGGGCGTCTGAGCTTCGGCATCGGCATCGGCCTCACGATTCTATGGTTCGCCATCGTCTATCCGTTTCAGGCACCGCAGGGGACATCCATGGCGAACTTCAGCGCCATGCAGTTGCTCGCGAACCTGTTTTATAAGCACTTCATCGTTAGCTTCGCGAACACGCTTTTCTTTTTCTGGGCGATGAGCATCTGCTATCTGAAGCTGAAAAAGCTGAAACATCAGAAAGCCGCGATGCTTCTCGATGTGCTGCCCATGCAACTCGGTAAGGAGATCAGCGCGCAGAATGTCGGCGTCTTCATAGACCACATCTATCGCCTGCCTTTCAATCTGCGCGACAGTCTCATGGTGAACCGCATCCGCAAGGCGCTGGAGTTTTTTGAGGTGCGGCAAAACGTGGGCCATGTGAGTGCGATGATGGTCAGCCAGTCGGCGATTGATGGCTCGCGCATCATGGGCAGCTACATCCTGCTCCGCGCGTTTCTTTGGGCCATCCCGTTGCTCGGGTTCATAGGCACCGTCGTTGGCCTTTCGCACGCCATATCGGGCATGAGCTTTGGTAAAGTGGAAGATGTCGGCGCAATCATGGGATCGATCAATAATGTGACCAGCGGCCTCGGCACAGCCTTCGACGCCACGCTGCTCGGTCTGGTCTTCGCCGTGGTCCTCAACTTTCCACTGAACTCGCTGATGAAGCACGAGGACGAGGCGCTTAATGACATAGATGCCTTTTGCAACGAAGTGCTCCTGCCGCGGCTCAACGACGGTGCCGGAGCGGCAGGCGGCGACATGGGCGCAATCGGCGATTCCGTGGTGCGAGCGATCGCCGGCGCGCAACAGCAGTTCCTCGGCAATCTGAACGACCTCTCCGGGCGACTGCTCGCATACACGGACAACCTCGATCGCCGCATCGAGATTCACCAGCAAACCGCGATCACGCATTTCGTCACGAACATGCAAGCCATGCGAATCGCAGTGGAGCAGACGCTCAACGAGTCCATCAAATTGACGAACCAATATCTCGGCGCACTCGGTTCCGGCATCGAAGGGATCAATAGCGTCCTCGCGAAACTCGGCGAGAAGCAGGTCGTCATTCAACAGGTGAAGAAGAAGGGCTGGTTCAGTAAAGAATAGGCCGGATTTCTTCGCGCAGGATTTTCATCAAATGGTCAAACGCCGTAGCCACCGCAGCGACGAGATTCTTCTGATCCCGTTTCTAGACATCCTGTGCTCGCTGATCGGCGTGCTCGTGTTGATCATCGTGGTGCTCTGCCTAGCGCAAACACAGAGGATCAACGGTCGCACTCCCGAAGAACTACAGCGCGCCCAGGAGCATCAAATGATGCTCAAGGAGAAAAAGGAAAACGTTCGCATCAACGAGTTGCTTAAGGACAAGGTCGAGAGGCTCGACAAGCTGCAGGCGGAGACGAAGCAGAAGGACGAGCAGGTCGCCAAGCTGCGCCTCCTCCTCGATACTTCCACAGCCGACCGGGAGAAAAAGAATACGGTTAGCCAGAACTTGATGAAGGAACTGGATAACCTCCTCCTCGAAATCAATGGTCTGAAAACACAAGACGAGCCGCTCAAAAAACAGATTGCGTCCTTGCAGGAGGAGATCAAAAAGCGGCAACCGCCCCCCAACAGCGGCGCACCGGTGGTGGTGCAGCCCGGCGGATCGGGACTCGCCAAAGGCACGAAGGTTTTTTTTGTCGAAGCGGACGGCGAAAAGCTCACCTTTTACTGGGACGCAAAAACGAAGAGCGTCGTCGCCGCCTCCCCCGAGGTCATCGCTGCGGACGTGGCCTTCAATGCCTTCCTCAAAGCCGTCGTCGCTGTTCCGCAGAGCAAGATCATCTTTCTCATCCGCGCCGACGGGACGGGCGCATTCAACCTCGGTGCCGGCTGGGCGCAGGCGACCTATGGCTACAAGGTCGAGCAGATCGGTCGGCTGCCCATTCCCGGACGCGGTGAGATCGATCTGAAGATGTTCAGCGAATTTCTCGGCAAGCTTGCGCCTCCAGCAAAACGTTAATCACCATGCCACGACGCCGCGGACATCAAGAAGAAGAACTCCCGTTCGTAGCCCTCATGGACACGATGACCAACGTCGTCGGCGTGCTCATCATCGTGCTCGTCATGGTCGGTATCGGCCTGGCGCGTTCGGTGAACAAGGTGCTTTCCGAGCTTCCGTCGGTCACGGTCGAGGAACATTCGAAGCTCAAGCTGGAATTGGCGCAAGCCAAGCCGAAGCATGACCCGAAGAAGGTTGATGAGGAAATTTCCAAGCTGGAAAAAGACATGAAGAAGGCGGCCGAGACCCTGCAAACGCTTGATCGCACCATGGATAAGCAGCAGGTGAAATTCATTGATCTGGACACGCTGCAAAAGCAACTCGATGCCAAGCGTAAGGAGCGCGACGGTAAAAAAGACGCCGTCGAGAAAATGCTGGCCGAAGTAACTCAACTCAAAGCGCGCCTCGACACCACACCGGTCTATGCACCGCCGCCCGCCGTGGTGGTGAAGTTGCCGAATCCGCGCCCCATGCCGGACAAGGCGGATATCCAGCACTTCCTCGTCGCCGGCAGTCGCATCTACTTTCTCAATGACGACCAATTTTATGACATAGTGGAAGCGGAACTCCGGCGCAACGAGCCTACCATGGCCGTCAGCCGCGAGGCCGTAAATGGGCCGGACGGCAAACCCGTCATGCAGAAAAACAGGGCCGGCCAAACGTGGCGGAAGCGCAAAATCGTCTTCGATGCAAAAAAGCTCACCGACTACTTCGCACGCGCGCGCCTCGGCAATCGCGACGTGAAAGTCGAAGTCATTCCCTCGCCTACGTGGAACGGCATCCCGATGAAAATCACGCCGTTGCCCACTGGCGGCGAAACGATTGATCAGGCGAAGGGCATCATCTCTGGCTTCCAGAACTTGCTCAGAAAATTCAAGACCGACTCCAAGGCCATCGTCTGGTTCCACGTTTACAAGGATTCGATCCCCACCTACCTCGCCGCCCGCGAGATTGCAGATCATCTCGGCGTGCCGGTCGGATGGGACATCTCGGGCGCTCCCTCGTTTTCCCTCAATCTGCCGCCGGAATACACACTGAATATCACTATGCCGCCCGCGCCGTCCGCACCGCCCCCGATCGAGGGCGCAGTCCACATCCCTCCACCGAAGAAGTCGCTGGACTGAGCGAACCCACGCTGACGGATGCTTTTTTGGAACATGAAGCGACGCAGCTTCTGGGAGCACGAGGTTCTGTTGATGCACGGAAGTTTCCGATTCCCGCTGCTCAAGCCGGGTCACAGCTACCGCCTGCGTGCCGACTTCGGCTAATACGAGATGTGGAAAAGGCATATTGAATGAGGGAAGGGGGGACTTCGGTGCACAGTGTGGCGAACGTGAAGATTGCCGCTTACATCGAAAAAAACCCGAAGGAATGGAGTCACATCCAGTCCATGCCGCGGACTCGACTGGAGCGCAGTCTGATTCTGCAAGCGGTGCAGAAGCAGGAACGGCGGGGAAAATTACGAGAGAGCGTGATGAAGAAGCTCGATGCGAATCCTGAAATGAAGGAGGCGTATCGCACGCTCGTGAAAAACCTGCCCGCTGATCAGCAGGAAAAAGCGATGCTTTCGCTGGCGCTGCGAACCAGCCGCACCATTGCGCCACCCGTTCCGAAGCAAACGCAAGACGCGAAGGTTTAATCGCCCGCCGCCCGCCGCCATCAAAGACGCCGGCTGTGTCCTCCGCGTTTGCGAAGCCGACCACAGACGGAGACTTTGCTTCCCCTCAGCCGCCATGCCGTCGCCGCTGGAGCGGCCACGGCGATTGCGAAACGAAGCATCGTGCGCGTTCGAGTGCGTCAACCGCACACGCGCCTTCGGCGTGGGAGACTGCGCACCGCCGCCTTTCCCGCAGACTCCCAAGCGTGTGGGTTTGTGCGACCCTCTGTGTCACTCGTGCTACGCAGGCGAGTGCCACAGTGAGTCGCGCAAAGTGCACCGCGCCACCACACCCGCGCACGCATCGCGCCAGCAATCCGCTGTCACGCCCCGTGCTGCCAGCCTTCCACCGTTGGTTTGCTGCGCGTGCTCAGCCTCAAGGAAATCCGGGGAGGCTTCGCGAACGACAGTGTTGTCATGCGCTCATTCGGCGCGCGGCCTCGGGAGGCTGGATGGGGCGGGGTTTCTGAAATATTGCAAAGCATCACGTGACACTTAATACTTTCGGTATGAACTACAATCTGCTCACGAAAAAGAAAGCACGGCTGGATGGCTTCCGCCCGCTGCCTCCGGCGCTCGCGCGGAATCTCGATGAGTGGTTCAAGGTCGAACTCACCTACACCAGCAATGCGATTGAAGGGAATACGCTCACACGGCGCGAGACGGCGGTGGTGATTGAAAAGGGGCTGACGGTCGGCGGCAAAAGCCTGCGCGAACATCTGGAGGCGACCAACCACGCGCAGGCGATTGATTACATCCGTTCGTTGATTGGCGGGAAGCCATCGCGCGTCACGGCGAAGGAAATCCTGTCTATTCATGAAGTGATCCTGCGTGGGATTGATGACGAACACGCCGGGCGCTATCGCAGCGTGCCAGTGCGAATTTCCGGCTCGCGGGTCGTGCTTCCGAATCCGCGCAAGGTGCCGGAGCTGATGGACGAATTTCAAAAATGGCTCGCAGGAAAAACCGGACTGCATCCCGTGGCGCTCGCGGGCGAAGCACACTACCGGCTCGTGAGCATCCATCCCTTCGTGGATGGCAACGGGCGCACAGCGCGACTCTTGATGAACCTTCTCCTGCTCATGCACGGCTACCCACCCGCGATCATCCGCAGTCGCGACCGCCTCGCCTACATCGGCGCGCTGGAACGTGCACAAACCGGCGGCGCAAAATCCGACTACGAAAAGATCATCTTCAAAGCTGCGGAATGCTCGCTGGAACTCTACCTGAAAGCAGCGGACGGCGAGTCGGCTCATGACGATGAGGACGATGGAGAATTGTTGAAAATCGGCGAACTCGCCAGCGCGGCGGGTGTCACCGTCCCCACGATCCGGCACTGGACAAAAGAAGGCCTGCTGGAAGTCGCCGAGGTCACGGAATCAGGCTACCAACTCTACCACGCTGATATGAAAACGCGCTGCAAGGAAATCCAAGCATTCAAGGAGCAACGCCTGACGCTGGAGGAAATCAAGAAGCGGTATTGAACAAGCTGGCCAGGCCGATCGGAATTAAACCCATAGTCTGCCTGACTTGCGGCAGGTGCGGATACCGGGCAAATTCTAAGAGACTCCAACGAATGGAGGCAAATTCAGCCACATGATTGAGCGCCAAGTTGATCATCGGGTTCACAACGGAGCGCCGCCGAAATTCCAGCCGCAATAGCGTGTGCGTGGGTGAGTGATTCGGGGGAAGCCGGTGCGGCTGCGAAGTGCAAGGCACAGCAGGCGACCCGCGTTTCGAGAGCCTCAAACCGCAGATTCAGAAAATCCGCAGCCGACTTTCCGTTTTTGTGCAACAAGGAGACAAATAATTTTGAGCAAGCATTGCAGATTTTGTTCTGCGGAGGGTGGTGACGAGATCTTCTGTAAATGGCGTTTGTATCAACGTGAAGGCGTGCACCTACTACTCTGGGCGTAGACGTGGTGGCTCTTCGAGGATGTCCAGCAGCGCTTGTGCGCAGAAAACGCGGTCGCGTCGCGCATCGCCGACCTGTTTCACGATGCGCAGCCTGACAAGGCGACCTAGGGCTGTTGCGGCAGTGTTGTAGGCGACGCCGAGTTGCGCTTCCGCCTTGCGCATGGTGGTGAATGGATTGGTGCCGAGCAGGTCGAGCAGGCGCAGCGCAACGCCTGATCCCGTGTTGCTCACGCGCTTTCTCCACTGATCGAGTTGCTGATTGATCCGTTCCGCACGGCTGAGAGCGTCTTCGCTCTGCCGCGCGACGCCGTTGAAAAAATAGAGCAGCCAGTCTTCCCACGCGCTGCGTTCCGTGACCGCGCGCAAGCTTTCATAATAGTCACGGCGCGTCGCTTCAAAGAACGCGCTCAGGTAGAGCAGAGGGAGGGGCAGCACACCGCGCTGCATGAGCAGCAGCGTGATGAGGAGACGACCGACGCGACCATTGCCATCAAGGAACGGATGGATTGCCTCGAACTGGTAATGCATCAGTGCGGTCTGGACCAGAGGCGGCAGCGTTTCATCATGGAGGAAATTTTCCCATGCCCCCAAGTAATCAAGCATCTCCTCGTGCGGCGGCGGCACATAGGTCGCCTGCGTTAGTGTGGATCCGGGTGGGCCGATCCAATTCTGCGAGCGGCGTAGTTCGCCCGGTGTGGCATGGTCGCCGCGCACGCCGGTCATGAGTTTTTCGTGCAACTCGCGCACGAGTCGAATGGAGAGCGGCAGGGTCTTGAGCCGTGCGATGCCGTGTTCGAGCGCGAGCACGTAGTTGCCTACCTCGCGTAAATCTTCAGGGCTGCGTGCGAGCACCGCTCCGGCATCGGATGCGAGCAGTTCGCCGAGCGTGGATTGTGTCCCCTCGATACGGCTGGAAAATACCGCTTCACGTTGAACGAAAGGACGGATGAGAAGGTGTGGATTTGGCAGCCGCCGGCCCTCACCGGCCAAGCGTCCGAGCAGTTGGTCTGCGTCTGACAACGCACGCACGAGTTTCGGTGTCCAGTTCAGTTTCGGTGGCAGCGGTTCCGGGTGAAAAGCACGATAGCCCTTGAGCGTTTTGATCCATCGGCCTGAGGCAGTTGGTGCGTTGGCTGTGTGGCGTTTCACGGTGAAATAACTTTCTGCTCTATTTCAATTAGTAGCTTTGGATTGAAATAGCGATTCCCCGTATTTCAGTCAACGTCTCCGTCTCCCAGTGCGCTATGAGTTGTCTGATACGCCGCGTGATGAAGATGAAATCTCAAAAACTCGCAAACGTGTGAACATAAGGGCAGGGAGACAAAGGTAACTCCTGACTCGTGACTTCCTATTTCGATGAAAATTTTACCATCGGCAACGATAGCGCGCTACATTCACGCATTGCCGAACCTCTCTCAGGAGCAGGCGAAGCAGGGCCATTCCAATTACAAATTCCGTGTGACAATTTGTGACAAACTTGGCCCTCATGGTCATTTCTGTTTTTGCACAAAAGTCATTTCCCCCTGATGGATGACGTCACGTAGCGTGGTTCAATGGGCTTCGCACAGGTTCAACTCCCCTCCGGCCAATCGCCTTCGACAACGCTAAAAATGGATCGAAAAGCGGACAAAAAGCGGACAGTTTTAGATCGTTTCAGAACCGTGCGAACCAGTGCAAAAGAAAATCGACGGTCTCCCGGGAGGTGAAGCAACTGCCTGCCATTCAGAACTTTACAGAGTAGTAAAGTGGTTGCGGGGGTAGGATTTGAACCTACGACCTTCAGGTTATGAGCCTGACGAGCTACCGGGCTGCTCCACCCCGCGATTTCCATTGGGGGGCGGAAGCTATCGGACGCGTTTTTTTCAGCAAGAGGTTTTTTGCTTTCCTTGAAAAAACGGTCGCTGATTGTCGGGCGATCCGCAATTCACTGCCGCCATGAACATTCTCATCATCGAAGACGAACCGGCGCTTGCCTCTGCGCTCGCCTCGGCTTGCAAACGTCTCGGCTACGATGCGCGCACCTGCGGGAGCGGGCGCGCGGGGCTGGATGCGCTCACGGCGGGCGGCGTGACGCTGGCCATTCTCGACATTGGCCTGCCGGATTTGAGCGGGCTGGATGTTTTGAAAAAAGCACGCGCATCCGCTCCGGGAGTGCCGGTCATCATCATCACGGCGCACGGCAATCTCGATAACGCGGTTGCAGCGCGGCAACTCGGTGCGGCGGCGTATCTCGTAAAGCCGCTCGACCTCGCGGAGGTGCAGCAGACGCTCCAGCAAGTGCTCGCGGCCGCAGCGCCTGCGCCGAAAGCGGAGCCGCAAAGTGCACGTGCGCAGATGCTGGGATCCGCACCCGCGATACAGCGGGTGTTTTTGGAAATTGCCCACGCCACTACAACAGACGCACCCATTTTACTCAGCGGCCCGACGGGCTCGGGAAAGACGCTCGCGGCACGGGCCATCCACGAACACTCGGCGCGGGCGACGGCACCATTTGTCGTGCTGCACTGCGCAGCGCTGCCGGAACAATTGCTGGAGAGCGAACTGTTCGGTCATGTGAAGGGTGCGTTCACCGGCGCGCTTACGGATCGCGAGGGACACATCGAACGGGCGCGCGGCGGGACACTTTTTCTCGATGAGATCGGGGACATTTCAGCATCGGTGCAGGCGAAATTGCTGCGCTTTGTGGAGGAGCACTCATTCACGCGACTGGGCGGGCGCGAGGACATTCGCGTGGAATTACGCCTCATCACAGCGACAAATAAAAACCTCCGCGAGGAAGTTGCGGCGGGACGTTTCCGTGAGGACTTGTTTTATCGCCTGCACGTTCTCGAAATCCAGATGCCGCCGCTGCACGAACGCCGCGCAGATCTGCCTATGCTTGCCGCGAATTTCCTGCGCACTGCCGCGCGTCCGCTTTCCCTCGCGCCCGAGACTCTTGCCATCCTCCAACAACACGACTGGCCCGGCAATCTGCGCGAACTGCGCAACGCACTCGAGCACGCGGCCGCCGTCTGCACGGGCCCGATCATCCTGCCATCGCATCTCCCTCGCGAATTGCGCAACTGTGCAGCGTCCGATTTGGACACCCGGCTCACCTCCTCTCTGGCCGGGTGGCTGGATGCCCAACTCGCCGCCGGCTCAGACTACGACACCATGCACGACGCACTTGAATCAATGGTGCTCAAACATCTTCTCTCACGCTTTGACGGAAAACCGACCATCCTCGCCCGCGAGACCAGGATGAATCGCGTGACGCTACGCAAGAAGTTGATGCAAGCGCCGGACTAAATAACAAGACTGTCTTGCTAGGATTGTTGCGCCGTGGGAAGACGGGGCTTCCATTTCCAGTAAAACAGAAAACTTCACACCCAAACCCGAACAAACATTATGGCTCAGGCGATCATGGATCCGGAAGAAGTGAGACGCTTTGCGAAGGAGATAAAGCGTTTCAATGACGACGTGCAGGCGAAGGCGGCATCGCTACAGGCGCGATTCGCAGCACTGGGAAGCTCATGGCAGGATCAAGAGGCGGAAAAATTTGCAGAGGAGTTCATCACCACGATGAAGGTGCTGAAAAAATTCGTGGAGATCGCTGAAAAACACACGCCGTATCTTTTGCGCAAAGCGCAGCGAATCGAGGAATACCTGGACCAGCGTTAAAGCATGGCAACTCAAGCCAAAGTCACCTCGCTGGATGCACTGGAAACCTTCCGGGCCGCGCTGATCGTTTTTTTGACCAAGGCGCGCCGGGCACTGGATGAAGTGAGCGACGAAATCCGGCGCACAAGACAATGGCTGGAAAATGACCGGAGACCGCACTGGGAGGGGAAAATCCGAAAGCGGAGGCGCGCGCTGGAACAGGCGCAGCAGGAGTTGTTCAGCGCGAGGCTGTCGGAGTTTATGGAGGCGAGCACACGGCAACTCGCCGTGCGCAAGGCAAAGCTCGCGATGGCTGAAGCGGAGGAGAAACTGCGCGCTGTGAAATTCTGGAATCAAAAATACGACAGCGCAGCCGACCCCCTTGTCAAGGGGATCGAGGGATTGCGTCATTTTCTCGAACACGACATGCCCGGCGCTGTCTCATATCTCGTGCAGGTCCAAAAGATTCTCGAATCATACACTGTGACCTCGCATTCCAACGCTGGCGGGCAGCCGGGCAACGAGGAGATTTCAAATTCATGAGCACCAAGGGCAGCGCCTCAAATTTAATACAGGCCATGAAAAACCTCTCAGCGGAATGGCAGCGGTTGAAAGAAGTCTGGCGTGACGGGAAGAGCGTGGAGTTTGAACAGAAGTATCTTGATAATTTGCCCGGCGATGTTTCCCAGGCAATCGAGTCGATGGAGGAAGTGGATGCGCTTCTCAAGAAAGTGAGGGGAGACTGTGAGTAACAACGCTGACCTGCGCGTAAGCCGGAGTCTCGAACTTCTCGGACGACTCAAGCAGACGGTGGTGGATTTCACGAAAAAGGAGGAGGATATACTGCGGGATCTTCGCGCGAGGCAACACACCCTGACACGAAAACAATATGAAGCCACGAGCAAGGCAGACGAACGATTCGCGTCACAGATAAACGAAATCGAGACTGCTTACCGACATGAGGCGCAACGGATTCGCTCACTGCACGACGGACGAATTGCGCGAATCCAGCGCCTGCAAGCTGCTGCGCTCCGCAAACTGCCAGGGCGCGCTCAAGAGGCGAAGGGAAACTGGCTGGGGCGATTGCAAATGCGGCAACTCAATGCGGACCGCACCAGAACGGCGGAACTCGAACAAGCCGACGCGGCAGCGGCGGAGTTCGCCGCGCGACTGGCGAAAAAACACGAGGCACTCGTGAGTGTCGAACACTGCGCAGACAGTTTTTTCAACGGCTACGGCGCATTCGGAAAATTACTCCATCGCAAATCAAACACCGCCTGCGAGGGCAATCTCGATGCTCTCTACAACGAATTACGCAATCAACTGAGCAAGGCAGACGGGCAACTCGTGGCGTTTCGCAGATTCCTGCTGCCGCGCATTTTCGCCGCGATACCGCTGGCGGTAATTCTGCCCATTATCATCACAGCAGCGGTGATCACTACCTTCGTATTCGGAGTTCACACCACTGCAGGCATGGCATTCGGAATCGGCGGCGGTGTGTTTTTACTAGCCGTCGTCTGTGTGTTGCACATCGCAGGAAAACGTCAGTCCGCATCGACCGCTGAAGCCGCGACCCAAGCTCTCGCGGAAGCCCGCCAAACTCATGAAGCCTGCGCAACGACATCTGCGGCAGAGCACAAACACGAGCGCGAGCGCATTGAGTCGGAATACGAACATACAAAGGCGGAGATTGCTGAACAATGGGGCGAAGCAGGCGGCATCGAAGCAACATTTGAGAAGGCAGCGCGCGACAAACTGAACATTCAAGTGCCGCGCGTTCTGGCGAAAAATCAGGAACTCATGCGCCCGAAACTCCAGCACATTGAAAACGAGCGCTCCGTGCAACTGGAGCGCATTCAAGAAGAGGCAGGCACTATCAGAGAAAGGCTCACTACGACTCACGGGGCAGAAACCCACGCACTTGAAGCAGAACGGATATCACGCATGGAGGCATTGAGCGCGGATTGGACGAGTGCAATTTCCCCTCTGCATGAAGCCATCGCGGCGATGAACACCGCCACCTCCGCAAGCTTCCCTGCGTGGAATTCCGGGTTCGTGGAAAATTGGCAGCCTTCAAAATCATTCACCCCCACTGCGAAATTCGCGCAGCTCGAACTCGATCTCTCGGAGGGGATGCCAAAGCAGCTCGCAATGCCCGGCGGCACTCATGTCTCCATCCCGCTGACGCTCGCATTTCCGCAAGAGGGATCGCTGCTATTTGAAACAAACGACTCCGGCAACAGCACTGTCCTCGGCACGCTGAACAATATCATCCTGCGCCTGCTCTCGACGACTCCACCGGGCAAACTCAGTTTCACGATCATTGATCCCGTCGGGCTTGGTCAAAGTTTTGCAGGACTGATGCATCTTTCCGACTACGAGGAGAGCCTCATCAACCGACGCATCTGGACGCAGCGCGACCAAATCGACGAGCGACTCGCGGAGTTGAGCGAGCACATCGAGAAGGTCATCCAGATGTATCTACGCAACGAATACGAAACGATCACGCAATACAACGAGCAGGCCGGGAGCGTGGCGGAAAAGTATCACTTTCTCGTCGTGTCGGATTTTCCTGCGGGCTTCAGCGAAACCACAGCGAAGCGACTGCAAAGCATCGCCACGAGCGGCGCACGCTGCGGCGTATTCACGCTCATTCATTGGGATCAGCGCCAGCCGTTGCCCGATGGTTTTGCAGCGGATGAACTCCGCAAGAGCAGAGTTTGCATCCGCTCTGAGAACGGCAGCCTCGTGCTCTCTCGCGAGCAGGCGCAAACCGGAGCCACTCTTGTTTTCGATCCTCCACCCCAGCCGGAACTCGCCGCTGAACTCATTCATAAAATCGGTAAAAGCAGTGTGGATTCGAACCGCGTCGAAGTGCCCTTTGCGCAAATCGCACCACGATCTGAAGAAATGTGGACGGGCGATACCACGCAGGAATTGCGGATCGCCATCGGGCGAACCGGCGCGACGAAAATGCAGATGCTCGCCATCGGCAAGGGCACGCGCCAGCACGCGCTCTTCGCGGGCAAGACCGGCTCCGGCAAATCCACGCTCTTCCACGTCATCATCACCAATCTCGCGCTCGCATGCTCTCCCAATCAGGTCGAGTTTTACCTGATCGATTTCAAAAAGGGCGTGGAGTTTAAATGCTACGCATCAAAACGACTGCCGCACGCGCGCGTTGTCGCCATCGAAAGCGACCGTGAGTTTGCGCTCAGCGTGCTCCAGCGCGTGGACGAGGAACTCAAGCGGCGCGGCGACATCTTCCGCAAAATGGGCGTGCAGGATATCGCCGGCTACAAAAAGGCGGGAGGCACGGAACCGATGCCACGCTCGCTGCTGCTCATTGATGAGTTTCAGGAATTCTTCGTGGATGACGACACCATCGCGCAAACTGCATCGCTGCTGTTCGACCGCATCGTGCGTCAGGGCCGTGCGTTTGGCATTCATGTGCTGCTCGGCTCGCAGAGTCTTGGCGGCGCGTATTCGCTCGCTCGCGCGACGCTCGGCCAGATGGTCATCCGCGTCGCGCTGCAATGCAATGAGGCTGACGCCTATCTCATCATGGACGACAGCAACTCCGCGCCGCGCCTCCTCTCGCGCCCCGGCGAAGGCATCTACAACGACGCGGGCGGTGCGCTCGAAGGGAATAGTCCGTTTCAAGTCGTCTGGCTTCCCGATGACGAGCGCGACGAGTGGCTCGATAAAGTCAGCGCCCTCGCCGCTCAACACCACGACAAGCACCCCAGCCCCATCGTCTTCGAGGGCAATGCGCCTGCCGATCTTCGCGAAAACGATCTCCTCAGCGCCGCATTCGCAACAGTGCCCACAAAAACGCCGCACGCGTCGCGCTGCTGGCTCGGTGCGCCGAATTCGATCAAGGGCCCGACTGAGGTTGTCTTCCGCCGGCAAAGTGGAAATCACCTGCTCATCGTCGGACAGCGCGAAGAGGCTTCGCTTTCCATCATCGGCGTTTCGATGCTCGCGCTCGCCGCGCAGCATCCTGTCGGCACGGCAAAATTCGTTCTGCTCCACGGCGCAAATCCCGGCTCGCCGGATGAAGAATTCATCGGACGAATCGCAGCCGCGATTCCGTATGAAGTCAAAATCGCACGAGGAAACGACATCGCGGAGGTGATGAATGAAATCGCTGCGACGCAGAAGGCACGCGCCTCCGGAGAACAAAACGAATATTCACCGAGCGTGTTCTTTTTCATCCACGGTCTGCACAAATTCAAAAAGCTCCGCCACGAAGACGACTTTTCTTTTACATCCGGCGACAGCGAGGCGAGTCCCGGCTCACAATTCAACGACATCATTACCGAGGGCAGCGCGCACGGCATCCATATCATCGCCACGGTGGACACCTACAATAACGTGAACCGTGCAATATCGCGAAAAGCGCTGACGGAATTTGAAATGCGTGTCGTTTTCCAAATGGGCGCGAATGACTCCGCGAGCCTCATTGATTCGCCGAAGGCCAGCACGCTCGGTCTGCACCGCGCGCTCTATTACAATGAGCAGGAAGGGACGCTCGAAACTTTCCGCCCCTACGCAACGCCGGACTCCGAGTGGATCCGTGCGACTGCGGAAAAGCTCGCGCGCTAAATCACAGGCCGGTCTTTTCCGGCGCGTATGTCGAGCACCTGCTCGGCGAGCGGCAGGTCGCGGGGAAATGTGATTTTGAAATTGTAGTCGTCGTTTCGCAGCAATGCGACGCGTTTGCCGAGTTTCTGCACCGCGCTCACTTCGTCGGTCACGAGTTCGTTGCGCGCCATGAGTGCAGCATAAGCCTGGAGGATGAGCGCGCTGCTGAAAACTTGCGGCGTTTGCATCGCCCACAGGTTTTCGCGCTCCACGCTCTCGGTCACCATTTGTTCGTAGGATGCGCGCTTGACCGTGTCCGGCACCGGCGCGGCGCAGCAGGCGGAGCCGTGTTTTTTTGCAAGTTCGATGCAGTCGCTGATCAACTTCGGTGTCACCAGCGGACGCGCACCGTCGTGAATCGCCACATACTGGCTGCCTTCGCTTTTCACCGCCTTGAGTCCATTCCATACTGAAAGATGCCGCTCAGCGCCGCCGGCAACAACGCTGCGCATCTTCGTGAGTTTTTCCGCGCGCACGAGTTTCTCCACGTCGGGGATGAGTTCCTCGCGTGTGACGACGAGTATTTCATCCACGCTCTCGCAGTTCTGGAACGCCGCGAGCGACCAGTAGAGCACGGGTTTGCCGTGCAGCAGCGTGAAAATCTTGTCGAGCCCCATGCGGCGACTGCTCCCGGCGGCGACGATGATGGCGCTGATCATGGGAGCAATTTTCCGACAACGGCTGAAAGTGTGCGACCATCCGCGCGGCCTGCTGCGCGCTCGCCTGCTGCTTTCATCACCGCGCCCATTTGCGCTTTCGATGTCGCGCCGAGTTCAGTGATGACTGCGCGGACAAGCGCCTCGATTTCCTCCTGCGAAAGCGCCTTCGGCAGATAAGCGGAAAGCACATCAGCCTCGCTGCGCTCCTTCGCCACGAGGTCTGCGCGACCTCCTTTTTCGAAGCTCTCGATGCTGTCCTGCCGCTTTTTGAGTTCCTTGCGGATGATGGCCATCGCCATCGCATCATCCACCGCTTCATCGGCAATCCCCTTCTCCATCGCCGTCGCTTTCATTGCGCTTTTCAGACCGCGCAGCACGAGGAGGCGGTCAGCAGCGCGCGCACGCATGGCGTCTTTGATGTCGTTATCGAGTTGGGAAAGCAGGCTCATGCGTTGGACACTAGCGGCGGCGGGGGGCGGCCTCAATCTCGAAAGACGACTGTGCGTTTGCCGTGCAGAAGCACGCGATCCGCGAGATGCCAGCGCACTCCACGTGAAAGCGCCTGCCGTTCGCAATCGCGACCCAGCCGCAGCAAATCCTCCGTCGAGTGAAAGTGCTCCACGCGGATTACCTCCTGTTCGAGAATCGGCCCGGCATCCAGTTCCGCCGTCACGTAATGGCAGGTAGCGCCGATCAATTTCACCCCGCGCTCCCACGCCCGCTGATACGGATTTGCCCCTACGAACGATGGCAGGAACGAGTGATGGATATTGATCACGCGACCCTCCCAACGCGCGCAAAGATCCTCAGGCACCACCTGCATGTAGCGCGCGAGCACCACAAGATCCGCGCCTGCCTCCTCCCACAGCCGCTCGATCTTTGCGAAAGCCGCGGTCTTTCCCTCCGCGCTCACCGGCACGTAGTGAAAAGGAATCCCCTCCCGCTCGACGACTTCGCGAAAGTCCTCGTGGTTCCCAATCACACACGCGATATCGCAGCCCAATTCCCCCGCCCTCCAGCGCCAGAGCAATTCCGAAAGACAATGCCCAAGCCGCGAAACCATGAGCACCGCGCGCATCTTGTCGCCCTCGCGGCGGATGCTCCATTGCGCGCCCAGTTCCGCAGCGACTGGCGCAAATACCGCGCGCAATTCTGCCAGCGGCATCCGCAGCGTCTGCGTCTCGATTGCCATCCTCGTGAAAAACCAGCCCGCCTCCAAATCGGTGAACTGATGCACCTCATCAAGATTTCCTCCGTGCTCTGCAATGAAAGCCGTGAGCCGAGCAAGCAGTCCCACGCGATCGGGACAGGAGAGCTTTAATAGTGTGGCGGGCATGGCAGGAGTGAAAGCGGACGATGACCGCGCGGGCAACCCGTTTTGTGTGGTAGAGCGAAAGGCTGCGTCGATTTCCTTTCAGACGGCCAGCGTCCCAACATCGGCGGCATCAGCAGGCGGAACCCGCGCAATTCACCTGCATGTCTCATACGCAGCAAAGAGAGTGTTGTCGTGCGTCTTTCCTTTTCCGTGCGGCCCCGTTAGGATTCCTCCTCAAATCGTGTCAGAAAACGCTGAACCAACAACGCCCAAGCCCGCGGCAGCCATCAAGCCCGTCGCGCCCGCTGAAAAACGTCCGATCCGTAAACGCGGATTTGTCGCAAAACTTCGTCTGCTCTTTTTGTGGCTCCTGCTATTCGTCTGCATTGCGGTGCAGGCCCCCGTCTTTCCCTGGATTGTTCGACTCGTCGTCCACATCGAGGCGTGGCGAAAAGGTTCGGAGATTAGCATCGGTTCAGTCGAGGGAAGTATTTTTGACCCCATCGTCCTGAGAGACACCATCTTCACCTACCACTCCGAAACCGGGGCAGTGACACGCATGGAAGCACGGCGCGCACGCGCAACATTTGCATGGAGCAATGTCTTCCCAGAGCCCGTCAGCAACTGGGTGCGTAACAGCGCCAGAGCACTCGGTCTTGCCACCATCGGACGCAACAACGTCTGGTGGCAGCGACTTGAACTCGATGGAGTCAGCGCCAAACTCACACTCCCCACCGCGCTCACGAAGGAACCGGCCACTTCGCGTCGCTTGCTGCGCTCACAGTTCGGCGAAGGTATGCTCCACCCGCCGCTTTATCTCTCTGTGCGCGATACGGAGTTTGTCATCGAGCGCGGCAGCGATTTTCTCCATGCGATTGGACTGCGGTTTTCGCTCAGTGAAATTGAACCCGGCAGCGCACGCGCCTCGCAACTCAGTTGGAACCTCGGCGGGCTCACCAAAAGTTTCCGCGACTTGCATGGCAGTTCCACTCTCCAGCAGTCGCGCGCAACCATCGCCGGCCTCTCACTCGCGCCGGATGTCCGTGTGGAATTCTTTTCAGTAAATCTCAGCGACCTCGCAAAGGGCCGACTCACCCTTGCAACCCAGCTTGCTGCATTCGGCGGCACCGTGAACGCGGAGGCCGAAACCGCACCGCACGGACGGGAACTGCACTTCGATGCAGATGGCACTTTTGAAAACATCAATGTCAGCGGTCTCGCCACTTTTCTCGGCCTCAGCGAGGCAGCCGGAGGGTTGGTCAAAAATGGAAACTTCATTTATCGCGGTGCCCCCCGCGATCCCGCGCACGCCGAAGCCCGGCTCAATTTTGAAGCAGGCAATTTCCAATGGGAAACACGCCAGTGGGACTCACTCACCCTGCGACTCTCCCTACTCGATCAACGGCTCCAAATCCCCGAATTGAAACTCCGGCAGGGCGTAAATCAGCTCGGCCTCAGCGGCAGCATGGCGTTGCCGAAAACCGGCACGTCGTGGTGGCAGCGGCAGTTCGACTTCAAAGTGGATGCGGACATCCACAACCTCACAGACCTCTCTGCGCTCGTGCTTCCGGATTTCAAATTTGCAGCGGGGCAACTCTTCGTTCGTGGCTCTGTCAGCGGCTCCGGAGCCGAAGCCCCGGCTATTCCGACCTTTGACGGGCAGCTTATTTTCAGCGGCAGCAACATCAAATGGCGCACCTCACCACTCGACGTGCTCAACGCAGCACTCGTCTTCCGGGGCCACGAACTACAGGTGATCAACGCCCAACTCCTGCATGGCGACGACTACTTTCGAGGCGTGGGCCGTATCAGCCTATCCGGCGATGGCGGCTACGAGGGTGTCATACGAACCTCAGTGCGCGAACTCGCGATTTACCAGCCCCTGCTCGCTGCACCCGTGCTGCCGCTGCCCCTCGCCGGCAGTGCCCTCATCGACTGGCGCGGGAACGGCCTGCGGCAAAAACACGAAGGCACATTCACTGCGCAGTTGGAGAAAGTTCACACCCTGGGCGGCCCGGGCCTGCAAGCCACGCATCCGCTCAATGCCAGCGTTTCCGGGAGCTACGCTGGCGAACAGATGCAGTTTGATAAATTCGAACTCAGCGAAGGCTCTACCACACTCAGCGCAGCCGTAGGCATCGGACCCAGCGCAGTGAATCTCCGTTCCCTACGCGTGCAACACAAGGGCCAGCCATGGCTTCAGGGCGATGCGATGCTTCCGCTGGATCTCTGGCAGCGCTGGCCGGATGTCGATTTCTCACACCTCCTCAACAACGACACCGTCGCCCGTGTAAATCTCACCGCCACCGACCTTGGACTGCGGGAAACCGCGCTGCTCACAGGCATCGAGTGGCCACTCGCCGGCACGCTCAACGGCACACTGACAGCCGACGGCGCGCTCAAGTCCCTCAAGCTTGGCGGCGCACTCACACTCGCCAAAGGCACACTACCGCTGAATTGGCACGGCACTACCGTCACCGACGTGAACAGCAGCTTCACGCTCGACGAGTCCGTCGTCACACTCACCAAAGCCAGTGGCCGCTACGCAAGCGGAGCATTCACCATGGAGGGTAAACTGGACCTCTCCAGTGCCCGTAAACCGCTGATCGAATCAACCGGCGCCGGCACCAACAACGGCCAGCCCTTCAGCTTTAAACTCAGCGGCCCCGCAGAAAAACCAGTCCTAACCACCGAAGGTCCCGCCCCTTTCGCTCCTCCGCAGTAACTCAACGCACTATTCGCGGTGGTAGGGTGTGCCGGCGTTGATGGCGCGGGCGCGGTAGATTTGTTCGAGGAGGAGGAGAAGGGCGAGTTCGTGCTGGAGGGTGAGTTTGCTGAGGGAGAAACGGAAGTCGGCTGTGGTGCGGAGAGTGTCGGTGTGGCCGTCTGCTCCGCCGATGAGGAAGGTGATTGCTTTGGTGCGCTGCATTTCCCACTGCGCGATGCGGGCGGCGAGTTCTAGTGAGGTGAGTTGCTGGCCGCGTTCATCGAGGAGGATGCGCAATGTTCCTTCGCTACGGTCGAGGAGCGCTTCGCTTTCCTGTTCGCGCGTGGAGGCTTTGATATGTTCGATTTCGATGCCTTTGCCGAGGCGTCCGGCGTATTCAGCCACGCCTTCGCGGGCGTAGGGGAGTTTGGGTTTTCCGATGGTGAGGATGCGGAGGCGCACGGATTAATTTCGGATTTGGGATTTCGGATTGCGGATTGCGGCGGTGTTTTCCAATCCGCAATCCACAATCTGAAATCCGCAATTATTTACTGAGTGTGAATTCGATTTCTCGCTGCTCGGCGTCCACACGGCAGACGTGGACTTGGAGGATGTCGCTGGTTTTGTAGGCGAAGTTGGTGCGGCGGTTCACGAGGCGGCTGCGTGCGCTGTCGAGGGCGTAGGGGCCGTTTGGGAGGAGGCTGACGGGGATGAAGCCGACGGTGTCCACTTCGGGGATTTCGATGAGGAGGCCGTGGGGTTTGGCGTCGGTGATGATGGCGCGGAAGGTGCGCGGATCGCGGGCGTCGAGCTGGCGCTGGAAGTATTCCATTTTCTTGAGGCGGACGCTGTCGCGCTCGGCGTCGGAGGAATTGCGTTCAGTGGTGCTGAGATGCTCGGAGATGTCGGCGAATTCTTTGCGCCCGCCACTGCGTTCTCCGGCGAGGACGCGGTGCGCAACGAGGTCGGCGTAGCGGCGGATGGGGCTGGTGAAATGGAGGTAGTCGGCCTTGGAAAGTCCGTAGTGTCCGACAGCGTCGGGACTGTAGGTGGCGCGGCGGAGGCTTTTCAAAAATTCGATTTTAATGCGGTGTTCGTCGGGGCGTCCGCGCAAAGCGGCGAGCATCCGCTGGACTTCCTTGCGCTGTTTCAGATCGCTGACACGCAGGCCCTGCACGGCGGCGAACTGGCGGAATTCTTCGAGGCGCGTGGGGTCCGGCTTTTCGTGGATGCGATAGATGCACGGGGCGGGGCGGTTTTTGATGGCGTGCGCGACGGCTTCGTTGGCGGCGAGCATGAACTCCTCGATGAGCTGGTGGCTTTCGTCGCTCTCGATTCGCTCGATGCGGTCGGCGCGTCCGTCGGCATCGAGGAAAACTTTGACCTCGGGGAAATCGAGATCGAGCGAGCCTGCGGCAAAGCGGTGTTTGCGAAGCATGGATGCGAGCTGCCACGCGGTGCGGACGGCTTCACCGACTTCGGGGACAAAGCCCTGCACTTTCTCGCCACGTAAAAGCGCCATGGCTTGCTTGTAGGTGAGGCGTGAGTGAACGCAGATGACGGTCTTTGCGAAACGGACGCGTTTGATTTTTCCAACACTGGTGAACTCGATGAATGCTGTGTGTGCGAGTCGCTCGACTCCTGCGCGCAGCGAGCACAAGTCGGCGCTGAGTCGCAGTGGGAGCATGGGGATGCAGCGGTCGGCGAGGTAGGTGGAGTTGCCGCGCTTGCGGGCTTCGCGGTCGAGAGCGGTGCCGGGGCGGACGTAGTGTGCGACGTCAGCGATGTGAACGCTTAGCCGCCAGCCGTCGCGCGTTTTTTCCACGCAGATAGCGTCGTCGTGATCCTTGGCGTCGTCGGGATCAATTGTGGTGACGAACTGGTTGCGGCAGTCTTCGCGTTTTGCGATTTCAGCGGCGGGGATTTTATCGGGAAAGGACTCCGCTTCACGCATGACGGCGGCGGAAAACTCTATGTCGAGATTGTAGGCGCGAATGACAGAAAGCATGTCCACGCCGTTGTCGGTAGCCGCGCCGAGGAGTTCGACGATCTGGCCGGCCGGGGAGACGTTGATGTTTGTCCACGGCTCCATTTTCAAAACGATCTTGTCACCAGCGCGCGGAGGACGTTGCAGCGATGGGCCACCGGTGCGGATGAGGAAGTTGAACGGAATGCGTGGGTCGTCGGGGATGAGAAAGGCGTTTCCTTTCACGCGCTGGAAAGTGCCGACGAATGTATTGTGTGCGCGGGTAATGACGCGAGTGACGCGGGCGCGGTCGCCGCCGATGCGTTTGCATTCGACGGTGTCGCCGGGGAGCGCGGTGGAAGTTTCCTGCACCCACGCGATGAGTTTGTCGTCGCCGCCGATGAGGCGCGCGCCGCCACCGCGACGGTTGAAAAGTAGTGTGCCGGTAATTGCGGCGTTTGGTTTATTGGACATGAAAAGTTTAGGGGGAGGTTGTTGTTGAAATCGCTCAGCGGGATGCTGGCGGAGGATGGCGAGAGGCGACTGTCACTGCGCTCTGCCGAGCCGAAGTCCGGAGACTAGATACAGAAAACGGCCCGCTGTCCACAACGGCCTGCTTTTCCATGCAATCGGAGACCTCGCAGCCTAGGACATTTTGACCTGAGATTTGATGATGAGGGTGAGTGCGCGGATAGCCAGTTCCTGAATATTGAAAGGCTTTGCGAGGAATTCGTTACCACCGCGCAGGGATGATTCGATTCGATTTTCCTGCGAGGCATTTCCTGTGAGAAAGATGATGGGCGTCTCTGCGTGGAGAGCCATATTACGGATGTGCGTGCATAGCTCAAAGCCGTCCAGATCGGGCAGCTGCACATCAAGGATGATCAAGTCGTAGCGACTGCCCGAAAGCTCGGCGACTGCGGCACTGGGGTGCGTCGTAACCTTGCTCTTGAGGCCGACGCTTTTCAGCCCCTCCGTTATCATTTCGCTGACGGAACGATCGTCATCCACAGCGTAGATGCGGGCTGTTGCGAGTTTCACCCGGCGCTCCAGATCGCGCTCCTTGAGCAAGGCGGCGAGGAAGTCGATGGTTTGGTTCAGCGTGCGCAGCATCAGCGGAGTTATCTGCTCGGGAAGTTCATAAAGTTCCTGCAAGAGTGATGCGAAGGCGGCGCTCACACGATGCAGGACGCCCTGGCCGGATTTTCGGGCACGGTCTGCGAAGCTCTGGACCTGTGAGGAAAGTTCGTTGAGTTGACTCAAATCATCGGGCTTGCGGGAAAGCGCCTGAAAGCAATGACGCATTGCACCGATGGCGTTGCGTTCATTCTTGTCGGTCATTTTTTCGGCCAGCGAACTGGACTTCGCAGATTCCGCTTCGTCTGTTTGCATCTCATCTTCGGGGAGCAGATGCTCGTCCTCCACAGGCTGTGCCACCGGCATGCTAACGGGCCGTGCACCGCGCTTGGCCATGATGCGGGCCTCAGCAAGGCTGGCACCCATTTCCCGAATCGTGCGCTGTGCGTTTTCCAGTTGCGAGGATACCTCGATCATTTCCAGACGATGCGCTTCGTATTGCTTGAAAAACTGCTGGTGCTCCTCTGATTTGCCCTGCGCTTTTTCCAGTTCCTCTTTGAGCTGCGCGATTTCTGCACGACGCTCCTTGATCTGCGCGTCATATGCGATTGCGTTGCGCTGACATGCTTTTTCACGGTGTCCCGCTCGCGAATGATGTATTCGATTTGCTTTTGTGCAGCGATCAATGAGTTCCGGGTATCTTCGAAGGCTTGTGAGTTTCCGCCATTCTCATGCTCGGCGAGTTCAGCCCTGAGTTCTGCTTCGGCCAGCCGAAGCTGGATTTCCTTATCCTTCTCCTCCATCGCGCTGACGACTTCGTTCAGCGTTTGAATCCGGTTTTCACGCTGCGCCAATTCCGCCTGAAACTGCTCGTTGGTAGAATTTGCGGACAACAGCGTGCTGCGGGATTCCTCATACTCCGCCTCACGTTCAAGAATGTGCTGGCGGGCGGCGTCACGCTCTTTGGTGGCAACTTCGTTTTGCTGCTTTGAAAGAGCGAGTTGCGTTTCGTAAGCCTTTCGCAATTCGTCGAGTTTACTGCTGAATTCGCCAATTTCAGCCTCGCGCTCTTTGGAGAGTATGTCGATTTCTAGGCGTATTTCGTTAACCTCTGCTTCGTGTTCTTTGTTCGCCAAGTCCTGCGCTGCACGCAACGCCTTGAGTTCGGAGTTCAGACGCTCATCCACCTCGTTGTGTGTGGCGTTCTTTTTTTTCTGAACCTCCAGTTCAGCGGATAGCTCCTGAATCTTTTTTACCTGTTCGACATTGGTGCCGGTGGCTTCCTCGACCTGTTTTCGCAAGGCATTTGCTTCAGCCTCAATCTCCTTCAATTGCCCCAGACCGGCATCGCGCTCGCCGGCAGTCTGCTCCAGTTTTGCGCGCAGTTTCTCTAACTCTTCCGCAGCCTGCTTTGTCGCTTTGTCAGCGATTTCAAAATCGTATCCAAGATTTGCTATCTGATCTTCAAGCTCGCCGATGCGGTTTTTCAACTCCGCGACCTGTGTAGCCGAGGCATCACGAGCGAGCCGGAGTGCTGAGAATTGTTTCTGAATTTCAGCGTCTATCTTCTTGGCGTCGCCGGTATTCTTCTTTGCATTGAGAAGCGTCTTCTGCGCCTCCGCGAGCTGGCGATGACTCTCTTTGAGTTTTGCCAATGCCTCTTCCTTGTCCTTGTCCGCCAGATCACGCTGGCGCAGAATGGAGTCGCGCTGTTTCACCGTCTCATCTCGTGACGTTAAACAGTCCCTCAATTGCGCACTTGTGTCGCTGTGAAGCTTTACTGTCTCCTCCCGCTGACGGAGGGCATCGAGTCGCTGGCGTTCGGCGGTTTCCAGTTTCTTTTTTAACTCACCGATGGTGGTCTCGTATTGTTGCTGTTGTTCGGAAAGGGTATCACACTCCCGTTCTAAAACATTGATTTTTCTTTCAAGTTCGAGTGCGGCATTTGCGCGATCAAGTGAACGTGTCAGTTCGTCAATTGCATGATTGCGCTCTTCCTCAGCTACTCGCTGCTTTGCGCGCGCTTCGTTCAGTGAATCCTGAAGCTGCTCGATGAAATTACGAACCTCTTTCGTCGGATCTCGATCGGCGTTGGCTATATTTTCTGAACCTGATGGAAATGCGGGGCTGCGACGTTCTTCATCGCCTGTCGGAAAACTGGAAATTTTTGCTGAATAATGGGCCATGTAGGACCACCTCAAACGGGTTGGCGCTTGAGTGGGCATATTTGAAAATAGCAGAGGCTATGCCCAAGCCGGACACTGTTGTTAACCGCTCACACTCCGGCGACCTGCCAGCCTTCTTTTTCTAAAAAAGCGCGGACTTTTTCAGGCTGATCTCCCTGCATCTCTATCGTGCGCCCTTTCAGTGTCCCGCCCGTCCCCAGCGCCTGGCGCAGTCGTTTTGCGAGCATCTCCATTTCAGGCGCGGTGATTTCCGGTGGAAAATCATGAATGACCACCACCGCCTTGCCACCGCGATGCGCTGTCTCCCGCCTTAAAACGATACGCCCGAAACGCCGTGGTTTTTGCGGCTCCGCCGGCTTTACCGCAGGGGGCGCGGCAGGAAGCGGCCCAAGATCAAGGCCGTCGAGCACACTGCCAAACCCGGCTAGACCCTGCTGGGCGGGATTGATTTCGACTCGCTTGTTTTTTTCAGGACGCATGGCGTTATGTTTGCTTGCAGGATGGATGTGCTTTTTACTCAGAGAAACTGCAACTCCGATACAAAAGCAGCGTTTTACAAATGAATAAACACGGCTAGCATACCGTCACAAGCGGCACTTCCATGCATCGACTCTTTAAATTCCTCAGCGCAATCCTGCTGGTCGCAGCCACCCCGCTCAGCGCACAAGACGTCAACTTGCCGGCGCCCATCGGTGCGGACTTGACCAAAAAGTTTCCGTATTCGATGGCGGGGCAGCTCATCTTCTCCAGCGGCGACAATAACTATCAGGGCAGCGGCACTGTGATTAACAAACTCAGCGTGCTCACCGCCGCGCACAACGTGTGGGACGCCGACAGCGGCTGGAGCTATGATGTGGAATTCAACCGCGCGCGCAGCGGTCAGCAAATTGCCACGCGCACCATGGCGTCACGCGTCTTCGTTTTCGGAGGCTATCAGGGTGTCGCAGCGCGCTTTGGCGCGGATTCCGTGCGCGCTTTTGCATACGACCTAGGTGGCATTCGTTTCAAGACGATGCCCGCTGCGGGTTCATTCGCAGGATGGAAATCCGACCTCTCACTCGTCACGGGCGACACTTACAATATTTGCATCGGCTACGGAGCCGACACGCATACCGGCGACGACATGCTTTACGTCGAGCCGAACCTCAGTTTCTACCAGACCTACAGTGCTTTTTTTGAAAACGACACGCTCACTTTCGAAGGCGGCATGTCAGGCGGTCCCGTTTTTGCGGAAGTCGCTCCGAACGATCTTAGAATCGTCGGTGTGATAGTCGCGGGCAGCGACGATCCTCCAACGGGCGGCATCCGCGCAATCAATGCATCGGCCTCCCGCTTCATCTCCGTCTATCTGCGGTTTTAATCAGCGGCGTCGCCGTAAAGACGACGCTATTTCACGGTGAAAAAATCCCGTCCGTTTGTAATTCTAGCGCTGCTCTTTCTCCTCGCAGCCATCGGAATCTGGCTCAACGGGCGGATAAAAAACCGCACGACCACCGTGCGACAAACAGCGCCAGAGACCAGGCCCGAAAGTGCTGGCGCCGACAACGCGAAGGCCGCAATCCCGAACACAACGCAAGACCTCTCCCCTGACGCTCAACTCACGCGGATTCTGGAAAAACTCCGCACCGGCACGCTCGCCCCCGGTGAACTCGACGCCTTCCGTCGCTCACTTCTCACGGCAGACCCAGCGCAAGCCATTGCCGCCATCGTAAAATTCCTCGCCACCGGACAGGACGCGCTCACGAGCGAGCAATTTACCCTCGGCAAAGGCGGGGAACTCGGGGGCGCACCCACACTCCGCGTTCTCCTCCTCGATATACTCGGGCGGATTTGTAAAACCACAAAGGGCAGCGAGGCGGCGACCGTTGCCCGCGACCTGCTCGAAAAGAAAACCTCCGCCGACGAATGGGTTGTCGCGCTGCGCAACGTTGGATGGCACTCGCCCAATGACCGCACTTTTCTCGCCGCCAAATCGCGCGAAATGCTGCACTATCAGCCATGGCGCCAGCAGCCGAGCAGCGGCTTTTTCGAAGTATTCGATGTCATCGTCTTCTCTCGCGATGCCACTTTCGTCACCGACCTCGCGGAAATTGTTCGCGGTGAAGATAAATCACTTCAGCGCAGCGCTGGCATGGCCCTCGACCGCCTCGCAGAAATGGCCCCGCTCGACGTGATGAATTTTCTCAATACCAACCGCGTTGAACTCGCGGACAAGCCCTTCCTGCGCGCAGACTATTTCAGCAAGGCCGACCTCTCACAGCCCCCACAGCGCGCAGCAGTCGAGTCCTACCTCGGCCGTCTGGACGTGACGGAGCGCGAGAAAAGTAAACTCCTCGCCGTGCTCGCAAGCCCCGGCAGCTTCGCGGCGGATACGATCCTCACCGAGCCACCGCCCGCCGAAGACCCGCCACAGCGCAGCGCAGGTCTCAAACAGGCCGTTGATGATTGGTTGAAAACCGGCCGCTTTCCGGAACTCAGCCCCTCCCTCCTTCAACTCCAGGAACGCCTCGCGCAATAGCGCCGCTAGGCCTCGCGCCGCAAACGCACGGCGACAAACTCCGTATCCGGCAAAATATATTTGCGCACCTCCACCTCCACCGCAGCGAGTGGGTAGCTTGAGAGTAATAACGTGGCGATATCCTCCGCCAGTGTCTCCACCAGCAGCCTCTGCCCCTCCGCAGCGAGCGACTTCACTGCGCGCGAAACCGCATCGTAGTCCACTGTGTTTTCCAGCGCATCCCCGAGGCTCTTGAGATCGCGGCGCGGCTCCAGAACAAGCGACACCCGGAGTCGCTGTGGCCGCTTTCTTTCTTCCTCAAACGCGCCGATGAACGCTGATACTCCGAGCTGTGAAATGATAATCTGGTCGCGCATCGCGCCACGCTGAATCCCCATCGTGCGTTCGGCAATCAATTACCCAACGCGAAATTTCACATCCCGCACTGTGCGTCCGAAACGCAGCTTCAGCTTTTTCACAATCTCTGGCCGCCACGTCCGCTCCAGTTCGAAATGCATCGATGGCTGGAGCACGCGCACATAAAGCACACCCTCGACGAGCTTCAGCGGCGCCGAGTGCTGCGCGAGAAAGTCCCCGACCACCTCGCGCCATGCGGACACAACCTCCTCTTCGCGCATCCGCTCCCCGAGCCCAAGTTGCACGATCAGCTTCGCCACGAGCGCGCCCACGGGCTTCGAAGTGTCCTGCGGAAACGGAGTCTCCGGCAGTCCCCTCCACTCGGCGATCACACGCGCTCGAAGCTGTGGTTTCATGCACGCAGTGTTTGCGAAAAGAGACGCCTCACGCGATAAAATTCCTCCATCATCGCCGAAACAAAAAGCCCCCGCCTATCAAGGTCGGAGGCATTTTGAAAAATAATGCGGCGTTTCGCGACCTACTCGCCGTCGTTGCCGATGGCTTCCACCGGGCATCCGTCCATGGCCTCTTTGCAAAGCGCTTCTTCGGCAGGATTTTCGGGCTGCTTGTAGAGATAGCTGTGACCGCCATCATCATTGCGTTTGTAATTCGCCGGTGCCGTCTCACGGCACAGGTCACAATCAATGCACTGGTCATCCACGTAGAATTTCCCCTGCACGTTTTCCGGATATTTGTTCGCTTGGTCTGCCATATTAAAGGGCGCGCAAATTAGCGACCATCCCTGAGAGGGCAACGCATTTTTTTGGGAATGCAAATAAACACAGGACACATGTTCTGACTATGGAGTTTCATTTTCCAGCGCGCCGGCATAAGCTCGGAAAACATGAGCATTTTCATCACGGGCACGGACACGGCGGTCGGCAAAACACGCGTGGCGGCACTGCTGGTGCGTGCGTTGCGTGAAGCAAGGGTTGATGCAGTTGGATTCAAACCTGTCTGTTGCGGAGGGCGGGAAGATGCGGAGGCGCTCGTGAGCGCGAGCAAAGATGCGGTGACTTTGAATGATGTGAATCCCGTGTGGCTGCGCCCGCCCGTGGCTCCTTATACAGCGGCGATGATCGAGGGGCGGGTGGTGGATGTGGCGCTGGTGCGCGAGACTTTTTCACGACTGCGCTCGGCACATGCGGCGGTGATTGTGGAGGGTTGCGGAGGATGGCTGGTGCCGGTGGCGCAGGATTTTTCGATGGCGGATCTGGCAGCCGAGTTTGCGCTGCCGGTGCTGGTAGTGGCGGCGAACCGGCTCGGAGTGATTAATCACACGCTGCTCACAGTGGCTGCCATCCGTGCCCGGGGGCTGGCGTGTGCGGGAGTGCTGTTAAATCAAGTGCAACAGCCCGCGCCCAATGATGCGGCGGTGCTGACGAACGACGCTGTGTTGGAGGAATTACTCGATGTGCCCGTGCTGGGTGAGTTGGAGTTTGGAAAAGATACGCTGCCTGCGGACTTGTTATCGCGATTGGGGACGGTGTCGTGAAGATGGTGATTGATCGCCCGCTCACAAGGGTGCATGGGCTTTTCGCCTGTGAATCCTTACGAGACTGACAAGTTCCTGAATGAATATCTGCTGTTTCACTACGGCGCAGCGGATGAGGTGCTTCCTTTTGCGAACGGGCCGCACGATGCGCTGGACTATGCGGTGCGCTGTGTGAGCCAGTGTGTGGATGCGACGAAGTTGGCGCCCGATGCGCGCGGCCTTGATGTGGGCTGCGCGGTAGGACGCTCAACATTTGAACTGGCTCGTTTGTGCAAGGAAGTAATTGGCATCGATTATTCCCAGCGTTTCATCGATGCAGTGCGGGCTCTCGCCGGATCGGGCTCCCTGCCATATCTGAGAGCGGATGAGGGCGCGCTGAATATGAAATTGATGGCACATTTACCATATGGCATTGCTCCAGAGCGTGTGCGTTTTGAGCACGGCGATGCGCACGCTTTGCGGGATGGGCTTGGCGTTTTCGATGTGGTGCTGGCTGCGAATCTGGTGGATCGACTCGCGCAACCGTCACGTTTTCTGGCGCAATTGCCGCGACTCGTAAAACCGGGCGGGCAACTCATCATCACGACTCCATGCACCTGGCTTCCGGAATACACTTCGCCGGATCACTGGCTTGGCGGTTTCGTTGCAGATGGAAAACCGCGTTCGACGCTCGACGGTCTGCGCGCCGCGCTGGCTCCGCATTTTTCACTCAGCAGCACGCGCGACCTGCCTTTCCTCATCCGCGAGCACGCACGCAAATACCAGTGGAGCATGGCGCTGGCGACAACATGGCAACGGCAATGAATACAGATTGGGAGAAACGCTACATCACCGGAGAGACGCCTTGGGAAAAGGGGGCGCCGCATCCCGCGCTGGTCGCATTCGTAAAGAGTGCGCCGGTGCGCGGCAGAGTCTTTGTCCCCGGCTGCGGGACCGGGCATGATGTGCGCGCACTCGCTGCAACTGCGGATGAGGTTCTGGGCCTCGACATTGCGCCTTCCGCCATCGCTGCGGCGAAAAGTCAGCCGCAAATCGGTGGCGAACGCTTTATGCTCGGCGACCTTTTCGCGTTGCCTGCGGAGATGCGCGGTTATTTCGACTGGGTCGTGGAGCACACTTGCTTTTGCGCCATCCCTCCGTCGCTGCGCCCAAACTACGTGCGTGCCGTGGCGTCTGTGCTAAAAGCAGGCGGCCACTTACTGGCGGTATTTTATTTAACCCCGGATATGGAGCCGGGCGAATCCGGTCCGCCCTTCGGCGCGACCGTCGCCGAACTGGACAAACTTTTCACCCCCTATTTCACCATGGAAAAAGAATGGAGCCCGCCCGCGACTCATGCAGGAAGGGAAGGTAGAGAACTCTGCCGACTGCTCGTGCGGTGCTCAGCGTAAACTACGCCGCCTTGGCTTTCACTTCGTGCCCAAGCATCTTCAACGCTTGTTCAAGCAGTTCGACTTCGAGAGGCTTCTTTAAAACGGTCACAGGTCCGTGCTTAAGAATGTTGTCGAGCATCTGACTGTCCGGGTAGCCGGTAATGATAATGATGGGCATCCCGGGATGCAGCGCCTTCGCTTGTTTGTAGATTTCATCCCCAGTGATGTCCGGTAATTGGAGGTCCAGGAAGCAAAGGTCGAATTTTTGTTTACTCAACGCGGCGAGGGCTTCTTTACCAGTGCCGACTACGATGCGGGTGAATCCCTGCTTTTTCAAAAAGAGCTTAAACATGCTCTGCAAGCCGATGTCATCGTCCACAACCAGAACGGTCGGCGCTCCGCCTTGCTCTCCTTCATTGCGAAGGACATCACGATCGAGCATGTCGCGTTTTACGCGCCAGCGTCCACCGATTTGGACTGCTGGAAGTTGTCCGCGCTGGACGAGGTAGTAAACCGTGGGCAACGGAATGCGCAGATAGGCTGCGGTTTCCTTCACGGTCATCAAGTTATGATCAGACATGGCGCTTTGGTTGGGCATTTGAAAATAGCAGTTCAGCGCTTGCTGCGATCGGTGCGCAATTTGCCCAACTACCAGTGTGGTGTCAACGCGTGATTGTGGTATTTCTAGATTCGGCGATGGACATTGGGCTGGAGAAATTGGCAAGTGCCTCAATGTTAAGCGACTCTTCCTCTCTCACAGCCGTGCTCATTCCGCTCGGTCTCGATGCGCGCGCTTTCACCATTGATGGTGATTTTCCAAATCTCACAGCGCTGCGACTGGACCTCACCGGCGCACTTTTTCATCGCGGTTTGCGTCTTGCGGATGCGTCTGGCGTTCCAGCGTTCGTTGCACGCACAGTGGAGGCCCGTGCGGCCCCGGCGTATTTTGAGTCGTTGCCTTTCTCGATGTCGTTGCACGTTGAAGATGCGGTATTTTCATCCAAGGCCGCACTGATTCGCAGCGGCAAAGGCGCGCTGACGCTCTCAGCCACCATAGCCGACTTGGAAAAAACACTGCTCGATCTCGTGCGCACCGCAGCGGAAAAGCAGGGTGCGGAAGTGCAAAGTGTGCAACTCAACCTCCATGCAGAAAGCCCTCACGTGCTTGTTTTGCGGGCGACAGCCACGGCCAAGGCAATGTTTTTGACGGCCACACTCACGCTCAGCGGCCGCATAGAAATCACCGAAAAATTAGAAGCGCGGCTATGTGCGCTGTCGTGCGCCGGCGATGGAATGATTGCAAATCTTGCAGTTGGCGCTTTGCGCCCGAAACTTGCCGCGATCGATGGGAAAACACTCGCGCTCCCCACGCTCGTCCCCTCGTTGCACACACTCACACTCGACACAAAAGACGGGCTGCAACTTCGCGCCCTCTTTGGTTAAATGAACAAGCTGGTCTTTCATTTTGGAGCCGGACCTCAAAAAGAATTAGCTGAAAACTTTGTGAGCTTAGCAATTTTTACTTCCCATCTGAGCGCCCTTCGTAAAAAAGATGTCACTGATTTATTCCTGACGGAAAAAGCGTTTACCAATCTGCCCTAGGTGCCATGAAAATTTTCTCCACATTACTTGCTGCGGTTTCACTCTTCACAACTCCGCTGTTTGCTCAGGCGCCTGTTCCCATCACGGCGAAAAATGTGAAAATCGATAAAATCATGCCCTCGGTTATTACTACCCCGGAGTTCGTAATCAAAGGCACGACCGACAAGCGGGCTGAGTATCTCAAATGGTTTGAGATAGAAGTGGAGTTTGAAGTGGAAGGCGTCGAGATGGTGGATGAATTGACGTTCAAATACCTTGCCGAAATCAACGGTAAGTTGCTCCCCGGTGAAATCACACATGTGAACATCCCAAAAGGAAGGAACCATTTTTCCGTGATGTATATCTCCCCCCGCTCGCTGGACCGCTTGACGGACGGCAAGCAGCTGAATCAAGGGATGATTGGCAACATTTGGATTGAAATCGAAAAACAGGGGCAGGTTCTTGCCAAAAAATCATCCCAACAGAAACCGCCGCCAAATTTACAACGTATGAATGGTCTCATGGTGCCAAAATCTGAAACGCCCTTTCAGGTGCTGTGGTGGGATCGCTACGAAGCAGTCAAACCCGGCGTGAGCCGATAATCTGGAAATTTTTCGCAGGCAACCGAATGGCCGCACCAAACAGCATCCTCGCCCTCAATCTCGGCACGCAGACTATCAGTCTGGCCGAGTTTCAAACGAACCCGAGCGGGGGCATTGTGCTTGTTCGTTACAAGCAGGCCGAAATTCTGGGCGACCCCGCAGCTGATGCTACACGCGTCGCACAGACCAAGCTGCAAATACAACAATTAGTCGCGGAATTTGGACTGAAGAAACAGCGGGTAAACTACGCGATCGCTTCACATACGATTTTTACGCGCCCCGTAAGGCTGCCGGTCGTCGAAGACGCCTCGCAGGTGGAGCAGATCGTCGCTTTTGAAGCAGCGCAAAACGTCCCCTACCCGATTGATCAAGTCGTGTGGGACTGGCAACTCCTGGACGAGGGCAAGGGAGGGCAGATGGAAGTCATCCTCGCGGCCATCAAGTCGGACTTGCTCGATGACATCAATGACGCTGTGCAAAATGCCGGCCTGCGAACCAGCGTCGTCGAGATAGCGCCAATGGCCCTCTACAACGCGCTCCGCTATAATTACGCAGATGCGGACGGCTGCACCTTGTTGGTCGATATCGGTTCGCGCACGACGAACCTGCTCTTTTGCGAACCGGGTAAAATTTTTCCGAGACGCCTGAATATCGGCGGCAGCACAATCACTACTGCGATTGCGAAAGACTTTGGAATGTCTTTCACGGAGGCCGACAAGCGCAAGGCGGACGATGGTTTTGTGAGTTTGGGCGGCAGCTACGCGGAGCCCGACGATGCAGAAACGGCGCGCATCTCGAAAATCATCCGCAATCAAATGACGCGCCTGCATCAAGAAATTGCACGCAGCATCACCTTCTATCGCAGCGAGCATGGAGGCTCGCAGCCCGAGCGGGTGCTGCTTTCCGGCTGCACGGCCTCACTTCCTTACATGCGGGAGTTTTTCCAGGAAAAATTCCCAAGCATGGATGTGGAATACTTCAATCCTCTGCGCAATGTCTCCGTCTCCAGCACGCTTGATGTCGAGGAAGTCGGACGAACCGCGCACATGCTCGGCGAACTCGTAGGTCTCGCGCTGCGCGGAGCGGTAAGTTGCCCGATGGAACTGAATCTCCGCCCGGCAAGCGTCACCACGGCAGACCGCACGGCAGCCCAGCGCCCGTTTCTCATCGCAGCAGGCGTGTGTGTTCTGACCATGCTCGCTGGCTGGTGGCAGTATTTTGAACGCGCTGCAGATACGGCAACAGAGGTCACCGAAAAGATAAGCGCTCAATCCCAGCCACTTGAAGCCGAGGAAGCCAAAATCAAAAGCGCTCTAGCGGATATCGACACGCTGAAAAACTCGGTCAAACCCCTGCAAAAGGCGATCGAAGAGCGGGAATACTGGGTCAAAGTCATCAGTGACATCGGCCAGCGACTGCCCAAAGACTACATTTGGATCACGTCCTTTGAGTTGCCGCCGAGGGAGGAAAAAGAAACGCCCAAGCAGCCTGAAAAAGGCAAGACCAAGGACACACCTCCAGTGATTCTGACAGTGAAAGGACTCTATCTCAGCAAGGATGCCGGGAATAATGAGCGCACAAAAATAGTGGACGAATTTCTCAAAAATCTCGGCGATTCTCCGTATGTCGAACCACCCAAGGAAGAGGCGGAGATCATCCGGGGAAATGACGATACCGCGCACTGGGCATTCCCATACACATTCCCGCTCAAACTTAAAAAACCGATCGATTTGAAATGAGCTGGCTTTCCAAAAATAAATTTCTTGCTGGATTTGGTGCCGCGATGCTTCTAGGCGTTGGCGGACTGGGCTACCTCACCTACTCCGCTATGGATCGCAGCAGCTCTGCAGAAAGCGATTTCGAAGGCGCACTCGCAAAACTAAAAGGTCTGCAGGATGGACACCCCTATCCCGAAAAAGGAAACCGGGAGAAACTCGTCGCGCAAAAAGACGCACTGAACGAAAAAATCGCCTCGTTTCAAAAACAGCTCGCGGATTCCGTTCTGCCTGTCGAGCCTCTGACTCCCACCGACTTCCAAGACAAACTCAAGGAAACCGTCGCCCGGGTCACTGCCAAAGCCGGAGGTGATGCGCACCTCAAACTGCCGGACAAATTTTACATGGGCTTTCCGGAATATTCGAGCAAACCGCCGGAGAAGGCAGCAGCAGCCTTGCTTGGCCGCGAACTCGTCGCATTTGAATCGATCATCAATCTCATGCTCGCCGCCAAGGACGTGGAGCTTAAGGAATTTTCCCGTGAAGAATTAAAAGAGGAAAAGGACAACGAAAAGCCAAAGCCAGGAGCGAAGAAAAGCGCGCAAACCGAACGGAAACTTGTTCAACACTCAGGTTTCACGGTGAAGTTTGAATCAAGCGATGCAGCGTTTCGCACCATCTTAAACGGCATCGTTGGGAACAAAGAGCAATTCTATATCGTCCGGAGGATCAAGGTGAACAGCACCATGACGCAAGCCCCTCAAAAAGCGAACAGCCCCGCCCCAAACACACCCTCCACAAATCCATCCACCCCTGCTCCAGGCCCCGCCGTTCCTCCGCCACAAGCCCCGTCGCAACGTCTCGAATACATATTTGGAACAGAACGTGTGGATGTCGCCTTGGAAATAGAAATGGTGGACTTCGCAAAGCCCGAAGCGCCCGTTAAATCCGTAAAAAAAGAGAAGGAGGACAAGTGAGCCATGGAATGGATTAAGAAAAACCCGGCCCAACTGATTCTTGCGCTCGTCGCCGCAGGTTCCCTCGCCTCTGCCATCCTGCTTTACACAAAAGAGGATGACTTCAAGAATGCTTTCAACGCATTCAACGTCTCGCCCAACAAGGACAATAAAATCCCAAACCTCCATGTTGAGAATATCACGGCAGCCGAGAAAGCGATTAGCACACCGGCGCTCTGGAGTCCTGGAAACAACAAAGATACAGCCGCTCTTTTCGTCCCCAAAAAATACGTCTTGAAAGACGGCGCTCTCGTCAGGCCGATGAACTGGACTTTCAACCCTCCCGTTCCCAACGCATGGCTCGAAAAATACGGCTTCGACTACCTCAATCCTGGACTGCTCGACGAGGATCCTGACAAAGATGGATTCAGCACTCTCCTGGAGTTCAAGGGACTCGACGCACAGTCGCACCTCGATATGGCGGGCCAGTCAGTGCTTGGCAAAGACGGCAAAGCGCTGACCGATGATTCGACCGACCCGACCGATCCAAAATCGCATCCTCCTTACCACACACGTCTCTCGCTCAAAAAAATCGAGTTAATCCCTTTCCGCCTTCGATTCATGACCTATGACACCAATAGAGCAGGCAGGGTCGATAGCGTGCAGATCAATACACTGGATCGCGGAAACAAATCCATGTTCGTCACGCTCGGCGAAGACATACCCGGCACACGTTTCAAGACATTGACCTTCGAGAAAAAAGAAGTGCCCGATGTTGACAACACAAAGAAAGACGTTTCCGAACTCACCATCATCAACAACGAAACAAAGGAAACTCTCGTTCTCGTCCTCGGCATCGTGCGCGACTCGCCCGAGAGTTACATCGTCCTCCAATATCACTGGGTGGGTGCAGACGGACAAAAGACGCCCGACATGAATTTGAAGAAAGGAATCACATTCAAGCTTCCCCCCGACAATGACAGCACCTACAAGGTCATTGACATCAAAGCACCCGATCCGCAAAAGGGCCAACTTGGAGAAGCAAAAATTCAGATCCCCAACGGGGAAACGATCACCTTGCACACTTCAAAGTAACCCCCGGCGCTAGAAAACTCCTCAGTTCACAGCCAACCAACAAACACTTTAAACCGAAATAACCAACACACGCCCATGACACGGCCGCCTCTCGCTGCACCCATCGCCTCGCTCCTCATTGCCAGTTTTATGTTTCCGCCCACCATCACGTGGGGGCAGGAACTCTCCGGTGATTCCGCTGAAGCCGCAGCCACACGCGCACTGGCGCGCCTGCAGCAACGCGAGCAGCTCGGAAAAGATGAGACTGCAAAGGGCGAGGAATCGCTTGCGAAAAAAGATTACGAAGACGCTTTTGCTCATTTCAAAAATGCCTGCGAGGCCATCATCGTAGCCCCGGCCACAAGCTCCAGCCGGCGTTCCGCTGTGAACGGACTCACCACAGCAGGACGCAGACTTGCAGAACAGCGCGTTACCGAAGGCTACTACGCAAGCGCCGTGCAGGCACTTCAGGTCGTCCTCATTCATAATCCCGACGACAAAGGAACCCTCACACTGCTGGCCAATATTGAAGCACCCGATTACTTCAACAAGCAGATGACCCCCGGCCATCGCGCCAACATTGAGAAGGTGAAAGCCCTCTTCATCGCCGCCGATGGCTACAAGCAACTTGGTCGTTACGAACTTGCTCTGCAAAAATACGAGGAAGTCCTCAATATCGACCCCAACAACTCAGCCGCCCGCCAGGGTCGTGCTGAAGTGTATATTTTAAAAACCCGGCCTACCGTTGACGCTTATAACGCAACTCGCTCTCAAGCCATGTATGAGGTGAGCAAAGAATGGGAGCGCCCTTATCGCCGCTTTGACCGCAAATCGGTTGTTCGCAATACCGAAGGAAAGTCAACCGCGCCCAGCACGGTCGGCATTACCAGAAAACTCAATGGAATCGTTTTGCCTAAAGTTGACTTCAAGGAATCCACGGTTCGCGAGGCAATCGATTTCCTCGTCAAAAAATCGAAGGACCTCGATCCGGAAAGCGTCGGCGTCAACATCGTCCTCAAACTAGATGAGCAAGGCGGAACCGTCGCGCCGCCTCCAGCCGCAGCAGCCGGTGGTGCGATTCCCGGTCTTGGCCTTGATCCCGTCGCGCCCGTAGCGGCCGCTGCTCCAGTGATAACAGGCGGCGCAGGCACCCGCGTGACTCTTACCCTCAACAATGTCCCCCTCATTGAGGTCATCAAATACATCACCAACCTCGCCAATCTCAAATTCAAGATCGAGCCGTTCGCCGTCTCGATTGTTCCTCTGGGCACGGACACTTCCGAAATGTTCATCAAGGAATGGAAAGTCTCCCCCATCATGTTCCGCGAAGCCATGGGTGCTGCAGCAGGCGGGCTCGCTGCTGAGCCCGCAGCTGCCCCGGCAGATCCCAATGCCTCATCTCTTGCTGGCAACTCATCTGCAAAAGACTTCCTGGCCCAGCGTGGCGTGACCTTTGGAGCAGGAGCTTTTGCTATGTATAGTCCGGCCAGTTCCACGCTGGTTGTAAAAAATACCTCCGAGCAACTCGACCTCGTCGAGCGCGTCGTCGAAATCCAAGGCGAATCCACCGCTGTCAAGCAGATCGAAATTCAAGCGAAGTTCGTCGAAATCACCCAGAATAACCTAAAGGAACTCAGTTTCGACTGGCTGCTCGGGCAGGCGAACCTCCCCGGCTCCAAAAACTATCCACTCTTTTTCGGAGGAGGAAATGGCGCCCCTGCATCTACAGACTTCACCTTTAACAATGGTGGAGTCCCCGTTGGCGGAAGCCCGGTGACGGGTGGGAATCGCAGCGGCAGCATGGCGATCAGTGCCAGCGCCATAGACGCCCTGTTGTTTGGCAGTGCCGGCGGATCCCGGCTCGCGCCCGGCATCGCATCCATCGCAGGCGTCGGCACCGACCCGGTCTTCCAGTTGATGATTCGCGGCCTCGATCAAAAGAAAGGTGTGGATCTGCTCTCCTCTCCTCGCGTCACTACCAAAAGCGGCAACCGCGCGGTCATCGAAATCATTCGTGAATTCCGTTACGCAACAGAATTCCAGGCTCCGCAGATCCCGCAAACTGTCGGGCAGCAGGGCGGTGGTATTTTGGGCGGCGGCGGCGGCGCCGGCTTCCTCGGCGGCGGCGGCGGCGGCTTCCCGGTCACTCCCACCACTCCAACAAGCTTTGAAACCCGCAACGTCGGCGTGACTCTCGAAGTCGAACCCGTCATCGGGCCGGATGGATATACCATCGACATGCAGCTTGCTCCGCAGGTCACTGAATTCGAAGGATTCATCAACTACGGAAGCCCGATTCAGAGCCAGTCCACCAACCCGATCACAGGTCAGACGACGACCAACGTCATCACGCCAAACGTCATCAACCAGCCTATCTTCAGCACGCGCAAGGTGACTACGAACGTCAGCGTGTATGATGGCGCGACTGTTGTCTTAGGCGGTCTCGTCCGCGAAGACGTGCAGAAGGTCGAGGATAAAACGCCGATCATTGGTGACATCCCGCTTCTTGGACGTTTGTTCCGCTCCAATGTGGATTCACACATCAAGCGTAACCTCGTAATTTTTGTTACCGCTAGAATCGTGAACGCAGAAGGCCAGCCCATCGTAAACGACGACGAGAAAGAGGAGAAAGTGGAAGACCTGCCACTCCCCGAAATCACGCCGCCTGCGCTGCCAGACATCAGCGCCTTCACAGGCAACGGCCTCAAGAAGTAGCCGTGCCAGTCATCGGCCTCACGGGTGGCATCGCAACTGGCAAAAGCACTTTTGCCAGCGCGCTGCTCCGGGAGTTGCCGATGGGGCATTTTGATTCCGACCGCTGCGTGCACGACCTGCTCGCCGCAGACAATCAGATACGCGACTCCATAGTAGCCGCTTTCGGCCCATCCGTCTGCGATCAGGCAGGGCGGCCCGAGCGAACCGCACTGCGAAACATCATTTTTAACGACGAAAAACGGCGCAGAACGCTGGAAAGCATCCTGCACCCGGCCGTCCACGCCCAGTGGAAGGCACTCGCCGAAGAAGCCCGACGCCGGGAAACATGGTTGCTAGTGGACATCCCACTGCTCTATGAAACCCAAGCCGAAGGTGAATTTGACCGCGTTATCGTGGTCGCCAGCTCAAAAAAAACTCAAATCGAACGCCTGACACAAGAACGCAGGCTTGCACCTGAGTTGGCAGAAAAGATAATCGCCTCACAGTTCGACCTCGAGGCGAAGACACAGAAAGCAGAACACGTAATTTGGAATGACAGCACCCGCCGAAACCTTGACGGACAAGCCCGACTCCTTGCCGATTGGCTCAGAGTCCGCTTCTCCTGAACCCATCGCACCTGCGACAGAAGCGCCTGCTTCTCCCGCAGAAAATCCGCCTGCCGCCACGGCAGAGCAGGCCACAGCCGAAGCAACTTCGCCAGCAGCAGAGTCTCCGACACCTGCGGAAGCACCCAAGCAACCGGAGCCCGCGCCCATTCCGCCGGAACTCCAGCCGCGCGACTTGTGGATTGATGAACTTCATTCCCTCACCGTCCTGGAACTGCACGAGCGACTGGAAAAACTCCGCGTTCGCATCAACCCCGAAAAGAACCGCCACCTCCTCGTCTGTGACCTTCTCCGTGCGTATCACTCGCTCGGTTTTCGTCTGCTGGCGGAAGGCATCACCGAGTTCATCACGAACGACGGTTGTGGCTACGTGCGCTTCCCACGTTACAGCTTCCGTCCGGGGCCGCAGGATCCATTTATCCCTTTCCAAATTGCCCGCCGCTTGAGAATTCGCGGAGGCCATTTGGTCACCGTCCGCTTCCGTCCGCCAGGCCACAAGGACAAGCATATGATGCTTGAGGAAGTCCTCACCATCGAAGGCATCCCGTTCAACGAATGGCAGCCGCCGAAGGATTTCGACACGCTCACAGCACGCTTCCCCGATGCCCGCATCCGCCTCGAAGGCGAGGGCGGCAGCAACGTCACCGCACGGGCTGTGGATCTCATCGCGCCCATCGGTCGCGGCCAGCGCGGTCTTCTCGTCGCATCACCTCGCGCCGGCAAGACGATCGTGATGAAGGAACTCGCCAAAGCCGCGCTCGCAAACAACCCAGGACTCCACGTCATCATGCTGCTCGTGGATGAGCGTCCCGAGGAAGTCACCGACCTCATGCGCAGCGTTCGCGGAGCGGAAATTTACAGTTCCACTTTCGACGAGCCGAGCATTCGCCACATCCAGGTCGCGGATATCGTCGCCGATCGCGCCAAGCGCCTCGTCGAGCAGGGTAAACACGTCCTCATCTTCCTCGATTCCATCACCCGCCTCTCGCGCGGCTACAACAACGCACAGCCCGGCAAAGGCCGCATCATGACCGGCGGTCTCGACACCAAGGCTCTCGTGAAACCGAAAAAGTTTTTCGGCAGCGCGCGCAATACCGAGGAAGCCGGCAGCCTCACCATCCTCGCCACCGCGCTCGTGGACACCCACAGCCGCATGGACGAAATCATCTTCGAGGAATACAAAGGCACCGGCAACATGGAGGTGAAATTGGATCGCTTCCTCTCCGAGCGCCGCATTTTCCCAGCGATAGACCTCCTGCAAAGCGCCACCCGCCGCGACGAACTCCTCTACCACCCCGACGAGTATCACCGTATCACCGTCCTCCGCAAACAGCTCGCCATGCTCCCGCCCGCCGAGGCGACCGAAGTCCTCATCCACGCCCTCAAAGCAACCACCAGCAACGCCTCGCTGCTCATGGGAGGACTCCGTGGTTGAAAAACCAAGTCAACTGCGCGACGGACATTCACCCTCTCAAATGGTCCCGTTGACCGACACCGCCTCCGGCCTCGCCGACGCGCTGCCCGCCATCGCAGCGCAGCAGCGCATCGCCGTGGATACCGAGGCCGACTCGCTCCACTGCTATTTCGAAAAACTCTGCCTCATCCAAATCACAGTTCCAGGTCATGACTTCCTCATTGATCCGCTCGCTGGTTTCGACCTCACACCACTTTGGGAGTCATGGTCGGGGAAAGAACTCATCTTCCACGGAGCAGACTACGATCTCCGCCTGCTCCGCCGCACCGGCTGCCCAAGACCCGCACGCATTTTCGACACAATGATCGCCGCACGGCTCTGCGGGCTGAAGGAATTCAGCTATGCGGCGCTGATGGAAAAATACTTCCAGCTTCCCATCGCCAAGGCATCGCAAAAAGCAAACTGGGCGCGCCGTCCGCTTTCGCCGCAGATGATGGAATACGCAGTCAACGACACGCGTCACCTCGCCGGGCTCGCCGACATTTTGAGCGCTGAACTGGACCGGCAAAATCGCCGCGTGTGGTTCGACCAGCTCTGCGACCGCGCCATTCGCTCCGCTGAAGTGGACAAGGAAATTGACCCCGACCAGCTCTGGCGTGTCCCCGGCAGTGGCCACCTTCGCGGGCGCGCAGCGGCAATCTTCCGCGAGCTGTGGAAATGGCGCGATGAAGAAGCCCGCCGCCTCGACAAACCCACATTCCACATCTGCAACAGCGACCTCCTCGTGCAAGCGGCAGTCGCTTTTGACGCAGGCGAAACTTTTGAAATCCGCCACCTGCGCGGTCCGCGCGAAGCAAAGTATTTTGCAGCAGCCCAGCGCGGAGTTGAACTACCCGAATCCGAGTGGCCGAAATTTATCCGGGCACCGCGCCTCCGCCCGACCACAGCGCAGTTGAAACGTTTCGACGAGCTGAAGAGCCTCCGCGACAAAGCCGCCGCTGAGCATCATCTCGATCCCTCGCTCATTGCCCCGAAAGCCACCTTGGAAGGTCTGGCATTCCGCCCGGAGGAGACTCAGGCAAAACTATTGCCCTGGCAGCGTGAACTGATGGGCCTTTAGGAAACGTGGGAGGCTACGGAGCATAGCACAATGCTCCCAGGACGAATGTCGCAGCGTATTCTCGTGCGCGTGCGGGACAGTAAGATGTCGGATAAGCCGTAGCATCACAAAGCCTCGTGCCGTAAACAAAGTAACGGCACGAGGCTTTCGTAATGTGGAACTGACTGCCTAAATTAGGCAGCGATTTCTTCGCCGACTTGATAGCGGACGAAGGCGCGAATCTCGATGGTGTCGCCGAGATTCTTCGACGTCGCTGCGACGAGAGCGGTGATGGTCTGCTCGGGATTCTTCACGAAACCCTGCTCCAACAAGCAAGCGCCCGCGTAGAATTTCCCCATTTTTCCATCAATGATCTTCTCGATCATCTCCGCTGGTTTGTCTTTCGGAGCCTGCTCGCGATAGATGGCGCGTTCGCGCTCGACGAGCGTGGCTGGCACCTCATTGCGATTGAGGCAGACTGGGCTCGCAGCGGCGATGTGCAGCGTGATGTCGCGAACGAGCTGTTTGAAGTCGTCGTGGTTCACCGTGGCATCTTTGCCAGCGCTCACTTCGAGAAGGACGCCAATTTTTCCACCGAGGTGGATGTATGCCGCGACTGCGCCACTGCCTTTGACTTCAAGGCGGGCGTTGCGGCGAATCTGAATGTTTTCACCGATTTTTGCGACGGTCTCGATGCGCGAAGGCTCCAGATCCGTTGCGTGATTTTCAGCGAGTGCCTTGGCCCATCCAGCGGTGATGGCCTGAAAGCTCTCGTTTTTAGCGACGAAATCCGTCTCGCAGTTCACCTCGACGAGAACGCCGACTTTGGAACCGGGCAGGATTGCCTGAGCGATGAGACCTTCGTTCGCAGCACGGCCTGCCTTCTTGGCGGCGCTGGCTGTGCCCTTGGCGCGGAGAAGATCCACGGCTGCTTCCATTTCGCCGTTGGTTTCCATGAGCGCCTTGCGGCAGTCCAATATACCAGCACCAGTCTTTTCGCGGAGTGTGGCTACTTGTTTGGCATCAATGTTCACAGTGGTCATATATTTTGTAAGGATGTTGTTGGTTTAAAAAGAGAGAGACGAGAGCGTTGGCCCTCGTCTCTCATTGAAAGACTAGGAAAGTGACTACTCGGCCACGCCTGCAAGCTCCGCGCTCTCCTTCTTCGCAGCGACGGTGCTGTTGCTACCGATGGCGTCCACGAGTTTTTGCAGAATGACGCGGATGGAGCGGATGGCGTCATCGTTTCCGGCGATTGGGTAATCAATCACTTCGGGATCGGCGTTCGTATCCACGATGGCCACGATTGGAATACCTAGGCGGCGGGCTTCGGCGACGGCGTTCAATTCGCGGGCGGTATCAATGATGATGATCGCATCTGGATAACGATCCATGCTGCGGATGCCTTCGAGGTTGCGGAGCAACTTCGCGCCTTCACGACGGACGGCGGAAATCTCCTGCTTGCCCATCTTCGCATAGTCGGGCGACTTCTCCATGTTCTCGATCCAGTTCAGCCGGGCGATGCTCTGGCGAATGGTCTTGAGATTGGTGAGTGTGCCGCCGAGCCAGCGCTGGTTCACATAGTATTGTCCGCAAGCGGTCGCGGCTTCCTTCACGGCTTCCTGCGCCTGCTTTTTGCAGCCGACGAAAAGGATCTTGCCATTCTTGGCGGTGACATTGGCGAGGAAATCACATGCGCTGTTGAGCTGACGGACAGTCTCCCCAAGGTTAATGATATAAATTTGGTTCTTCTTCTCGAAGATGAACGGCTTCATCTTTGGGTTCCAGCGTTTGGTCTGGTGGCCAAAGTGGACTCCAGCTTCAAGCAGTTCGGTCATCAATTCTGTAGACATGTGGTCGGTATAAGTTTTGCGGAAAAGGGCACGGAAATTGGCGGACTCCCTCCCGTTTGGCAAGCGCGAGTTTAGGAAATCTTTACCTGCCCTGCCAGCCCCAGTGTCCCCGCCTACTTCTGAGGAATCACTCCGCTCTCGTGGAGCACGCTCAGATCGGGGTCGTTCTTCGCAAAGTCGCGGAGCTTCTTGTCCATGGTGAAGCTCATGTCGAGATGGGCGCGGGCCTGTTCAAGATTGCCGAGCGCGCACTCGTAGCACGCAAGATTGTAGTGAAAGGTGGCCTCTTCATGGAGGGCCTTGGGGCCGCTGAGCAAAAGCTCGCGCGCCGCCTGCGTGTTGCCGAGTTCGTGCAGACAATATGCCGAGTGGATAAAGCCCGACGTTTTCTCCGGCAACAGTCGGCAGAGCTTCTGGCCAAATTGCAGCGCGTCCTTGTATCGCTTCGCCTGCATGAAAACCGAAAGCCGCGTTTCCACGACGGATGGATCGGCCTGCAATTCCTCCGGCAATTCAGCAAGCTCCGCGAGTGCCAGCTCGGGAAGTCCGAGTTCGCTGTAGCCTTGTGCTGCGAGAAGGAGGCGCTGGTGCGTGATGTCCATGTTCTGTCCGTCGGACGTGTTCTGCTTTTTGAAACAACCTGAGTGGCGCATTGGCAAGTCTCGTTTTGAAAGTGCGCGGTCTTATTGCCCGGCGAGCAGTTCCTCAAGCTCCGTCACGCGGCGCGCAAAAAGTTCCAGCGTCGCAGCGACTGGCGCGGGGCTGGACATATCCACGCCCGCATCGCGCAGCGTCGGGATGGGAAATTTCGAGCCGCCACTGCGAAGGAAACCGAGATAGCGCGTGGCATCGCCCGTTTCCAAAACCTGCTGGCTCAGCGCTACGGCGGCGCTCAGCCCCGTCGCGTATTTATACACGTAGAATGCGGAGTAGAAATGCGGAATGCGCAGCGGTTCGAGATCGAGTTCCGCATCGAGCGTAAAGTCCGGGCCGAAGTAATCCGTCAGCAACCCGCGATACGCCGTGCGGATCGTATCGAGCGTCACCGGCTCCCCGGCTTCCTCCATCGCGTGCGTGATTTTTTCAAACTCCGCAAACATCGTCTGCCGATAAACCGTCCCGCGAATATCATCGAGCTGACGGTTGATGAGATAAGCGCGCAACTTCGGGTCGCTCGTCTTTTCGAGCAGATGATGCGTCAGCAACTCCTCGTTGAAAGTGCTCGCCACCTCCGCGAGGAAGATCGGGTAGTCCGCATCCTGCCAGCGCTGCGTGCCGTTCGCGTGCCACGTGTGCATCGAGTGCCCGGCCTCGTGCGCCAGCGTGAACACATCCGCAAACACATCCTCCTCGTAATTCATCAGAATGTAAGGCGGCGCACCGTAGCTCCCACTGCTGAATGCACCACTGCGCTTCCCCTTGTTTTCGTAACGATCACACCAGCGCTTCGTCGTCAGCCCGTCGTGCAACACCCGGCAATACTCCTCGCCCAGTGGGGCCAACGACTCGATGCACAACCCAATCGCCTCATCGAACGAAGTCCGCTTGTCCACACTCGCCACGATGGGCACGTAAGTGTCGTATTGATGAATCTCCGAAAGCCCCAGCACCCGCTTGCGCAGCGCGTAGTAGCGGAAAAGCGGCGCGAGATTCGCGCGCACCGTCGAGATCAGATTGTCATACACACTCACCGGCACATCGTCCGAAAACAGCGCCTGCTCCCGCGCATTCGCATAATTGCGGGCGCGAGCCTCGAAAACATCCGCCTTGATCGAATTGGAAAGCGTCGAAGCCAGCGTGAACTTATGCGCATCGAACTCCGCGTAGAATTGATGAAACGCCCGCTTGCGCAGCTCCGCATCCCGCTTTTGCAAAAACGACGAATAACTGCTCTGCGTCAGCTCCCGCGAGCGGCCCGACTCATCCGCCAGCGAGCCGAACTTCATATCCACATTCGTCAGTTGCGAAAACGTCTCGTCATGCCCCGTCAGCGCACTATTGCCCAGCGCCAGCAGCCGCTCCTCCGCCGCACTCAGCGTGTGCGGGCGCAGCCGGCGCAAATCCACCAGATACAACCTCCACTCCTCCAGCGCCGGGTCCGCGAGGAATTTCGCAAACGTCGCATCATCAATCGCCTGCACCTCCGGCGCGAAAAACGCCGACGCCTCCCCGATCTTCGTCAGCAGATTATCCAGTTGCGACTCCCGCGCCAGATTCCCCGAGTCCGACGAATCCTCCGAACTCCGCAGCGAAGCATAATGATGCAACCGCTCGATGAGCAGGCTAATCCGCTTATCGCACTCCAGCGCATCGCGCAGCATCGCCGCCGACTCCCCCACCTTCCCGCGAAAACCCTCAATCGCCGTGTAAACCCGCTGCAACACCGCGAAATCATGCGCCCAAGCCTCCGGCGTCGGGAAAAGCGGCGTCAAATCCCAAGTGTGTTCCTGCTTCACCTGCCCGCGCGTCGGAGTTCCCCCATCATCCTTGTCGAAAAATATCTGAGTCATGTGTCCCGCAAAACTTGCCCCCGAATCCCCACACGTCCAGCACGAAGCTTCGCTCTTTCCATCCGGCAGGGCGCGGGGCGGCTGATTATTTGCCTTTCACTTCCGGAGATAGCACCACCCGGAAGCCGCGGAAAACATCATCCCGGTAGTTAGGGCCACTTCCGAAACGCTTGGCCGAGCGGCACAGCCTGGGAGGGCAGCGCCAGTCTCCGCCGCGCAGAACGTGTCGGCTGTCGTCCGCAGCGCCTGCGGGATCCGTCACCTCATCGCGTGGATAGTTCCCGAAGCCATCGCTGCACCACTGCCACACATTGCCGTGCATGTCGTAGAGGCCCCATGCATTCGGCTTTTTCTGGCCGACTGGGTGCGTGCTATCCGTGTCGCCGTGGCCACCGAACCAAGCTGCTTCACCCAGCGCCGCCGCATCGTCGCCCGTATTGAATACCGTCGTTGTCCCCGCGCGGCAGGCGAACTCCCACTCCGCCTCGGTGGGGAGGCGATACTGCCTACCTTCCTTCTCGCTGAGTTTTTTGCAGAAAGTCACCGCGTCACTCCACAAGACCTCATCCACGGGCAGATTATCGCCTTTGAAACGGCTCGCGCTTTCTCCCATCACCGCCTTCCACTGGGCTTGGGTCACCGTGTAAATGCCGATGTAATAGCCTTTGGTGAGGGTCACTTTGTGCTGGGTTTCGTGCGCTTCCCGTCCGACCTCCGTCTTCGGGCTGCCCATCGTGAATTCACCCGGCGGGATGTAGGCCAGCTTCATTGCGATGGAGTTGGTGAAAGTGTCTCCCGGTTTCGGCTGGCCTACAGTCTCCTGCTTGGGTGCCGGGTCTGCCGCTTGCAAAGCTCCAGGCCCGCAAGGCAGCGCCAAGAACACAGCCAGAATAAAAGCGTAGGAGGCAGATGTCATACAACTGCTCCTACACGTGCTCCCACTGTCTGTCTTTATGGAAATCTTTGCGGAGCGCAAACGAGCAGCCGCTTGCGACACCATTAGCGTGCGAGTTCTTCGAGCAGGGCGCGGTTGAGGCGGATGCCGGCTTCGAAGTTTTCGATGGGGAAGTTTTCGTCGGGGGCGTGGGCGCGGCAGTCGGGCAGGGCGAGGCCGAGGAGGAGGGTTTCGGCACCGAGGATTTTTTTGAAGGTGTTTACAATCGGGATGCTGCCGCCTTCGCGGATGAGGGCGGTTTCCCTGCCGGGGAATGTGCGGGCGAGGGCGCGCTGGGCGGCTTTGCCAAAGGCGCTGTGCGGGTCGGTGGCGTAGGGCTCGCCGCTGTGGCCGTCTTCGATTTCGATGCGCACGCCGGGCGGGCAGTGCTTTTCCAAATGCGCGCGCACTTTCGCCATGATGTCCGCAGGGCGCTGTCCGGGCACGAGGCGGAAGGTGAGTTTCACGAAGGCTTCGCGACCGATGACGGTCTTGCTGCCCGCGCCCTGGAAGCCGCCGCCGATGCCGTTCACTTCGACGGTCGGGCGCGCCCACAGTCGCTCGACGCTCGTGTAGCCCGCTTCGCCAAAGAGCGCGGGTGAGCCGGTGACGGCGAGGATTTCGGCATCGCCGAAAGGCAGGCGCGCCCACGCATCGCGCTCCCATTGCTGGAGCGGCGCGACGTCGTCGTAGAAACCGGCGACGGCGACGCGACCATCGGCGTCGTGCAACGTGGCGACGAGCCGGGCGAGCGCGGTGAGGGGGTTTGCAACCGCGCCGCCGTAGATGCCGCTATGCAAATCGGTCGCCGGGCCGTGGAGGCGCACTTCCATCGCAGCGACGCCGCGCAGTCCGTAGGTGAAAGTGGGCGTGTCGCGTGCGATCATGCCGGTGTCGGAGATGGCGATGATGTCGCACTTCAACTCCTCGCGATGCGCGGCGAGGAAGGTTTCGAGATGTTTGCTGCCGACTTCCTCCTCGCCTTCGATGAGGAAGATCAGATTCACGGGCACGTCGCCCTTTTCGCGCAGCGTCTCCCCCACCCCGAGCACGTGCGCGAGGATCTGGCCTTTGTTGTCCGTGGAACCGCGCGCGTAGATTACGCCAGCGCGCACGACGGGCTCGAACGGCGGCGAAGTCCACTCGCCGAGCGGGTCCACCGGCTGCACGTCGTAGTGCCCGTAAATCATCACCGTGCGCCGACCGGCGATGTGTTTATTGCGCGCAACAACGATGGGATGCCCGCCCGTCGCGTGGATTTCCGCCTGCAAACCCAGCGCGTTTAATTTCGCACCAAGCCACTGCGCGCACGCCGCGACATCCCCCGCCCGCTCGGGCAGTGTGGAAATGCTGGGAAAGCGGATGAAAGCAAACAGGTCGTCGAGATGCGCAGAGTTCATTGCCGCGACACTGGCAAAAGGATCGGCGCGCGTCGAGTGGTGCGCGCTTTCGCCGTCACAAAGACTATTGGAAGTCTTTACGCTCTGCGCCGCCGCAATCCTAGCAACAGGCCGAGGCCGCCGAGCAGCGACACCGCCGCGCCGGGCTCGGGCACCACGGTCAAGGTGACCTCATTTGTAGTCCCATCCGCGCCGTTGTAGGAAATTTGATACGCATTCAGCCCAACCGTGAAGACGCTGTCGTCGCCCAGTCCCATGAACCCTGTTCCATTCCACGCACCGCTATAGTTGATGATCGGTGCAGAGGTCCCTTCGGCCAGGATCGCCGTGCCCAAGTCAGTTACATTCATCACCGCTCCAATCGTGATATTCAGGTTCCCGGTGATATTGATGAAATCAAGTGCGGGCGCAGAAGAGTCTATTTGAAATTGAAAGATGCCGCCTGCGTTGAACGTCAACGTGCCGGTGTTCAGTGTGCCGGTGTTCAACGTGCCAGTGCCATTGGCACCCGGGGATAAAGTCCCTCCGTTTACGACCACATCTCCCAACGTTCCGTTATCGCCGCTTACCGTGCCGCCGCTATTCACGGTCGTGCTGCCGGAGATCGTGCCGCTCACGACGAGTGTGCCGGTGTTCACAATCGTATTACTGGAAATGGCCCCGTTAATTTGCAGGATTCCCGCGTTGATTGTTGTATCGCCCGTGTAGGTATTCGTGCCACCGATCATCCATGTGCCAATACCATTTTTTACGACTTCTGTTACGTTCGGGGCAGTGCCGTTGGCTATACCTCCGTTTTCCGAGCCATCCCCGCTGCCAGTCAGCACGAGTGTAGTGGCACCAGTCGTGTTTATGCCGCCACTCAGCGCGAATAGCGTGCTCCCGCTGGCATCGAAGTTAAATGTCCCGCCTGCCGGCGTGCTCAGGTTAATCACCCTGTCGCTGCTCCCGTCTGCAGACCCCGTGTAGCGCAGCGTGCTTCCCGCAGCGAAGCTGATGATGCTGTTCACTCCGACCGCCGGATTACCCAGCGCATTCGGCGTTGCGCTTCCGGCGTTCTGGATGCTGTTGATGGAAAGGACACCGCCTCCAATCGTCGTCGTGCCTGTGTATGTGCTTGCACCGCTAAGCACCAGTGTATCGTTTCCAAGTTTCGTAAGCGAACCCGTGCCGCTGATTGCGTTGGAAATTGCGAGCGCATCGCCGCGATTGAAAACAAGACTGCCATTGTTGATCACATTACCGCTTCCGAGACTTCCTGTGGTGCCACCATTGCTGATTTGCAAAACGCCCGCGTTGATGGTCGTCGTTCCGCTGTAGGTATTCGCGCCGGTGAAAGTCAGCGTGTTTGTTCCAAATTTTTGCACTCCGAGCACGTTGGCTCCACCATTCTGATTGCTGAGGCTGGCATCGAAAGTGAAGTCGCCTCCCGCTGTGTCGAAGCCGATGCTGGCGTTGTTCAAAAGACCGGAAACACTGTCGCTGGCACCGAGGTGCGCTGCATCAAGCAGTGTGTTGATGTCGGCGGTGACAAACTGCCCGACACCACCGACTCCAAGGTCCAGAACAGCCCCGGGATTCACGGTAATGTTGGCCTTTGTCCACTTGCTGGCATCGGCGTTGTAAAGTGCGGCTGGAATTTGGAATTTCAGCGTGCCCTGCGTGACTGTGGTCTGCCCCGTGTAGGAATTGGCTGCGGCGAAGGTCAGTGTGCCTGTGCCAATTTTGTTCACAGAACCTCCGGCGCCGGAAATCGCGCCGGAAAAAGCCGCCGGACTGGTGTTGTCTTTGCCTATGGAAAGCGTCGCACTTCCAAGCGTCACACTGCCCGCCCCGGTCAGTGATCCGATGGTGTTGCTATATCCATCGAGATTCAAAGTCGCCCCTCCCGCCACGGTGTATGCGGAGTTTGGAGAAAGAGCGGCGATCGAGCCGGCTTGGATGGTGCCTACGCCAACTGTGCTCGCGCCGCTATAGGTGTTGTTGCCGGAGAGGGTCCATCTGGCCGTCGGGACTGGAGCGTATAGAAAATTATTTGCGAACTGCAAACCCACTGTGCCGACACCATCCACGATGTTGCCGCCGAACGTTTTCGTGTTACTCGGATGAACCATCAACATGGCCGCTGTCGCATTGCTGTTGGTGACTATCCCGGTGCCGTCAATCTGTGGCTCGTAATTGTTCGTATTGCCGTTGAGATCGAAACTCCCCCCGGACATATGAAATGGATTGGTCGGCACGATTTGCCTGCCCTGTGCATTGCCCAGCTTGAGAGTCGCGCCGGTTTTCACATCCGTGACAGAGTTGACCGTAGTCATGAACGCCGGATCTGTCACCGTTGAGCCGAGCACCATGCTTCCTTCGTCAATCGAAAGCACAAGGCTCCCGAAATTGAAGCCGATGTAGTAAACATTTCCCGCCAGTGCGAATGTGCCTGCACCTTTCTTAGTGATGGTGCTGTCGTGGTAGGCGTTGCTGAGGGTCAAGCTGGCGTCGGCATGGACGATGTCCAAGGTGACAGCACCGCCAGCTAGATTGAAGTTGTTGCTGGTGACAACATCATGGCCGGAATACTGAAACGTGCCGCTGTTCAGTGCGATGGAAAGAAGGCCGCCATTCCCCAATGCAGACAGACTACTGACGCTCAACGTGCCATCATCAAGAACCGTCCCTCCATGGGTATTTGAGCCGAAAAGTGTCAGTTTGCCGCTGCTGCGTTTGATCAACCTGCCAGCACCGGCGATCGAGCCGTCGTAGATGCCGTCAGTTGTTTGATTCAACGTAAGAGTCTTGCTCGCGGCGATATTGATCATCGCGGTGTTTGTGCCACTGGTCGGGATGGCAATCGTTCCGCTTAACGGACCGGTGCTCACGGAGCCATTGAGATTCAGAACGACATTGGTGCCATCACCAGTGTTCGGATTGTTCACCGCGAGAGGGCTGCTGCTTGCACCTAAATTAGCGCCGTCGCTCACCGTGAGGGTGCCGGTGTTGATCGTCGTGCCGCCGCTGTAGTTGCTAATTCCATCCAGCACCAAGGTGCCCGCGCCAGCCTTCGTTAGCGCGGTGGATACGCCATTGGATATTGCTCCCCTGACGGTCAGCGTGCCTGCGTTCACTGAAAGCGTCCGCGCACCGACTGTGGAGCCCAAGGATACTGCGCCGCTGCCAAGATCCAGATCGTTTGTTCCACTGAAGGCGAAGTCACTGTTCCAAGTCTGTGCGTTGTTACTGGTCAACACGAGGCCCGCGACGCCGCTATCGAGGGTGCCGCTATTGATGATCAGTGTGCTGCTTCCCAATGCAGGCGCACTGGCAAATGTGAGCTTGCCCGTGTTCAGCGTCGTGTTGCCGCCGTGACTGTTTGTTCCGCTGAGCACCAATTCACCATCGCCATTTTTGATGATCGAACCGGTGCCGCTGATGGCATCTGACACGGAAACGAGGTCGGAGCGATTAAAGGTCAGGACGCCGTCATCAACAATCGCACCCACCCCGAGAGTCCCTTTTGTGCCGCCATCGCCAATCTGAATTGTGCCTCCGCTGATGGTCGTGCCGCCGGTATAACTGTTGTTGGTGGTGATGGTCAGCTTGCCGCTGCCGCTCTTGGTCAGAGCCGTGCCGCCTGTAATCCCAAAGCCACCTTGCAGCGTGTAGTCCTTCGCACTGTTGCTGAATGTGACTGAAGCCGGCGAGACGTCCGCCGTGCTGATGTTGACGGTGGTCGTTCCGGAAACTGTGTCATTAAAAAGCGCAGCGTCGGCAGCGATGAAGTTGGTGGCAATCGCTGCGTTACTCGCCAGCTTCCAGTTCACCGGTAGGGTCACGCTGAGATTCGCTGAGGTGATCCAGTTGCCATCCCCCACCCCGCTCCAGACGGGGTTGTCCAAACTGTAACTCAAATCCACATAAGCTGTCGGATTGGAAAGCGTGAACAACGCGCGCGGGCCAGCCCCCAGCCCTGCTGTGTTCAAAACAAAAGCGCCAAAACCTGCACCCGCACCACCGATGCTGCCCGCATACTGGATGAGATGCGCCGTGCCTCCGGCGGGTGCGGTGCCACTGAGTGTAATTGTAATGGAACCAGATCCACCGTTGACGAACAGACCATCGGTGTTGATCACATTCACGGCGGAGCTGCCGCTGTAGTTACCGATATTCGCGATGTTGATGGTGCTGGTGTTTGTGAAATTAAGACCACCTAAAGAGAGACCACCCGCTCCGCCAGAACCCGCCTCGACGATGCCGGTGTCGGCAATTGTTGCGACAGCCGAAGCCGCGCTTCCCGATCCACCCAAAGTTGCCCCGCCCGCGACGGAAATTGCCGTCGCGGAGTTGCTGCCATTCAAGTAGAGCTTGCCGACATTCACGGCAGTGCTGCCGGTGTAGGTGGCTGCGCCAATCCGTTGAGTCCCTGCTCCGTTCTTGATGAGGTTCATACCCGGAAGATCACTGCCCAGCGTGCCGGAATAGTTATGGGAAATTCCGTTACCGGGACTGAGCGTGAGGTCCGTCACATTGGCAGTGATGGACAGGCTGACGCTTCCTTTCATGCCGCCGAAAGTCGGCGTATTGATGCCCGCCGAAAAACTCAACGTGCCCGCTGTGTAATTCAGCGCGCTGTTCTGCAATGCGAGCAGATTGCCAATGGTCAGCGTGCCGCCATTGAGCGTGGTGTCACCGGTGAATGGATTCGCACCGTTGAGCGTCCACGCGCCGGTGCCGGTTTTGGTCAAAGACGTAGCGCCGCCGCTGCTATCCACGATCTGCCCGCCGATCACGCCAGCGCCCGCAGTGGATCCTTGCAGCATTAGTATCTTGGCACCCACACCAGTCGCCGTGAAATTCCTGGTGAGCGTCAGCACTCCGCTTGCACCCGATTGATCGAGCGTCGCCCCCCCTGTCGTGCCCGCCATGTTGATGACGCGATCCGTGGTGTCGCCCGTGCCGGTATAAAGCAGCGTTGCGCCTGTGCTCAAGTTGCCGATAGAGATTGTGCCGTTGGCGACCGTGGTGGGTTTTCCGAGAGAACTGGCTGTGGCACTGCCAACATCCTTGATGGTATTGATGCTGAGCGTGCCGACTTTGATGAATGTCGCGCCCGTGTATGCGTTCGCACCGTTGAGCGCCTGCATCCCTGCGCCAGTCTTTGTCAGCGTCGTGTTTGCGTGGTTACCAGTGCCGATGACGTTCGTGTAGGTCTTGATGGCATCCGCAATCGTGGGGTTCAGGATGAGGCCCGTGAAAGTGGCGTTGGCCGTCAAATCCTGAAGTGTGCGATTACCGTTGATAAGACCTCCAAGTTGCAAGACGCCGCCGCTAGTCGAAGCAGTCAGCCAAGATGCCACTGAATTGGCGTCAACCGCACTATTCTGCAACGCGAGGGGATTTTGCATCTCGATTCCGCCATAGTTACCTGCAGAACCACTGGCATCCCATTTTGTGTCGCCAGTGTAGGTATTTGCCGCGGGGAGATACAGGCGTCTCCCAGCATAGCCAATTGCGCCTCCGTTCCCATGGAAAAGTCCGCCTGGACCACTGATCACACCGTTGATGTAGAAATCGCCGCCGCCTGTGTTGATCGTCTGTATGCCTGTGTCGAGATAGATGCCTCGATTGGCACTCAGAGACCTTCCATCAGTCCCGGAGAGCATCGTAAGAATTGCGCCGTTCTTGATGGTGATGCTGTCGGCGACAAAAACAGAAGGTGTTGTTCCTAGCTTTGGTTCGTTAGTCGTGCCGTTTTCATCGTTGGCGATCAAATTACCGCCAGCGATGACGATTTTGCCCGTAAATGTATTGGCTCCCTGAAGCGTCAGCGAGCCTGTGCCGGTCTTGTAGAGGCTCACTCCGGTCACTCCTACGCTGCTGGAAATCACACCTGCATAAGTGGTGTTGGTATTATTGCCGCCGACTGTGAGGGTGTTTGCACCAAGTGTCACATTACCGCCGTTCGCACCACCGCCAGCCAGTGAGCCGATCTGCGTGTCGAAGCCCGCGATGTCGAGCGCCACCCCCGCAGTATTCGCAAGTGTCACGGCGGAGTTATTGCCGAACGCACCGCTCACACCTGCCACGGAAGCGACGCCCGCTTTGAGAATACCGCCATTGACCACAGTCGGGCCAGTATAGACGCTCGCTCCAGAAAGGGTCAGCGTATTCGCACCATTTTTCGCAATACCCATGTTGGTCTTGTTCGGAAAAACCGCCGCTGTGCTGAAATTTCCGCTGGTGGTATCTACGCCCAATGTCGCCGCGCCGGTGAATGTCAGGTTGGCGTTGTTCACCAGATTGCCAATTTCGGCATCGGCCCATTCTGAAGCGCCGCCAGTGCGCACGCCGAGCGAAGCGCCGACTGCCACTGTGATTGTCGCCGTGTTGTAGTTGGGGAGGGCTGCGCTGATCAGAGCGGTCAGTGTGCCTGCATTGACAGCGGTTGTGCCAGTGTAGGTATTTGCTCCGGAAAGGATCAGCGTGCCAGCGCCGGTCTTGGTCAGGCCCAATGTATTACTGCTTGGGATCACCCCACCGAGCGTCACGCTCTGTCCGTTCGTATCAAGCGCGATAGCGAAGGCTGAATTATTTTGAATCCGCGAGCCCCAGTTCACGGTCTGATTGTTCAGACTGCTACCGAATTGCAGCGCGCCGCCGCCCAACGCGATGTTCCCGCCATTGCCCAGGGCGCTGGCGTGATTCGCCTGCAAAAAACCGCCGTTGATAGCAGTGACACCCGTGTAGGTGTTGGCCCCGCTGAGCGTGATCGTGCCGCTGCCAGTCTTGGTCAAAGCGATCACGCCGCTGCCGGTGTCGTTCTTGTCGGCGATGACACCGAGAAAATTTCCGCCACCGTTATTGCCGCTGCCAATCGTGAAAGTGACGGTGCTGTTGCCCTGATTATTGACGATGGTTCCACCGTTACCTGTGAGATTACCGACGTTCTGACTGGTGTTGTTGAAATCCAAAATGCCTCCGTTGACGTTCAGCGTCCCACTCGTGGAGCCGAGCGTGCCCGACCCGCTCAACTGTAGTTTGCCGGATGATACCGTTGCGCCACCCGTGTAGGTATTGGTGCCTGCGAGGACTTGAGTGCCCGCGCCATTCATCACGAGACTGAGCGCACCGAGTCCGCCGTCGCCAGCAAGCACGCCGGTAAAAACAGCGCGGTCGGCTGTGGTGAGCACCAGCGACGATGCGGATGCCACGTTGGTATTTTGCACCGCGCCGAAGCTGACGCCGGTCACATAGTCGTTGAGAGAGGCGACCTGCTGGGTGTTGCCGTTCAGATCAAAAATTGCATCGCTGGCAATCGAGAGTGCGGTGGTGCCTGGCAGGGTGGCAGAAGTGGGCGCAAAGAGCGCGGGGTTGGTGTTGAGACTCGTCACTTCGCCGGAAGTGATGGCGCGATTGAAGAAGTAGATTTCGTCCAGTTTGCCGTTGAAGAAGGAATTCCACGTCGTGGTGCTGTAGGCGTTGCTATTCGCCCTAGCCCCGAAAGCCAACATGGCGGCGCTGGCACCAATGTTTCCGGTGGCTGTTGACTGAGCGAGCAGTGCGCCATCAACATAAATCTTCTTGTTATTGGCCCCGCCAGCGGCGTCGTAGGTCATCGTGATCATGTGCCATACACCGTTATTGACACTCGACGCATTGTTCGTGTCCCCCTGCGGGCGGGTGGTCCATGACAAATTGGTGCCGCTGGCAGCATTTTTACGCATCTGCCAGCCTTGAGTGTTTTCTCCAAATTTACTGACAAACGGACTCCAAGTGCCAGGCCAGCCCTTGACCCACGCTGAGATGGTCATTGCAGAGCCGCCGTCGAAGACAGACTGGGTGCCGCCGGTGTCCACATAGACCAGTTGATTCGTGCCGTTCAATTGCAGCGAATAGCCGGTTCCGGAGCGTGTATCCGTCGAGTAGGTCGGGGCGTTGACGGCTGTGCCGTTATAGCCGTTGCCGGAAACATCGTTCGCGTTTTGAGCGTCGAAAGTCCAACTGCCCTTCAGTCCGGAATATGTGGTAGGTGCAGACAACTTCAGCGTGCCACCGATGACCTCGGTCGCACCGTTGTAGGACTGAAAATTACTGATGAGCAACGTGCCCGCGCCGGACTTCACCAAGCCTGCGGTATTGCTGCTCGCAATCGTCCCCGAGAGCGTCAGCGACTGGCTGTTGGTATCAATTCTGATGGGTGCAGTGCTGCTCGCGATCCTTCCGCCCCATGCAACCATGCTGTTGTTCAAAGTGCTGCCGACCTGCAACGTGCCACCGAAAAACTTGATGTTTCCACCATTGCCAAGAGCCGTCGCGTTATCTGCCAGCACGACACCGCCGTTGATCGTCGTGATACCCGTGTAAGTATTCGCTCCCGAAAGCGCCAGCGTGCCAGCGCCGGACTTGGTCAGACTGCTGGTTCCGTTGACGAGGATCGGCGTGCTGATGTTCAGCGTATCCCCCGCTAAATCCGTGCGAATCACCATCTCGTTATTGGCCGCCGTCGTCGTGATTCCTGTTCCCCCGGAAATCGTCGCCGCATTTCCTCCCGATTTCAAAACTCCGTTGAGGCTCAACGTCTGCGATACGTCCAAGGTAATGTTGAAAGCACCGGGATCGCTGATCGTATTCACCGACGCCGTCGTCTGGGCCGTGATGTCGCCGGAAATCTGCACGTCCTTCGTCGCATCATTCACACCGAGCGTCGGCCCACTCGCAATGGACAATGGCGCATTCGCATCTGTGCCATAATTGAGTCCGCGCACAAAACCGCCCGCATCATATGCCGCATACTGGGAGCCGTTGTAAAACAGTCCGCGATCCAGCAACTGCGCCGTCAATTCCCCGCCAATCGTGATGTTGTTTGTCCCGCCAGCGCCTTGCGTTCCATTGAGCAGCGTGAAATTTCCCGTCGCTCCTGCAGCGCGCACCGCACGCGATGTGAAACTCACCGTGCTCGTCCCTCCATTGTTTGTCGAACGCACCGTTCCATCGCCACCGCTGAACCTCAGCACTTTCATCCCCTGACCCACCCCGCTCGCCGCGCTCACATGGAAAGTCCCCGTTCCCGCGAACGTCAAATCCATCCCTGTCGTTCCATTGAGACTTCCATTCAGCGTCAACGTCCCACCGCCTATCGTCGTCGTCCCGGTGAAAGTATTCGCGCCACCGAGAATCAAATCCCCAAGCCCGATCTTGTTCAAATTCACGTTCGTTCCGCTAATCACTCCATTCACCGTCAACGTCCGTCCATTCGCCACATTCCACGACTGATCCGCCGCCAGCGCCACCAGCGCTTCGAGCAGCAAATTCTGCGACGCAGCACTCATATCAATCCCACCCGCACCCAGCGTGAGCAAATTCCCGGCGCCAATCGTGATCAGCCCGCCCGGCGTCCTGATCCTCAAACCCTGAATCGAAAAATCCGCCCCCAACGTCGTCGTCAGATTCGAAGTCGAGCCCGCATCAAACACAGCCACATCAGCCGCCACCGGCGCGAATCCTCCCACCCAGTTTCCGCCAGTGCTCCAAAGCGCGTCAGCCGCCCCATTCCACGAAATGTTCGCCGCCGATGCGTTCACAGCAAACAAAGCAGCAAATGGCACTGCACAGATGCGGAGAACACGTGAATAACGTAAAGGAGGATTTTGTTTCATCATGGTTATACTGAGGAAAATTATCTGGTGCTTCAGCTAATCACATAGCGATGAACAGAGTGCTCGCAACGAGGAAATTTCACGTTCCAGCGACATATGTTTCCTTCATATCTTATGGCGTGGAGCAAAGCCTTTTGTGGGCTCCGTGTCTTTTGTGCGAGGCCGCCTGCCTCTGCGTCCATCCGTGTTGATCGACAGTTGAAAAATGCTGCATTTATTACCCGGAAATCAAAACTGCCATGCAAAGCGGTGGCCCTGCATGGCAGTTGGTGATTTGTTGGTTGAACTTCCTACTTCCGGCGACGGCGGGCACCGAGGAGCAGGCCGAGGCCGCCGAGCAGCGAAACTGCTGCACCGGGCTCGGGCACCACAGTCAGCGTGACCGAGGTATTGTCGAACTGGTTATTGATGTCTCCGTTGTAGGAAATCATCACCAAGTTCATACCCACAGTGAATACGCTGTCGTCTGGATGTCCGGCAAATAGGCCGCCATCCCAAGTTCCGTAGTCAATCAGGAGCGCGGTAGGCCCAGTCTGATTCATATTGTCATACAGGTTCGTTGAACCGAGATCCGAAACATTCAATACCGCTCCACTGCTGATGCTGAGGGCACCCGTAACCGTGAGTAAGTCGAGGACCGCAGTATCCGAATTGAGCTGATAATTGAAGGCGCCGGTTCCGCTGAAGGTCAGATTGCCGCTGACAGTCACTTCGCCGATACCGCCAGATGATGCAGGATCGCCTGCAGCGATTGCGCCACCGCTATTCACGGTTACGTTACCCAGAGTTCCGCTTGCACCGCCGAGCACGCCGCCGTTCACCGTTGCCGTGCTGCCGGAGAGCGAGCCGGTGTTCACCAGCAGTGTGCCAGTGCTCACGGTCACAGTGCCGGTGAAGGCGCTGTTGTTTGCGGTCATAATCGTCGTGCCGGAGCCCGTCTGGGACATATTGCCGGAACCGGTGACAAGTTCGCTGAAGGTGGCGACATCACTGCGGTTGAAGGCCAGTGAGCCACCACTGTTCAGGACGACGTTGCTGGTTCCATCAATGGAGCCTGTTGTGCTGCCATTGCCGATTTGGAGCGTTCCGCCGGATACCGTCGTGACGCCTGTGTAGGTGTTTGCACCGGTGAGGATTTGTGTGCTGTTACCGTTCTTGGTTAGGGCGACCGTGCTGGCTCCGTTACTGATGACACCGCCGAAGGTGGTGCTGCCGGACGTGCCGCTGATGGTCAGGATGCTGTTGATGGTCGCATGGCTGTTGGTGATGCTCGCACCGCCGACACCCGTGAGCGAAGCAATCTGCTGCTGGTTGCCATTGATGTCGAGGATCGCGCCCGACGCGATCGTCACCGACGTGGTGACCGGGAGCGGGTTGTTGCCGCCGACTTGTGTAATAACTGTCCACGAACCGCCTTGATCGGCATTGCCAGCGGAGTTCACATACACTTGGGAACCACCGGGTTTTGTGATATACCAGTTATTGCTCTCACCACCGCCATCCTCATGCGACATATAGAGGTAGTTGTAGGTGGTGCCGGCAGTCAGGGACTTGCTGGCGTTGAAATTCCCAGTGGTGCCGCCGTAGCGCTCAGAGCTTGCGAAGGTTCCGTTGCCATCCAAGTCAAGATACATGACGCCATGGTCGTCATTGGCCGAAGCGAAGTTATAGTTGCCCGTGGAATTCGGAGTGAAGCGACCACTCCAAGCGGTCGTGAAGTTTTCTCCGCCGCCGATGCTGCCGATGGGGAACGTAAGGAAGCCAATCGCCTGCCCTGTATATGCCGCCACATTGCCGTCTGGCGTCTTCGAGAGAACCCCTGCGGAACCCGTGAACGAGCGACCGACGGTATTTGCGTCATAGGTGGCAGCATCTAGATTCATATCAGCCTGAAAGGAATTACCGAACCAGGATACATTGATACCGGCGGATGTCGCCTCGCCTTGCAGCACTAGGGTGCCTGCACTCACGACTGTCGCGCCCTGATAAGTATTCCCTGTGGCGCTGACGATTCTCAGCGTCCCGTTGCCCACCTTGGTCAGCCCGCCTGCGCCGCTCAGCACGCCGCTATAGGTGGTTGTTGCATCATTGTTGCCAACATTCAGCGTCACAGCTTGGGATGTTGCAGTCGCCAGCGTAATGTTGCCGGTGCCCTGCAGGCCGCCGAGTGTCGGGGCAGTAATCCCCGTGGCGAAGGTCAGTCCGTTGTTGCTGTTCACACTCACGGTGGTGTTTTGCAAGGCCGAGTTATGGGCGGCACTGATGGCACCGGCGGAGATGGTGGTCGCACCATTGAAGGTATTCGCCGCCGAGAGGGTCACGGTGCCGCTGGTCGTTTTCGTCAAAGCACCGCTGCCCGCGAGGACTGCACCGACCGAGCCGCTTTCCACGGCGTAGGATGAACCAGTGAGGGTGCCGTTGTTGATCTGTCCGCTGTTTTTCAAGGCGACTGCGCCAACCGTCTGCGAAGTCGTGCCGAGGTTTGCTATGGCCGTGCTGCCATCCACGGTCAGCGGCCCGGTGGTGGCACCGAGCGTGCCGCTACCTGAGACAGCCAGTGTGCCGGCATTGACGGTGTTGCCGCCCGTGTAGCCGTTGGCGGCGGTGAGAGTCACCGAGCCGGCTCCTGTCTTGACCAGTTTGCCCGCGCTGGTGCCGTCGCTGAGGATGCCACCAAGGGTCAGATTGTTCGAGACGCTGCTGACGGTGGTGCCTGCGGCGCGCGAAAGCGACATTGCGAGGTTGACGACTTGATTCGTCGAGGAGTTGTTGGCGAGATCGCCAGCCATATCGATGGAGTTTCCGCCCACCGTAAAGCCTGCGGCTCCGGAATCGAATGACACACCAGCGAACACCGTTCCCGGAGTGAAGTCGTTGTTTGGAGTCACGCGATTTGGGCCGTAGAAGTGAACGATTTCACCACCGATGACCGGGCTGCTCCAGTTGTCAGCGGTCGTCCAGTTGTCATCCGCGCTTGGTGCGCCGCCGGTCCAGACTTTGTCAGCGGCGACCACCAGATTGAGCGCGCCACCTGCGAGGGTGAGATAATATCCGGCTGGTGCGACTGCGCCGCCGAGGGTTTGCAGCGAGTAGTTGGTAAGTGCCGAGGCCGTTCCGGTGTAGCCGATGAGCGGATACGTGTTGGCCGCGAGTCCGGTGGATACCCCGATGACCGTGCCGCTGGCAGCGGTGAGGTTGCCGGTGATGCTCAGGAAGTCCCTCGTGGTGATGTCCTGGATGTCGAAGTAACCGACTGCGCCGCTGCCGAAGGTCAGGCCGCCACCGAGGGTGAGCGTGCCGTAGCCGCCGATGTCAGCAGCAGTGATACGATTGACACGGGCGATTGCAGACGTGGCGCTGAGCGCGACCGCACCGCTGATGGTGCCGGTGCCGCCGATGGTGACCGTGGTGTTGTCGTTCAAATTGGTGATGGTGAAGGCACTGCCTGCGACAGTGGTGCCATTCACTAGAACAGTGCCGCCGTTGATGGTCGTCGCGCCCGTGTAGGTGTTCGTCCCGCCGAGCGTCAGTGTGCCGAGGCCGGTCTTGGTGATGCCGCCGTTACCGCTGCCAATCGCTGCGCCAAACGTCGTGTTGCCAGCGCCGGTGACGGTGAGGAGGTGCGAGCCGTTGGTGACTGCACCGCTGACTGTCAGCGTGCCCGCGTCGCTCTGGATGGTAGCGGCGCCGGTCATGTTGATGGTGCGGTTTACACCGAGGTCATAGGTGTTGGCTATGGAGCGCAGGGTGGTGTTGGCCGCCATGCTGATGGTGTTGGTCACCTGCGTGAAGTCACCAAGGCTGTTCGCCCCGTTGATTTGCACAGTGCCTACGCTGATCGTGGTCGGGCCGCTGTAGCTGCTGGCTCCGAAGAGGGCCAGTGTGCCGGTGCCGGCCTTGGTCAGCGCGTTGGCCGTGGTGCCGTCGCTGATGGCTCCGCCGAGCGTGAGCGTCCCTGCATTATTGGTTGTAATCGTGCGTGTGGTGCCTGCGGTCGTGCCCAGTGAAACCGCCCCCGTGCCGAGATTGAGGTTCCAGTTGTTGTCCGCGCCATAGGTAAAGTTGGCGTTGATCGTGATCGGGTTGTTGTTGGCGTTTGTGATGCCGGCCCCGTTGGCATTCTGATTGATCGAACCGCCATTGATCGTGAACGTGCCGGATGTGGCGCCCAGTGCAGTCGCATTGTTCACGTAGAGGGTGCCAGCATTGAGAGTCACTCCACCACCGAACGTATTGGCACCCGCCAGGACGAGATTGTTGGTGGCATTCATCGTGAGACCGCCTGCGCCGCTGATCGCTCCATTCAGATTCGTCGGCCCGTTGCCGGCGATGGTGAGCAGGTTTCCGCCGTTGGCGACGCTGCCGTTGATGACCAGTGTTCTACCATTGTTGTTGTTCGTCCAAGACTGCGCAGCACTCATGGTCAAGTTGGCATTGAAAGTGGCGTTTCCGCCGACCGGAGCGCCCGAGTTCATCGTGAGACCGCCGGTGCCAATCGTCAAAGTGGAACCGTCGCTATTGAGGTTCACGTCGTTTGGAGTGCTGACATTCGTGATGGTCAGGCTCTTGATCGTCATATCCGCACCCAACTTCATGTCGTTCGGGTTTTGTGAGATCGAGGTTGCGGAAAGGAACACATCCGTGGTTGCTCCGGGCACCAATGCCGTGGCGGTGCCACCAAGGTCGGTCACCCAGTTGCTGACCGAGCCGTTCGATGCAGCCCAAAGATTGGTCGCGCCGCTGAGTCCTCCCTTCCAGTAGGCGGATGTGAGACCGGCGACGCTGGTGATTGGCACGGTCACACTCGTGGCTGTTCCCGTAGGCGTTCCGACGCTGAAGTTGGTGTTGTTGTAAACAAAGCCCAGCGAATATGTCGGGTTATTCAATGTGCTGGAGCCATTGGCGCTGTTGAAAAGCGTGTAGGTGCCGGTGCTTGGGCTGACGCCGTTGATACCGTAAACATTCACCTTCACGGCCCCCGTGGTGGCCGTGGCAAGGCCCGCCACATTGACCTGTGCGCTGGTGGTGGTGGCGCCGACGGTGCCGCCGATGGTGGTGCTGCCACCCGAGGTGATGCTGAGCGTGCCACCAATGGCCAGTGGTGCGTCCGCACTCGCGATGTAGTTCAACGCGGTGCTCTGAGCCAGAGACACATTGTTGCCGGAGCCACTGCCGAGACCGCTGGCGTTGGTGACATTCAAGGTGCCGCCAGTGATTGTGGTCGAGCCGGTGTAGGTGTTCGCGCCGCTGAGAACCAGCGTGGCGCTGTTCGCCTTGGTCAGCGAGTTGGCCGTGGTGCCGTTGCTGATGACGCCGCCGATGGTTAGCAAGGAGTTGTTGTTGACGTAGATCGTGCGATTCGTTCCAGGATTCGTGCCCAGCGTGACGGCACCGGTGCCGAGGTTCAGGCTGTTGTTGTTGGATGCGGCGAAAGTGAAGTCCGCGTTGATCGTCACCGGGTTGTTCGGGAGTATGAGGCCCGTCGTTTCCGTATCGAGCGAACCACCTGCGAAGTTCAGTCCGCCGGTGCTCAGGGCGCTGGCGTTATTGATGAACACAGTTCCCGCGTTGATCACCGTGCCGCCCGTGTAGGTGTTCGTCCCGCGCAGATAGAGTCTGTCGCCGCCCGATTTCACGAGGGTGACTGCACCGCCGTTGTCCGTGACGTTCGGGTTGAGATTAATAAATGCGTTTTCCCAGTTGTTACCGGAGGTGATATAGAGTTTGCCGCCACCCGACGGTGTGGTCACCACGCCCCCGCTGGTGTTGATATACCACTGATTCCGGCCACCATGGAGCAGGCCGTAGGTGTAGAGATTATTGGTGCCCAAGGTCAGCGTCTGGTTGTAGCCAAAGTTGCGCAGTGCCGTGATGGTGCGGTTGGCCGTCAGGGTGACGTTGGTTGTAGCATTGATGTTCGTGCCGTTCGCGTAAGCCGCATCGCCCATCGTGTAGGCGTAGTTCGCATTGGTCCAGTTCGTCTCCGCCGAACCGGCGATGTTTGCCCCGGCAATGTTGCCGTTCGCATCATAGACTGCGTAGTCACGCTGGTTGACGTTCGAGGTGCCAACCGTGGCCCACGGGGCGATGATCTGCCCTGCGGCGGTCTGTGTCGCCCCGGTCACTTTCACGATGTTGGTCGTCGTGTTCAGGCCGGTGTTGTTGTAATTGACATCGGGCGGCGATGAGAACGTGACGGCCGAGGTGTTCGACGCGCCGGTGTGGGTCAGACCGCCGAGGATGAGCGTCTGGGTGTTGTTCGCAGCCGAGGCGTTGCTCTGTAGCACGATGTCGTTTTGCCCGCTGGTGGACGCCACAGTTCCAATCGTCTCGGAGTAGTGAACGTTGGCAGCGGTGGCGTTGTTGAAGTAAAGCTGGCCGCCATAGGTGGTGATGGTGCCGCCGTTGTTCACGCGATCCACATAGCTTTCGTTGGCACCGCTGGTGACCACCTGCAGATAAGTGCCGGGAGCGATGGAGATGCCGGAGGAGGATGCAATCGAGCCGCCCTGGCCGCTGACGTAAATGCTGCCGCCATTGATCGTGGTCGCACCGCTGTAGGTGTTGGCACCGCTGAGATACATCTGGTAGCCACCATTCTTCGTCAGACCGCCTGCACCGCTGATGGCACCGTTGATGGTGGGAGTGTTCTGAGCATTGGAGGCTAACACCGTGTTGATCGTGAGCAGGTTCCCCTGATTGTCCACGTTGCCGTTGATGGTCAGGAAATTCCTTCCGTAATTGGGCGGGCTGACGAACGGGCTGTTGATCGTCCAAGTCTGGGCTGCGGCCAGCTTAATGTCGGGATTGATGGTGATGGTCTGTTGATCCGGAGCGCTGATGAGGTTGATGCCGCCGCTGCCGAGCGTCAGGGTGTAACCGTCTGCGTTGAAGTTCAGCGAGTTGGTGACGTTGGTGGTGTTGATCGTCAGGCTCTTGATGCTCATGTCCGAGCCGAGAAGCGAATTGGTCCACGCGTCGTTTCCAGCTGGGGATGCCCCGATGACGACATCGGTGTTGATCCCCGGGATGAGCCCCTGAGCCGCCCCAGCCGGGGAGATTGAGGACCAGTTGCTGGCCGTGGAGCCGTTGGATGCCGTCCAAGTTGTCGTCGCGCCGCTCAGTCCGCCCCTCCAGTAGGCAGTCGTAAGCGCCGTGGCGCTGGTGACAGCCACCTGCAGAGCCGTGGCGGAACGGGTGAAGGCACCCACTGTGAAGTTCGTGTTGTTATACACGAAGCCAATCGTCGGGGCCGTGGCCGGGTTCAGCGAGCTGCCCGCACCGCCGCTGATGAGCGTGTAGGTGCCATTGGCCGGCGCAACTCCGGGCACTCCGTAGATGTCAATGCTCTGCGCGGCGTTCGCGATGGTCGCGATGCCGGTGACGTTGATCGCGGCGCTGGTCGTCGTCGCGCCGATGGCGGCTCCGAGCCTTGCGATGACCGGGGTCGTGAGGTTGGTCGCGCCGGTGAAGGTCAGCGCGCCCTGGATTGTCAATGCGGCGTCGGTCGTCGGGTTGTAGGTGAAATTCGCGCCTGTGGCCACGGTCACGCCGGCTGTGTTGCCGCTGCCGCCCAGCGCGTTCGCGCTGCGGGCGACCAAGGTGCCGCCGCTGTTGAGGCGCATCTGGCCCGTGGTGCTGGTGGTGCCGTCAATGACCAGTGTGCCTGCGTTCACGATGGTCGCGCCGCTGTAGGTGTTATTGCCCGTGAGCAAGAGCTTGCCGCCGCTGTTCTTGGCCAGCCCGGCGGTGCCGCTGATGATGGCCGGGATGTGCATATCATTGCCCGCATTCGAGCTGTCGTTGATGTTGAAATCACGCGCGCTGAAGGAAGGCACGCTGGTGTATTGATTGATGCCGGAGTTGTATTGCGTCAGGTTCGCCGTGCCCAGTGCGAGGTTGCCGGTGATTTTTGCGGAGTAGATGATGCTACCCGAATCATATGTGACGGTGCCACCCAGCGTCAGCGGATTCGATGCATCGCCGGTGGCGATCAGGGATGAGCCGCCGGTAACATTCGTTGTGAGACCGTTGTTGCCGATCACCGTGGTGCCGCCCATGTTCAGCGTGCCGATGGTGAGTGCGATATTATTGGTCGCCAGATCCAGCGTGGCGGTGTGCAAGCCGAGCTGGCTGGCCACGGTCAGATTCGTGCCGGTCGGGATGGCTCCCGCCACAGTCGGGCGCAGGATGCCGCCGACAACAGCAGTCGAGCCGTTGTAAGTATTGCCTGCGTTGGTGAGAGTCAGGAGACCCGCGCCGCCTTTGATCAAGCCGCCGCCGGAGGACGAACCACCGCTGGTGCCGGCTGCGTTACCGTAACCGCTGAGGACACCGGCAAACTCCACGTCGCCATAGGTGTTGAACCAGCGTGACGCGAATCCGAAGTCCATCGGTGCGCTGAATGTGAGTTTACCACCAACAATACCGGAGCCGAGATTGCCGGCGATGTTGCCGTTGTTGCCGCTGAAAGCGACGGAGTTGATAATCGTGCGTGACGTGACGTCGGAGGCAAGACCGCCACCATTGAATACAACGCGCCCCCTGCCGATTGCGCCGCTGGTAACCGAGCCGACCGAGCCGACCGAGTTGACGCCGATTTGAATCACACCGCCAGTGAGGATGGTGTCGCCGGTGTAGGTGTTCTGGTTATTGAGGCTCAAATTTCCCGAACCAGCTTTCTCAATGGAGTTGACCGTCGTGCCGTTGCTGACCACGCCGTTGAAGACGACAGCGGCGGCGTTGGCGACGTTGATCGTGCGCCATGCGCCGGGGGTCGTGCCCAGCGAAACGGTGTTGGTGAAGGTCGCGCTGTAGTTGCTGCTCGCTCCGTAACCCATGAAACCATTGAGGACCAACGGATTGGTGAACGTGGGGAGTTGCACGTTCTCGTTGTCAAAAGTGCCGCCCGCAAAGGTGATCGTGCCGGTGCCGAACGACGCAGCGCTGGCCGCGTTGATGAACAACGTGCCCGCGTTGAGCACGGTGCCGCCGGTGTAGGTGTTCGCGCCGCGCAGATACAGGTTCTGATACCCGCTCTTCACCAGCGTCAATGCGCCAGTGTTGTTCGCGATTGGGGCATTGATATAAATGCCACCCAAGTCACTGGTGGTCACATAGAGGTTTGAGGCGGAGGTTGTATTCTGCCGGATCACGCCACCGCTGCTGTTGATGCTCCAGTTGCCGTTGGAGTGATTGAGCAGACCGTTGGTCTCGAGGTTGTAAGCACTGAGATCCAACGTGTCGTTGCTGCCCACGTCTCGCAGGGCCATCATGGTCCGTGTGCCGGTGAGGGTGGCGTTGCCGCTGCCTCCGCCGCCGGGCGTGGTGCCCGTGGTGTAGGCCTTGGTCGCATCCGACCATGTGGACTGATCCGAACTGCTGATATTCGCCGCGACGATGTTGGCGGAGCCGTCATAGACCGCGTAGTCGGTTTGCTGGCCATTGGAGAAACCAACTGTCGCCCACGGCCCGATGATCTCCCCTGCGGGCGTCGCCGTGACCCCGGTGACCTTGATCATGTTCGTAGTTGCGTTCAACCCGGTCCTGGCGTTGGTCCAGTTGGTTGCGGCGCTCTGTGAAGAGAAGGTGACCACCGAGGTGTTCGATGCGCCGGTGCGTGTCAGGCCGCTGAGAGTCAGCGTCTGGCTGTTGCCTGCGTTGGTTTGGTCGTTGTTGAGGATGATGTCGAACTGCCCTGCGTTCAGCGCCACCGAGCCTGTGGTCTGGGCATAGACGGAATTCACACTTGTGGTGTTATTGAACTGCAGATTGCCACCGTAGCTGGCAATGCCCGCACCGGTCCCGAGGCGGGTGCTGCTGTTCCGGATGTCGTTATTTGAGATGTTGTTGTCCAGTCGCAGCGATGCACCGCTGCCGATCACGATGCTGCCGGACGTGGCAATCGAAGCAATGGCACCCGAGAGCCTCAACTGGCCGCCGTAGATATTCGTAGCACCCGTGTAGGTGTTGACGCCTTGGAGTTGGAGCACACCGTTGTTGGTCTTGGTCAGCGCACCATTTTGCAACTGAGCGCTGTAGTTGAAATTCACGTCTGGATCACCAGCGCCATCGGCGATGTTGAACGTGGCTGCGCCATTCATGTCCACGTTCAGGTTGGAGAAGGTCGCGGTGCCTGGGTTCAGACTCGAGTATGGCTGGCTGTAGGTTAGCGCATTGGCGCCGCCGGTGAGCGTCAACGTGCTGGTGCCGAGCGAGCTGGTGATGTTCTGCGTGCCGTTGGCTTGCAGCGAGCTGATGTTCAGATTGCTCAGCGACTGGCTGAAACCGTTCAGATCGAAGGTGGCGGTGCCTCCGACGCTGACGAGACCGAAGGTATTCGACGACGGGATGGCGCTGTTGATGCCCAATTTGAGGGTGCCGTTGCTCACCAGCGTCGGGCCGGTGAGGGTGTTCACCGCCGAGAGCGTCCATGTGCCGGTGTTTGACTTGGTCAGCGAGGCCACGGTGCTGTCAATGACCCGCGCAAATCTGCCGAACGCGGTGGTGCCGTTGAGCATCAGATTGTGGCTGTTTCCAACGAACGTGCCGCTGCCGCCGATGAGCACGTTATTGCCGATGCTCGAGTCGCTTTGCAGGCTGATATTCCCATTCCATGCCGCCACGGTGCCGTTGGTGTTGTTCAGCGTGATGTTGCCGGTGGCGTAGCTGTTGTTGCCGTTGAGGACGAGCGCCGGGGTCGTGTAGAGCGACTGTCCGTTGAGATTCAACGTGGAATTGATGTCATTGATGGTGACCGTGCCGTTGCCATTGCCCAGCGGGCTGGCTCCGGGTGCTCCCGAGCCATCCAACTGGATCGTTCCGTAGTTGATCGTGGTGTTGCCGGCGTAGGTGTTCGGCGCGGAGATGTTGAGGTTCTGGCTGCCCATCTTGGTCAGGCCACCGGCACCACTGATCACGCCGTAGAGGTTCACATTCTGGCCCGAGGCGGAGTTGACCGTCAGCAGGTTGCCGTTGTTGTTGACGTTTCCATAGACGTTCAAAATGTTGTTCCCGAGGGCCACGTTGGGAGTCTGAGGATTGAAGTTTGTTGTATTATTGAGAGTCCATGTCTGGGCTCCATTCAGCACGAGGTTGGCACCGATGGTGATGTTCTGGTTCTGCCTGCCGCCGAGCACGCTGAGTCCGCCGGTGCCGATCGTCAGGCTGTAGCCGTCGGGGCTGAGGACAAAGTTGTCGTCCACGAAGTTATTGAACGTCAGGCTCTTGATGCTCATGTCCGTGCCGAGCGTCGTGCCGTTGGGCGACTGCACAGCCGCCGTGCCACCGATGCTGGCAGCGAAAAACACATCGGTGCCAGACCCAGGGATGAGAACCTGACTCGTGCCCGCGAGGGTCGTGGCCCAGTTGCTGGCTGCGTTAGGACCCGCGCTACCGGCAATACCGCTGGACGCCGCCCAGACCTGCGTGCCGACCGTCGCACCACCACGCCAGTAGGCGGTGGTGATCGGCGTGGCACTGGTGATGCTCAATTGCAGATCCGTAGCCGAGCGCGTAAAGGCGGCCGCGCTGCCGAGCGTGAAGTCCGTGTTGTTATAGACGGCGTTTATTGTCGGAGCCGTGACCGGATTCAGTGAACTGCCAGCTCCACCACTGATCAGGGTGTAGGTGGTCGTCCCGTTGGGAATAGCAGCCCCGATTCCGAAGACATTGATCTTGTGCGCGGCGTTCGTGATTTGCGCGGCACCTGCGACGTTGATCCGGGCACTGGTCGCCGAAGCACCGATGGAACTGCCGATGATCGTGCTGGCACCGCCCGTGATGGTCAGCGGGCCACCGATGGCCAGTTGCGCGTCAGCCTGGGCATTATAGTTCGTCGTCAGGTTCGTGGCCACCGTCATACCTGCGGTGTTGGCGTTGCCGCCGAGGGCATTGGCGCTGCGGGCGACGAGCGTGCCGGTGGTCTGCGTGATCGGCTGGGTGCTGAGGTTGCTGCCTGTGATGAACAGGGTGCCGCCGTTGAGCAGGATGCCGCCGGTGAAGGTGTTGTTGGCCGGGAGTTGCAGCATCCCTGCGCCGGTCTTGTTGATCCCGACGCCAGAGCCGGAGATGACGGCGTTGATGTTTAAATCGGCTCCTGCGTTGGTGCTGTCGCCGACGACAATGCTGCGGGCGAAGTATGGAGTCGCGCCGAGGTTGTTCACCACGGGGTTGTTCACCACGAGGTTCAGTGTGCCGAGGGCGAGCTTGCCGTTGATGACCGAGGAGTAGGTATTTTGACCGCTGGTATTATAAGTGAGGTCGCCACCGAGGGTCAGTGTCGCTGTCCCGGTGTTGATCAGGGCATAATTCGTAGAAGCACCGTTGAAGGTGTTATTGTTGCCGTAAACGTTGTTGTAGCCACCTATCGAGAGTGTGCCGACGGTGAGGTCAATGCTGTTGGTCGCCAGATCCAGCGTTGCGGTGCCAAGACTGGCGGTGGGGGAGACAACCATGTTGGTGTTGGCCGGAATCGCGCCGACGACCGTCGGACGCAGGACGCCGCCGCCCACCACGGTGATGCCCTGATAGCTGTTATTGGCGTTGGTGAGGGTCAGGATGCCGAGGCCAGTCTTGGCCAGACCGCCGCCGGCGGTGCCGCTGTTGCCGCTGATGATGCCGTCAATCTGCACATCGCTGGGCATATCAATCCTGCGCGGTGCGAAGCCGAGATCGAACCCGGCGCTGAAGGTGAGTTTGCCGTTGTAAAATGCATCACCCAGCGTGGCGCTTTGGTTGTTCGCGCTGCCGTTGAAGGAGACGGGGTTGAGAATCGTGCGGGCTGCGGTGCCGAAGGAGGCGATGCCGCCGCCGTTGAAGACGAGGTTGCCGGTGCCGATCGGGCTGCTGGTGATGGAGCCCACGGTGCCGTCGTTGGCACCAGCGAGCAGGATTTTTCCGTCGCGGATGATGGTGCTCGTGTAGGTGTTGGCACCGGAGAGAATGAGGTTGCCGTTGCCGAGTTTCTCGATGGCGTTGACCGTCGTGCCATTGCTGACGATGCCTTTGAAGACCAGATTGGTGGAGTTGGCGACGTTGATCGTCCGCCTGTCGCCGGGCGACGTGCCCAGCGTGAAGTTGCTGCTGAGGACAAGATTGTTGCTGCCGGTGCCGCCCCAGCCCATCGCACCATTGAGAACGACGGCATTGCCAAGCGTCGGGAGCTGGATGCTGTCATTGTCCAGCGTGCCGCCGGCGAAGGTGATTGCGCCAGTGCCGCCAAATGTCTGGGCGCTGGTGGCGTTGAGGAACAAGGATCCCCCGTTCAGTGTCGTGCCGCCTGTGTAGGTGTTCGGTCCATACAGATACAGACTCTGACCGCCCGATTTCACGAGGGAGACAGCGCCGCCGTTGTCGGTGATTGGGGCATAGACGTTCAAGCGTTGCCGGCCTGCGGTCAGATAGAGATTGCCGCCGCCGCTCGGGGTGGTCAGCGCGCCGCCGGCTGAGTTGATGTTCCATTGGTTTTGCCCGCCATTGAGAATGCCGTAAGTCAACAGGTTGAACTGCTGCATGTTCAGGGTGTCGTTGTTCCCGTTGCCGCGCAGGGCCGCCATCGTCCGGTTGTCCGTCAGGTTGAAGTTGAAGTTGCCACCGGTGCCCGCCGTGTAGGAATTGGTCGTCGAAGTCGTCCACGAGGAGTCATCAGTCACACCCGTGATGGCTGCCGGGAGAATCCTGCCCGAAGCGTCATACACCGCGTAGTCGCGCTGGTCGCCGCTGCTCACGCCGGTCGTGGCCCAAGGCGCGATGATCTGGCCCGCTGTGGTCGCCGCTGAAATCGCGTTGTTGCGGATGATGTTGGTCGTCGCGTTCGGCTGCGTGGTCGTTGCAGAGAAGGTGGCAACCGAGGTGTTCGACGCGCCGGTGTGGGTCAGGTCGCTCAGGATCAGGGTCTGGGTGTTTCCTGCACCGCCGGTCTGATCGTTGTTGAGCAGCACATTGAACTGGCCGTTGTTCAGCCCGAGCGAACCGACGGTCTCCGAATAAACGACGCCTGCGCTTAGCGTGTTTTGGAACTGAAGATTGCCGCCGTAGCTGGTGATGCCGGCGCTGTCCTTGACGCGATTGATACCGGTCATCTGCTGGGTGTTGGTCAACAGCAACGTGGCATCACCGCCGATGGCGATGCTCGATGACTGGTTGATCGTGCCGAGGTTGTTGTTAATCTGAAGGGTGCCGCCGTAGATATTTGTCGCGCCGGTGTAGGTATTGACGCCTTGCAGGATGAGGGTGCCGTTGGGATTGGTCTTGGTCAGGTCTCCGTTCTGGATGATCGAGGTGACGGTCACGCCAGCGCCTTGGCCGACGTTGAAAGTCGCGGCACCGTTGAGATCCACGGTGTTGACGGAGATGGTCGCAGCGCCAGCGGTCATGCTGCTGGAAACGTTGTTGTAGGTGAACGCCGTGGCTCCGCCGGAGAGCGTCAGGGTGCTGAGGCTGGCGACGTTCGCATTGGTCACGGTGGTCGTGCCGTTGTTCGTCAGCGCGCTCATGGTCAGGCTGCCGAGGTTCTGATTGAATCCGTTGAGATCCAAAATAGGGTTGCCGCCGACACTGAACAGCGTCATCGCGTTGCCAGATTTGATGGCGTTGCTCTGGCCAATCTTGAGGGTGGCATTAGTGACCGCCGTGTTGCCGGTGTAGGTGTTGAGGGCGTTGAGGAGCAGTGTGCTGTTGCCCGCCTTGGCCAGACCGGTGGTTGTGCCGGAATCGGCGATCACCCCGCCGAGTGTCAGCACGTTGCCGTTGACGGTGAGCGTGCGGGTCGTGCCCGTGGCGCTCGATGCGGTGCCGAGCGTGATTGCGCCTGTGCCAAGGTTCAGAGCCTGGCTGCCGGTGAAGGTGAAGTCAGCGTTCAGTGCGACCGCGTTGTTGGTCGTAAGAATCAGGCTGCCGAAGCTGCTGTCAAGCGTGGCACCCGCGCCGCTGAAGGTCAGCGTGCCCGTGCCGAGCGCAGTCGGGTTTCCGAGTTGCAGCGTGCCTTGATTCACCGTGATGCCACCGGTGAATGTGTTGTTGCCGGAAAGGTTCAGGAGGTTGGTGCCGTTCTTGACGATGCTGCCACTGGAGCCGCTGACTGCACCAACGACGGTCACCTGATTAGCTCCTGTGACGGTGAGTGCGTTGCCACCCAGCGATTCGTTGCCGTTGAGGGTGAAGGTGTTTGCGGAATAGTTGCCCCAAGTCTGGTTCGCACCAACAGCCACGTTCTGGTTGAAGTTAAACGCCACCTGTCCGTTCAAGCTGATGCCGCCGCTGCCAATGGTCAGTGTGTAGCCGTCGGCGTTGATGGTGGTCGCCGTGGCCGTGGTGAACGTCAGGCTCTTGACGCTCATATCCGAACCCAGCGTGCCGCCAGTCGGCGATGTGGTGACGGTGGTGGCCGAGAAGAACACATCCGTGGTCGGGCCAGGCACGACTGCGGTGGCTCCTCCGCCGACGGCGGTGACCCAGTTGCTCGCCGTGGTGCCGTTGGATGCAGCCCACACGGTGGTGTTGTTAGCGAGACCGCCCGTCCAATACGCGGTCGTAATCGCAGCGGCGCTGTCAATGCTCACCTGCAAATCCGTCGCGGAGGTGGTGAATGGAGTCGCGGTGGTGAGCTTGAAATTGGTGTTGTTGAACACCGCGCCAATCGTCGGCACGGTGGCCGGGTTCAACGAGCTGCCGCTACCGCCGTGGATGAGCGTGTAAACATTCGTGCCCGTCAGCGGCGTGACGCCGTTGATGCCGTAGATGTTCACCGTCTGACTTGCATTGGTGATCGTCGCCGCGCCGGTCACATTGATTTCCGCGCTGGTCGCCGTGCTGCCGATGGCACCGCCGATGACCGTGCTGCCGCCGGTGATGCCGAGCGCGCCACCGATGGCCAACTGTGCATCCGTTGTTGGATTGTAGGTCAGGTTCTTGCCGGCTGCGACCGTCACGCCCGCCGTGTTGCCGCTGCCGCCAAGCGCTCCAGCGCTGCGGGCGATCAAGGTGCCGTTGGTGATGGTCGTCACACCGGTGGTGGTGTTGGTGCCGGTGATGAAGAGCTTGCCGCCGCCCGAAAGAATCGTCTGGCCTGAATAATCGTTCGCGCCCGAGAAAAGCACGGTGCCCGCGCCGTTGAGGGTGATATTGGAGGTTCCGCCGCCGGAGATGTTCGCTGCAACGTTCAGGTCAGGCTCGGCCTGCACGTTGGTGCTGTTGGCAACGTTGAAGTTGCGCGCGGCTGCACCGACATTGATTTTGCCCGCGATGATCGAAGTAAACGGGTTGTTCGTGTTGGTAACGGTCAGATCGCCGCCAAGGGTCAGTGTGCCGGAACCGGTGGTCACGTATGCAGTGCCGGTTCCGTTTGGATTCGAGACAGCCGCACCGTTGATGGAGATGGTGCTGTTGAGGGTGAGGGCGCCGATGGTGGTGCTGTTGCCGGCCAGATCGAGAATGGCCCACTGGTTGCCGGTGTTGCTGGCCACGCGGACGTTGGTGCCTGCTGGAAGCGCGCCAGCCTGAGCGGTGCGCAGGGTGCCGAGGACGATGTTGGTTTCACCACCGTAGGTGTCTCCCGAATTGTTAAGGATCAAAGTCCCAATGCCGTTCTTGGTGATGCCGCCCGCCGCGCCGCTGACGACACCGTCGAACTGCACATCGCCTCCGGGAGTGGTGATCGTGCGGACGCCCTGACCGAGATCCAGCGTGGATTTAAAGGTGAGTTTACCGATCTTGACTGCATCGCCGAGGGTCGCATGGCCATTGAAGCTCGTAGGGTTCCAGACTTCGCGGGCCTTGATGCTGTCCGAGGCCAGACCGCTGGATGTGGTGATGCTGTTGTAGCCAAAGACGAGATTGCCAACGCCGATGGCGCTGCTGGTGAATGTCGTCCCGAACGTGCCGACCGGGCTCGCGCCCATTTGCAGGGTGCCGTTGATGAGGACGGTGTCGCCGGTGTAGGTGCTTGCACCATTGAGGATCAACGTGCCCGCGCCGGACTTGCTCAGCGATTTAACCGTCGTGCCGTCGCTGATCGCACCGCCGAGGGTAAAGGTGTTGGTGGCGGCGTTCACCGAAAGCGTGCGGGAAATTCCGGGTGCCGTGCCGAGCGAAACCGCGCCGTTGCCGAAATACAGGTTCGCACTGGCGACGGGCATGGTGTTGAAATCACCATTGATGGTCAGCGGGTTGTTGTTGAGGTTGAAAATATTCGCCGCTGCAGTGAGGTCGAGGGAACCGCCGTTCATGACCACCGTGCCGGTGCCGAGCGCGGTCGTGAAGTTGCTGTTCGTGCCGTTGACTTGGACGTTGCCCGCATTGACCACCAGACCGCCGGTAAATGTATTGAGACCAGTCAGTGCAAGAGAGCCGGCGGAACCCGATTTGACCAGCGTCAGCGCATTCGTGTTGTCCTGAATGTTCGCGCTGATCGTAATCAAGCCCGTGCCCTGACCACCGGTGATGTATAGGTTGGCCGCAGCCGTTCCATTCTGCCGCAACACACCCGATGTGCCGGTGATGTTCTTCGCGTTGTTGGCAGCATCGGTGAACAGGATGCCGTTGGTTTCGAGGTTGAACTGATTGAGCGCGAATGTGCCGTTGTCCGCCGTAATCCTCAGGGAGTTCAGTGTGCGATTGTTGGTCAAAGGAGCACCAAACGCGCTCAACACCACGTTCTGGTTGGCCGTCCAGCCGCTGTCGTTGGCCGCGGCCGTAATGTTCGCCGCCACAACCTGGTCGCTGCTATAAACTGCGTAATCCGTCTGCGTGCCTGCTGCCGTGCCGACGGTGGCCCACCCCCCGATGATCTGGCCGGCGGTGGTCGTGCCCGCGCCGGTGACCTTGATGATGTTCGTGGTCGAGGGTGTCGTGGAGTTGCCCAAGCTGGCACCGGGTGCCGAGTAGGTGATGGCCGAGGCGTTACCAGCCCCGGTGTGCGTCAGGTTGCTGAATGTCAGCGTCTGTTTGTTGCCGAAGCCGGAGACTTGATCCTGGGTCAGCAGCGTATCCATCTGGCCGTTTGTGAGAGCCACCGTCCCTACCGTCTCGGCATAGGCCAGACCACCGGCATGGCTATAGGAGCCGTTGGCCATGGCCGCGCTGTTGTTATTAAACTGGAAGCCGCCGCCATACGAGGTGATGCCCACGCCGCTGCCGATGCGCACGATTCCGGTTTCGGCATCCGTCTGGCCGTTGGCCAACTGGAGTGTGCCGCCGTTCAGCGTGATGCCGCTGGTGGAGGCGATTGTCGCAAAGTTGCCCTGAACGAGCATAGTCCCCTGATAAAGGTTGGTCGCGCCCGTGTAGGTGTTGGCTAGATTGCCCTGAATGGTCAGCGTGCCGGTGCCGTATTTGGTCAGACCTCCAGACCCGCTGCCAATGATGGCGCTGTTGATGTTTGTGGCGCCGGTGCCGCGAACGGTGAGGTTGCTGGAGCCGTTGGTAATGAATGCAGTGGAGCCAATATTCAGGGCGCCGGCGTCGGCTCTCCAAGTCTGCGAAGCACCCAGGGTCAGCGGGGTGTTGATGGTCACGGCGGCCGCCGCCGTGTTGGTGGACAGGGAGTCCGTGGCGCTGGTGATGAAAATGCCGTTGCTGGCATTAGACGGCGAGAGCGTCAGGCGGAATCCGTCGGCGTTGAGGAGGAGGGCGTTGGTATCCGTCTGGATCAGGCTGCCGAGCGTCATGTCGGCACCGAGCGTCGAGCCGGTTGCTGCCTGCGAGTCGGTCTGTCTGGAAAAAACTACCGTGGCGCCTGATCCGGGCACGAGTGCCTGGTTGGCATTGGCCAGTGACGTGACAAAGTTGCTCTGCGTGGAACCGTTGGAAACCGCCCATGTCTGCGTAGCCCCGGACAGATTTCCGCGCCAGAGTGCGGTGGTCAGCGCAGTCAGGCCGCCGGTGACGGGAACCGTCACATCCGTGGCGGTCGCCGTGGGCGTGCCGACGGTGAAGGTGTTGTTGTTATAGACGTTGTTGACGGTCCAACCGGTGCCAGTGCTGAGCGTGCTGCCGGTGGCACCATGGAGAAGCGTGTAGGTGCCCGTTGCGGGAGTGATCCCTGCGGCGGAGAATATGTTCACCTTCATCGAGGCCGCAGTGGCCGATGCGAGGCCCGTCACATTGATCTCGGCGCTGGTGCCCGTGGAACCGAGCGAACCGCCGATAATGGTGTTGCCGCCGGTCATGGCAAGATTGCCGCCGATGGACAACTGGGTGTCCGAACCTGCCCAATAGTTCAATGTCTGGCCCGCTGCGATGGTCACATTCCCAGTGCCCAGCGCACTGGCGCTGCGCGCGAACAAGAAGCCGCCATTGACGATGGTTCCGCCGGCGTAGGTGTTGTTTCCGGAAAGAACCTGAATGCCGCCAGCAGCAGCCTTCATGACGAGGGCCGTGCCGGTGCCGCCGCCAAGGTTGCCGGAATAAGTCCTCACGAGCCCCGAAGCGGGAAGGGTTGCGCTAGGGTTCAATTGCAGCGTGGCGAGGCTCGAAGGCAGCGACCATGCAGTGCTGCCGACCAGACCACCGAACGTGGGGTTCGATGAAAGAGCAGAGATATCGAGCGTGCCCGCGCCATCGGTGCTGTAGGCGCTGCTTTGCAGGGCAAGGTCGCTGGTCAGTTTCAGCGTGCCGCCGGTGATCTTGGTGATGCCGGTGAAGGTGTTGGCACCGCCGAGAACCTGCGTGCCGGGGCCACCTAACGTCAAATCACCAGAACCGCTGAGCACACCCGTGTATGTTTTGGTCACATTTGCGCCGTTCGCGATCGGGCCGGAACCTACGTTGAGATTGAGATTATAGCTGGGCATCCCAACGGTGAGCGGGGATGACGAACCGCCATTGGTGATACCGCCTAAGGTAGATATACTCGTTTGAAAAAGGCCCAAAGATGTAGCGCCAATCGACGATGCGTCGAAAGCACTGTATTGAGCGGCTAACGGATTACTTAGATAGATGATACCAACGCTGCCGGTGGAACCCGTGTTATCGTATTTAAAGTCACCGGTGAATGTATTAGCCCCATATAAATACAGCTTACGGTAACCGCCGGCACCGGTATTGCCATGAAACAGTCCGCCCGGCCCACTAATCGCCCCGAAGATATAGAAATCGCCGGTCCCCGTGTTAATCGTCTGCATCCCGGTGTCGAGATAGATGCCACGGTTTGCGCTCAAGCCCTTGCCATCCTGGGCAGCGTTCAACAAGAGGATGCCTCCATTGCGGATGATGATGTTCTGGGCCGAAAATGAGGAAGGGGTGGCACCAAATTTTGATTCCGCAAATGTGCCGTTGGTTTCATCTGCATTCAGCGTGCCGCCATTGATCACAGTGCCACCGGTATAAGTGTTCGTGTTTGAAAGGATCAAGGTGCCCGGGCCATTTTTAACCAGTGTCAAAGCCCCGGTATTATTGGCAATGACTGACGAGATGGTGATGCCAGTCGCGGACGAACCGGGAGTGACAACCAAATTGGCCGCCGCAGTGCCATTCTGCCGGACAACACCCGCACCCGAGATGGTGAAAACACCCGAACCACCGTTCAAGATGCCGAAAGTTTCAAGGTTGTTGGAACCAAGGGCGAGGGCAAGCGCACCACCTGTGTAACGCAGCGTGTTAATCGTGCGGGTGCCACCCAGCGTGTCCGCAACGTTCAGGGTGTAGTTGCCGGCTACCGTGCCATCCGTCCATGATCCGTTGGTGGTGGCCCCAATGCCCGCGCCGGCGACCTGATCGGATTTATACACCGCGTAATCGGTCTGGGTGGCTGCCGCAGTTCCAACCGTGGCCCAAGGCCCGATGATGTTGGACGCCGTGGTCGTGCCCGCGCTGGTGACTTTGATGAGGTTCGTGGTGGAGGGTGTCGCCACGGTGCCCAGGCCCGTGCCACCCGCCGAGAATGTCACCGGCGTGTTTACGCCACCGCCCGTCAAGCCGCCGAGGGTCAATGTCTGTGCATTTCCGCCGCCGCCCACTTGATCGTTGGTCAATGCAATGTTGAAAACCCCGGTGGTGAGCGCGAGGGAGCCGATGGATTCAGCGTATGTGTTTCCCGCTCCGGAGCTGTTCGTGTAATTGAGCGTGCCGCCGTTGGAGGTGATGGCCACGCTGCCAACACGATCCACCGCGCCTTCCGTGGAGTTGGTATTGGTCAATGTCAGAACACCGCCATTATTGAAAGTAAGCCCCGTGGAGCCGGAAATCGAGCCGGTCGCACCACTGATGTTCAACGTGCCGGAACCGACAATGGCTGCACCGCTAATAGCGTTCGTTCCATTGATCGTGGTCGTGCCGGTGTAGGTGTCCGCTGCATTCAGCGTCCATGTGCCCGTGCCGCTCTTGGTGAGCGAGGTGATATTGGCCCCCGTGCCGCTGTCGCCGAGCACGGCGGACATCGTGGCTGCACCGGTCGCGCCCGTGCCGGAACCTGTCAAAGTAAGCGCAGCCGGGGCGGTGCTGCTGGAAAAAGCAATGGGGCCACCCGCGCTGCCAATCACGAAAGTGCCCAAAGTGATTCCCGACGCATCCAGCGTTGCGCCGCCCGTGCCGATGGTGAACAGGCGGTTGGTCGTCGCCGCCGCAGCGCCGGTGAATTGCAGGGTGCCGCCGTTGAGCACGAGGCTGGCCGCATTCGTCGCATTGCTGGTGGCGTCACCCTTGCCGATGCTGCTGTTGCTGCCGATGGCGGCGAACGCTCCCGCGCCGCCTGACACCTGCAAGGTGCCGCCGCTGATCGTCGTGGCCCCAGTCCATGCGTTGGCCGTAGCGGAGATGTTCAGCGTGCCGGCGCCAAGTTTGGTCAAGGAACTTGTTCCTGTAGACGCCACACCCGTGCCCCATGCCACGGTCTGGCTGTTTGTATCAACTTTATACTGCTGGCCGGCGGTTGCAAAACGTGCGCTGTAATCGGTGGTGCTTGCAGGGCTGTATTGCAGGGTGCCGCCGGAAAATGTGATTGAGCCCGAGCTTCCGAGTGCCGTTGCATTGTCCAGCCGGAGCGTGCCTGCAGTGATCGTGGTGCCACCGCTATAAGTGTTCGCGCCCGAAAGCACCAATGTGCCGTTCCCGATTTTGTTCAGCGCACCGGTGTTTCCAGTCGAGGTGCCGGCCAGGATGAGCGTGTTGGTGGTGATGTCGAACGTCGCGGTCTTGGCGTTCGTGATATTGAAATTGCGATCCGTCGCTGCGGTGGCGCCGGTGTATTGCAAGGTGCCGCCGTCCATGACGAGGTTTGCAGCCGCGTTGCTGGCCTTGCCGAGATTGCCGGCCGTGCCGCCGTTCCCAATCGTGGAAACGCTCACCGTGCCCTGGCTGATCGTGGTCACACCGGTGTTGGTGTTGCTTCCAGACAGCGTGAGCGTGCCCGCGCCGGACTTGGTGAGGGCGACCGCAGTCGCGCCACCGTTGGAAATCACACCGCTGATGTTCGTCGCGCCCGCGCCATTAACCGTGAGTGTCTCCGTCCCCGGGGTGCCTCCGGTGCCGCCGCTGATGCCGCCGGCGAAGTTGAGCGAATTGGTCGTGCTGTAGTTCGTGAATGTGTAACTCGACGCGCTGCCGTCGGCGAGGAGAACATTGGCGTTGAACGTCTCATTCGCCGTTGTCGTGGACGCCATCGAAATGGAACCACCCGCACTCAACGTGAAAGTCTGACTGGCCACCGCCCCGGAGCCCATGATGTAGGCCGTAGAACCATCGAACTGAATGCTGGCCACGGACTGGCCATTCAAACTGATCGCCCCGGAGCTTGCCGCGCCAAAAAACTGGGCAGTATCCGCTGCGCCCGGCGAGGATACGGCGTCCCAGTTGCTAATGTCTGTCCAAGTATTGCTGTCCCCGCTGCCCGACCAAACGAGCGTGGCAGCGCTTGCAGAAACACCAAACAACGCCGCGAATGGCATGGCACAATATCGAAATGCGCGCACGGCACGGCTGGCGATGGAGTTCTTTTTGGAGCGGAGTGTTTTCTTTTTCATAGGACGGAGTGGTTCTGGTGGAGTGATTTTTCGAGGTGAAATTTTCGTGACTTTACGATGGCGAAATGGCGCTTTTCGGCAGGAGATTGAGGGACTGTATTGATTGGGTTAGAATCTGTGATATAAGCCTATTCGCTGTTGGCAAGCGGAAATTGAAAATAAGAAAAAGAAGGAATATTCGTCAGCATCTAATATCTACGCGCGGGCATTTCAATCCAAGCCCATCCGCTCATCCGACTAGCTGACAAGGCGGTCGCTGAAGGCGGAAGGAAAGATGCGCAGGAATCCCTTGGTTTCTGTCTTCCTGCTACCATAAAAATCCATTTTTTGAGGCAACCGGAGGGGCTTTGGATACCCGCTTCCCAGAGCTTGCTTTGTGAAAAAACGATGCCCGTGTTTTTCCCGAGGAAATTGCTGAAACGCAACGTATTGGTCGTGTTCGTTCGCCTCCATGCACGTTGCGCGGAGACGAGGGACGTTATCGGTCGGGCTGTTACACGCTGCACGGGGTCGGCGGACATTGTCAGCCGGGTCGCTGCACAATGCACGGAGCATCCTCACATTATCAGCCTAGTCGCTTCACGCTACATGGGGTTGCCCGACATTGTCGGGCAGGTCGTTGCACGGCGCAGCAGGTCGGCGGAAGTTGTCGCCTGTGCCGCTGCACGCTGCATGACCCCGGGCGAACATCTTGTCTGGCTCGCTGCACCCTGCACCGAGGCGGACAATCATTGCATTTCTGGAAAAACTTCCCTCCCGGTTAAACCCCGCAACACCGGATGCTAAATCGCCACGCCTCGCGAACCTCATGCCTATGAGCAACGCCACATTTCACTGCGCCGAAAAGCATCCCTCCACGCCCATCGTCGTTTTTCCCCAAGCCTAGAGTCACCTGCCCGTCACCTTCGGATAAAAAATATTTCCGTTACGACGTGTCCGGTAACGCCGCTTGCCAAAAAAAATTATACCAAGAACTCAAAGTGCAATCTGGGTATTGACATGACTCCACCTGCCGCTACCGCTTGTGGTGTGCGATGGTGTTGAAGGGAACTGGCGAGACCAGGACGGACTGTTGGGCCAAACGGTAGAACAGTTTGCCGCGCGAGGCGGAGGTGCGCCGATTAAAGCGAAAC
>CANJNZ010000010.1 GCA_947476045.1 Chthoniobacteraceae bacterium
ATTGGCGCGTAGCGCCAGCAACAACGGTAGCCGTGTGCAAGGAGCGAAGCGACGCAGCCCACGGATTCGACGCAGGCATCCATGCACCGCGTATGCGGTGCGACAGACGGTGGTGCGTGAGTGGTCGCGCCGACTACGCGGCGCTTTGCATTTTTCTCCTTTCCGTGGGTTTCGCTGCGCTTCACCCACGGCTACCATCGTGGCTGGCGCTACGCGCCATTTGGCGGCCTGACTGTAGAAATCGTATTAGCCAGCCAGGCGCGATGAACTTTCTCGACCTTTCGCGTTTTTTGCGGGAATCAATCAGTGATTCCTTAGCAGGCGAAAATCTTATCCGTGCGCTCGGCGAGGAACTTCAACCGGGCAGCGTCGCCGCCTCCGACTTCGAGGATGCCGTAGCCTTCGTAGCCGACTTCATCGAGGGCTTTCATCACGGCGGGCCAGTCGTTTTCTCCCTCCATTAATTCCACCTCGAAGCCGGCGAAGGGGCCGTGTTTGTCGCGCTTGGAGCGGCTGTATTCTTTGATGTGGAGGTTGAAGAGATGTTTCTTCCCGAGGGTGCGGACCCAGTGTTCGGGCCAGCCGAAGGTGACGCAGTTGCCGATGTCGAAATGCCAGCCGACCCACGGGCTGTTGATTTCTTCGAGGTAGCGTTTGGCGGCGACGGGTTCGTTGATGAAGCGGTTCCAGACGTTTTCGACAGCGATGGCGCACTTGGATTGCTCGGCGGTTTCGATGCAACGCTTGATGCCTTCGATGCTGCGCTCCCAGCACTGCTCGTAGGTCACGTCTTTTTCCACCGTGCCGGGGACGAGCAGGACGCGCTTGCAGCCGATTTCGCCGCCTTGTTTGAGCGCAAACTTGAGTCCGTTGACAGTGCGCTCGCGCTTACCCGGATCGGGTGAACTGAGCGGGAAACTCCAGTGCGGTGTGCAAATGATGCCCGCGACTTCCAGTCCGCTCGCATCCCTTGCCTCGATGATTTTTTCCGTCGTGAGTCCGTCGTCGGGCAGGTTGAGTTCGATGCCATCGAAACCTGCATCTCTGATCGTCTTGAAGCGATCCGTGAGCGAGCCCTTGACGTTGCACATCCCGAGATTCACCGCTTTTTTCAGCTTCGGGCGCTTTTTCGCGGGGGCGTCCTGTGCGTTGGAAAAGAGCGCGCTGCCTGCGAGGGCTGCGCTGCTGGCGAGGAATGTGCGGCGGTTCATGTGGATGATGTGCGCGGGTTACGCGGGGAGTTTGTAACGGCCCGGCATCGGCACTTGGTGGGCGGGCATCTTGGTGTCCATTTGAAGGGCATTCATGTCCACCGGTGTCCAAGTTTCGTTGGAATCAACGACGTCGTCCCACTCGATGGTGCGGCCCGAGTAGGCGCTCATGCGACCCATGATGGCGAGGCGTGAGCTGTGTGCGAGTTGCTCGCCCATGTTCACGGGTTTGCCGGCGCGGATGCTTTCGATGAGTTCCTTGTGCTCCTGCACATACATGAGGTTTTTTTCGCCGGGAGCGGTGCCGTCTGCTGAACCGTTCTTTTCGTAAAGCCAGCGTTTGCCGTCGGCGGTGTCGAGGACGTGGAGCGGCTTGAAGCCGTTGACCTGCCCGGTGCCGCTTGAGCCGATGATGTAGTCGGCGTTTTCATTGGAGCAACCGGCCTGCTGTCGTGCAAAAATGAACCCGCGTCCGCCGCCGGGGAATTCATACATCACTGCGAAGTGGTCATACACGTTGCCGAATTCCGGCTCGACGCGTTGCTGGCGTCCGCCGAGTGCGGTGCATTTCACAGGCGGCACGTCTTTAAATGCCCAGCTCATTTTATCCACGCTGTGCACGGCTTGCTCGACGAGATGATCGCCGGAGAGCCATGTGTAATAGAGCCAGTTGCGGAGCTGGTATTCTACATCGGTCCAGTCCGGCTTGCGCTCGTGCGGCGCCCATGGGCTGCTCGTGAGGTAGGTGCCGTAGTAGGCGCGGATGTCGCCGATGAAACCCGCGTGCATCTTCGCCCAAGTCGCCCGCTCGGCGAAATTGTAGCGCCAGCAAAAGCCCGTCTGAATCGCGAGATTCTTCTCCTTTGCCTTCTTCACGGCTTCCAGCGCATGGCGGATTGCCGGGGCGTCCACGCCGAGTGGCTTTTCACAAAAGACGTTCTTGCCCGCGTTGATGGCCTTGTGGAGATGCGCGGGGCGGAATCCGGGAGGCGTGGTGAGGAGGACGATATCAATGTCCGTCGCGAGCACCTTATCAATCGCGTCCAGACCGACGAACCGCTGATTGTCCGGCACTTTCACCTGATCAGGCTTCGCGGTCTTGATGTTGTTGTAGCTCGTCTCGAGTTTGTCCGCATGGACATCGCCCATCGCCACGAGCACCACGTTCGGATCAGCGTTCATCGAGTCCGTAAGTGCGCCACCGCCACGACCACCGCAGCCGACGATGCCGATCTTGATGGCCTTCGCGGCCTGCGCATTGACGATGTGCGGGAAAGCAAGGACGGCCCCGCTAGCGAGCGCGGTGCGGCCAAGGAAGGAGCGACGTGTGACTGGATTGGTGGGTGTGTTCATGTGCGTTTGGAAAAGAGGCGGTGAAATTAGTGGCGACGCGACGCATGTCGAGCGCAGCATTCGCGGAAAGTGAAACCGTGCGCCCCCGGAAGTCTTTGCGGAAATTTGCAGGAAAAGATACGGGACTTTTTGTTTGCACAATGCGGATGTGCCGCTAGTTTGCGCGCCCTTTTCCGCACATCACTATGAAAGCCGACATCCATCCTGACTACAAAGAGACAACCATCCACTGCGCTTGCGGTGCCAGCTATCGCACCAGTTCGACACGCCGCGATTTGAAAGTCGGTATCTGTGCATCCTGCCATCCTTTCTTCACGGGCGAGCAGAAATTTGTGGATACCGCAGGCCGCATCGAGAAGTTCTCGAAGCGCTACGGCACTGCGCCTCTTCGTGCGACGAAGGCCGTCAAGGCCTAGCTCGTTCCAATTTGATTTCTGAGACGGTGGAGGCGCTGTTGCGTTTCCACCGTTTCGTCTTTCCTGCACATGGATTTTGCACCGCTCATTGCCCGAAAACGCGAACGCTTGCTTGAAATCGAGAAGGCCATCTCCGAGCCGAATCTCTACGACAACCCGAAGCGTGCGCAGGAGCTTTTGCGTGAAAACACCCGACTGAAGCAGACAGTGGCGACGTGGGATGCTTTTGAAAAAACGGCCCGCGAGTATTCCGAGAACCTCGAAATGGCGAAGGGCACGGATGAACTGGCCGAGATGGCGCAGGCGGAATTGCCGGAGTTGGAAAAGCGCACCAAGCAGTTGGAGCGCGAGGTGCAGGTGACTCTGCTGCCGCCCGACCCGAACGAGGACCGCGACGCCATCATGGAAATCCGCGCGGGCACAGGCGGTGACGAGGCCGCGATTTTTGCGGCGGACCTTTACCGGATGTATCTGCGCTACGCGGAAACGGCGGGGCTGACGATTGAGAGCATCGAAAGCAGCCCGAGTGTGCTCGGCGGTTATCGCGAGATTATTTTCAAAGTGAGCGGCGAGAATGTATTTCGGAAGCTGCGCTACGAAAGCGGCGTGCATCGCGTGCAGCGCGTGCCGGCGACCGAGGCGCAGGGGCGCATTCACACGAGTGCGGCGACGGTGGCAGTGCTGCCCGAGGCCGAGGAGGTGGACTTTGAACTCAAGCAGGATGACCTGCGCATCGAGGTCTGCCGCTCCGGCGGGCCGGGAGGGCAGGGGGTGAATACGACCGACTCCGCCGTGCAAATCATGCACATCCCCACGGGGACGATTGTGCGCTGTCAGGACGGACGCTCCCAGTTGAAGAACAAGGAAAAGGCGATGGTGGTTTTGCGTTCACGTTTGCTGGAAAAAAAGCAGCGCGAAGAGGCCGAGAAGCACGCCGCCGCACGCAAGAGCCAGGTCGGCGGCGGAGATCGCTCGGAAAAAATCCGCACCTACAATTATCCGCAGAACCGCGTGACCGATCACCGCATCGAGATGACGCTCTACAATCTGGATCGCTTCATGGAAGGCGAAGTGCAGCAGATGTTCGACGCCCTCGCGCAAGCCGACCTCGACGAACGCCTCGCCGCCGCGAGCATCGAGTAGCCCACGCTACTTCCTGCGCTCGATGATTTCGGAGGCGAAGCGGGTTTTTACGATGCTGTTCTCGGGGCAGACGCCGCGCCATTGGGTGCCGGGGTAGAGGATGGTGTCGCGGCCAATGAGCGAGCCGGGGTTGAGGACGGAGTTGCAGCCGATCTCCGCGCGGTCGCCGATGATTGCGCCGAATTTTTTCAGGCCGGTGGGGAGTAGTCGCTCTGCGGTAGGGATGGTGATTTCGCCGTGGTCAAGTTTCACGTTGCTGAGCACCACGCCTGCGCCGAGGTGGGCGCGGAAGCCGAGGATGGAGTCGCCGACGTAGTTGAAATGCGGCACCTGCGCTTCGTCGAAGATGATGCAGTTTTTGAACTCGCACGAATTGCCGAGCACGCAGCCGCTGCCGACGATGACGTTTTCGCGGATGTAGCATCCGTTGCGGATTTCGCAGCCCTCGCCGATCCACGCGGGGCCTTTGATCATCGCGCCCTGCTCGATGACTGCGCCTTTTCCCACGAAAACTGCGCCGCTGATGAATGGCTTGCCGATGAGTTTGCCGAGAATCTGCGGCTTCAAACGGAATTGCAGGTAGCTCGGGATTTGTTTCAGCGCGTCCCAGACGTTCACGGAATTGTCGAAGAGCATCCGGTGCTCGGTGCGATTGAGGTCGAGGTATTGTGAAGGTGCGAAATTCATCGTGGTTTGCGAGGCGTGGGGCGTAGCGGCGTGTCCATTGGAAAGCAAGGTCGCGCTGCTATGGCTCAACAACTTGCGGGAAATCAGACGCTGAGTGCGGTCTTCGTTTCGCCGAGTTGCGCCGTCCATTTCTCGAGGAAGGTGAGCGTCGCTAGAATTTTTGCGAAAGCTTCGGGTGGCTGGCCGGGCGTGCGGATGGCGGCGTGCGATGTCGCGATGCGTGCGGAGATTTCGCCTGCGATTTTATCCAGGCGGGAGAGAAGGGTGATGCGTTCACTTTCCATGAGCGCGCGGGCGAGCGTGGCTGCGGAGTTGCGTCGGGCGATGAGACTCTGCGCCGACTGGCGGGCGTCGGCGATTTCCATGAAGAGGTCGCCGAGGTCTGTCGGTGTGCGCTCGGCGATGGCTAGGACGCCGGGATGTTCGAGGGAGAGAAAGTGGCGGAGGCAAGCCGCAGGCTCGCGCAGCGTCTGCCATGCGGTGTTCAGTTCCGAAAATGCGGATGTGCTGCCGCTGGAGGTGTCGGGGTGGTGAATGGCCGCAAGCCGGTGGAAGTGCTCTTTTAGGAGGGCGTCATCAATCCACGGTTGGCGTGTGATTTCGAGGATCTGAAAGCAATCGAGAGCCACGGGATTTTGGCTAGGCCGCGAAGCTCTCGCCGCACGAGCAGTGCGCTTCGGCGTTCGGGTTCGTCACTTTGAAGCCGCCTTTTTGCAGGTCGTCGGAAAAGTCGAGGACGCTGCCGCTGACGAAGAGCGCGCTCTTTGGATCAATGACGACGCGCACGTCTTGGGACATCACCATGATGTCGCGATTCGCGGGCCCGTCCACGAGGTCCATCTTGTATTGCAAGCCGGAGCAGCCGCCGCCGATCACCGCCACACGCAGCGCGCCTTGCGGGCGTCCCTGACGTGAGAGCAGCGAGGCGAGTTTGGCTCCGGCGTGTTCCGTGAGCTTGAGCAGCTTTTCGTTGCCGAACTTGATGTTCACGGCGGGCGCGGCGGTGTTGGTGGTATCGGACATTATTCAAACGGTGAGGGATGCGAGAGTCTTCTCAAGATGTAAAGCAAGCACACGAGCACCACGATGACTGGTTCTGCAAGAAGGTAGATAAGCAGGAGAAAACGAAGGATAGACGGAATAATGCCAGTCGCATCAGGACGAAATTGCCGCGCAGTAATAATTGCAACTCCTGCGACTAAGCCACCGATCATTCCAACTGCGATGGCTACAACCACATCGGCCATGCCAAACCCAATTTGGCTATAGACCGGCTCGCTGATGTCTCGCAACTGCCCCGTGAAGAACTGGTCAATCGAATGCAATCCCACGCATAGGATGCAAAATCCCAACATCAGCGATGCGCCGATCAAGACCATTCCGAGAAAGAAACCGCTGTCGTAACGCATCGGCCCTGGTCCGGATTCCGTGAAATCGCCCGCTGGGATATCCTCGTCATCGGTGAGTGATTCGCGTGGAGTGTTCAGTATTTCTGGAAGAAATTCCAAATCTGTTTCGTGAATGGAGAGCACGCAGCCGGGGCCGCTGGTGCACCACAACGTAGCAGCGTTTTCATGCAGCACGTGGGTCTCGACATCATGCGTGTTGAGAAAGCCACGGATGATATGCGCCTGCGCAAAGCTTCTACACGGAAAGAGTCGGGGCATGGGATTGAGTAAAACTGTCAGCAGTCCGTGAGGCTATGTTCTCCGCAGCGATATCGTCGATCTGCGCGAGCGAGGCGACGTGGGCGAATTTTTCGCGGAGGCGTTTGGCGTCGGGCATTCCGCGCGAGTAGGCCATGAGCTGTGTGCGCATGGATTGCATGGCGTAAAGTTCGCTGCCCTGTCGCGCGGTTTCCATCGCGCAGTGGCGGCGGATGTGAGCCCACTGCTCGTCGAGCGACGGACGGGCGAGGTGCGTGCCCGTGGCGAGGTAGTGTTTGATTTCGCGGAAAATCCACGGGTGTTGCATGGCCGATCGTCCGATCATCGCGCCGGCGATGCGTGTGGTTTTGCGGCGCAATTCGACATCCTGTGCGGTGACGAGGTCGCCGTTGCCGATGACCGGCACGCGCACGCATTCGGCGACCTGTGCGATGACATCCCAGTCCGCCAAGCCGCTGTAGCCCTGTTCCTTCGTGCGGCCATGCACGGCGATGGCCTGGATGCCGCAGTCTTCCAGCAGGCGCGCGGTGGTCGTGGCGTTGATCGTATCGGTGCTCCAGCCGATGCGCATTTTTGCAGTCACGGGGAAAGGCGCGACGGCTTTCACGATGGCGGATGCGATGCGCGCGAGCAGCGGGCAGTCGCGCAGGAGCGAGGAACCGCCGTTTTTGCTCACGACTTTGCTCACGGGGCAGCCGAAATTGATGTCGAGAAAATCGGGGCGCTTCCATTCGAGAACGATCCTCGCGGCCTCTGCGAGATGCTCCGGGTCTCCGCCGAAAAGCTGGATGCCCAGCGGGCGCTCGCTTTCGCTGAAGTCGAGATACTCCATCGTGCGCTCGTTCTTTCGGAAAATGCCCTCGGCACTCACGAATTCGCTCACCATCACATCCGCGCCATACTCTTTGCAGAGCTGGCGGAATGTCGTGTCCGTCACCCCGGCCATTGGCGCGAGGTAAAGCGGGAAGCGATCTTGAAACCACGGAAGCATCCCGCAGCAGTAGCGCACAAATGTGCGATGGCCAAGATGTGCTTCACACGATCGCTTGCCGCAAGCGACGCTCTCAGTTTCTCTCCCGCGTCCAATGTCGCCGCGCCCGATTGATTTGCTGGACGCCATAGCCCGGGAGCCTGCGCTCGCGGCGAAGCTGCGCGCCGTGATGGCGGGTGAGCAGTGTGTTTTTGCCAACGTCGTCGAAAATGCGCACGCAGCGCTTTGCGGTGTCATTGCGCGAGGCTGTGAAAAGGCGGGACGCAATTTGTGGCTCGTGTGCGCAAACGTCCGCACGCAGGAGCAACTTCACAACGAACTCAGTCAGTGGTTTTCCGGCGCTGATTTTTTCCCGGAACTGGAAAGCGTTCCCGTCGAAGGGGCACTGCCAGACCCCGAGACGGTTGCGGAGCGGCTCGGTGTGGTGCAGCGATTGGTGGAGGCCGATGCGAAGGCTAGGAAAAAGGGGCGTATCATCCTTCTCACGCGAGCGTCGTTGGAAGATCGCGTGGTGGATGAGGCGGAGCTGCGCCGTCTCGAACTGACAATCAAGCGCGCCACCCGATGCGACCGCGATGCTTTGCTGAAAAAGCTCGGCGATGCGGGCTACGAGCACGTCCCGCAAGTAACGGCGCGTGGACAGTTCGCGATACGCGGCGGCATTGTGGATGTGTTCAGCTTTCATCACGCGCTGCCGGTGCGGCTGGAGTGGTTCGATGAGGAGGTGGAGAGCATCCGGCAATTCGATCTCGATGCGCAAACGAGCGTGGAGCACCTGCCGCAATGCACGCTGCTGCTCGGCGAGGCGGAGACGCTCGACAAAAAACTGTGCGACTACATTCGCCCGGAAGATGTGACGGTGGATGTGGACGCAAGCTGGATGGACGCGCTCGTCCACATCGCGTGTCTCGACTTGCTCTCGGATGGCGCGGATGGGTTGACCACGGATGGCGCGGATTTCACGGATGTCTTAGTTGAGGAGCCAGCGCCGGTGGAACGCAATGGGCGTAAACGAAAGGCGGAAGCTAAATCCGTGTCATCCGAGCCATCCGTTGTTGATGGTTCTGCGCAATCCGAAGTCCCGGGTGCGGTTGATTTTTCGACGGCGTTTTTCGAGCACGGTCTAGGTCAGTTTGAAGCGGGTGATTTCGTCGTGGATGAAATCAAGCGCGAGCGGTTCTTTGCGCAGCTTGGTGAATGGCGGACGCAGCAGTGGGCGACGTTCGTGTTTTGCAACAACGAGGGCGAAGTGGAGCGGCTTCGTGAACTGCTGCCTGCTGTCGAGGCGGACGCGGTTACTTTCACCATCGGCACGCTGTCGCGCGGGTTTATTTTCCCTGCGGGAAAGATCGCCGCGCTGAGCGATGCGGAGTTGTTCGGGCGCTATCGCAACAACCGCGCACGTCGCCTCGCCATCAAGCGAGCGAAGGAAGTTGGCAGCCGCTCGCAGATTGATTTCAGTGAATTGGTCGAAGGTGAGCTGGTGGTGCATCTGGAACACGGCATCGCCCGTTTTCTAGAACTCAAGACCGTCGTTGCCGAGGATGTCCTTGTGCTGGAGTTTGCCGGGAGCGCGAAACTCTACGTGCCGCTGGAGCAGAGCTATCTCGTCGCGCGATACGTGGGCATCGGTAAAAAAAATCCGCCGCTCTCGAAGCTGGGCGATGCGGCGTGGGCAAACGCGAAGAATAAGGCGGAGAAAGCGGTATTCGACTACGCCGGGCGTCTGCTCGAACTCCACGCCACCCGCGAATCGCAGCGGGGCTACGCATTTCCACCGGACAATGACTGGATGCGCGAGTTTGAGGCGTCGTTCCTCTACAAAGAAACGCCAGACCAAATCACTGCCATCGCCGACGCAAAGGCTGACATGGAGAGCGAGCGCCCGATGGATCGTCTCATCTGCGGCGACGTGGGCTTTGGAAAAACCGAGGTCGCGATTCGCGCTGCGTTCAAGGCCGTTTGCGCCGGCAAGCAGGTCGCTGTGCTTGTGCCCACGACGGTGCTTGCCGAGCAACATTATCGAAATTTTCGCGAACGCGTGAGCGATTACCCGATGACAGTCGGGATGCTCTCGCGCTTCCGCACCAAGGCGCAGCAGAACGAAACGCTGCGCGGTGTGACAGATGGTTCGGTGGACATTGTCATCGGAACGCACCGTCTGATCTCGAAGGACGTGGCTTTCAAAAATCTCGGCCTCGTCGTCGTGGATGAAGAGCAGCGATTCGGCGTCCTGCACAAAGAGAGGTTCAAGGAAATGTGGCCGCTGGTGGATTTGCTCACGCTCAGTGCCACTCCGATTCCGCGCACGCTCTACATGTCGCTCATGGGCGCGAAGGACATGAGCACGATTGAGACGCCGCCTGCCAATCGCATCCCCGTGGAGACGCTCATTTGTCCCTACGACGAGCGCATCATCCGCGACGCCATCAACCGTGAACTCAAGCGCGAGGGGCAGGTGTATTTTCTACACAACCTCGTCGGCGACATCGAGAGCGTGGCGGGGAAAATCAAACGCCTCTGCCCGCAGGCGCGCGTGTTAGTCGGGCACGGGCAGATGCACGAGCACGAGTTGGAGGAAGTGATGCACCGCTTTGTGAATGGCGAGGTGGATGTGCTCGTGGCGACGACGATCATCGAGAGCGGCGTGGATATTCCAAACGCGAACACGATCATCATAGACCGCGCAGATCGCTTCGGGCTCGCAGATCTCTATCAGCTCAGGGGGCGCGTCGGTCGCGCGCAGCACAAGGCGTATGCGTATCTCATGCTGCCACGCGACATGATGTCGGCGGGCGAGGCGCGCAAGCGCATCAACGCGATCAAACAATACGGCTCACTGGGCGCGGGATTTAAAATTGCGATGCGCGATTTGGAAATACGCGGCGCGGGAAACATCCTCGGCACGGCGCAGAGCGGGCACATTGTGAACGTCGGATTCGACCTCTATTGCGCGCTGCTCCGTCAGGCGATTGCGAAGCTCAAAGGCGAGCGCGGGCGGCATCGCATCGAAGTGGAGGTGCGCCTGGATTTCGTCGTCACTCGCGAAGCCGAGTATGCGGGAAAGGAAAAGTCCGCAGGATTTGCCCCTGCATTCATCCCCGTGTCTTACATCGCCGAGACGCAGTCGCGCATCGGCGCTTACCGTCGGCTGAATCAAATCGCGTCGCGCGACTCGCTTGATGCCTTGCGAAAAGAATGGCGCGACCGCTATGGGCGAATGCCGCAGGCGGTGGAGAATCTCCTTTTGCTCAGCGAAATCAAACTCAGCGCGGCGGTCCGAAAAGTCAGCGTCATCGAGGCGAAGGAAGCGAAGCTGATGCTGACGCGGAACCGTGACTTCATTTTAATTGGCGGAAAATTTCCCCGTCTCAGCGCGAGCAGCCCAAACGAGCGGTTGGATGAAGTGCTGAAGCTCGTCCGGAGCTTTTAGGGGTGTCGAGCGCTTCTGTGACAATTTGGAAAATGAGCACTCACCACGCTTGCGTAGTGCGAATACGCTGCCATATTCCGCGCCCTTTTTCCAAAGGGGAACCATTTCATGTCACAACAACTTATTCGCAATATCGCCATCATCGCCCACGTCGATCACGGCAAGACCACACTCGTTGACTGTCTGCTCAAACAAGCAGGAACTTTCCGCGCCAACGAAGCCAAGGCGACCGAGGAGCGCATCATGGACTCGATGGATCTCGAGCGTGAGAAAGGCATCACCATCCGCGCAAAGAACGCCGCGTTTCGCTGGAATGGCTACCACATCAACATCGTGGACACGCCCGGACATGCTGACTTCGGCGGCGAGGTGGAGCGCATCATGAAGATGATTGACGGCGTGCTCCTCGTGGTGGACGCCCATGACGGCCCACAGGCGCAGACGAAGTTCGTTTTGAAAAAGGCGCTGGAGAACGGTGCGAAACCAATCGTCGTCATCAATAAAATTGACCGCGAAAACGCTGACCCACACAAGGTGCTGGATCAAGTCTTCGAGCTTTTCCTCGAGCTCCACGCCAATGACGAGCAACTCGATTTTCCCATCGTCTATGCGAGCGCAAAGAACGGCTATGCGAAGCTGGATCTCAAGGACGAGAGCAGCACGATGGAGCCGCTCTACCAGACCGTGGTGGACAAAATCCCGCCGCCAAAAATCAGCCCTGAACCGTTCTTCCAGTTCGTCGTGGCAAACCTCGACTACAGCGAATACCTCGGACGACTCGCCTATGGCCGCATCGTCAGCGGCAAGGTGAAAGTCGGCGACAATCTCGTCTGCCTCCATTTGGGCAACCGCACTTCCAAGGCTAAAGTCACCGCAGTCTTCGGACACGAGGGGCTGAAGAAAATCGAAATCCCGGAGGCGGAAGCCGGCGACATTGTAGGCATCGCAGGCTTTGAGGATGTTTTCATCGGCGAGACGCTCACTGACAGCGAAGAGCGTGAGCGACTGCCGTTCGTGGACATTGATCCGCCCACGATCACGATGAAGATTTGCATCAACGACGGCCCGCTCGCCGGACGTGAAGGCACCTTGCTCACCGCTCGTCAGGTGCGCGAGCGCCTCTTCCGCGAGACCCGCACGAACGTTTCGCTACAAGTGGCCGACACGGATGTCGCCGGTCATTTCGAGATCAAAGCGCGCGGGGAAATGCAAATCGCCATCCTCGTTGAGCAGATGCGCCGCGAAGGATTTGAAGTCCTCGTCTCGCGTCCCGAGGTTATTTTCATGCGCGACGAAGCTGGAAATCTTACGGAGCCATACGAAGAGCTGACCGTGGATTTGCCGGGCGAATACCTCGGCGACATCATGCAGAGCCTCGCTGCGCGCAAGGCCGAGATCACCCACATGGAGCATCATCCGCACAGTGTGGAATTGACCGCCATCATCCCCACACGCGGCCTCATCGGTTTCGAGACCGTGCTCGTGAACGTGACCAAGGGACTCGGCATCACCAGTGCGCTCTTTCACGGCTACGGCCCGCACAAGGGCGAAATTCCGAACCGCAACACCGGCGTTCTTGTCAGCATGGAAAACGGAGTCAGCACCGCCTACGCGCTCGATACAATCCAGCAACGTGGCCGTCTGTTCATCGATCCGCAGGAGGAAATATTCGAAGGCATGATCGTCGGCGAAAACAGCCGTAACGAAGACATGCCCGTGAATCCCTGCCGCGCCAAGAAGCTCACCAATATGCGCTCGCAAGGTGACGGCAAAGGCATCGCGCTTCCGCCCGCGCTCAAGCTCAGTCTCGAACGCTCGCTCGAATACATCGCGCCCGACGAATACGTGGAAGTCACTCCAAAGAGCATTCGTCTTCGCAAAAAGATCCTCGACGCCAACGCCCGCAAACGCGCCGAGAAGAGCGAAACCGCAGTGTAAAATCACATTCGGCGCACTTTGGATTTGCCCTGCCTGAAGTGCCCGCTATTTTCCCGCGCCCATTGGCCGATGGTGTAAAGGTAGCACAGGTGACTTTGACTCACCTAGTCAAGGTTCGAATCCTTGTCGGCCAACTCCCTTTTTAAAGACAAAAAAACAAAGTCGAAATGAGGTGGCGTGATTTTCTATTGCGTGGTGATGCGATAGAATCTGGAACTGGTGGCCGTGGTGTCGGTGAAGGTGATGGTTTGCTGGACGGGGGTTGCGCTGTAGATCTGAAGGTTCGTCCATGAGGCGGCGGCGAGGCTGTCTTTGAATTGGATGGTGTAGGCCTTGTAGGGCTGCGCGGTGAAGGTGAGGGTGTAGCCGGCGGTGAGCGTCGAGGGAGAGATATTCACGTTAAGTTTGCTGTTGGGGTCGTTGGGGTTTGTGCCGGCGAGGAATTCCTGCAAGTTAGTCATGCCGTCGCCGTCAGTGTCACTGGTGGCGTCTGCGTTGCTGGTGGGGTTCATGCCGTTGGCGGTTTCCCACCAGTCCTGGATGCCGTCGCTGTCGGTATCGGTGAAGGTGACGGTGAGTTGGGCGTTGTTGCTGATGGCGAAGCCGTAGCTGTTGGAGACAAAGACGCTGTATTGGGCGGCGTCGCCGGGCATGCAGTAGGGGATGGTGTAGGTTTGTGAGGTGGCGCCGGAGATGAAGGCTCCGTTTTTACGCCACTGGTAGGTGAGGCCGTGGCCGGAGGCGAGGGCGGTGAAGGTGGCGGATTGGCCCTGGTCTTTGGAGACTGCGGCGGGGTGGTTGACCATGATGGGGACGCTGTCTGGGTAGAGGACGGTTTGGGGGACGTTGTTTTGGAAGGAGCCCGGGACGACCCATTTCAAATTGATGCTGCCGGTGCCGGTGTTCTGGTAATATTCGAGGACGATGTCGTAGAGTTGGCCGCTGGTGAGGGCGATGGCGCTGGAGGTGGTGGTGGTAGTGATGGTGTCTGCGACGTCGTTCCAGTTGCTGATGATCTGGGTGCCGTTGACGAAGAGGCGCACGCCGTCGTTGGCAACGGTGCTAAAGGTATAGTTACCGCTGACGGTAGCGCGGACTTGTCCGCTCCAGCGGACACTGAAGTTGGTGGTGCCGGTGAGGTTTGGGAAGCTGTAGTTAGTGGGCCAGGCAGGACTGCTAGAGACGCTGAAGTTGATGGTGTTGGTGGATGAGAAGGCGTCGGTGCGCGTGCCGACGATGGGAGCGGTGAGGGTTTTGTTGGGGTAGTAGTCGCCCTTGAGTCCCTGGGTGATGGAGTTGGTGGCGTAAACTGTAATGGCTGCGGACACGGTGGTGCCGAGGCTGTTGTCGGTGGCTTTTGCGGTGATGGTGTGGGCGCCGGGAGTGGACGTCCACGCGAAGGAGAAATTGGGTGCGGTGCTGGATTCGCCGATTTTGGTGCTGCCAGAGAAGTATTCGACTTTGAGGATCGAACCATCGGGATCAGAGGCTGTGGAGGTAAAGGTTACTGTGGCGGGGACGGTGTATGGTGAGTTGGTGGCGGGCGCGGTGATGGAGACCGTGGGGAGTTGGTTGATACCATTTGGGAAACCAGCAGTGAGTCCATCGGCGAACCAATTAGTTGGTTCGTCGCCATAGGCGGTGGCGACGGCGCGCTGGAGTGACGGTCCTGCGCCGTCGGCGATGAGCGGCCATGGGGCAAGGTTGTTATAGCGGACGGTGTCTATGATGTCGTAGGGGATGACTGTCTGGCCGAGATTGTTGAGCACGGGTGTGTCGGGCATTTCGAGGGAAATACGTTCGCCATTATCCTGCATAGTTCCGGTGAATGGGCCGAATATCTGGACGCCGACTGGGACGCTATATTTCGTGCGGAACGTCGCTGGATCGATTCCGACGACGAGCGCGTAGCCACTGGCGGGGATGCTCTGGCCGATGGCGAAGTTATAGCCGAGGCCTCCGATTTTCCATGTGTTGGTGGGGTTCGAGGGGTCGTAGAGCGGGACGGCGTTGCTGCTGATGTTGCGGATTTCCACGAACTCATCGTAGCCGGTGTAGGGGTGATACATGATCTCGTTGATTACGAGCGGGCCGACTTTCGGTGCGCTATTTTGTGCGCCAAAGGTGTTATTGAACTGGCGCGGAAAATATTCATCGCCTGCGCTGTTGACGATGCGTCCGAAGGAAACATTTTGCTCAGCTCCCGAGAATGCAAAGCCGTGGCTGTAGCCGGTGAGATTTCCAGCGGCGTCGCCGGAGAAAAGATACACGTCATCGCCTGCGGAATTGAGAGCGAAGCTGTTGCCATCGCCCGGCGTGGGGTTGAAATTCGTTTCATTAAACACAGCGTAGCCACCCGCCGGAATGATCGTATTCGCCGGGATTTGGAATTTCTTCGGAATGCTTGGATCGTCGGTGAGCCACCAGTATCCCACGTTCACGCTGGCGTTGGTGGGGTTGAAAAGTTCGATGGTGTCCCTGAGCGGCAATGTGGAATTCGTGAGCACTTCATTGATGACAACGCTGGTGCTTGCCGCCGGATCATTCGCGCCGGGCGAACCGAAAATGTTGGTGCTGCCCCGCCAGTTCAAGCCGTTGTCGGAGTTATAAACGGAAACTTTCGGAACTGCGGTGAACCCATTGCCATCTGCCGTGACCGGCCATGGAAGGGAGTCGTCGTAGGTGATTGAAAAGATATTTCCGCCCGTAGGAGCGGCGAGGGTGATTGTCTCGCCGTTGTTGTCGAGTTTGCCCGTGTAGATGCCGTTCACCGTAACGCCGGAATAGCGCGCGTGAAAATTCGTCTGCCCCGCCGTGGCATCGCGCGCCAGAACGAAAAAGCCGCCCGGTGCGAGGATCGTGCCGATGGGAAATGTGTAAACGATGCCGTCAGTAAATGTGCAGCCGCTAAGATCGAGCGCTCCGGTTCCGATATTTTTAAGTTCGAGAAATTCAAATTCATCGCCGGAGATGGCACCGGAGGCCGGAGGGTTGTAGTTGATTTCCGTGACGACGAGTTTGGTGAAGTCCTGAGGCGTGTAGAATGTGGCCTCGTTGATTGCGCTCCACGTGCCGGAGTTTCTGACGCGCGTGCGGATGGTGCGTGAATTGAGGATGCTGATCGGGCCGGAGTAAAGGAGGGCAGTTGGAGAGACGGTATCAACGCCCGTGGTGGTGTTATAAGAACGGGGATCGGAGCCGTCGGTGGTGTAGTAGATGGAACCCGCCGGTGCGGTGAGCGTGACCACAAATCCCGTCGCCACCGAGCCGCCGTGCTGGTTCATCACCACCGGTTCAACCGGCCACCAGTTTGGATGTGCGCGGAGCTGGTTCAACAAGACCGCTGTGCGACCGGGGAAGTATGTGTTCTTCAAATAATTCCACTCATTCACCCACTCCTGATCGCGATCCCACGGTAACGGAGAAACGCTGGAGCCCGGCTGCCAGCGTGCTGTTTCAGCGATGACGGCTGTGTAGATTTCCGTCATGCGTGCGTCGTAAAGCGCACCAGCTTTCACGGGCGTGAGCACGCCGTCGTTATAGAGGTGCTTGTAGGCGCGGTCGCGGAATAGCACGCGGAAATCCTCGTAGTTCATCAGCGTGTAAAAAATGCCGTCGGGCACATTGTGGTCCGTGCAATCGGCATTCAGTGCCTGCAACGCGATGTCCGAGTCCTGCTCGAAAAATTTCCACCCGCCTTTGTCCGGCAGCTTCGGTCCGGCTGCGCCCCAGTTGTGGTTTGTGTCCCAATCCCAGTCGTTGCCCGCGTAAAAACTCAGCACCATGTAGTCGGCGAGGTTGGTGACATCAACCCACCGCTTCGCTTCGTTGTAATTGCCGAGGCTGTTTTTCACGGAGGCCCACGTCGCTGACCACGTATCGCCGTTGCCGTGGTCGCTCCCGGTTGTGGCTCCGCCGGTGTAGTGAAAATCGTCAGAGCTGCCGGGAAAATAACTCGCCATGTAGTCATCATCGGCATGCTCCTCGATGTGATAGATGCCGTGGTAAGAGCCGTTGAGATAAAGATGCACCTGCCGCCCGTGCTTCCCAGGCTGGCCCATGAGGATCTGCATTTCTTCAATCCAAAGATTGCGACCGATCTGCGCGTCGCCGCTGCGCGTGATGGATGGAGAACCGTAGGGCACTGGCGGATTTTCGGCGGTGCCGAGCCAGTAAAACGTGTCGTGCGAATGACTGCGCAGCCGCAATTCCTTGAACTGAACCGCGGCCCCGGGCGCGAGCGAGCCGACATCATATACTGGATACTCCAACTTCGACGGTCCGTATTGCGTGCGGAATTTCGCCGCCATGCTCAGCTTCGGCGAGCCGAGGCTGGTGGTGCCCGTGGCGTTGACTCCGCAATTGATTTGAAAACCGGCCTCCACTCCCGTCGGGTTGAAAAGCTCCACCGACGCCTCAGCCTCCGAGGTCGAAAGACCCGACGGCAAAATTACCGACACCGAAGGCAGAGCCAGCAGCGCATCGTCGAGCAAAGGTCCGTAGGTCGCGTTGCCCGTGATGGACGCTACCAAATTCGATTGCCCGACTACGCCGTTGCTCGACGGAGTTCCCGTTCCGTTGATGAAAAGATATGTCTGTGTCACGACCGGCGCATAGGCGGCCTGCGAGTTCACAGCGATGGCGCGCACGATGCGTGTGCCGCGCGTCGGACCGTTCGTGTCCGGGGAAATCGTAATCGGCCCGCTATAGACAGTGCCTGTGGTCGCTGTCGGCTTCGAGCCGTCAAGCGTGTAGCGAATCGTCGAACCGGGGGCCGCCGTAAGCGTGAGGGAAAAGCTGCTCGTGTAAAAGCCGTGCGGCTGGCTGAAAGTGACCGCGTTTCCCCCAATCGTCGCGAGTGCGGAATTCACCGCGCCTGGCGTCGGCGAGACGAGGTAGCCGGTCTGAGTTCCAGCAGCGTTCCAGCCGTAAGTGACGTTCGGGAGCGATGCCGTGGGATTGAGTTCGCTCGCGATGGTGACGCCGTCGGGCTTCACGAGCATCACGCGCTCGCCGCTGCTGAGGGAGAAATTGGTGTGCAACAATGACGAGCCCGATGGTGGTGTTTCGCGGCCGTCGCAAAAAACCGTAAGGTATCCGTTCGCCGCGATGACCCGCGATGGAAACTGCCACTTCGTCAAATTGCCCGCGTCATCGGTGAGATACCATCCCGCCAAATCAACCGGCTGCGACAACGCGTTGTAAATTTCGAGCCAGTCTTGGGGCTGGAGCGATTCGTCTTTCAGTCCGGTCGTATTGCCGGAGAGCAGTTCATTGATGCGAAGTTGCGGGTCAATTACTGGCAGCACGATCACTGTTTCCACTGTGAGACCCGCGAGATCTGTCGCGCGCAAACGCAGCGATACACTTCCCATACCGACCGGGATCGTCTGTGCGATACGCAGTTCGCCGCCCGACACGGTAAAGAGCGCGTTGTTGGTGCTTCCGGTGCCCGACACTAGCGCGAACGTGTGCTTGTCGAAGCTGTTTGGATCCGTCGCCTGGAGATTTCCTGCGAGCGCTCCCGGCTGGCTGAGTGAAGATACCGTGGTCGCATCGAGCGTCACTGCGGTCGGTGCTAGAGGTGCGGCAATACTGACTGTGAGCGCCTTTTCGATAAAGCGGTTTGCGTCCGCAGTATCCACCGCACGCACGCGGATCCAGTAGGTCGTGCCCGGTGCTACCGCAGAAAAATTGAACGGCTGCGGCAAAAGTTGCCCGCCTGCGATGGTGAACTTCGCATTGTCCGTCGAGCCATCGCCCGTGACGAACGACAGCGTGTGCGAAACCGGCGCTGACTTCCGGTCAATGACCTGCAGCGTTCCAATCGCCGCCGTCTGCGCCGGGAAAAACTGCGAAGGTGAAAGCACCACATCATCCGGCGTCGGCGGGATGAAAATCCTTTCGAGTGTGAGCGCCTGCCAGATCGGATTGCGGTCGCCAGCCTCATTTGCGCCGAAAAGACTCCCCATCTGCACCGTTACTGTGCTCGTGGGCGCGATGAACTCGTAGCTGAAAAGAGTGGCGCGATTTTGCGAATACGTTTGCCCCGGCGACACGCCCAGCGAGGTGATTTCATCCACCGCATTCTGTCCGTTCACGCGGATGTCCCATTTCCGATCCTCGAAGCGATTCGCCGAAATCAGCACCTGCAGCTTGTAGCGTTCTCCCGCCGTCACTGCGAGCTGCGCGCTGAGCGTGTCGGGAGAGGATGCCCAGCGGATGTCTTGCAGAATTTCCTCAAGCTCATTCGCATCTGTCGAAGAACCGAACTCCGGCCGTGTCCCCCATGGCGTCACATTGTTCGGCCCGTAGAGCACCGCGCCGGGGATAGACTGCGTGTCCGGCAGAAAAGTCACCCCACTGACAGTGCGCGCCGGATCGTTTGCCGAGAAATTAATCGCGTAGATAAACTCGCCCGTGAGATCAAAATCCTGCGGCCCTGTGATCTGCGTGACCGAGCCGAGGCTGACCGTGGTATTCGCAACAGCAGGCACGGCGTCAAAAAAGAACGCCACACAAAGCGTCGCGACAACATAAAAAACAAACTGGCGGAGAAATGGCATACGGGTGCCGATAATGCGGACGACACAGGTGGCATGGCCTATCACTTTCGTCCAGCGTTGAACATAAGGCGCCGGATTCGGCTCGCCAGTGCGGTGTTGATGTGATTTTTCCAGCGCCATGTCTGGAAGCCTTCCTCATCACGCAGAAAACCCCGAGCAAAAGCGCATCGGCATCTTCATCTCCGTCCTCGCCGTGGTCATGGCGATTGTATCCGCCCTTGCGCATCAACAGGCGAATCAGATGATCGTTAAGGAAGTGAAGGCGTCCAACGGCTACGCATGGTATCAGGCCAAGCGCCAGCGCAGCTACGCCAACGAACTCGAACTCAAACGCATCGAATTTGAACTCGCTGGAACGCCCACCGACGCGCAGCGAAAAATTATCGAGGAGCAAAAGAGCAAACTCGCCGCGAAGAACGCCGAGTATGAAACAGAGAACAAGGACATCCTCGTGATAGCCGAAGCTGACCGCACTGCTGCCGAGACCGCTGCCCACAAACACCACTGGTTTGAATTCTCAGAAATCTGCCTCCACATCGCCGTCGTCCTCTGTTCCCTCGTGCTGCTCACTGAGGTCAAAGTCTTCTTTCAACTCGGTGTCGGTGTCACTGTGATTGGCCTCTGCCTAGCCGCCTATGCGCACTTCGGAGGCCACTCACACTCCGCTGAACATGATGTGCAACCCGCTGCCAGCACGCAGCACTCGGCACCTTCCGCGCATTAATCGGGGAACGTGAAGAATGCGGTCGCGGTGGCTTCGGTTTCGGCGGCGAGTTGTGTTAGGGGAATGTTGCGGAGGGTGGCGATGCGTTCGGCGATATTGCGGACGTGGGCGGGCTCGCAGACTTTGCCGCGATGGGGCTCGGGGGCGAGGTAGGGGCAGTCGGTTTCGAGCATGAATTTCCCGGCGGGGACGGTGGCGGCGCTGGCCTGGGCGTCGGGGGCGTTTTTAAAAGTGACGATGCCGGTGAAGCTGACGAGGTGGCCGAGGGCGATGACTTCTGCGGCGTGCGCGGGGGATTTGCCGAAGCAGTGGAAGACGGCACGGATGCAGCCTGTGTATTCGCGGAGGATGGCGAGGGTGTCGTCCCACGCGGCGCGCTCGTGGATGACGACGGGTTTGCGTAGTTCGACGGCGAGGTCGAGCTGTGTGCGAAATGCGGTGGCTTGTGCGATGCGCGAGGCGGTGTCGTCCTTGGCGAGGCGAAAGTAGTCGAGCCCGGTTTCGCCGATGGCGACGACGCGCGGGTGCTGTGCGATTTCGCGGAGCGATGGGAGGAAGTCAGGGCGTTCGTCGGGGATGTGGTTGGGGTGAATGCCGGCGGCTGCGAAGATTTTTTGGAACTGGATGGCGAGTTCGCGGACGCGCTGGCTACTTTCCAGCCCAGTTCCGATGGCGACGAAGCGGGTGACGTCCGCACTTTCCGCACGAGCGAGGACGCCGGGGAAGTCTGCCTGAAACTGGGGGTAGTCGAGATGGGCGTGGGTGTCGGTGAGCATGGAAAAGCAAAGACGCTACAGCTTTTTCCACTCTTTATAAATCCCAAGAAGTATCACTCCGAACATGAGTGAGAGCATGACTATTTTTACCATGTTGTGCATCCAGAACCTGAACGGTTTGTCCGAGCGCGACGTTCCTTTTCCACCGTTTACTCGCGTAATTTCGCCATCGCGTATGTCTCGAAATATGCTGATGGCGAAACAGGATATAATGACTGACATAAAGGCAGTCATAACTGTCAGCTCAGTTGTAGAGTGAACGCTCACCACTGAATGACGGAGCTGGCCCACGTGAGGCCGCCGCCGAAGACGACGAGGAGGACGTAGTCGCCGACTTTCATGCGGTTGGTGCGGTTGGCTTCGTCGAGGGCGATGGCGACTGCGGCGGCGCTGGTGTTGCCGAAGCGGTCGAGGTTGATCATGAAGCGGTCCATCGGGACTTCGAGGCGGTCGGCGATGGCTTCGATGATGCGGAGATTGGCTTGATGGGGGATGATGCAGGCGAGGTCGGCGGGCGTGAGGCCGGCGTCGTCGAGGACCTGCCGCGCGCTTTCGACCATGGCGGTGACGGCGTGTTTGTAGGTCTCGCGTCCGTTCATCTGGATGGTGGCGTGGCGCTCGGCGGCGTTCTCCGCTGTGGTGGGAAGTGCGCAGCCGCCGCCGGGAATTTTGAGGATGTCTGCGAGTTCGCCGTTACTGCCCATGCGTGTGGCAATGACACCGTGGCCGTGTGCGCGATGGCGGAGGATGGCCGCGCCAGCGCCGTCGCCGAAGAGGACGCAGGTGTTGCGGTCGGTCCAGTTGACGATGCTGGAAAGTTTCTCCGCGCCGATGACGAGGATAGTGTCGTGCGTGTGGGAGGTGATGAACTGCTGGGCGATTTCGATGCCGTAGAGAAAGCCGGAGCATGCTGCGCTGACGTCGAAGCACGCGGCGTTCTTCGCGCCGATTTTTGTCTGCACGAAGCAGGCGGTGCTGGGGAAGAACATATCGGGCGTGACGGTGGCCACGATGATGAGATCAATTTCTTCGGCGGTGATGCCCGCATTTTCCAAGGCGGCGAGCGCGGCCTTGGCGGCCATGTCGCTGGTGAGTTCACCATCGGCGGCGATGCGGCGTTGCTTGATGCCGGTGCGTGTGGTGATCCACTCGTCGGTGGTCTCGACGCTTTTTTCGAGATCTGCGTTGGTGAGAATTTTTTCCGGCACGTAGCTGCCGGTGCCGATGATGGAGACGGTGCGTTTCGGCGAGTTGTTACGCGGGTGTGGCTGTGGCTTGATCATGGTGGCGCTGGACGGCTTCGATGATGTGCGGGTTGACTTCGTGGCGGATGGTTTCGCAGGCCATGCGCAGGGCGTTTTTCATGGCGAGTGCGGACGCGCCGCCGTGGGAAATGATGGTGACTCCGTTGACGCCGAGCAGCGGCATCCCGCCGTATTCGTCGGCGTTGGTTTTTTTGTGGATGCGCTTGAATGCGGGCTTGGCGAGCAGTCCGCCGATTTTCGTGCGGAGGCTGGAGTGAATCTCGGTCCTGATCATGGAGAACATGGCGTGGGCCATGGCTTCGCACGTTTTGAGGAGGATGTTGCCGACGAATCCATCGCACACGATCACGTCGGGCGGGTCATTGAAAAGATCGTGTCCCTCGACGTTGCCCCGGAAGTTCAGCGCGGGGATGGCCCGGAGTAGTGCGCGGGTTTCCTTCGTGGCTGCGTTTCCTTTTTCCTCCTCGGTGCCGTTGGACATGAGGCCGATTTCGGGATTTTTCCGACCGAGCACGCTCTGCGCGTAGGCCGCGCCCATGAATGCGTTTTGCACGATGTGCGAAGGCTCGGCGTCGGGATTCGCGCCGGCGTCAATGAGCACCCAGTGCTTGCCAAGTGATGGCATGATGCTCGCAATGGCCGGGCGCTCGATGCCGGGAAGGCAGCGCAATTTGATGAGCGAAGCCGTGACCGCCGCGCCTGTGTGTCCGGCGCTGACGATGGCCTGTGCCTTGCCGTCTTTCACCAAGTCCACCGCACGAGAAACGGAGCTATCCTTTTTCCGCCGCACGGAATCGAGGCCGCTGTCCGCCATGTCCACGACTTGCGTGGTGTGGACGATTTCGATGCGCGAGTCGTTGCAGCCGTGCTTGCGCAGCTCGGCTTCGATGCGCGGCGTGTCGCCGGTGAGGAAGAGCCTTGTGATGTGGGGGAACTCGCGGAGGGCGAGCACTGCGCCGTGGATGATATTTTCCGGGGCGTAGTCGCCGCCCATTGCATCTAGCGCGATTTTCATCAGGTGGAAGAGGGGGTGCCCATGCGTAGGCAAAGGCAAAAAAGCATCAAGCCAAAAAACAACTCAGCCGCCGCGCAATGAAGCGGGGCGGCTGAGGGGTTTTGGAAAATTTGCTTACGCGCCAATCGTGAGCACCTGGCGTCCGGCATAATAGCCGCAACTTGGGCACGCGCGATGGCTCTGGCAGGTGCTGCTGCACTTGCTGCATTTATTGAGCAGCGGTGCGTGCCAGCGGAGTGATGCTTTGTGCGTGCGGAGACGCATCTTGGATTTTTTACGTTTTGGGACGCCCATGTTTCTGTGTTAGTTAAAGTTTCAGTTTATCAAGTGACTTCCATGCATCGCGATTATCTTCGAGTGGCTCGACGACGGCGACTTTATCAGTGAAAAAATCGGCCTTGCAGACGTTTTCACCGCTCCAGTCGCAGTGCGGATGGGCCGGAAGGGCGAGCAAGATGTCTTCCCTGATGTGTTCTGTCAAGTCCACCGTCTCACGACCTTCGAGTTCGATCTGGCATGCGAAATCCGGCACCTCCAGCACCTGCCGGAATTTTTTCAGACAGCGCACACATTCACACTCCACCTCGGCGGACACAGTCCCCGTGGCAAAAAGCCCGCCCTCACTCAGCCCCACATCGAGGCTGTAGTGGATCGGCCCCACGGCACGTGCGCGCGCGTGCGGGTCTTTGAGTTCGAGCACTTCGGACGATTCCTCGCCTTCATAGTGCTTCCCGTCCTCCGGAATCTGCAAAACATGAACCTTCATGGCGGGGGATAGTAAACAGCGTCGCGCAGATTTCCAGCAAAGTGTGAGAGCGTTTGCAGTTTCATTGGGCGAAGCGCGGATTCGCTCAAGCGTGATCTGCAATCACCGGGGCGCGGTCATTGCCGAGGCGGCAGACTTGCTCGGGGGTGGCGGGCTGGGTGAGGATTTTGAGGAGGCGGTAGTCTTTTCCGGGCGGGGTGGGGAGCAGGAGACCATCTAGTGCAGTGCCTGCCGGGACATCCTCCCAGTTTTGCTGGCCGGTGGATTTGTCCTTTTCGCCGAAGCGGGAGATGTCGGGGATAATGACGGACTCGGCCTGCTCGCGGCGGAGCCAGTAGTTGCGGCTTTCACTGCGTGCGGGCCCGCCAAAGATGACATTTTCAAAAGGCACATCGAACTTCCCGGCCGCGCTGCGCAGGAGGACGCGGGTGCGCTGGCCGGGCCTCACTTCCTTGCCGGATTGGACGTAGCGGTTACACATGATGGGAAAGGATGAGGGATGAGCGACGAAGGATAAAGGATGATTGCCTAACGGGGTTGGCGTGGTGGAGTTGCTGTGTCGGATGGGCGCTGTGCTGCCTGGCTCTTGGTGGTGGCAGGTGTCACTTGCGGAGCAGGCCAGCGCCCATCTTTTCCCGGCAACAAGGAATCCACCTGCACGGGCGTGAAGGTGCGCCAGTGTTTTCCGATAAAATGCCACCATTCGGTTTTCATCCCGAGGAAACCGCCGCGCCCCATCGCATTTTGCAGGAGCTTGAGGTTTGCGGCGATGTGAGGATCGGGACCGCGGTAGTGCATGCCTGCGGATGCGCTGAAGTCGTCGAAATCCGTGGGCATTTTCATCTCCTTTCCTGCACTGTCCACGAGCGTGGCATCCACCGCGATGCCCCATGTATGCAGTGCGCGACCGCTGCCCGGGGAGGAAACGAAAGATCCGTTTTTCGAAATTTCCCAAAGCGCCTGCTGTATCTCGGGAGGCCGGTATGCATCCCATATCTTCAGTCCGTAGCCCTGAGGTCGCAACCATGCCTGCGCGACCTTGAGCCCATCGGCGATATGACGGCGCACGATGCAACGTGCCTTGGGAGGATATAGCTGTCTTCCGGCGATGTTGCGAGGGGTTGCATAGCGGAGTTCGACGAGGATGGTGTTGTCCACTGTGGCGAGATCCACGAGTGGGTCGTCCGCAGGAGGCGGGGGGGGCTGTTGTTTTTGGCGGAGTTTTCGCGGGGCTGGCGATTTCCATACCGAGGACTGCGAGCAGGCAGGCGGCGGTCATCAAACTACGGCGAAAAGGCATGTCTGCGCTTATGAGAATGGTGATGCGGGGAATCAAAACAAAACAGGCGTGCTGCCAAAAATGCGCCGCGATGTCTTTTGCGAAAGGCGACAACATCAATCCTCCCAAACTGGGCAATATTCGTATTCGGGGTATGCGTGTTCGCTGTAGAAGGCGATTTCGCGAAGGCGGCGTTCGCACGGGACAGGGCGTTCACGGAAGCGCCAGGCGAGGGCGTCTATTTGATCCATGAGGGCGATGACATGGGCGGGTGTTGTGATGCGGCGGAAGCCATCGGCGAGATAGCCCTCATCGAGGCAGCGGCGGAGGTCGTAGAGGATGCAGGAGTCGGTGGCGAATGCAGGGTTGCCGCGCATCGGGAGAGTGTGAGTGTAGGACATGCCGGGATCGCAGCACGCCCCGCCGCGCAAGCAATGCGGGTGACGGAAAAATCTGTGGCCGCCGATTGGACGATTGACTTTAGGGCGACGCTGGGGAAGCGGGTGGAAAATGACGAATGGCGGGTTGTGTCGTGGAGCCATGCCGTATGAGCATTTACCTGTGGTTTGAGTTGCGGGTTGTTGTCTGCTTTTGAGCGCAGAGGGATTGACCGATCAAAGTCGCTGACTACTTTCGCCCGACTTTTCCCATGCGCTTTCATGATTTTATCCGCGACTCGGCTGGCTGGCATCTCGTCGGCGATGACACGCTTTTTGCGAATCCGTATCTCGAAGTTCACAAGGTGACGGTGACTTCGCCGACACGGGCGACGCCTTTTGATTGGACGGTTACGCATCGGAAGGGGGCGGTGGTAGTGGCGCCGCTGACGGAGGAGGGGAAGTTCCTGCTCGTGCGGCAGGAGCGGGTGCCGATTCGTGCGACGATTTGGGAGTTTCCGGCGGGGCAGATTGATGCCAACGAGGAACCGGATGCGATCCGCGCGACGGGGTTGCGTGAGTTGCACGAGGAGGCGGGGCATACGCTGGCACCGGGCGGGGAGATGATTTCGCTGGGGCATTTTTTCCCGAGTGCGGGGTTTACCGATGAGCATAGTCATCTGCTGCTGGCGCGTCCGGTCATCGCGGCGGAAGGCGGTGCGCGGCCCGATGAGTCGGAGGCGATTACGGAGTGTCGTGCATTTTCTCCCGCTGAGTTGCGCGGGATGATTGCGAGCGGTGAAGTGCGCGATGCAAATACGCTGGCGGCGTTTGCGCGGATGGTGGCGATGGGTGTGGTGAATATTTAACGCGATGGGATTGCGCTTCACACGGCAAGCCCGACTCAGCATCTTCCGCCGCCCATGTGGTTTTTAACGAAGCTATTTAAAAAGCGCGACGAGTCCGCAGCCGCCGATGGAGAAGTGGTGAAGCCATTTCTCGATCATCTGGAGGATTTGCGTTGGACGCTGATCAAGATGATTACCACGCTGGGGATCGCGATGGTGCTGGCGTTTTGTTTCCGTAGGCAAATCGCCACTGCGCTCGCCTATCCGCTCACTGTAGCGCTCGGCAAGGAGAGTGTGAGCACGCTGATCAGCATCAACCCCATCGAATCGGTGACGATGTCTTTCACGCTGTCTTTTTACACGGGCATCGTCGCTTCATTTCCGCTGTTGTTTTATTTTCTCGCGGAATTCGTGCTGCCGGCGCTGACGAAAAAGGAGAAGAAATACGTGCTGCCGGCTGTGGGCATAGGGTTCTTCCTATTTTTGATCGGTGTGTTGCTCTGCTACTTTTTCGTTTTGCCGACGACTTTGCGCTGGCTTCACGATGACGCCGCCAGTCTGGGGGTGAAGTCGAGTTGGACCATGAGCCAATACTACGGATTTGTGACGCACTTGAGCATCGCCGTGGGGCTCATCTGCGAGCTCCCGGTGGTGATGGTGACGCTGAATGGAATTGGTTTGCTCAGCTATGAGTGGGTGAAAGGGATGCGCACTTACGGCCATGCGATCGCTCTCGTGCTGGCGGGCATCATTTCGCCGACGCCTGACCTTTTCATGCTGATCATCTTTGCCCTGCCGATTATGGCGCTTTTTGAAGGGTGCATCTGGCTCATCTATTTTCTCGAAAAGCGTCGCGCGAAACATGAGGCGCTTGCGGAGGCAAGGGCGGCCCGCCCTGAGGATGACCACCACGAGCCGATTGATTGAGAGGGACGTTGAAAATAGAGGACGTGCCTGATTTTTTGCATAAACTCTAAGAAGCCACCCGTAAGCCGCGTCTCCCAAGTATAGAAAGTCATGACGCCACCACCCGCCACCGATATTCGCGGGCTACTCGACCGCTATGAGCGGCCGCTTGTTCGCTATGCCCAGAGCATAGTGGGCGATTTAGAGAGTGCCCGCGATGTCGTTCAAGATGCGTTCATTCGGTATGCGCGCATCATCAGTGGCGAGGTGGGAGGTGATGATGCCATGCAACCCGCACGCACTACAAACGAAGCTGAGGCAGTGAGCGAAGTCGCTCTCGATCCGTCCGACACACGGCACGTCGAGGCGTGGCTTTTCACCGTGACGCGCAATCGTGCGCTCGACCACGTGCGGAAATACAGCCGCATCATCCCCATGCCGATGCCCGAGGAGCGCATGAGCGAAGAGCCGGGGCCGGACGAGGAACTCGCATCCAGTGACGCTGCCGACTGGCTGCTGAAGTTGCTCGATGCGCTGACACCCAATCAGCGCGAGGTCATTCGCCTCAAATTTCAGAACGATCTCAGTTACAAAGAAATTTCGGACATCACAGGCCTCACGGTCACGAACGTGGGTTTCTTGCTCCACGTCGGACTGAAAAAACTGCGCACACTTCTGCGCGAAGCACCACTCGATGCCATTCCAATCCGCCTACGCACCGCACTATGAGCTACGACGATCCAAAATTCACCGCCTACGCACTCAACGAACTCGACGCCAACGAGTGCGCTGAAATCGAACGCGCCATTCTCGTGCAACCACAAGCCAATGCAGAAATCGCAGAGACGCGGGAGATGGCAGGCATCCTCCGCGAGACGCTGAAAACCGAAACAGCCCCGGCGCTGTGTGAGCATCACCGCGACGCCGTGTTTCGCGCCGCGAGCATTGCGGGAAAAGCAGCGAATCTACCGCTCGAAAACGTTGTGGTTACAGGGCAGCCAGCGTGGTGGCAGCGTGCTGGTTTCTGGCAACTCGCCACAGCGTGTCTAGTCTTTGCTTTTGGCGTGTATGCGATTGGTGTGAGCCTCGGCGGCAGCGGGCTAAAGGGAGATGGTGTTGTGCAGGTGCGCGATGTGCAAAAGGTGCAAATTGGCAATCTAGCTGCAAACGACGACGCCCGAATCGAGGCAGATCCAAGTCTCAAAGTGCCGATGGTATCGACGCGTGAAGGAACGCCTTCCGTTGCTACCGATTTTAACGCAACCAATACAATACAGCCCGGCGTTGTCTCGGTCCCGAACGATCTGGTGGATAAATTACAGCCCATCGCGACGAAGGGCCCTCATGTGGTAGATCCAAACGATCCGCTCGCGTCATTCAAGGCCAGAGCCGACATCGGAAAAAAATCTCCGGTGAAAGCAATCGCTCCATTGGCTATCAGCCCGCATGAGCAAGTGGTGCTGCGTGCGGATAATGGCGAAGTAAAACTCACCGGAGACGAGGCGAACCGCTATTTTTCAGTGCGTGAATATCTCGACGTGCGCTGGCGTGAGGCGAGCAGTTTACACGAAGGATCGACCTACGCCGAGCTCTCCCGCATTTTCCGCCACGAGTCATACGCCGACGGTATTCATCGCTTCGTCATGATCCGCTGCCCCTCAATCAAAGTTGGCGTGTCGTTTGTCTCCAAAGAAAACAAGGAACCCGAGTGGCCGCTGCCTGCTGACACGAAAATTCGCACTATTTCGCAGCCCTACTTTGAGCCGGAGTTTGGAAATTAATTAGCGAGTCAGGACTCCGTTTATGGTGCGCATGATTTTGCGCGGGTTGTCGTCCTGAAGCTCGGGCGGTAGTGAGGATGGTGGGAATCCTTGCAGGCACACGGGGCGCACCCATCTCTGAATGGCTGCGGTGCCCACGCTCGTAGAACGAGAGTCGGTCGTGGCGGGGTAGGGGCCGCCGTGTTGCATTGAAGGGCAGACTTCGACGCCGGTGGGGAAGGCATTGAAAACCACGCGACCGGCTTTGCGTTCGAGGATTTCTGTGAGGCTGCAGAATGAGGTGATATCTTCGGGCGTGCCATGGAGTGTCCCGGTGAGCTGGCCGGCGAGGCTGCGCGCAGCGGCTTCGAGTTCCGCGGTGCTGCGTGCGGTGACGAGCAGTGTGTATGGACCGAAGACTTCCTCCTGCAATTCGCGGTGGAGGAGGAAATTTTCCACGTCGGTCACGAATGCGACTGGCTCGGCTTGCGTTTTTGCAGCGTCGGCGTCGGCGTCACTTTCTCCAAGGACGACCACGCCTTTCAATACACGCACTCGCTCAATGCCAGCGTAGTAGGTGTCGCAGATTCCGCGGTGAAGCATCGTGCCGCACGTGGCGGACTGGAGTTGTGTGCGGAATTTTTGTGCGAAGGAATCGAAGTCAGGGCCGCCGAGCGCGAAGATGAGACCGGGCTTGGTGCACATCTGCCCGACTCCCATGGTGAATGAGTTTTTGAGTCCGGCGGCGATTTGTTCGCCGCGCTCGCGCAACGCGCCCGGGAGCAGAAAGACGGGATTCAGGCTGCCCATTTCTGCGAAGACTGGAATGGGTTCCTGCCTCGCTGCTGCGGCGTCAAAGAGCGCACGGCCTGCGCGCAGCGAGCCTGTGAAGCCGAGCGCCTTTGCGAGCGGATGCCGCACGAGTGCGAGCGCGGCGTCAGCGCCGGTGCCATGGATGAGCGAGAATACGCCGTGCGGCAGCTTGCACTTTTCGATCGCGCTATAAATCGCTCCAGCGGTGAGCTCGGAAGTGCCGGGATGCGCGGGATGCGCCTTCACGACGACTGTGCAGCCTGCGGCGAGTGCGGAGGCGGTGTCGCCGCCGGCGACGGAGAATGCGAGGGGAAAATTACTCGCGCCGAGCACTACGACCGGCCCGAAAGGAACGAGCATCCGGCGCAAATCCGGACGCGGGACTGGCTGACGGTCGGGTAGCGCAGTGTCTATGCGCGCATCCACCCACGAACCTTCGCGGATGAGTGCGGCGAATGCCTTGAGTTGTCCGCATGTGCGCCCGCGTTCGCCAGTGAGACGGTCAAAGGGCAGGCCGGTTTCGAGATTTGCTCGTTGGAGTAGCTCGTCGCCGAGAGCCATGATTTCATCCGCGATGGCATCGAGAAATTCCGCTCGTGCAACATCTCCGATGCGGCGGTAAATCTCGAAAGCATCCTCTGCATGACGCATCGCGTGATCGGCGTCTGCGTGTGTCCCTTCGAGAAATGCGGGTTCCAGTTTCGCACCATCGGCAGGATTGAATGCGTTGAAGGTTTTGCCGCTGATTGGCGCGAGTTTTCCGGCGATGATGCTGTGTCCGTGGAGTTGCATGGGCGTTGAATGATGTGTGTAAAAATCAGCCGTGAATAATCAGTTCGATGTTCTCAGGCAGTTGGCTGGAGACACGTTCGGCGATGTTCCCTTTGAGCAGGCGGGCCATATTCACGCGGTGTGTGGAGCCGAGCATCACCATGTCCGCACCGAGTGTTGCGGCCAAATCCACGATTGTTCCGGCGGGGTCGCTCGACGCGGCGTAAAGCGGTTGCACACATACGCCTTCCTCTTCACCGAGTTTCATCATGAGCGACATGATGCCCGCAGCCTGCGAGTCGTCCTGCCATCTCAGGCGCCGACTTTGCGAAGGCTGGGCTCCACCGAGGAGCACTGCGACTTCCTTTACGTAAAGCACGCACAGCACAGCTTTATGAAGTTTGGCTTCGTTGAGTGCGAACTTGAGCACTGGTGTTGCGCCTCGCGCGGCGACGAGAAATTTCCGCCCCTCGACGAGCGGCTGCGGGCGGAGCATTTCGATGGTTTCTGGCGAAACCATTTCAGCCAAATCCCTCGCAACAGTGACGGTGGCCAAGCCGCTGGCCTTGTGAGAAAGTGCGCGCAGCCAGAATCCGACGCTGAGCACGATGACGACGAAGAACAGTGCGAGATGTTTTTCGTAGGCGAGCGAAACCTCGACGCAGAACAGCACAAAGAACGTGATGGCGAATAGGGTGCGCTCCCATTTTTTGAGCGCGAGCTGCTTGTTAAAAGTGCAGGAGCCGAGATTTACGGTAATCGCGCCGACGACGCCGATGGCGTAAAGTTCACCTAGGCGTTCAAGGGCTTTGTCCGGCTCAAAGTATGTGATGAGCAGGACGAGGCATGGCAGGACGGTGGCGACGATGAGGGGAAGTTTAGGAACGCCGTGGCGGTTCAGCGCGAGAAACGGGCGCGGCATTTCTCCATCGCGAGCAAGGGTGTAAAGAATACCGATGAGGGCCGCGATGGCGGTGTTTACCGCGCTGAGTAGGAGTAGGCCGACGACGATGCCGACGACAATTCCCATGCCCGTGCCGAAGCTGTGACCGAACATTTTCGTGCCGAATTCCTCGCCGAGCACGCGCAGAACGTGCGAGCTGTCTTCGGTGAGTCGCGTGAGCATTGTTTGTTCGGGGTCGAATGCTGAGTGGCTCCATTTCCACAAAGACATCGTCGCCCAGCCGAGCAGGATCGTGCCGAAGACAACTTCGATTGCTACGGGAATGATGGCGCGACGCGACTCACGGCCTACGCGCGGTTTTTCCGCAGTGGAGCCGGGATCGAGTTTCATCACGCCGGTCAGACTGGCGATCGCCTCGACGCCGCTGAGCGCAAGGATCGAACTAACGAAAGCTGTCCATGCGTGTGAGAAGGAGTGACCGGGTGGTGGAGGCTGGAGGTCCGTGGTAAAATGCGGCACGGCCAGTGCGATGAGTATCACAACGAGCAGCACCATCGGCACGGCCAGAGCGACTGCGAGTCCGCCGCTGTGGCGCGGGCCAAATGAGTTCAGCACACCAAACGCAATCACGACCAGAATAGCCACGCCGGGCACCCATACGTTTGGCATGGAGGGAAAGAAATACTTCAGCGCATCGTAGCCACTCAGCGACGCAGTCACCGTCAGATCAGCCACGAGCAAGAGCGCGCCGACCACCGCCAGCGCCCGTCCTTGCGACCGCGCCGCAGAATACACGCCGCCGCCATCGGGGAAATGTTTACAGACGACGATATAATTTAGCCCGACCAGCCCTGTAATCGCGCACACCGCGATGATTGTGTGCAGCGACGCAAAGCCGAGTGCAAGGAACGCATAGCCAAGCACGTAGGCCTTGCTAGTGCCCCAGTCGCCGTAAAGCAGCGCAGCAGCGCGTTTCCAATCTAAGTTGCGGGGGCGTGTGACATCAAGGGACGGTCCCATACGGAGTATTTAGTAAAGAGTGCGCGGCCAGAGTGGCGGCGCGGTTGCGGTCAGCGCACGATCGCGCAGGGTGTGAGTCTAATTGGGAGGTGGCTCGCAATCTTCTTTGCTCGCCCACAGTGGAGTGCGGATGTCCGCCGCCCGATGGATGTTTCCATATTCAAAAGTGCCGAGACGCTAGTCCCCGCGCCCTCCGGCGTCAAGCAGACGGGTAATTTCACCTAGCCGCGCGTCATTGTTTGCCGACTTGCGTTTGGTTCGTTACAGGGTGGGCATGACTGAATGCGACGTGGCCATCATCGGTGGTGCCTTTACCGGCGCAGCCACGGCTTTGCTTTTGAAAAGACACACGCCCTCGCTGCGCATCGTCATCATCGAGAAAGCGGCGGAATTTGATCGCAAAGTTGGCGAGAGCACCACGGAAGTCAGCTCGTGTTTTCTGACCCGCGTGCTCGGCCTCACCAACTACCTCGGCCATCACCAGCTTCCCAAGCAGGGTCTCCGCATGTGGTTCGCACGCACGACTGATGAGCCTTTCGACCAGTGCGCGGAAATCGGCGCGCGCTACAACTCCCGCCTCGCTGGTTTTCAAGTAGATCGCGCTACGCTCGACGAACACATCCTCGCCACCGCCGTCGCTGAAGGCTGCGAACTTTTGCGTCCCGCCAAGCTCGCTTCCATCGAACTCGGTGGTGCAGGCAACAACACTCTCGACATAAAAATCGGCGACGAAACACGCCAGCTCCGCGCCAAGTGGGTCGTGGACGCCAGTGGTCGCGCCGCAGTCCTGGCACGCAAACTCGGCAACTTCGAGCCAATGACCGAACATCCCACAAACACGCTGTGGGCGCGCTTCACTGGCGTCGGCGATTGGGACGGCCATGAGTTGCGAAAAAAATTTCCCGCATGGATGGAAGCCACCCGCACCGCGCGAGGCTGGGCTACGAACCACCTCTGCGGTCTCGGCTGGTGGGTGTGGATTATCCCGCTCAAAGGCGGCGACGTCAGCATCGGCCTCGTGTATGATACGCGCCTCTTTAGCCCGCCGGAAGGTGCGACAATCGGCGAACGCATCCTCACGCACTGCCGCACCCACCCCGTCGGGCGTGAAATGCTCGCCAACGCCCGCGTCATCGAAGGCGACCAGCGCGCATTTTCCCAACTCCCATACCGCGTCACACAGACCGCCGGAGACGGATGGGCCTGCGTCGGCGACGCAGCCGGCTTTCTAGATCCGCTCTATAGCCCCGGCCTCGACTTCTGCGCCTTCACCGCGCAGGGCGTGAGCAGCCTCATCCTCAGCGCACTCGCCGGAGAAAAGCCAGACCCTGCTGAGTATCATCGTCGCTTTGCGTTTTGCTTCCGCAGTTGGTTCGAGTGCATCTATCGAGACAAATATTACTACCTCGGCGATTCCGAAATCATGGCCGCCGCCTTCCTCATGGACATCGCGACCTACCACCTTGGTCCCGTCGCGCAGGTGTATAAAGACCCCGCAACTATGTTTGCCGCATTTCCTTTCGACGGACGCCCCGGTCGCATCGCCGCCCGCCTCATCACCTTCTACAACCGCCGCCTTGCCCGCCTTGCCAAAAAGAAAATCGCCGCCGGAAAATACGGCCAGCGCAACGCCGGTTGGCGACTCCTCGTCGGCGGCTTCACCCCCGAACACAACGTCAGCGGACGCCTCCTTTTCAAAGGCATCTGGCTTTGGATGAAAATGGAATTCGCAGCGATCTTCTGGCCACAGCGGCGCGGATAAAAGCAAATGCTGCCTAGCTGGAGTGCGTCGCTCTTGCAGGGGGAGAGTGCCGGCTGATTCTTAATAGCGCCTGCGCGATTGAGTATGACGGATGTTTCTGCGCGGGCGTATCATTTGCATCATGGCGATGCCGGAGATGATCAATAAAAATCCGGACGGCTCTGGAATAGCCATCAGCGTGACGTCACGACCGCTGTCGGCAAGATAGCTGATTTGGAAGTTATTCGCACCGATGGTGAACGTGGACCCTTGGGGCAGGCCGGTAAAATAACCGCTCACGCCAGTCGTGGATTCGAGGATGGTCAAAGTGGTTCCCTGCGCCATAATCTGCGTGAAAAGATCCATGCCCACAAGGTTCGCCACGCCGGTGCCTAGTGAAATAGAACCGGTCGCCATGACTTTGTCCGCCAGAGTGCCTGTGGTATTCAATGTGAGTTGGTAGGTTCCTCCTGCTGTCAGGGAGAGTGGGCCTGTGGAAAGTATGCCTACAGCACTGTCGCCAGCGGGTGAAATCTCGCCTCCAGCAAGAATGGCCACATTTCCCGTGGCCGATCCGGTGCCTTCGAGCGAACCGGAGATGCTCACACTTCCATTGACGACGCCCTTCACAATCAGCGTGGCACCGGATGCCACGTTCACGCCGCCATTGCCATTGATTGCACCACCAAGGGCAACCTCGAGCGTGCCGGCATCAACCTGTGTGGCACCACCATAGGTGTTGATGCCCGTGAGTTGATTGTAGCCTCCGCTCACCAGCAGAGTGGACGCCGCGCCAGTAAGCTTTGCGGAGACTGTTGCGGTATTCAGTTCAAAGGCCGGGGAGGTAATGCTGCCGGTCGTTCCGGAAAGTGAGCCACTGACAGTGACCGGCCGGTGCTTTGTGTGGTCGCGCCGATATTCAGTGTGCCGCCCTCGATGCTCACCGAACTCGTTGCCGGAATCAGATTACTGACACCAAGCGTAAACGTCCCAGCGCCGGTTTTTACGAAATCCCCCGTGCCAATGATAGATCCGGAGAATGTCGTATTGGTCCCTTTTGCGCCAACCGTAAGCACTCCGCCGCCAATCGGACCGTAGCTGATCGTTCCGACACCGGAGAGATCGCCGAGGCTTTCGCTGAAATCGTTCAAGTCGAGTGTCGTGCCTGCCGCGAGCGAAAGCCCGGACAATCCGCCAAAGCGGTTGTCGGAGTTTATGCTGACCGTTCCCTGATTGACGATGAGTGTCCCTGTGTAGGTGTTGGCACCGAGGAGACGCAGGATTCCAGGGCCGTTCTTGGTAAGATCCAATCCGAGGTCCAGTTCACCAATTGCTCCCAGCGCGAGTGAACTGCCGCTATTTATATTCACCGACGCGCTACCCATCATTGAGATCATCCCGCTGAGCGAATTGTCTGAAAATGTGGCGTGAAGAACACCTGCTTGAGCGACACCGCTGCCGGCAATCAGCAGAATATTGTCGCTGTTGATGCCGACGTTGCTGACCAATTCCAGTGTGGCACCGCTGTTCACAACCGTTTGGTAACCCGAACCTGCCGCACCCAACGATTCGTCCGTCAGAACCTTTACCAACCCTTGGTTGATGTTGGTGCCCCCGGTAGAATTAATGGTGCCAGCGAGAGTCAATGTGCCGCTGCCGTTTTTGTTGATCGAACCCGCTCCAGTGACTGTGCCCAAGACTACAATGTTACCATTTCCTGTGATGGAAACATTGTTAGCGGCGAGTGAAACAGGACCGCCGATGGTCAGAGTGCCAGCTGCACCGATGGTGGCGTTCTCACTCAATGCAACTGGGCCGTTCCATGATGCACTGCCCGCCGGAACATTGATTGCACCATTTCCTGTCGGACCGGCACCGGCAATATTGAGCGGTTCGGTGGCTATAGTCAGACTTGGAGCCAGCGTGATTTCACCTCCGCTGGTAACGCTGGTTGCACCCGTGTCAGCGCCGAGGGCATCCGGCGAGAGAACCTCCAGAGTGCCGGCGGTGACATTAATGGCTCCAGTCGTAGAACTGGTTCATGTAAGGCTAAGTTTTCCAGTGCCAACTTTCACCACGGTGCCAGTTCCTGTAAAATCACCGTCGAAAGTCGTGTTGCTCGAATTTCCGACGGTCAGCGTTCCAGCCCCGAGGGCAACGGTGCCGGAATTGGTGACGGCAGCGACGGTTTGACTATATCCCGCGAGGTCAAACTTTGCTCCTGAAGAGATCGCAAGGGAAGTAGAAGTTGGCAGGGAATTGTTTGCTGCAAGTTGAATACTGCCGGCGGTGATGCTTGTGGCACCCGTGTAGTTATTCGCACCGGAGAGGGTGAGAACTTCGTTGCCGGTTGTGATCAAGCCACCAGAGCCGGAAATGACGCCGCCGAAGGCCGAGGAAATCAGGTCGCCGCCCACGGTCAGCGTGCCCGTGCCGAGAGTGATGCTGCCGGTTCCTGTGATGGAGCCGAAATTCGCCGAAAGGTTGTTCAGATCCACGTTACCGCCAGAGCCGACATTGACGGTGGATGCGACTGGTATGGCCGTGGCGTTCGAAAGCCTCAGGATGCCGCCCTGCACATTTGTTAGCCCGGCGTAGGCGGCTGGACTGGTCAGTTGCAATATGCCGGCACCGGTTTTGTTAAAACCGTAGGCACCGGATATCGCGCCAAGCGTGGTGGTTCCGGTCGTGGCGTTGAAAGTGGCGCCGGATGTTGCGAGAGTCGCGCCACCACTCGCCGTCAAAGTCAGAATTTGATTTCCGATCGTAACCGCTCCGAGCGAGAGGGTCGGAGTGCCGCTGGTGAGGCTAGTTGCTGCAATGGTGCTGTCGGTGATCAGGTTGAAAGCGTTGCTGAAAGCCGTGCTGGTGTCGGAGCGTAAACGCAGAGTGCCGCCTGCGAGAGCGATGGTGCCGGTGCCGAGCGAGCCGGCGTTGCGAAGTTCCAGCGCACCAGCGGAAATTTGCGCGATGCCGGTAAAGTTGGGGTTGGAGCCACCGAGAATGAGATCGCCGGAGTTGGTTTTGTTTAGCTGGCTCGTGCTGCTGCCGGTCGCGAGAAGATCGTTCGCGCCGGTGAGCGTGAGACCCTGCCCGTTCGCGACGTCAATGCCGCTCGTCAACCCGGCACTCAAGACGAACCGGCGTGCGGTATTCGGCGTGAAACTGCTCGTGACGCCCAAGGTGCCGCTGCTCAGAAATACTCCGCCGCTGCTTGCACCGAGGTTGGAATCTGCGGAGACCGAAACGGTTCCATCGTTGGCGTAAACACCACCAGTGAATGTGTTGGCGCCGCTGAGCACCAATGTGCCTGAGTCGGACTTCACAATGCTGACCACACCGTCGCCCGCGTTGCCATAAATGCCGTCCGTGCCGGCGTTGTTGATGATGCTCGATGAAATCGTAAGTTTTCTACCAGCTTCGACCGCAACAAAGAGGCCGCTCCCAGCCGTTCCGCCAGCCGTGAGGCGTCCAGCGCCGGAGATGGTGGAGTCGGGCGCGGATTTTTTAATGAGGCCGCCGCCGGACAGATTGAGCGTGCGGGTTGAAGCAGTATTCAAGTCCACCACTGCAAGGTCGGTAATTTGCAGGCCGCCGTCTGTCGTCGTGCCCGCATTGGTGAGAGTGTAGGCTCCGAGCGGCGAGGTGCTGGCAAGTTGCACGATCTTCGTAGTGTCGTTGACGTTGATCCCGATGCTGCCCGTGTAATAGTTGCTGTAGGCACGGACACCATCCACCTGATATTCGGCGAAATCACTGCCAACCCGCGCCCAGCCACCGATGAGGCCGTTCGCCTGTCCGGTGATATAGACATGTGGTCCATACAGGCCGGAGCCGAGCGTGCCGCCGGTGCCGGCGAAATTCAAAGTAGTGCCGAGAACCACACTGCCGATGGAACTGAAAGTGAGCGCGCTGCTTTGCGTCGCGGTGCCGTTGTGAGCCACGGTGATGTTGGATGGACCGAGTAGGAAATTGAGCTGCCCGACCGCCTCACTTGTGCCATTAGCATCCGAAACGAGGGTCAGGTTTCCGCCCTGGATGTTGATCGCTGTCGTGTTGCCTATGCGATTTGAGTTTTCTGTCGTGGAATTGTCGAGGGTCAGGCTTGCACCCGTCAAAACCGACACGCTCGAAGCGTTCGCCGCTGAACCCGAGGCACCCGAGAGCACAACACTGCCATTGGTTACCGAGAGACCGCCGGTGAAAGTATTTGTGCCGGTCATGGTGAGTGTGCCGGTGCCCGCCTTGGTGAAGCCGCCGGTGCCGGACACGACGCCGGAGAAGGCGGAGGAGGTGTTATCGCCGCCTTCGGTAAGTGTTCCAGCGCCCAGGGTGACATTGCCAGCCCCGGCAAGCGAGCCGATGGTTCCATTGAAACCTGCCAGATTGAAAGTCGCACCCGAAGCCACATTCACACGCGAGGACGAAGGCCCGGCTGTAGCGCTGCCGAGAGCGAGCGTGCCAACGTTTACATCCGTGCTTCCGGTATATGCGTTCGTGCCGCCGAGGGTGAAAGTTCCGCTTCCAACTTTCGTCAAGCCGCCACTGCCGCCGATCGTGCCGGTGAAAGCGGTGGATGTAGTGTTGCCTGTCGTGAGCCGGCCCGAACCAAGCATAGATTGCCAGCGCCCGCCAGTGAGCCGATGGTGTCGCTGAAATTGTTCATGTCCAAGGTGGCACCAGTGGACATGGTGATGGCGGTGGAGTTTGGCAGAGTATCGGCTGCGCCTAGGCGGAGCGTCCCGGCGCTGATTGTCGTGGTGCCGGAATATGAGTTCGCGCCTGAGATCAACGCGGTGCCAGTGGTGTTCTTGGTAAGGTTGCCAGTGCCACCGAGCACGGCGGTCACGGTGCCGCTTTGCAACGTGTAGCCGCTGCCGCTCAAAACGCCGCTGGTGCCCGCAATCGTTCCACTCGCGAGCGTGACCGCACCGACTGTGTCAGAAAATGTGGCGATATTGAGGGTGCCGCCGTTGACGTTCACCGCACCGGCGTCGGCCAGAACATTGGCCGCTCCATATGCGAGCGTGCCGGCGTTGACGTTTGTTCCGCCGGTAAAGGTGTTTGCCCCGGAGAGCGTGACCGTCCCCGCTGTGTCCTTTGTCAGCGCCACCGCACCGCCAAGACGTGCGGTCACAGTGCCATTGCGAACGGTGAATCCGCTTGTGCTCGTCAGCAGCGATGTCGCAGTGCCTGTGATCGAACCATCCTGCAATGTGACTGCTCCAACGCTATCCGTGAAAGCACCGAGATCGAGAATAGCACCGACACCGTTGACAGTGACCGTGCCCGTGCTCAAGGCGTTGCTTACACCGTAAGCGAGCGTGCCCTGGGAAACGAGCGTTGCCCCGGTGAAAGTATTCGCATTGCTCAGCCGAACGATGCCCGCACCCGTCTTCGTCACGGCACCAGCCCCCGATATCACGCCGGTAAAACGCACCTCACCGCCCGCCGCCTCGGTGAGGGTGACATCAGTGCCGAGGGTCACTGCGCCGCTGAATGTATTCACACCCGTTGTGTTCAATCCGCCAAAAGTGCTCAGACCGGTGCTGCCCACGGGAACCGAGATCGGATTCGCGACCGTGCGTCCTGCCGTGGTGGAAAACAAAAGCGTCGCCGGCGTGGTGCTGCCGACCGTGACATCGCCAACGGTAATCGTGGCAGTGCCCGCTGCGGTATTCGAATTCAGGATGACCGTTCCGTTTTGAATGACTGTCCCGCCGCTGTAAGTATTGGCCCCGCTGAGAATAAGTGTTCCCACACCCGCCTTGGTCAGAACTCTGCCGCCGCCGCTGACGATTCCGGTGAAAGTGGTGTTCTGGTTCTGCACGGTCAACGTGGGTGAGGTCGTGAGCGCGGTGGCTCCAGTAAATGTGAGGTCGTAAGCACCATTGATGGTCGTATTTGCATCCAGACTTACAGCATTTGCCAGAGTCCGTGCCGCCCCGCCTGCCTGTATGGTCCCGCCACCAAGAGCCAGCGTGCCAGTGCCAGCGGCGGCATTGTTTCCGACAATGGTCGTCCCCCCGATCAGCGTCAGGCCTCCGGAGAACGTATTTGCCCCGTTCAATGCCAGCGTGCCGGTTCCGGCGGTGGTCAAGGATCTGTTCCCGCTCAGCACTCCGTTCAAAGCCAGTTGGCCAGCCCCGTTTACCGTGATGGTTGAGTTGGCGGTGATGCTCCCGGGGCCGGTGAAAGTCAGGCCGTTTGTTCCCAGATAGGTGAAACTGTTGTTGATTTGGAGGGAGTTTGCTTGCGTTCGAGCTGCGCCGGTCGCATCGAGGAGACCAGCTCCGCTGATGGCCAATGTTCCCGTGCCCAGCGCCGTATTACTGCCAATGATTAGTGTGCCCTTCGAAAGTGTCGTGCTTCCAGAATAAGAGTTATTTCCCGACAGGACCAGACTCCCGTTGCCGTTTTGGATCACCCCGCCGGCTCCGGAGACCGGCCCGGTGATCGTGAGCGCCTTGGTGCCTGTGCTGGAGAGCGTGAACGTCTGCAAATTGACCGCGCCGCCAAAAACCAGCGCGCCAGACGACGCTTTCCAGTTTTGATTCCCCCCAAGTTTGATCGCGTTATTGATCGTTTCCGTGGACGTCGAAAGGTTGGTCACCCCGCCGTTGATCGTGTAGGTTCCGGCACCGCCCAGAGTGAAGGCTTTTGCAGTGGTGCTGAACTTGAGCGTTCCTACCGTCAGGCTCGTGGCCATTTGCGGGGTGAGACCGGTGCCTCCTGCGAAAATTACGACGTCCCTCGAAGTCGGGACCTGCGCCGGGCTCCAGTTCTGTGGGTTTAAAACGTTGTTATCACCTGCGGCTCCGGTCCATTTGATGTTTGCAGCCCATCCCAATGGAGTCATCGCCAAAGAGATCAGTCCGATAAGGACAGCGCTGGATATCTTGGTTCTAAAACTTACTTTTCGGTTGGGCATTCTGAGCTTTTTATGACTATTCTGATTTTTATTAGCAGGCGCCGTGCCCATAGGTGTTTTCTAGGCTAAAAATACTATATAAAACTTACATAAAAAACATGCTACCAGTAGTTTAAGAGTATTCTCTCTTTTGAGAAACGATATTCTCTCGCACTCTATCAAAATTTTTAATCCCGCCTGCCTGTTACAAAACCAAGCGAATCGATGACACGGTGCGATTCCATCTGGATTGGGGTGTGTTTTACCTCCGCGAACCAAACCCATACCCACAGTAGAACCAATATCTGAAAGAGTTTCCCGGCGCCTTTTTCCTCATGCTCACCATCGGTTTTAATGTGCTCGGAGGAAATTCGCTCGCCCCTGCCGGATAGACGTGGCTGAACCGCTGCGATGCTTCCGAATGGGGCACTTGCGTAGTGCGAAGGTTTGTTGCTAGACACAAAGACCATGACGATTCTCTTTCTCATCGTTTGTTTCCTCGCTTGGTCGAACGGCGCGAATGACAACTTCAAAGGCGTGGCGAGTCTCTATGGATCGGGGACGGCGAAATTCCGGCCCGCTCTCACATGGGCGACCATCACCACGGCGGCGGGAGGGATTACCGCTCTGTTCTTCGCGCAGGCGCTCATGAAGAAATTCTCGGGCAAGGGGCTCGTGCCCGATGCGCTCACGACGCAGCCGACATTTCTGCTTGTCGTCGCGCTCGCTGCGGGAGTCACCGTGATGCTTGCCACGCGACTTGGCTTTCCGATTTCCACCACGCACGGCCTCACCGGCGCGCTCGTTGGCGCAGGCATGGTCGCCGCGCCGGGCGGCGTGAATTTCTCCGCCCTCGGCAAAAACTTTCTCACTCCGTTGTTGCTCGCGCCGTTGCTCGCCGTCGCCGTCGGCGCGGTGATTTACCTCGTGCTGCGCGCCGTGCGGCTCGGTATGCGCGTGGAGAAAAATATGTGCGTGTGCATCGGCTGCGAGACGCAGGTGATCCCCATCGCGCGCCCGGCGGGAGTTTTCGCTGCGGAGCAAGTGCCCGTGCTCACAATGACGACCGGCACCACTGCCGAATGCCGCCAGCGGTATGATGGCAGGATGCTCGGCGTGAACGTCGGCAGCGCGGTGGATGTGATGCACACCATCAGCGCGGGCGCGGTGAGTTTTGCGCGCGGGCTGAACGACACTCCGAAAATCGCCGCCCTCCTGCTCGTCGCCACGGCGCTCGACATCCGATGGGGATTCCTCGCCGTCGCTGTCGCCATGGCTGCGGGTGGCCTGCTCAATTCCCGCCGCGTCGCCGAGACCATGTCGCACAAACTCTCCGGCATGAATCCCGGGCAGGGCTGCGCCGCCAATCTCGCGACGGCAATTCTCGTGAGCACCGCAAACTACTCGCAACTCCCCGTGAGCACCACGCATGTCAGCGTCGGCAGCATCGTCGGCATCGGCGCAGTCACCCGACGCGTCCATTGGAAGCCCGTGCTTGGCGTCCTGCTTTCGTGGGTAGTCACGCTCCCGTGCGCCGCAGCGATTGCCGCGCTCGCCGCGTGGGCGCTGGGCGTCCGCTAGCGTATGGAGACTGCGCGTCCGACTTTTGCCGAGGCGTTTCGCTTTTGGGTGAAGCTCGGCTGCATCAGCTTCGGCGGGCCGGCGGGGCAGATTGCGATCATGCACACGGAGCTGGTGGAAAAGCGGCGGTGGGTGGGCGAGGAGCGGTTTCTCCACGCGCTGAATTACTGCATGTTGCTGCCGGGGCCGGAGGCGCAGCAGCTCGCGATTTATCTCGGCTGGTTGTTGCACAGGACGTGGGGCGGCATTGTGGCGGGCGCGTTCTTCGTGCTGCCCTCTGCGGTTCTGCTGTGGGCTCTGAGTTGGCTCTACGTGAGCTTTGGCGCGCAGGCGTGGATGGTTGGTGTGTTCGGCGGATTGAAGCCCGCAGTGATCGCCATCGTGGCGGTGGCCGCGCTGCGCATCGGCGGAAAGGTGTTGAAAAATGTGGTGATGTGGGCGCTGGCGGTGTCCGCGTTTGCGGCGATTTATTTTCTCAATGCGCCGTTCCCATTCATCGTGCTCGGAGCAGGCGTGCTCGGCTGGCTTGGCGGGAAGTGGAGGCCGGCGATGTTTGCGGTGTTGAAAGGGCACGCGGGGAAAATGACGAATGACGAATGTCGGATGACGGATGTTGAAGTGAGGCCGACGATGGGGCGGGCGCTATGTGTATGTGTGCTATGCCTTGTGCTTTGGTGGACGCCGGTTTTGCTCGCGGGATGGTGGCTTGGCTGGGCGCACGCGATCCCGCAGGAGGGGTTGTTTTTCAGCAAGGCAGCAATGGTGACATTTGGCGGAGCCTACGCGGTGCTGCCGTATGTCTCGCAACAAGCGGTGGCGACTGGATGGCTGAGCGCCCCGCAGATGCTCGACGGCCTCGGCCTCGCCGAGACGACGCCGGGCCCGCTCATCATGGTGCTGCAATTCGTCGGCTTCCTCGGCGGATGGAATTTCCCCGGCCCGCTCCCGCCGCTGCTCGCCGCGACGCTCGGCGCGGCCATCACGACATGGACGACGTTCGTGCCGTGCTTCCTGTGGATTTTCTTAGGTGCACCGCACATCGAGCGTCTGCGCGAAAACCGCGCGCTCACCGCCGCACTCTCGGCAATCACCGCCGCTGTAGTCGGCGTGATTATCAATCTCGCGCTGTGGTTCGGAGTGGCTGTGCTGTTTCCAAAAAACGCGCCGGTGAATGGATTCGGCACCGTGCTCGCAGTCTTGGCGTTTATCGGGATGCAGCGGTGGAAATGGGGCGTCATACCCGTGGTGCTCGCATCCGGCGCACTCGGCGCGCTGTGGATGTGGCTCGGCTGGTAGGCTTGCCACACGCAGTCATGCGCGCTTTTCTCTGCGCCATGCAGCATCCTTTGATTATCGCGCCGTCCGTCCTCGCCGCCGATTGGGGGCGTTTGCATGAGAGCCTTCGTGAAGTGCAGGCTGCGGGCGCGGACTGGTTGCATCTCGATGTGATGGATGGGCATCTTGTCGAAAACATTTCGTTTGGCCCCGCGTTCTGTGAGTGCGTGGCGAAGGTCGCGACGGTTCCGCTTGATGTGCATCTCATGATCACGCGCCCCGACAAATACTGGGCGCGCTATGCAAAGCTGGCCTCGAACATCACCATCCATGTCGAAGCGGATTGCGATGTCGCCGCGACGCTGCGTGACATCCGCGCCGCTGGTTGCACGGCGGGGATTTCGCTGAAGCCGGGGACGCCATTTTCAAAACTGGAGCCGTATCTCGGCGATGTGGATCTCGTTTTGGTGATGACGGTCGAGCCGGGCTTCGGTGGCCAATCTTTCATGCATGATATGATGCCGAAAGTGAGTGCTGCGAGGGACGCACGCTCTGCCCGCGGGCTGGGTTATCGTATCGAGGTGGATGGCGGAATCAATGCGACGACCGGTGCGACGAGCATCGCTGCCGGTGCAGATACGCTCGTCGCGGGGACGAGTGTTTTCGGTGCGAAGGACATGGTAGCCGCGATTCGCACGCTGCGGGGGTAGCGGCTACTTTCCAGCGTCGAGGAAGACATCCATCTGCTGGCCTACATAAACGCTCGCGCCTTCGGGGCGGTCAAACTGGTAGATGATTTGCAGGACGCGCGTATCCACGCGCTCGCTGCTTTCGCCGGTGAGGGATTTCTTTGGCAGGATGTATGGCTCGATGCGGACGAAGGTGAGCGGGATTTTGATGTCGCGACGTCCTTTAATGTAGGCGACGGCGGTCATGTTTGCAGCGACGCGCGAGGCGTTGTCCTCGTCCACGTCGGCGCGGAGCTGGAGTTTTTCCACCTGTCCGAGAAGGATGAGCGGGTCGCGGGATTTGTTGTCGGCATACTCTCCGGCGCGTGTGTTGACTTGAAGGATGCGGCCTGCGCGCGGGGCGCGGATGGTGAGGAGATCGAGTTGGACTTTCATCCGGCCAAGCATGGCTTCCGCGCTGGCGATGCGTCCCTTCATGCTGGCGAGTTGCGCTTCTGCGGCTTGTGTGGCGAAGAGTGTTTTCTGTTTTTCCTCATCGCTGGCGACTTTGGTGGCGATGAGTTTTTCCACGCGAGTCCACGCGTCGCGCTTTTCGGCGAGTGTCACCTCGGCCTCCTTGACCTGCGTGGTGAGAGCGGCGTTCTCCGCTTCCTGCGCTGCGATGATTGCGCTGGCCTCGCGGGTGTCTTGCTCGACAAGAACGTCGCCCTTTTTCACCTCGTCGCCAACCTTCACGGGCACCTTTGCTACGAGCGCAGGCAGGGCAGGGGAGATGTGAACGTTTTCATCTACGCTCTCGACGAGACCGCGTGCGCCGATGCTCGATGCGAAAGGAGCGCGCGGTGGTTCTGCGAGCAGTTTTGCCTCGGGTAAAGATTTGAGCTGTGCAATGACGAGGCGCACGGCAGAGACGGCACCGATGACAGCGGTGGCGAGGAGAACCCAGAAGAAGAGACGTTTGGACATAGACTAGATGAAATGTGCTTTGTAATCGCCCGAAGCGTGAATGGTTTTCACCACTCCATCTTCCATTTCGGCGATGCGGTCAGCGAATGAGAAAATGCGGCTGTCGTGCGTGACGACGATGACGCAGCGGTCGGCCCGGCACGCACTGGCTTTGAGGAGTTCCATCACCTTGCGTCCATTCGCTGCGTCGAGCGACGCGGTGGGCTCGTCGCAAATGAGAAGACGCGGCTGATGCACGAGCGAACGCGCGATCGCGACGCGCTGTTGCTGTCCGCCTGAGAGCTGGCTGGGATAGGCATTGAGACGCTTGCCGAGGCCGACTTCAGTGAGCAATCGAGCAGCCTCTTCCTCGGCTTTGCGGCGACTGGTGCCGTTGAGTAGCAGCGGCACGCTGGCGTTTTCGAGGATGCTCCAAGTGGGGATGAGATTGAATTGCTGAAAGACGAAACCGACGTTTGCGCCGCGAAATGCGGTGAGCTTTCCGGTGCTGAGTTTGAGTAGGTCGGTGTCGAATACTTCGATGCTTCCTTCGTCCGCGCGCATGGTGCCGCAGACTACGCTGAGAAAGGTCGTTTTTCCACAGCCCGACGGCCCGACGATCATGATCATCTCTCCGCAATGCGCGTCGAAATCCACGCCCTTGAGCGCTTGCACGGCATTGTCGCCGCGTCCAAAAGTTTTGATGACACCGCGCGTTCGCACGGCTGCTCTTCCGTCGTTACTCATCTGAAAACGACCGCAGGTTCTGCACGGAAAACTTTCAGCAGCCCAATGCATGCTGCGAGCAGGCAAATAAAAACGATCACCGAACCAGTGAACGCGAGCACCTGCCACGGTAGAAAAAAGGGAGGTTCTCCTCTTTCTAAAAAATTCATTCCCAGCAGCGTTGCTGCACCTACGCCCAGACCATAGCCGGTTATTCCAGCTGTGAATGCCTGCAACAATACCATCTCGGAAACGAGGGTGTTACTTGCGCCCATCGCCTTGAGAGCGGCGAGATTTCGGATGTTTTCGTGGACGAAAAGATAAAACGTCTGCCCGGAAATCACGATGCCAACGACCGCGCCGAGCAACACGACAAAGCCGAACGATTTCGGAATGCCGGTGTAGATGAAATACCAGGCCATAGTGCGTTTGCTGAATTCATCCGAAGTGTATGCCGCAATGCCGGGGATTTTGCGGATACGCGAGACGACTTCCGCCGCTGGCACATCGGGCTTCGGTTTCACAAGCACGAAGGAAAGCTGCTTGCGCTGAGGAGGTGCGTATTCGAGCGCGCGCTCATAGGTCGTGTAAACGTAGGGCTGCCCCATGAAGCTCGGCTCAGCGATGCACAGCCCGACGACACGCGCCTCCTTGTCATTCATCTCGAATGTGTCGCCGACTTTCAAATCGTAGCCCTTGCTTTTGAATTTTTTCACCGCGATCTGATCCACAATCACCGCGTTCGGTAGACGGAGGTCTTCCACATTTCCAGCCGTCATGCGTGGTGGGTGCCCGACGAGCGTGGAGGCATCGAGCCCCGTGATCTGCACCTGCTGAAACGACCCGTCGCGCAGACGCGCCTGAATGATTCCCCAATACAGCGGCACAGCCCATTCGACACCCTCGACGCTGCGCACGCGCGCCACCTCGATGTCACGGAGTGGCACGACTTCGTTCACCTGCTCGACTTTCGCGTCGCACACCCAGATGGGCACATCCACGTTGCGAATCGTCGCCGTCGTCCAGCGCATGAGACCGCAAAAAACGCCGGACTGCTGCGTCATCAGCAGCGCACAAAAAGTGAGACCGCCGACGAGCATAAGAAACTTCGCCACATCGCCATAGAGCATCTTGAGCGCAAGCCGGAGCATGAGGCCGCGAAACAAACCGAGCGGGCCCATTTTAGTCAAGGGTCGCTGTGAGACCCTGAAATTTTCGAGTGCTGGCCAGTCGCGGAAATGTCCGCTAGCAAATCCGGCGTGTCTGAAACCTACGAATTTGAAAACGCCCGCGTGCTTGGACAATTGTTTCTCAACGACCTTGGTAATCTCCAAATCGTCGAGCAGGCGCTTGGGGTGAAACTCACCACACGCGAAGGCTGGCTGCGCGCTGAGGGCGCTCCGGATGCGCTGGAGAAAGTGGGGCGCATGTTTCGGCAGCTTGATGTCGCTTTGCGCGGCGGGATGAGCATCCGGCGTTACGAATTCAACTACGCGTTGCGTGCCGTTCAGAGCACCGATGTGCCGGGACTTGATGCACTCGTCGTGACAAAAATCCAGTGCTCGCCGAAACGCGCGCCGATTACTCCGAAAACAGCGACACAGCGCACTTACATCCAGGCCATCCAGCAGAATGATATGACGTTTGGCGTAGGCCCCGCCGGCACTGGCAAAACCTACCTTGCTATGGCAATGGCCGTCGCTGCGCTGAAAAAGGAGCAGGTTCATCGCATCATCCTCACGCGCCCGGCGGTCGAGGCAGGCGAAGCGCTCGGCTTTTTACCGGGCGACTTGAAAGAGAAGATCATGCCCTACCTGCGCCCGCTCTACGATGCGCTGCACGATATGATGGACCCTGAGGAAATGGAGCGCTGCTTTGAGCGGGGGGTGATTGAAATCGCCCCGCTCGCCTATATGCGCGGACGCACGTTGAACCACGCCTTCGTCGTCCTCGACGAAGCCCAGAACACGACTACCGAGCAGATGTTCATGTTCCTGACACGGCTCGGTGCAGAAAGCCGCGCGGTGATTACGGGCGACCCGACGCAAATCGATCTCCCCGGCAACAAGCGCAGCGGGCTAGTCGAAGCCATCGAAGCCTTGCGCGGTGTGGAAGGCGTCCACTTCACCCATTTCGCCGACCGCGACGTCATCCGCCACGAACTCGTCCAGCGCATCGTGAAAGCCTACCGCCAGCATCGCGGTGTCGGGGGTGGTCCGACTATTGGAAAAAGCGGCTCCTAGCACATCAGCACCGTTTCCAGCACAAACGCGCGCTGACAGCCTGCCGGCAGCCAGTTACTAGATAGTAATCCCCAGCATTGAGTATCAAGCAGGTAGCCCCCACTCCCAGCATCCAGTTGCCGCTGCTTTACCGCTTCGTGGTATAATACGCCCCGAGTTTTGGGCCACCTAACTACCCGCCGGCTGCGCCTTCGCCGCCGGGCTTGGTCATTTCGATGGGATCGAGGGCGGCGGCGAGTTCGGCTTCGGGGAGGACTTTCTTTTCCATGCAGAGTTCGCGGACGGTGCGGCCTGTCTTGGCGCTTTCCTTTGCGATTTCGGCGGAGGCGAGGTAGCCGATTTTCGGGACGAGGCTGGTGACCATGGCCATGCTGAATTCGATGAGTTCGTTGCAGTGTTCCTTGTTGGCCTTGATGCCTTCGACGCAGCGGGTGCGGAAGATTTCGACGACGTTGGTGAGGAGGCGGCAGCTTTCGAGGATGGCGTGGGCGATGACGGGCATGCCGACGTTGAGTTCGAAGTTGCTGAGCATGGCGGCGGCCCATGTGACGGTGGCGTCGTTGCCGATGATGCGGGCGCAAACTTGCATGACTGCCTCGCACATGACGGGGTTCACTTTGCCGGGCATGATGCTGGAGCCGGGCTGGGTTTCGGGGAGGGTGATTTCCGAAATAGCGCAGCGCGGGCCGCTGCCAAGCCAGCGGATGTCGTTGGCGATCTTGGTGAGCGAGACGGCGATGGTCTTTAAGTGGCCGCTCGCCTCGACGAGTCCGTCCTTCGCGCTCTGGGCCTCGAAATGATCCTTGGCCTCGCGGAATTCGGTGCCGGTGATGCGGCTCAAATGGCGGCAGACGGTGCCGGAGAAGTCCGGGTGGCAGTTTAGCCCGGTGCCGACGGCGGTGCCGCCGATTGGCAACTCGGCGACGGCCGCGATGGCGCGCTGTGTGCGCTCGACGGCGAGTTCACACTGGCGCGCATAGCCGCTGAATTCCTGGCCGAGTCGCACGGGCGTGGCGTCCATGAGATGGGTGCGTCCGATTTTGATGATGTCCCAAAACTCCTGCGCTTTTTTCTCAAACGCGGCGTGCAGGCTTTGCAGCGCGGGCGCGACGGATTTGGCGAGCTGGTCGGCGACGGCGACGTGGATGGCGGTGGGGATGACGTCGTTGGACGACTGGCCCATGTTGACGTGGTTGTTCGGGTCCACGGGGTCGCGTGAGCCGAGGGGCTTGCCGGCGTATTGCGAGCAGCGGTTGGCGATGACCTCGTTGGCGTTCATGTTCGTGGAGGTGCCGCTGCCGGTCTGGAAAATGTCTATGGGAAAGTGCGCGTCGAGTTTTCCCTCCATGACTTCCTCGGCGGCACGCAGGATGTGCGTGGCGAGCGGCGCGGGGAGTTTCTCGAGTTCGAGGTTCGTCTGCGCGGCGGACCATTTCACTGCGCCGAGTGCGCGGATGTATTCGCGTCCGAAGCGGTAGCCGGAGACGGGGAAATTCAACACGGCGCGCTGGGTAGATGCGCCGTAGAGTGCGTCGTCGGGCACCTGCATGTTGCCCATGGAGTCTTTTTCAATGCGTGTAGTCATGCACGAGGGATGCAGGAAGCAGGGGAAAGGATGAAGGAAAAAGTGCGGCACCCCGCATTTCCGCACAAATTGTCGCTCTGCTGCGTGCTGCTAGTGAGCGCCGTTGCCGTTCGTGCGATGGCCGTTTTTGCCATTTAATGCGTGACCGTTTGCGCTCTTGAAAAACTTGGTCACAAACATCGGCGGGAGATTTATGAAGCACCACTCGCTCTCGGCGTGCGCGAAGTGATCGCAGTGTCCGCGCGTGCGCAATTCGTTCGTCACTTGGTAAATCACGAACGCGGCGTGTGGCTCGGGCCTCAGCACGGCGTGGGTGTTGGTGAGGATTTCGCGCTTCTTCGCCTTCTCCAATATGCTGAATGGAATCCCGGAGACGACATAGTCGCAGTGCGTTAGACCTTTCTCGGCGAGGACTTCGGGCAGGCGGGCGCAGTCCATGTTGTTGACGCTCACGCGATTGTCGTTGGCGAACTGCTTTTGCAAATGCACGCAAAGATCGGCGTCCAACTCAAACAGCAGCAGGCGCGACTCCGGGTGCATTCTGCGGACGATTTCGCGGGTGTGGCATCCTTCGCCGGGGCCGTATTCGGCGATGACGCGCGGGCCGCTGTGGTCCAGTTTCCGTGATACCCGGCGGATGAGTTCCTTGGAGCTTGGCACGATGGAGGCGACCTGAAAAGGGTTGCTCAGAAATCGCTTCAGAAAGAGTGTGCTCATCAAAAATTAGTTCACGGAAACGAGCGCGTTTTTAGCGGGCATGAAGTGCATGGCAAGTGTGGAGACGCGTCGTGGCGTAAGTCATTACGCCACGCCTTTCGCAACATCCTTCGTCGAAGGCAGTGCTGCGAGAATTTTTGCGACCACAGCCTCGGCGGTGAGGCCGTGCTTGGCGCGGAGGATTTCCGGTGCGCCGTGTTCGATGAATTGATCGGGCCAGCCGATGCGGACGAGCGGGGTGGTGATGCGCTGTTCGGAAAGGTGTTCGAGGACGGCGCTGCCGAATCCGTTGGTAACGACGTGGTCTTCGATGGTGCAGAGCACGTCCACGCTGCGGGCGAAAAATTCGATGAGCGTGGTGTCGAGCGGTTTGATCCAGCGGGGGTTGATGACGGCGGTGGAGATGCCTTGTTTTTCAAGCGTCGCGGCTGCGGCTTCCGCCATCTGGCACATTCCGCCGAGGCCGATGATGGCGACGCGCGTGGGCTGGACGCTGCCGTGTTTGACGACTTCGCCTTTGCCGATTTCGAGCAGGCGCGGTGTTTCTTTTGGCACGACGCCGGTGCCGATGCCGCGCGGGTAGCGGATGGCGATGGGGCCGGTGTGGTGATTGGCCATCGTCCACAGCATGTCGCAGAATTCGTCTTCGTCCTTGGGCTGCATGTGGACGAGGTTCGGGATGTGGCGAAGGTAGCCGATGTCAAAGAGGCCGTGGTGCGTGGGGCCATCGTCGCCGCTGAGTCCGCCGCGATCCATGCAAAGGCGGACGGGGAGATTTTGCAGCGCAATGTCGTGAACGATCATGTCGTAGGCGCGCTGCATGAAAGTGGAGTAAATCGCGAGGAACGGAGCGAATCCTTCGCACGCGAGGCCAGCGGCGAAGAGCGCGGCGTGTTCCTCGGCGATGCCTACGTCGAAATAGCGGTCGGGGTGGTCTTTTGCGAAGGAGATCAGGCCTGTGCCGCTGGGCATCGCGCCGGTGATGGCGACGAGCTTGTTGTTCGTGTCGGCAAACTTCGAGAGCGTCTTTCCGAATAGCTCGGAGTAGGTCGGCGTCGCAGTGCTTTTGGTTGCGCCGGTTTTTGGCTCGAAGCGGCCAAGGCCGTGAAATTTCAGAGGCTGTTCGAGTGCGGGCGCGTAGCCTTTTCCTTTGATCGTCTTGATGTGAAGAACGACCGGCTCGTCCTGTTTTTTCAGGAACTCCAGCGTGCGCATGAGCGTGGGGAGATCGTGTCCGTCAATCGGGCCGTAGTAGCGCCAGCCGAGATCCTCAAAGAGCACGCTCGGGGCGATGAGGCCCTTCACGCTGGTTTCGACGCGGTGGGCGAAATCCTTTACGCGCTTGCCGAGGACTTTTTCGACCAGTGCCGCAGCGCGGTCGTGGAGCCACGTGTAGTTTTTGTTCGTCGCGATGCGGCTGAAGTAGCGCGCCATTGCACCGACGTTGCGGTCGATGCTCCACTCGTTGTCGTTGAGGATGACGATGAGTCGCTTGGTTTGTTCGGCGGCGTTGTTCAACCCTTCGAAGCTTACGCCGCAGGTGAATGCCGCGTCGCCCGCGACACAGACGACGTGGTTGTCCCCGCCGCGCATGTCGCGTGCGACTGCGAAGCCGAGCGCCGCACTGAGCGCGGTGCCCGCGTGACCGGCCCCGTAGCAATCGTGCTCGCTCTCGGTGCGGAGGAGAAAGCCGTTCAGCCCCTCGTATTGCCGCATCGTGTTGAAGCGCTCGCGGCGACCGGTAAATATTTTGTGAACGTAGCCCTGATGCGAAACATCGAAGACGAATTTGTCCGCAGGCGTATCGAAGACGCGATGCAGCGCGATGGTCAGTTCGACGACGCCGAGATTCGGGCCGAGGTGACCGCCGACGGATTTTGGATTTTCCTCGGAAAGCACAGCGATGAGCTCTGCGCGCACTTCTTCGGCGAGCTGCGGCAGCAAGGCCTCAGGTAGGGCTTTGACGTCGGCGGGGGAGTTGATTTTCGACAGGATTTTATCGGACATTACAGAATAGGATGAGGAATGTAAAATGATGCTCTTTAGAAAAGAGCGACTCCTTTGGCCGCAGATTTGGCCGCCGGGTCAAATTCTTTCAATTCGGGGTCGGCTGCTGCGCGTCGCTGGATAATTTCGATCTTCTTCTCCGCTTCGCCGAGCTTTTGCTGGCAGACTTTCACGAGCTTCGTGCCTTCTTCGTAGGCGACGAGCAGTTGTTCGAGCGGCATGTCGTCGGACTCCATATCGCGCACAATCTTTTCGAGCTGCCCGAGGGCGGTTTCAAAGGTGTGTTCCTGCGATGGCTGTTCTTTGGCGTTCGGCATGTTGGCGCAATTGCTAGCGGGGTTGTCGTTCCGGCTCAACGTCCAATTCAAGGCACTGAAGGTGCTACTCTCAGATCATGCCCGTGTTCCGCCGAAAATCCGCTTTTGCTTTTGTCGAGTTGCTCGTCGTGATGCTCATCCTCGTGGTGCTCTATAGCGTCGCCGTAGGGCCCACGGCTTCCTATCTGCGCGCGCAGAAGCTGACGCGCTGTGCGGAGAACATGCGTAAACTGCATCTCACACTCACTCTATTCGCAAACGAGCATGATGGCGCATTTCCCACAGTGGAAGGCGCTCAGAGTTCCTCGCAGCCGCTTGCCTTGCTGGTGCCGAAATACACTAGCACCCCTGCCTTGCTCGCGTGCCCGGCTGTGGACGAGGGCTTTGGTTTTGCGTATGTTTCCGGTCTGAAAAACGACAGGAACAGCCGACAGATGCTGATTTCCGATGCGCAGGTAAATAATGCGCCAAAGCCGAGGGGTGCAGCGTTGTTTTCAACGGATGGAAAAGGACGGGGAAGCAATCACGGCGACGGTGGCGGAAATGTGCTTTTTGCCGACGGTCACGTGGCGACTTCTGGAACGCATACTCTAGACGAAATCATCCTGCCGCCCGGTGTCGTGCTTTTAAACCCATAGCCAATGTCATTAATCCTGGAGCCAAAAACAGTTTCGCCCGCATCCGGAAACAGGATGCGCAGAATCATTAAATACTTCATCATCGCGCTGGTGCCTTCGCTGTTGATAGCAGCGGGCTGGTATTATTTTTTTGGAAGCAAGCCGCGCGTTGTGATGTCTGTAGCCCTGAAGAGTGATGCTGGCAGAACCGCCTGCTGGTCGCTCGGACATGGCGAGGTGCTGTTGTTAACCGGGGATGATGCGAAGCTCTATGACCTCGCTGCGCGCGCCGAGAAGTGGAGTGTGAAACTTACTCCGAAACCAGTGCTGAACATGGAGTGGCGTGATGCGCTCAACGCCCGCTTTGCGAAGCTTCAGCAATGGGCGGACGCACTGGCCGCAAAACGAAACACGCTCACCACACCGCAGGCTACGCTGCAATTTAACAAGGAAGTCGCAAAGTATCAGGCGGAGCTTCAAGACACGCGTGCATCCGCAGCAAACGCACTTTTACCAAGGCAGGCTCCCGCGCCAGCGGTGGCGGCGGCGGCTAAAACTTCCAGTGCGCCAGAACAAGTATTCGGGGGGGACCGTTCAAAAATCGACAAGTTCAATACGCCGGCGAGGGCCGATTTGAAGTTATTGGAGGAGCGTCTCAAAAAACGCGCACCAAAGATCGCGGCAATCGCCGGCGGACTCGAAGCCAAACGGGCGGCGGCGAAAACAGATCTCCAGAAAATGGCGCTAAAGGATGAGGAGAGAAAGATGGCGGCACTGAATGCCGAACAGAAGGCGGACGAAGAGACGCTCGCCAAACTCGGGACTACCCCTCCCGAGCCCGAGCCCCAGATGCAAGCGGCACCTGTAGTTTCTGCGCACCAGGGTTTTTCTGCAACAACCATGGAGCGGAAGGTTGCGCTTCTCGGATCCGTTGTCTGGATCGTGGACGGCACTCACGCAGTTGCACTGGATCATGGCAGCGGGCAGGTGAAACAGGATGTGCCGCTCGCAGGAGTCGCTCAGAAGGTGCTTCGAGGAGATGCATGGCTCCATGTGGTGGCGCAAGCGGGCTCGGAGACTTGTCAAATTACGAGACTGGCTGCGGATGGCGCACCGCAGTCTCTTTACATGAGCACGCGGGGGAGCGAGGGGGCATATCACGCGAATGCAACCGGTGGCACGGAAGCCGTTGTTGAGGCGTTGCGCGTTGAGTTTGGGGGCAACGGTGTGCGAGCGGACATCCGGTTGATCGAGCGCAAGCTGAAGGCGCGCGAACTTGTAAATCCAGATTCGGAGAAAAAGCTGACGCAGACCATCGCCGGTTCCGCAGGGAACTCGCAGGAAGAGGTGATGGCGATTTCCAAGCTGATGGCAAACGACGCTCAACGGCTCATGGGTGAGTCGAAGGAACTGGTGGATGACAGCACTTATGAAGTGACGCTGCGTAATCCATTCGAAGCTTCGGTTTCCGTATGGACGGGTCGTCTTCGCGGGCGCGTGCAGCTTATTTCCACACCGCATCTTCTTTTTGTTACGGCTGGAACGCAGTTGTTCGCTTTTACGCCTGACAACAAAAAAATCTGGGAAGCAACTCTCGGCGCACCCATTCCGATTCGCGAAGGCAATTCGTATTCACAGGCGGATGATGGTCCATGGGTCGAAGCCGGTGCTCGGTTATTGCTAGCCGATGGCGCATTCCTCACTTCGTTCGACATTGCTAGCGGTCAGGTGCAATGGCGTCTGCCGAGTGTCGGCATTCGCAAACTTCAGATGGATGCGCAAGGGGGTATTTATATCGCGAGCGACAATCTTCCCACGGAATCGCTTTACTATGCGCATGATGCTGACTCGTCGCTGACAAATCCATCGGTGATGAAAGTCTCCGCCCAAGATGGGAAAATTCTCTGGCAGGCTGACAAATTCGAGAATGTGTGGGCATCAGGCCAGGAAGTTTATGCCTACCGCGAACTGCACAACGCCGCCGACTTTCAGAACACGGTTTTCGATCGGAGCAAAGTTCCTGAGGGTCGCACGAAAATCTACAAGCTGTCGCCTTCGACCGGCAAGGTGAGATGGGAGTGGTTCCAAAACCGTCTCCCTCGCACGGTGATTCCTGAGCAAAAAAACGTGGCCCTGCTTTTTGGTGACGAACTGCAGATCATCCACTCCCTCTCGTTTTGATTAGCGATTGGAAGCAGTAAATGAATATGGCGTTTCCTTATCGCGAGACGTCACACTTGGTGAGTTTCACCATTTCATCCCATCCAATGCAGTCGCCGAGGATGTCCACGAGCAGACCTTTGCCGATACGGACTTCGCCGCCCTCCTTGCCGATGAGGACGAGGTAGGTGGCGTTTGCGATTTTATCTTCGCGGTAGCGCCAGTGGGTGAGGTTGAAATTACACTGCACCCAGCCGCTGGTGCCCACTGCGGAGAGATAAACAGAGAGCGTCTTCGCATCATTGGGATCAATCCGATAGCCCGCCAGCGTGCCGTGCGCGGCGATGCGGACGCCTTTGTAGGTTTTGTCGGCACGGATGCGGTCGGCGGCGTAGGCTTGCAGCAATGTCTCTGCAGCGACGATGCTCCCTGCCTCGGCGCGGGTGATTGGGACGTTTGCGTTTTGAAGGCGCTCGATAGCGCGTTTGACGGAGACAGCCTCGTCCAGCTTGCCCTCCATGGTGAGCTGCTTTTTGAATTCGACGAGTTTTGGAAGAGAGTCCGCGACGACGCCCGAAACAAGATCCTGCATCTTTGTGGAGATGGTCTGCTGGAGAGTGCGCAGGCCCTTTGGTTCGCTGACAAAGTTTTTTTCGGAAAGCGACATCTCGGCCTGCATGCGACTGCGCTCTGAACGGACAGCAAGTGCAGCATCAAGGTCGGCGGCTTTTTGAAACTGAAGTTGAAGATCGCCGAGAGCGGTTTCGTATTTTCCGAGCAGATCGCGGCGGACGGTGGCGATGCGGTCTTCCACTTTTTGTGCCTCGGCTTCGCCAACATTCGCAGCCGAGGGAGGTGCAATGTTTTGTGCGCAGGCTGTCGCCACTGCGAAAATGAGTAGGATGCGTTTCATCGGCGCGCGAAATAGAGACGGCAGGGTGAAGGAAGGCAAGGCTGGGGCACTCTACTTCTTCTTGTCGGCGATACGGGCAAAGCCGTCTTTGAATCCGCTTATAAAACCTCTCTGCCACTTTTCACCGTGTCCGGGATCGGCCCCGGCTGCATCAAGTGCAAGCACGCCCAGTTCATCTTCCGTGGGTAGTTTAGGGCGCGCCTTGGGGTGCGCCGGATCGTGAGCCTTGGCGGCGGCTTCCCCTGCGACTTCGCCTGCATCATATCCGGTTTCAAACGGTTTTGTCTCCACTGCCGGAGGCACATTGCGGGGCGTCTCGATGTCTGAGACGGTCTCGGTTTTTTTTATTGCCGGCGGTGGTTTTGGTTTATCGCACGCGATGAGCAGTGCGGGCAGGATGAGGATGGCGATGTGCTTCATGGTTTTTCCTCCCGTTGTGCCGGCATCCAGAGCCCGCGATCCTCGTCATAGCGTAGGCGGACGCGCCATGAAGTATGTGCGCGGGATTTCAAAAGTGTGCCGCCGAGCACGACAACAGCGCCTTCGTGATCGTGGAGAGTGATCTGTGCACTGTTCATATCATCGAACGTGACGCTCTCGCCACTTGCGAGCTGCGCGCGCACCAGACCGCGCGCACGCCACCATGCGGATTCTTCGTTGAATTCACCGCTCGTAAGTTCCTTCCAGCCTTCAGCGGTCACGCCGCCGAAAAGCCACACGAAAAGCGCGATCGAGGCGGCAATCCCGAACACGACTCCCCAAATGATGACGCGATTACGGCGCTGCCTTCGCTCCACGATGTCAGTGACCGGCTGCCACTGCTCCATTCCCTCGCGCCAATAGAGTGTGTCGTCGTCAATGTAGCCGCACTTGTGCAGGTGGTTGACCTGCTGCGACGTGTAAGGCCCGCGTTGTTCGCCTTGGTGGTGGATGTGAAAAACTTCAGCCTGCATGGAGATGTCTCCGCCCACAAATGAGCGTGCGCATGTGTGATAAGCAGAAGATGCGGGTGTCTGATAATCAAAAATTGCCAGTCGCGTCGATTACACTTCCGCAGCCTGCATTTTTGAATCAGCGATCCGTGTTCCAGTTTCGCCGGCAGGTTTTTTCGCGCTACGGTCGCGGGCGATGAGCATGTAGATGGCAGGGAGCACAAAAAGGGTAAAGAGTGTGCCGATAATCATGCCGGAAACGAGCATGATGCCGATGCTGTTGCGAGAGCCTGCGCCGGGGCCGTTGGCGAGGACGAGCGGGAAGTGACCCGCGACGGTTGCACAGGAGGTCATGAGGATGGGACGAAGGCGCGTGCCTGCGGCTTCGATGACGGCTTGCAGTTTTGCCATGCCGGATTCCTGCAACGAATTGGCGAACTCGACGATGAGGATCCCGTTTTTCGCCACCAGCCCGACGAGGGTGATGAGCCCGACCTGACTGTAGATGTTTAGCGTCGTGAAACCGAGGAAGCTGAAGAGCAACGAGCCCGTCAAAGCGAGTGGCACGGAGCCGAGCAGAATGATGAAAGGATCACGGAAGCTCTCAAATTGCGCAGCAAGGACGAGGAAAATGAGCACGAGAGAGAGCAGTAGCGTTGTGCTGAGTTTATTGCCTTCGGTGCGGAGTTGTCGCGCCTCACCGGCGTAATCGATCGAGTAGCCCTTCGGCAGAATCTTTGCAGCCTCGGTTTCGAGCACTTTGAGAGCTTGGTCGAGCGTGACTCCGGGAGGAATCGCGCCTTGGATTTTGGCGGAGTTTAGTTGCTGAAAGCGGTTCAATGTTCGCGGTTCACTGCTGTCTTTGAGTGTCGCAAAGGTTGAGAGTTGCACGAGTTTTCCGCCGGGTCCTGTCACGTAGAAGTCCTTGAGTTGTTCGGGGTTCAATCGCTCGGTGCGCTTTACCTGCGGGATGACTTTGTAGCTGCGGCCCTGGATGCTGAAGCGGTTCACGAAATTGCCGCCGAGCATGGTGCCGAGGTCTGCGCCAACCTGCTGGAGATTGACGCCGAGCGACGCGACTTTATCGCGATCAAATACGATTTCGGCCTGCGGCATGTCGTATTTCAAATCGCTGTCTGCGAACATGAAGATGCCGCTTTGAAAAGCTTTTCCGACAAGTTGATTGGCAAGCGCGAGAAGTTCACGAGGCTCTGCGGTTGAAGCGATCACAAACTCCACGGGAAATTGTCCGCCGCCCGGTAGCGGTGCGGGCGTGGTCGCGATGACGCGCACGCCGGGAACTGAGCCAAGTTTTCCGAATGCCTCCGGGAGCATTTGTTCCGCCGTTCGCTTTCGCTGGCTCCACGGTTTCAGGCCCATTCCCGAAAAACCGCCGAATGGCTGCGTGAGTTGGAATGTGTGGCGAGTTTCCGGGAATGACATGAACACCTCGTTGACCTTTTCTGTGTAGAGGGTCGTTTGCTCGATGGTTGAGTTTGGCGAAGCCTGCACGATTCCGAGGATCACGCCTTGATCCTCCTTGGGTGCGAGTTCGCTCGGAGTAAAAATGAAAAATGGAACACCGAGAAGAATCACAATCACGGCAAGGGTGAGGGTGACGGGGCGCCACTTGAGCGAGTTGTTGAGCGAACGCACGTAGCGATTGCGGAGCGCATCGAAACGGTGGTTTACCCATCTCGCGAAACCCTTATGCGAATCGCCTTCGCGCAGGAGCTTTGAGGACATCATGGGTGAAAGCGTGAGCGCCACGATGCCGGAGACGATCACCGCCCCTGCGAGCGTAAATGCGAATTCACGGAAGAGTGTCCCGGTCAGGCCGCCCTGCACGCCGATGGGCGCATAGACGGCGGCGAGCGTGATCGTCATCGCGATGATCGGGCTGACCAATTCGCGTGCGCCCTTCATAGCGGCATTAAAAGCTGAGAGACCTTCGTGCAAATGCCGTTCCACATTTTCCACGACGACAATCGCATCATCCACAACGAGTCCGACAGAAAGCACGATGGCGAGCAGCGTGAGGAGATTCAGCGTGAAACCGAAAGCGAGCATGATGAATGCAGCACCGATGAGTGAAATCGGGATCGCGACGATCGGGATGAGCACGGAACGCCACGAGCCGAGAAAAAGGAAAATCACCACGACGACAATTCCGAGTGTTTCGGTGAGAGTTTTCAGCACTTCCTGCAATGCATCCTGGATGTATTTCGTGGCATCGTAGGGCACACCGACGAGCATTCCAGCAGGCACCTGCCGCTCGATTTCTGGAATCTCAGCGCGCACGGCTTTGATGACGTCGAGCGCATTGGCGGTGGGTAGGACCCAAATTCCCATGAACGTCGCTTTCTTTCCGGAAAAGCGCACGTCGGTGTCGTAGTCTTCCGCGCCGAGATCGACTTCAGCGACATCCTTGAGGCGGATGATTGTTCCGCCCTGTTCCCGGATCGCCAATTCCCGGAACTCGTCGGCGTTCCGTAAATCGGTATTGGCGATGAGATTGATCGAAGTCATCGCACCTTTCGTCATGCCGACGGCGGAGAGGTAATTGTTCGCCGCCAGCGCCTGCCGCACCTGACTCGCTGAGATATTGAGCGCGGCCATGCGGTCGGGCTTGAGCCATATGCGCATGGCAAAGGTGCGGGCGCCGAGAATGTCTGCCTTTTGCACACCGCTCACCGCCGTCAATTTGGGCTGCACGACCCGTGTGAGATAATCGGTGACCTGGTTGGGTGTGAGGTCTTTCGACGAAAACGAAATATACATCTGTGCGAACTGGGTGTCGCTTAGAGTGAGTTCGATGATCGGCGCTTCGGCCTCGGCGGGCAGGTCATTGCGCACTTGCGCCACCTTTGCCTGAACCTGTGTAAGCGCGGCGGTTGTGTCGTAGTTGAGCTTGAGGTGAACCGTGATGATGCTCAGTCCCTGCGCGCTTTGTGATTCGATGTAATCAATCCCGTCTGCGCTCGCGATGGCGCGCTCCAGCGGTGTCGTGACAAAGCCACGGACAAGGTCTGCGCTCGCGCCGATGTAGCGCGTCTTGACGTTTACAACTGCGATGTCGCTGCGCGGATACTGGCGGACATTGAGCGAGCGGATGGACTGCAATCCTGCGAGCAGGATGATGAGACTTACCACGCTGGCGAAGACCGGTCGCCGTATGAAAAAATCGGTGAATTTCATGAACCTGCCGGCTGCTTAGGAATTTGGGGGATTTGGATGCGCCTCGTTGCCCGGTTGGAGACTGTTGTCCACTTTTACCGGTGCGCCGGTGCGCAACTTAAAGACGCCCGACGATACGACTTCATCGCCGTCCTTGAGTCCCGATACGATGGAAACCTGGTCGCCGCGCTTTGCTCCGATTTGAACCGTTTGCTGCTCGGCGAACTTCATCGCACTTCCATCGGGCCCGTTTTTTTCGCGGACGACATAGACCGAGTCGCCGTAGGGTGCGTATGAAATCGATGAGGATGGAATGGCGAGAACGCCGGTGCTCTCGGGAAGCAGGACTTCGACATCAGCGAACATGCCGGGGCGCAGTTTATGTTCGGTGTTTTTGACAGTGCCCTGAATTAGAATGTTGCGCGTATTGGGATCCACGAGGGAATCAACCGCGGTGATTTCGCCTTCAAATTTTCCTTCAGCCAGACCGTTTACTGCGATTACTAGTTTCTTGCCGGTGGCGAGTGCGCTGAAGTTTTGTTGGGGCACGGAAAACTCGATAAAAATCGGATCCAGCGATTGCAGGGGCACGATGGCGGCACCTGGATTGACGAATTGTCCGAGGCTGATTTGACGGATGCCGACTAGGCCATCGAACGGTGCCGTCAGCCGCTTTCTCGCAACGAGCGCCTTCATTTCCTCCACGGAAGCCTGCATCTGCATCAACTGGCTTTGTGCGGTGTCCAGGTCGGATTCCGAAATTGCTTTCTTCGTGATGAGGTCGCGCTTTCGCTCGAAATCCGTCTTCGCAAAATTCAGCCGCACCTCCGCCGAGCGCAACTGTGCCTCCTCCTGTTGGGTATCGAGTTTCACCAAAAGGTCGCCCTTTTTTACCTCAGTGCCAGACTCGAACGCGATCTGCGAAACAATCCCCGCCAGGTCGGTGCTGACCGTTACTCCATGAACCGCCTTGAGTGATCCCACGGCACTCAGCACGGGTTGCCATGCCTGGGCTTTGACCACGACGGTGGTCACAACCGTCGGAGGTGGCGCAAACTTCCCGCCGGCTGCCATTGCCTTCCGGACTTGAGCATATTTCCAATACCCAATTATCGCGATAACCATGAACGCGAGGGTCAACATTTGGAGCATTCGTTTCCGCATAAGAAGGTGTAGGATTCAGTGTGTAGTTGCAGCGATTACTTTGGTATGGTTGGTGTTCCAGCCAATCGCCCAAACTACCACAGGGGAACTACCGACGGAGGGGCTCGAACCCACACACCCGTGAGGATACCAGATTTTGAGTCTAGCGCGTCTGCCAATTCCGCCACGTCGGCTTTGTGAAGGGCGCAAAGTAAGGAGGCCGCGCGGTTCTTGGCAAGCGCGGAAGACGAGGAGTTATTCCGCGAGCGATTTTGGCGGACCGAGAATTTCGCGGGCGAGAAGTGCAGCGCGGAGATTTTGCGGTGAACTCAGCATTGTGCGCAGAGCGGCGTTCAGTGTGTTTTGCGGGCGGTCGAGTGTGAGTGCAGCGGCTATTGGCGCTGGCGATTGTTCGGCTTGTGGGACATCCACGCCTTTGGCCATTGTCGCAAATTGAGTGGCTACTTGCTCGATGGCTGAGGCTGGTTCCTCCAAGCGACCTGGGTCCTGACTTTCGAGCGGAAGCGGCTCGGCTACACCGGGCTTTTTCTGTTTGGGTGGGCGCGGCTGCTGCGTTGCCCGTTTAACAACTTGAGTGGGCGCTGTAACTGGACGCGATGCGGGTTGAACACGTTCGGGCTTTTTCTGCGCTGGCGCGGGCACGCCGAGATTTTCGAGAAAGCGACGCAAGCGCTCCTGTTCGGATTCGCTTGTGCTGTCGGGCCGCACTGGAGGGCGCGTGGGCGGCGCGGAAGAGCGGTCCGACTCTTCCTGCTTTTTCTTCCGCATTTCGTTCCAGTGCCCGATGGCACCGACGATCAGCGCGATGATAACGAAGATCGCATTCCCCTCGCTAGCCGCCAGCACGCTCATGGTTTATTTGCCTTCCTGCGCTTTTTCACCAGCGATGCTTTCGCGCATCGAAGTGTCGGCCTGAATGTTTCTCAAGCGCTGGTAGTCCATGATGCCGAGGTTGCCGTTGCGAAATGCCTCGGCCATCGCCTGTGGCACCTGCGCCTCGGCTTCGACGACCTTTGCGCGCATCTCCTGCGTGCGTGCGCGCATCTCCTGCTCGGTGGCGACTGCTTGTGCGCGCTGTGCTTCTGCGCGGGCTTGCGCGGTGCGTTTGTCGGCCTCGGCTTGCTCGGCTTGCAGTTTTGCGCCGATGTTTTCGCCCACGTCTACGTCGGCGATATCAATGGAAAGGATTTCAAACTGCGTGCCGCTGTCGAGGCCCTTGGCGAGCACGGTCTTGGAAATGCGGTCCGGATTTTCCAGCACGTCTTTGTAGCTGTCCGATGAACCGATGCTCGTCACGATACCTTCGCCGACGCGGGCGATGATCGTTTCTTCGGTCGCGCCGCCGACGAAGCGATCCAGATTGGTGCGCACAGTCACGCGGGCTTTCACTTTCACGCCGATGCCGTCCTTTGCCACGGCATCAATCGTCGAGCGACCTGTCGCTGGGTTCGGGCAGTCAATCACCTTGGGATTGATGCTCGTTTTCACGGCTTCGAGCACCGTCTTGCCGGTGCCCTTTGTGGCGAGGTCAATGGCGCAGGCGCGGTTCCAATCGAGGTGAATGCCCGCTTTCGCCGCTGCGATGAGCGCAAGGATACAATGGTTCACATCACCGCCGGAGAGGTAGTGCGCTTCGATGGGATCGGTTTCGAGATTCAGACCGGCTTTCGTTGCTGTGATGCGTGCGTCCACGACCAGTGCAACGGGCACTCCACGAAGGCGCATGGCGATCATCGTGAGCATTCCCACCGGTGCGTCAGCGACCTTGGCGCGGACCCATATGCCGAGGAAATTGAACAAAATCACGGCGATGATAAGCGCGATGACTGCGATGACGATGAGGGTGACGGGACTCGTAAGCAGACTCATGAAATTAAAGTCGGCGAGGATTGGTGTGGTGCTCATAGTTTTCTGTAGAGTCTAAAGGCTGTTTGTTCGCGGGGAAGGAGCAATTTGCTGCCGCATCCGGCAGCAGTCAGAAACCAAACAGGGCTAGTCCCTAGGGCGATAGTATTGCGTGCCGTTCGCATCGCGGTATTCGCGTGGCTGCGGCTTTGGTTGATAGCGAGGTGCTGGTGTCGGCTCCTGAGTTTCCTCATCCTCTTCGTCGGGCGAGCGGTAACGGGCGGCGCTGTCGCGATTGTCACCGGTGACTTTGTTGTGAATCTTGTCGCCGAGTTGGTGAAAGCGCATGTTCATATGATTCCCGGCGCGCTCGAAGAAATTGCTAACTTTGTCGCCCGCGCGCTGGAATCCCTCGCTCGGGCTGCGTCCTGTGGACTGTGGGCGCGGATCATTCCAAGCCTTGGGCTTGATATTGTTTGGAGCCACGGGCACGGGGCGCTCCACACGCTCGGTGTTATTCGCGACTGGCGGTGTTGGCTGAGCTGTGCGTTCACCGCTCTTTTTCAGCCCATCGGTGGTGAGGAGGGTGCCGGAATCTGCTGCGATGGTGAGCGTGCCGATGTCACCGCTGCGGTCATCCACGAGGCGCACCTCCCACACTGGCGAACCGCCGTGCGTCCCGGCGCGAAGCGCGTAGTCCGCGTGGTCGTAGGCAAAGCCGCTCTTCTTCGCTTCCTTTTCGGCGACGGTGTGCGCGCCGTCGCTGTCGAGGTTGAGCTTGCCCATGTTCATCGTCGTGCCCGATGCGCGGCCGGCAGGTGTGCGCTCGCCGGCGATCTTGGTGCCTTGCACTTCAAACTCACGCACTCCACCTCGTGCATCCTTGTCCTGAGTGACGATGAACCACGAGCGCGGCTGCGGTGCGCCGCCGGTGCCGCGCACCTCAGTGACGCGATCCAGAGTGGCTTCACCGCGCTGTTTTCCGAGCGCGCCGAGCGAGTCGTATGCGGTGGCGGCAAATGCGGGAGCCGCGAGGATGCAAAGGAGAAAGGCTGTCTTCATGGGGCGTAGAGTGTTCTCTATTTAGAAAAATTTCCAGCGCCATTCGTGCTGCACTCTGGCACCCGGATTCAGGTGCCTCGCATTTACACTTCTGTCTTTTGCTCGTTCTTCTCGCCACGGCTTTTGCGAATCTTTGAAAAATCAGGTTCACTCCAGCCACAATGTTTGCATCTCCATGGGATGAAATGTTGGCCCAGCACGAGCGCCGCCCAGCTGATCGCCCAAAGCCCGCAAGTTGCCACAGTGAGGATTGCGTGAGTTGAATGGCGAATCTCCATACGCACGAAACGTTGCGTATGTTTACAACTGGAACAGTAGACCCAGACTTTCTCAGGGTTCGACTCAGGGTTCATTGAGGTTTGCCGCATTAAGCAGCGTCAATCGCTGCGATGCCAGATTTAAAAGATGACTCTATTTACAGCTTAGTGCTGCTTTTGTAAATACCACTCGTAGGTGGAGCGGATGCCTTCACGCAGCGCGATGGCGGGTTTCCAGCCGAGGGCGCGGAGGCGGGAGCTGTCCATGAGTTTGCGCGGGGTGCCGTCGGGCTTGGTCGTGTCGAAAGTGAGCGCGCCTTGGAAGCCGACGACTTCGCAGATTGTCTCGGCGAGTTCGCGGATGGTGACGTCGTCGCCGTAGCCGACGTTGATGAGCGCGGGGTCGTCGTAGTTTTCCAGCAGGAAGCGGCAGGCTGCGGCGAGGTCGTCGGCGTGGAGGAATTCCCTTCGTGGCGTGCCGGTGCCCCACACGACTACTTCGTGGTAGCCGCGCATTTTTGCCTCGTGAATTTTGCGCAGCAGCGCGGGGAGAACGTGCGAATTGGCGAGGTCGAAATTGTCACCGGGGCCGTAAAGATTTGTCGGCATCGCGGAAATGAACCGCTTTCCATACTGCCGCGAATACGACTGGCAGAGTTTGATGCCGGCGATCTTCGCGATGGCATACGCATCGTTCGTCGGCTCCAGCGGGCCGGTGAGCAGGGCGTCCTCGGTGATTGGTTGATGCGCGTGCTTTGGGTAAATGCACGAGCTGCCGAGGAAGAGCAGTTTCTCCACGCCAAACTCCGCCGCCGCTTCGATGACGTTGTTTTGGATTTGGAGATTCCACAGCAGGAACTCCACGGGGAAATCGTTGTTCGCCTTGATGCCGCCGACTTTCGCCGCAGCGACTGCCACGACTTGCGGGCGCTCTTTTTCAAAGAACGCACGCACCGTGTCGCGCTCGCGCAAGTTCAGCTCGGCGCTGGTGCGCGTGACGATGTTGGCGTAGCCTGCGCGCTGGAGTTCGCGGTGGATGGCGCTGCCGGCGAGGCCGCGATGGCCGGCGATGTAAATGCGGTCGGTCTTTTGCATGGTCGTGGATAGATGGAGCGCAAAGACACGCAAAAGGCGAATGTAGAATGTGCGGGCTTTGCGTTTGCTGTGGAAAGCGGCGACTGAGGGCTGCGCTTGCCCCAGTTTGGAGGACTATCGAGCGGGGGGTAATTGCATTTACTCCGTAAAAAACTCGGTGCCGATGTCACGCGCACCGTGAAGAATTCGGGCGATTTCCACGCCGTCAGTGATGACGCGATAGAAGATGAGATAGTTGCCTGTCGGTATAAATCGGATGCCGGGAGCGATTGAATCCACGGCTTTTCCCATCAACGGCTGGAGTGAAATCTTTTGGATGAGTTGATCGAATCGCTCCAAAAGCTGATCGGCGGCAGAGATGTTGTCTTCCGCGATGTAAGCCCAAACCTCAATGGCGTCCGATTGAGCCGCAGGGGAACGGATGATCCGCGCCATGCTATTTATCGACCGCTTTGCGAGACGCGAGCAAGGCACGACCCTTCGCCTTGATGCCTTCCAAGTTCCATTCGGCACCTTCGCCCCGGTCAAGTTCCTCAACGCCCACCATGACCTTTGCGCGGAGGTCTGCGAAACGCGCCTTGCGCATTTCCTCGCGGCTACGGAGTTCGGCAATCGCATCAGAAACCGCTTCGCTTTCAGAAACGTAACGTCCGCTTTTTAGCGCGGATTCAATGAAGCGCCGATCTTCATCGCGGAGGGTGACGGTGAGTGTGGACATGGTTTGTATCTAAGCAGACTCGCCGTCCGCCGCAAGCATTCCGATCCTCGGAACATGGGGACGTTATCCACTACTACCGAAGCTTTCCGCACCCCACATTTCCGCAGAGGAACTAGGGACAGATAATACGCATCATACGCTCTCTGGGAATGCGCTCGACTTTCGCGGCTGAGTCGGGGAGATTTACGGGCAGAAAGCGATGAGCATTTTCCACCCACGATTGACGAGCGAGCAACAGAGCGGACTTCCCCGTCCTATGGCCTCCGCGCACGCTAAGCAGCCACTCACATCACGCCTCAGAAAGACCCCCACTGCCCATGCAAATGCAAATAATCGGGCTATTCCTTACTCCACCCCGCTCGGCATCACGCGGGAGCAGGCTACCACGATTGCGCACGAAGCCGCTGCCTTCACCGCAAAACAACTCGCCAAACCATTCACGGTCTGGACTCGCTGGCGTTCAGCCTTGGGGCGTTCTGCCCTTGGACGCAACTATTGCATCATCATCACAGCCGAGGGGCACGACTTAAACGAATTGCTGATCGAGAATGGCCTTGCACGCATCTACGGCACTCGCACGGCGCTCTATGATGGAAGGGACTCGCGGGCGTATCTGGCAAAACTGGCAGAGTTGGAGGCGAAGGCGAAACAACTCCAGCGCGGGGCTTGGCGGTTTGGGGAGTAGCGAATCTTTCCTCTCGACAGAAAACTCCCGCTCCATTTCCCTCTGCATCCGCAAACGCCACCTCCATGATGCCAACATTCATCCACCAACAACCCCTGCACGTTTGCGGGATGGAAGGATTTTAGGCGATTACTAGCGTCCCCGAAAACTCAGAACCATGAACATGCCAAATTCGTTTCGCCTTCTCATCGCTGCTCTCTGCCTTGCTGGGCTTGTATCATGCGACAGCCAGCCTCCGCTCCCAATCAAAGTCAAACAGCGCAACGCCGTTTTGGCGGGCGGCAAGGTCGCCATTTTCTCGAACACATCAATGAAGACTCTCTCAGTTGCCGTCCGCTTCAAGAACCCAACCTTCGGCGAACGCAAAGGCTTCAATCTTGTGTTTAGTCCCGGCGAGACCAAGGAAATTGGAGGATTCGAGGGTTGGACCGTAGTTCCCGGCGATACCGTCTATATCCGCTCCGACGGATTTACCGATGCCGGCTACACGTTCGTCGATTGAACCGTTATACGCTCATGCCTTCTACCCCACCAGTAGGAGGGCGGAGGGACAGGGCGAAGGGACAGACAGGGCGAAGGGACAGACAGATTATTTGCAGCATCCGCAAACGCCACCTCCATGATGCCAACATTCATCCACCAACAACCCCTGCACGTTTGCGGGATGGAAGGATGTTAGACGTTGCTACCCGTCTCCCGTGAACGAAGCCGCACCAATCCAGAAATTGCTGTTCGTGTGCAGCCAGAACAAGCTTCGCAGCCTCACCGCCGAAAAGCTGTTTGAGGGCTTCCCGCCGTATCAGGTCCGCTCGGTAGGCACGCAGCCAGACGCACGCATCGTTATCACGGAGGGGCACATTGGCTGGGCCGACCTAATCTTCGTGATGGAGAAGTCCCACTTGAATCGCATCCGTCGGAAATTCCCAGAGGCCCTCCAAGGCAAGCGTGTCATTACGCTTTTCATCCCGGACGACTACGATTTCATGCAGCCCGAACTGCTCGACGAACTACGAGGCAAACTTGGTCCTTATGTCATGCTCCCCGACGAAGCCCGCAACGTCTAAACTTTTCTGAAGGCATCCGGGCGAAGCCCCGGGGACAGCGCCAAGAGCGCCAAGGGACAGCCAGATTATTTGCACCTACCACACGGGCAAACGCACTGGCAAATTCCTTGCGGGGCAAACTGACCGCGTGCGGGATGTGTCCACCGGCGAAAAAGAGCGACGACCGGGCATCAATGAAACGGATGCTTTCCGCTGGTGCGTCGCGCAGTTCCTGCAAGGAGATGGATGGGGGCTGGGCGGCTTTCGTCATTGATTCGTCATCCGACATCCGGCATTCGTCATCCCCATGCGCCTCCCTGTGCTCAAAACTTACAAGCTTCACATCGGCGGAAAATTTCCTCGCGGCGAAAGCGGTCGCGTCGTCGCCGCCAAATCTCCCGACGGCGAACATCTCGCCAATTACTGCGTCGCCTCGCGCAAAGACTTCCGCGATGCCGTGGTCGCCGCGCGCAAGGCGCAGCCGGGTTGGGCGAAAGCCTCCGCGTATCTTCGCGGGCAAATCCTCTACCGCGCCGCCGAGATGTTGCAGCAGCGCGCCGGGGAACTGGCCGGTGAGCTTTCGCGCAGCGGCGCGAAAAAAACTGCGCGCGCCGAAGTGGACGCGTCCATTGACCGTCTCGTCCACTACGCGGGCTGGACGGACAAATACTCGCAGCTCTTCAGCAGCGTGAACCCCGTCGCCACGCCGCATTTTAATTTCACCTTTCCCGAGCCAACCGGCGTCGTCGTGCTCGTCTGCCCCGATGCTCCCGCGCTGCTCGGCCTCGTCACGCTCGCCGCTGCCGCGATTCTCAGCGGCAACACCTGCATCGCCCTCGCCAGCGAACGCGCGCCGCTCCCCGCGCTCACCTTCGGCGAAATCGTCGCCACCAGCGATCTGCCCGGCGGCGTCGTGAACATCCTCACCGGCACCCGCGCCGAACTCGCTCCGCACTTCGCCACGCACATGGACGTGAACGCCATCGTGGACGCCGGTGATCCCGCCACCGCCACCATTTTGAAATCCGGCAGCGCCACGAATCTCAAACGCTACGCCCGCCGCGCACTCACGGAAAAAGAATGGTTCACCGCGAAAGCCGAGGACCCTTACTGGATACTCGACACCGTCGAAATGAAGACGGCGTGGCATCCCGTAGGCGTGTAAAATTTGGACGCCATGCGCGCCCTTCTCATTGTCCTTGATTCCGTCGGCTGCGGCCATGCGCCGGATGCCGCCGCGTTTGGCGACGAAGGTGCGGACACCCTCGGCCACATCTACGCAAACACTCCCGGTTTCACTTTACCCACCCTCGAACGCCTCGGCCTCGCCGCCATCCGGGGCTTCTCCTCCGCCACTCCACCCGCCGCGAGTTGGGGGCGGATGCGCGAGCGCAGCGTGGGAAAAGACACCACCACCGGCCATTGGGAAATCGCCGGGGCGATCCTCCCCGAGCCGTTTCCCGTATTCGCACGCTTTCCCGATGTGCTCGTCCACGCCATCGAGCGCGAGGGCGGCGTCACCTTCATCGGCAACTTCCCCCGCAGCGGCACCGCCGTGCTCGATGAACTCGGCCCCGCACACCTCCGCACCGGCCATCCCATTCTCTACACCAGCGCCGACAGCGTCCTGCAAATCGCCGCGCACGAAAGCATCTTCCCCCGCGACAAACTCCACGCCCTCTGCGCCATCGCCCGTCGTCATTGCGATGCATACCGCATCGGTCGCGTCATCGCTCGTCCGTTTGAGGGCACGCCCGGCAATTTCCGACGCACCAGCGGACGGCACGACTACGCCATGCAGCCCCCGCGCACCATCCTCAACGCCCTCGCCGACGCCGGACACACCGTTCACGGCATCGGCAAAATCAGCGACATCTTCGCCAGCAGCGGCATCACCGCCAGCACCCCCACCGCCTCCAACGCCGAAGGCATGACCGCCATCGAGCAGCTCTGGCCCGCCTTTCACGGCATCCTCTTCGCCAACCTCGTGGATTTCGACATGCTCTTCGGCCACCGCCGCGACGTTCCCGGCTACGCCCGCTCCCTTCGCGAATTCGACGACTGGCTCGCCGCTTTCCTGAAAAAGACTGCGCCCACCGACCTCATCATCCTCACCGCCGACCACGGCAATGATCCCACATGGCGCGGCACCGACCACACCCGCGAACAAGTCCCCCTCATCGTCCAACACGGCGGAAAAGCGCACCCCCTCGGCACGCGCGAAACCTTCGGCGACATCGCCGCCACCCTCGCAGAAGCCTTCAAACTCCCCGCATGGCCCGTCGGCAACAGCTTCCTCCCATAGTGCATCGGCGCTGAGGCACTCTTCTCCCTGTCGGGCAGAGGAAAGAACAACGCCGACGGAGTTTCTTTCCATTTCCCGAAAATAAATACGGCCAAACCCGCCGGGCTCACGATTCCCCCTCAGTAACTGGGGTGGTTCTTCCATCCCGTCGCTACAAACAAACTACCAAAACCAACATCCATGATCAAAACCACCATTCCACTATTTAGCATTCTGGCGCTCGCCAGCACTGTCATCGCCGGCCAGCATATGGCCAGCAAAGAAACCAAAGCCACGGTCCCTATGGACTGCTTTCGTGCTCAAGAACTGCAACTGGACATCTTCGGCCAATACTCCGACGGGAACGGCCTTGTTCACGCGGGAACCTTCCAAGACCACGCTTTTGGCGGCGGCATCGGCGTGAATTACTTCTTCACGCGGAACTTCGGCATGGGAGTGGATGCAGCCTGGCTCAGTGGCAAGGAAGCCCCTTACGCGTCGAGAAATTCCGAGCGCGTCATCACCCATAACTTCAGCGCGAGCCTCATCTACCGCTTCCCGATTGATAGCATCTGCATGGCACCCTATGTTTTCGCCGGGGCCGGATTTGTAGTGGACGGCGCTCAATGGGCGACTGCCCATGCCGGCGTAGGTATCGAATACCGCGTGATCCCGCAAAAGCTCGGCATCTTCACCGACGCACGCTGGACCTATCTCGGCGACCGCTACGGTCACGACGATTTGAACAACGTCTCCGCCCGCGTGGGCGTCAGGGTTGTGTTTTAGTCAAAACTGCGAGCCTGTTACCGCATAGACATCCCCTGCGATCGAGGAAACTCGGTCGCAGGGGGTTTTGCTTTCAGGGCAATGAGAGGAGGCGTCCCAGCATCACGTCGTGAACGGTAGTGATTTCTTCCCACGCGGCGGAAATTGGGTTCAGTATCCCGCCATGCACATTCCAAGTTTCATCGAGCGCAAGCGTGAAGGCGGGGAGTTGGGGGCGGGGGAGATCGCGGAGTTCATCGCGGGGTATGCGAAGGGGGATGTTCCTGATTACCAGGCGGCGGCTTGGGCGATGGCGGTTTATTTTAAAGGTATGTCGGCGGCGGAAACGGGGGCGCTGACTCGTGCGATGAGGGACAGTGGGCGCGTGCTTTCGTATCCCGAGGGTTCGCCGCTGAAGGTGGACAAGCACAGCACGGGGGGGATCGGCGACAAGGTGTCGCTGGTGCTCGCGCCGTTGCTGGCGTGCGCGGGGGTGTGGGTGCCGATGATCAGCGGGCGCGGTCTCGGCATCACGGGCGGGACTTTAGATAAAATGGAGAGCATCCCCGGCTTTCGAACCGGGCTGGCGGAGGACGAGGCGCTGGCGCAGCTTGCGCGCATCGGTGTGGTGATGATCGGGCAGACGGCGGATTTGTGCCCGGCGGACAAGAAGCTCTACGCGCTCCGCGATGTGACGGCGACGGTGCCGAGCATCCCGCTCATCGTCGCGAGCATCATGTCCAAGAAACTCGCGGAGTCGCTCGACCGTCTGGTGCTGGATGTGAAGTTCGGCAGCGGTGCCTTTATGAAAACACGCGCCGATGCGCAGGTGCTCGCCGATGCGATGTGCGCCGTGGGCGCGGAGTGCGGCGTGGAGACGATGGCGATCCTGAACGCGATGGACGAGCCGCTCGGTCACACGGCGGGCAATGCACTGGAGGTGAGGGAATCGGTGGAGACGTTGCAAGGACGCGGCCCCGCCGACCTCATCGCGCTCACGCTCGATCTCGCGGAGAAAGTTTCACCCGTCCCTCGCGAACAACTCGCCGCATGGCTCGCCGACGGCACCGCGTGGCGCAAATGGACGCTGCTCCTGGAAGCGCAAGGCGGTCGCGCCGCAGATACGGAGCGCATTTTGGAAATTCACCGCGCGCCTTTGCAACGGCCTTTCATCGCTGACCGCAGCGGGACACTCGCACGGATGGATGCAGAGCTGATTGGACGCGCGTGCGTCGCTCTCGGCGCAGGCCGCGCGCAGGCCAGCGACGCCGTGGATTTCGCAGTGGGCTGCGCGGACATCGCAAAGACCGGCGCGCCCATGGTGGAAGGTGAAACGCTCCTCACGCTCCACGCCCGCGACGAGCGCACGCTGGCCGATGCGCTGGGGTTCGTGCGGCGCGCGGTGGAAATTTCGTGATGCGATATTTCGAGCTTCGGGCGGCGGGGGTTTAGTCTGTATAGAGCGGCCATGCGCATTATCGCGATTGATCCTTCGCTCCGCTCCACTGGCTTTGCCGTGCTCGAAAAAGTCGGCGGCAAGACACGTGCGCTGGAATATGGCTCGGTGAAAAATGCGGCGAAACTTCTGGCGAGCAGTTGTCTGGTGGCGATCCGCGAGCGCATTGCGGAGGCGATCACGAAGCACGGACCGGAGTGCGCGGTGTTTGAGGGTGTGATTTTTGTGCAGAGCCACCGCACGGCAATCACGCTCGGCGCGGCGCGGGGCGCGGCGCTGGTGGCGGCGGCGGAGCGCGGGCTGCCAATTTATGAATATGCGCCGCGTCGTGTGAAGCAGAGTGTGGTCGGGCGCGGTGGCGCGCAGAAGGAGCAGGTGGCATTCATGGTGCGCGCGTTGCTCGGTCTCACTGAGACGCCACCCGCCGATGCTGCGGATGCGCTGGCCATCGGGCTGACTCATTTTAAATCGGCGGAGACTGCGCGGGTCGGCGCGGCGGTGCTGGAGAGGATTTAGTGGCGTGGATGCTCAAGCACCAATGATCAAAACGCGCTGGCTGGGCCGTATCCGATATGAGGATGCGCTGGCTTTACAAGAGGAGATCGTCGCACGGAAAGCTGGCGATGTGGATGCGACGGATGAGCTGCTTTTGCTGGAGCACGATTCGGTTTTCACCATCGGACGCACGGCGGATCAATCGTCGCTGCGTGATGTTTCGCCCGTGGTCGTGATTGGCAGAGGAGGGCAGGGGACGTGGCACGGTCCGGGGCAGTTGGTGGGTTATCCGTTGCTGGATTTACGGCGTCGCGGCTCGGACTTGCACCGCTACCTTCGCGAATTGGAGGAATTTTTGATCGCGGTGTGCGCGGAGTTTGGCGTGACGGCGCAGCGACGTGAGGGGCTGACGGGCGTTTGGGTGGGGAAGCGAAAGCTGGCGAGCATCGGCGTGGGTGTGCGGCGCTGGATTTCGATGCACGGATTTGCGCTGAATGTTTGTGGCGAGATGGAGGGCTTTGCGCGCATCACGCCGTGCGGGCTGGATGGTGTCGAAATGACGAGCCTCGAACGCGAAGGGGCAGGGGCTGTGAGTGTCGAAGCGGTGGCTGAATTGGTGGGTGCTCGATTCGCCACGGTGTTCGCTCTAAGCGTGGAAAAGGAAAACCCGGCTTGACGGATCGGTGTTGTCTCAGGCTAATACGCACCGCCGTGCCGGGCTGTTGCCCGTCGGCCAACCAACCAATACATGAAGCTCCGTGTTTTTTCCGCGGCCCTGTGGGCCATCACTACATTAGTCATCACCCCAAGCGTGAGCGCACAGCAGGCGCTGCCGCCTGTTAAAAGTATCGATGTCCAATTCGTCGGACCGCAATCGGTTTCGAGGGAAAAGATCCTCGCCAATATGCGGACACGCGTTGGCAAGCCTTACTCGTCGCAGGTGACGGAGGAGGACGTTCGCAATCTCTACTCGACCGGGAACGTGAGCAACGTGCGCATTTTCGGCGAGCCCGCCGGTGATGGCGTGAAAGTGATCGTGGTGGTGCAAACGAAGAGCACGATTTCCGAAGTGGTGATTAATGGCGCGACCCGCGTGAAGGCATCGAAGCTGCGCGATCAGATTTCCGCAAAGCCGGGCGATACGCTGAGCGAAGCCGGCCTCAATGCCGACAAGCAGAAGATCATCGAGTATTATCAGGGCAAGAGCTTCGGAGATGTGGATGTTCGCTTCCGCACGGAAGGCAACGAGAAGGCCGGGACGGCGCGCGTGGTGTTCGACGTCATGGAGGGGACGAAGACCAAGATCGATCATGTATATTTCGAGGGCAATACGGCGGCCTCGCACAAAGAACTCCTGAAGGCTGTGAAGACGAAGCCAAAGGGCGTGCTGAATTTTCTCTCCAGCACGGCCGGTAAACTGAACAACGACCAGCTCGAAGAAGATCGCCGCGCGATTCGCGAAGTATTGCAGGGCAAAGGCTACGTGGATGCCGACGTGCGCCAGCCGAGCGTGGTGCGCAACGGCGAGAAAGTGGATGTGACTTTTCAGATTGTCGAAGGCCGCCAGTATCACGTGGGCAAGGTGACCTACTCCGGGGCGCGTGTGTTTCCGATGGATCAACTCACGAAAGGACTGAGGCTGACCGCGGGCAGCATTTACTCTCCACAGGCGCTGGCTGCAGACCGTCGCACCCTTGCTGATCTCTACGGCGCGAAAGGATATCTTGATTTGCAAGTAATCCCAATGCCATCGCCCGGTGGCGCTGGAATTGTGGATGTGACTTTCCGCATTGATGAGGGAATCCAGTATTACGTGGATAAGGTGAACATCGCTGGCAACACGCGGACGAAGGACAAGGTCATCCGCCGCGAACTCGCTCTAGCCCCCGGCGATCCGTTCAGCACGGTGCGTATGGATGCGAGCCGCCAGCGCCTGGAGAACCTCAAATATTTTGATCCCCGTAACGGCGTCAATGTGCGTCCCGCTGAGCCGATGGTCTCCGTGCCCGGACGCCGTGATTTGAACGTGGACGTAGTCGAAACACGCACAGGCTCCTTCAACTTCGGCGCCGGCTTCAGTTCGATTGATAACCTGCTCGGCTTTGTCGAACTCACACAAGGCAACTTCGACCTCGCAGGCTGGCCCCGCTTTCAAGGCGGAGGACAGAAATTCCGCGTCCGCGCCCAATATGGAACGCGCCGCAAGGACTTCGTGATTGGTCTGACTGAGCCGTATTTCCTCGATAAGAAATTGTCGCTTGGCAGCGAACTCTTTTATCGCGATTCGAGCTATAACAGCCGCGTGTATGATGAGCGTCGTTACGGTGCAGCGGTCTTTTTGCGCAAGCCGATCAATGAGTTCACCTCTGCGCGCTTTGAGTATCGACTCGAAGACGTCAGTCTTCATAATTTCGATGAAAATGCCTCCAAACAAATCCGCTCCGAAGAGGGGGATCGCCTCAAGAGTCAGTTGAGTCTCGGGGTGACTTATGATTCCCGTGACCGGGTTTACCTGCCGCGTAAGGGATGGCGCGCGGATGCTCAAATGTATGTCGCCGGTGGATTTCTTGGTGGTGATACGGATATTTACGGCATCAACCTCGAAGTATCGCGCTACATCGCGCTCCCCGGGGATACGATCCTCACTCTCGAAGGGCAGATCGCGGGCGTGGATACCTGGAGCAGTGGAGACAAAGTGCCGATTTATGATCGGCTCTATCTCGGTGGGCCGAATAACCTGCGCGGCTTCCGCTATCGCGACGTTAGCCCCAAGGATAAAAACGACGAACCACTTGGTGGCAACACGCTCGCACGCCTAACCGTTGAATACACATTCCCCGTCGTAGAGAGCATCCGCGGCGCCGTCTTTTACGATGTCGGCTTCGTGAATGCCGGGTCTTGGGACTTTGGCAGTGGCGGTCTCAGCAGCGACGTCGGACTTGGTCTGCTACTCGAGTTGCCGGCAATCGGCCCGATCCGGATCGATTACGGTGTCCCGATCCAATCCGCCTACGGCAGCGGTTCCGGTGGTAAATTCCAATTCAACGTTGGATATAAATTCTAACGAAATCATCCAACTACTGTCACAGCACCACGTTTCCATATGAAAAAAACACTTATCACCGCGCTCCTCGCGATCGCTATCACACTCGGAACCACCCTTACCGCCTCTGCCCAGCAAAAGATCGGCACAGTGGACATGAAGAAAATTTTCGAAAGCTACTATAAAACCAAGGACGCCGAGACTAAAATGAACGATGAGCGCGCCAGCATTAAGCGCGATCTGGATGAACGCACTGAAAAGCGAAAATTGATGGAAGCAGACATCACCAAGCTCAATGATGAGTTGAAGAAACCAGAACTCAGTGGCGCGAAAAAAGATGCAGCCGCCAAAGATAGGGAAAAGAAAATCGGCGAATGGCAGGAGATGATGAAAGATCTACAGGCATTTACGAAGGAACAGGACGAGAAAATCGGGGCCAAGACTCTCAATATCCGCAACGGAATCGTCAGCGACATCAAGGCCGTTGTGAATGAGAAGATCAAATCCGATGGCTACGATCTCGTTTTCGACACATCCGGCCTGAGTTCCAACGGCGTCCCCATGGTCATGTATGCAAGGGACAGTTACGATTTCACCAAGGAGATCATTGAAAAGCTGAACGCTGCCCGCCCAAAAGGTGGCGCAAGTGCGACCGATGCGACCAAGCCTGCCGCGGCAGACAAACCAGCAGCCAAGTCAGCTGAAGCGGCAAAGCCAGCCAAATAATTCCTGTGCAAATGACAGTTACAGAGTTGGCCACCCTAGTTGGTGGCCAGCTTGCTTCAGGGGCAGATGGTCAGGCGCTCATTACCGGTGTCGCTTCGTTGATTGATGCATTGCCGGGGGACGTCACTTTTTTTTCCAGCCTCAAATACCTGCCTCAACTTCACACATCCAGGGCCACTGTCGCTTTGGTCCCTCTGGACTTTGCTGAGAAAGTCCCGTCAGCCCTCATTCGCTGCGAAAATCCGACAAACGCATTCAGCAAAGCTGTAGAGAAATTTGCGCCTCCACACGTCATCTTCGCTCCGGGGATTCATCCTTCGGTGGTGTTGGGTGCTGATGTTCAAATCGGTTCCGATGTGAGTATTCAGCCATATGCCGTCATCGAATCAGGTGTAAAAATCGGTGATGGAAGTGTTATTGGAGCACATTCTTATATTGGGCACTCAGTCAGAATAGGTAATAATACTTATATTCACCCTAAGGTGACGGTCCTAGCCCGTTGCGTGATTGGCAATAGAGTGATTCTCCATAGTGGCGTAGTCCTTGGGGCAGATGGCTTTGGATACGAGTTACAGGCTGGTAAATTTGTAAAGGTCCCTCAGTTGGGGATAGTGCAAATAGATGACGATGTGGAGATTGGAGCGAATACCGCGATTGACCGTGCGCGCTTTGGACGAACTTGGATTCAGGCTGGAACGAAAATAGACAACCTTGTGCAAGTAGGTCATAACGTGGTGATTGGGATGAATTCAATCATCTGCGGACAGGTCGGTATTTCAGGCAGCACGAAGATAGGAAACTACGTGACTATCGCAGGCCAGGCGGGGGTAGGAGGACACATCGAAATAGCTGATCAAACTACAGTCGCTGCGCAATCTGGAGTAACTAAGACGCTTTCTACCAAGCAGATATACATGGGTTTTCCGGCGATGCCTGCACGGCAATTCAAGGAAGATATCGCCCATTTACGCAATATCCCAAAGCTCAAGGCTCGAATTGCGCGCCTAGAGCAGTTTTTGAGCGCAGAAGGTAAAACTTTACCCCCCGAAATGTGAACGCTTGTGGCATCGGAATCTCTGACTAAGTTGGAGCAGTAATTTCCGGCCATGAGAAAACGACAAACCAAGGCAGCGAAGAGGAAACCCGCGCACAAACCCGTGCGAAAACGTCACTCGCTGATGCCGCACGGTGCAGTGCAGCGGCAGTTTGAATTCAGCACGGAGGGACGGCATTTCGATTTGCGTGTGATCTTTGATCGCATCAACCGCCGCTATTTCCGAAATCGTCTGCGCAACTACACTATCACGTGGGGACGCCGTCGTCGGCAGAAACCGGAAAGCTACATCGTATTCGGAAGTATTCAGGAGCAGGATCGGCTCATCCGTATTCACCCCTTGCTCGATCGTGAGTTCGTTCCACGCTGGTATATCGAATACGTCGTCTTTCACGAAATGCTCCACGCTTTTGTTCCCGATAAATACGACTGCGCTGGGCGCCGTATCGTTCACCACGAAGGCTTTCTTACTAGGGAGAAAAAATTCCGTCATTACCGTGCTGCGATTGGGTGGGAGCAGGAAAATTTGGGCCGCTTCCTCAAGTAACTTTGTTGTGACGTAATTTTTGTCACTCGCCTCGCGCATCGTCAGTGTTCTAGCATTAGCACTGCCATGCCCAATCTCCGCCTGCCGTCCGTAACCGATAAAACACTCGCCATCATCATGGGCGGAGGCGCTGGGACGCGGCTGTATCCGCTCACGAAGGATCGCTCAAAGCCTGCCGTGCCGCTCGCGGGAAAATACCGTCTGGTGGACATCCCGATTTCCAATTGCCTGAACTCCGGCCTGCGCCGCATTTACGTCCTCACGCAATTCAACAGCGTCTCGCTGCATCGCCATATCCAGGCGACTTACAAATTCGATCAATTCTCCCGCAGCTTCGTCGAGATTCTTGCTGCACAGCAGACGCCGACCGACTCCGGCTGGTATCAAGGCACCGCCGACGCCGTGCGCCAGAACCTCACCGATTTCCTGAGCCTCCCCTACGAATACTACGTCATCCTCAGCGGCGATCAGCTTTACCGCATGGATTTTCGCGCCGTGCTTGAGCAACACATCGAGACAAAAGCTGACATTACCATCGCCACCATTCCCGTTTCACGAAACGACGCGACGGGTTTCGGCATCATGCACACGGATAAGGATAGACGGATCATCGAATTCGTCGAGAAGCCCAAGGACACCGCAGTGCTCGACGGTCTGCGCATTCCACCATTGCTTTTGAAAGAACTCGGTCACCCTGAAGAAGCCGACCTCTATCAGGCATCCATGGGTATTTACGTATTCAACCGCGAAGCACTGCGCGCCGCGCTCGACAACAAACACATAGACTTCGGAAAGCACATCATCCCAGATGCCATCCACAGCAGCCGGGTGCAGGCATACATCTATCAAGGATATTGGGAGGACATCGGCACCATCCGTTCTTTCTTCGACGCAAATCTCGCCCTCACCAAACGCCAGCCAACATTTTCGTTTTTCGATTCCGCCGCGCCCATCTACACGCACATGCGCTTCCTTCCCGGCAGCACGGTGAATGGAGCCACCATCAAACAGGCCATCATCAGCGACGGCTGCATCATTTGCGATTCACACATCGAGCGCGCCATTATCGGCGTGCGCAGCATCATCAAGAGCGGCTCCACGATCAAAAACTCCATCGTCATGGGTGCCGACCATTATGAAGAAATCCGCCCAGCCGGTTCCGGCGAGCCGCAGCTCGGTATTGGTGAAAACACCATCGTGGATCACGCCATTGTGGACAAAAATGCACGCATCGGAAACGGCGTGGTCATCACGCCCGAGGGCAAGGGTGAAAACTGCGATGGCCCTTTAGTGCGATGGAGCGACGGCAACGAGCGGCCGAGCTGGTATGTGCGCGACGGCATCGTGATCATTCCGAAGAATGCAGTCATTCCCGACGGCACATGGGTCTAGCAAATGAAGGTTCTCTTAGCCTTCCTGTTCGCGCAGTTCTGCTCGTTTGGCGCGGCAGGAGCTGACGCAACTCCCGCAGAACTCCTCCGCGAATACTCCAGAAGCCTCGTTTTTGTTGAGGATAAAGAAGGCGCTGGCAGCGGCTTTGTCGCAACAATCGCGGGTAAACAATACGTCATCACCAACCAGCACGTCGTTGCCAGACACAGCGGCGCAAATTTCTCCCTCCTCGACCGTTCCCCGCTCAAAGTCGGAGCCGCAGTCGCAGCCGTCGGCCACGACATCGTGACCTTCCTCACGCAGCCCGATGCCAAAGCGATGGAAGTCATGCTTGATGTCGAAAAAAACGCAACCGTTGGCGATGACGTAGTCGTGCTCGGAAACCCCGAGGGTGCCCGCGTCATCAAACCCATTACCGGCAAACTCGTCGGAATCGGCCCGAACCTCGTCGAAGTCAGTGCAGAGTTCGTCCCCGGCAACAGCGGCAGCCCGATCATCCATTTGAAAAGCGGCAAAGTCATCGGCATCGCCACCTATGTCATCGTTCGCGAAATGGATTCCCTCACCGGACGTCGTGCACCGCAGCTTCGTCGCTTCGGCTATCGGCTCGACAGCGTCAAGCAATGGCAGTCCGTCGCGTGGCCAGCCTACAATGACGAATTTGCCACCATCGCGAAAATCCAGGCACGCACACAGGATCTCGCCGCTCTTCTTGCTGACATGGCTCGCAGCGGACGCATCAATCCCGCCCGACACCAAAATACTGCCATCAAGGTCCCTCTGGAAAAATTTGAGCAAACCATTAATCGCAGTGCGATTAGCGCACAGGATCGCGCCCGTGCTGCTCAAGACCTCATGGCAGCGATGCGTAGCGCCTGCCAGAGCGACATCGAGCAGGCGAAGCAACGCCTTCGCTACGACTTCTTCCAGCACCAACTCAGCGAAGAACAGCAGGCGAGGGGGCAATTTTACAAAATATTCGACGAAATCCTTAAGGCCCAGCGTAAATAATAACGGGTGCAGAAGCGTCCGAATGCACTCTGCCTCAAATACCACCTGCGAAGTGGCATTATTCCTGCATTGTTCCCGCAATCAACTACATGGATTCGAACGAGCAAATTCTCACCCGCGGCGAGTTGCAGGAACTGCACGCCAAGTTTCGGGAAATCAAACACAGCGTGAATAATACTTTCGCAGTCATCATGGCTCTCAGCGAGTTAGGCCAGCGAAACGCAGCGCACTTGGAGAAGCTTGCCAAGGCAGTGCTTCAACGCACTCCCGAAGTCGTTCAACAGTTGACCACTTTTGGGGACATGCTCGGAGCGAAACTCAAGGGTGAGGAAAGGCCATCAACCAATCCCTTGTCAGGCATATTCCCTCCGGCAGCACCCCTCCAGTAAACGGTTTCTCAGCGTCGGGCATTCGATGAGGGGAATTATACCACATTCCACAAACAAGCTGACAAAGTATTGGAAAAGAGATAAAAGGGAGGGATGGGAGGAAACACACTTAAACTGGGCAGGCCGGATGCGGCTGCACGAATTGATGAACGCTATGCGAGGGAGCCGGATGGATGGC
>CANJNZ010000011.1 GCA_947476045.1 Chthoniobacteraceae bacterium
CTTTGCTTCATCTTTTCGAGCACTTCTCGACGGCTTTGTTGACTCATTTCTAATGGCATCCGCTCCGGTGTCATCAGTTGTGAGGCATCGTTCCATCCTTACCCCTCTTCTGTTTTCCAGCTCGGTGTCATTTCATGTGAGGCAATTCGTCACGGCACTTTTTTCAAAAAACCGCTTGCCATGTCTGGGCGGGACAACTAGAAGCCGCATCCCTTTTTCTCCGCGCTCTGACTAACATGTGCATTCGCGGTTCCGGTGACGGGTTTGCAAAAACTCGCATTGTGGACGCGGGTGAGGTGTCGTCGGACGATGAGGGGAAGGGAAAATAATTGGTCGCGGTTGCAGAAAGTGCTTGCCAAGTGGCTCTCAATTTCTAGTTTCCGCGCCCCTCGCCGCAGGTGGCTCGCACCAAACCACGGCGGATTTAGTTGTCCGACTCTCTCAAAGGCAAGGATGGCAAAGGGCTGCAAAGCCAAGCGTGGTGCGAAATATTTAATACTAACTTTCACATGCCAACTATCAACCAGCTCGTTCGCAAAGGACGCACCAAGGTGAAATACAAAAGCAAGTCACCCGCTTTGGTGAACTGCCCGTTTCGCCGTGGAGTCTGTCTGCAAGTCATGACGCGCACGCCCAAGAAGCCAAACTCTGCGCTTCGTAAAGTGGCCAAGGTTCGCCTGACGAATGGCATCGAAGTGATCGCTTACATTCCGGGTGAAGGGCACAACCTTCAGGAACATAGCATCGTCCTCGTCCGTGGCGGTCGTGTGAAAGATTTGCCCGGTGTTCGTTACCATCTCGTCCGCGGTGCGCTCGACGCGCTCGGAGTGGAAGGTCGCCGTCGCAGCCGCTCGAAATACGGAGCGAAGCGTCCGAAGCCAGGCGCTGAAGCCACCACCGGCAAAAAGAAGAAATAATTTTTAACCCTATCTCACACCATGTCCCGTCGTCGCCGAGTCATTCATAAAGAGGAGAAATCAGACGCCCGCTATGCGAGCCCGGTGGTTGCCCGTTTGATCGGAACCATCATGCAGAGCGGCCAGCGTTCGCTCGCTGAGCGTGTTGTTTATTCGGCCATCGAAGAGAGCCGTCAGAACAGTGAGGCCGTTGACCCGCTGGAGACACTCAATAAGGCGGTGGAGAATGTTCGTCCCCGTCTCGAAACGAAGAGCCGCCGCGTCGGTGGTGCCACGTATCAAGTGCCGATGGAAGTCGCGCCGGCCCGTGGAACCGCACTCGCTCTCCGCTGGATCGTTACCTACGCGCAAGCTCGCAAGGGTTCCTTCCGCAAGGCGCTCGCCAATGAATTGAAAGAAGCCGCGTTGGGGCAGGGGAATGCCGTCAAGAAACGCGACGACACACACAAGATGGCCCAGGCCAACCGCGCCTTCGCTCACTTCCGCTTCTAAGCGACTAATTTTTCAGGAATGTCCACCAACTTAAATTCACCAGACCGCGCATATCCGCTCGAAAAGACGCGGAACATCGGTATTGCCGCGCACATTGATGCGGGCAAGACGACGTTGACGGAGCGCATTCTGTTTTATACGGGCAGCATCCACAGGATTGGTGAAGTGCATGAGGGCACGACCGTCACGGACTGGATGGAGCAGGAGCGTGAGCGTGGTATTACGATCACCTCGGCTGCGACGACTTGCTTTTGGAAGCAGATTAAGCAGGTGGGCGTTGTGAAGCTTTTTGAAGAGCAGAAAATGCGCATCAACATCATTGATACGCCCGGACACGTGGACTTCACGGCCGAGGTGGAGCGTTCGCTCCGCGTTCTCGATGGCGCTATTGCAGTGTTCTGCGCAGTGGCCGGTGTGCAGCCTCAGTCCGAGACTGTCTGGCGTCAGGCGACCAAGTATGGTGTGCCGCGTATCGCATTCGTGAACAAGATGGACCGCACGGGTGCGGACTTCGCAAATGCGCTGAACGATATGCGCACCAAGCTGAAGGCAAACGCTTGGCCGATCCTCATTCCGCTCGGCAAGGAAGACAATCTTCGCGGTCAGTTGGATGTCATCAACAAGAAGGCGATCATCTATTTGGAAGATGAATCCATGGGATCGAAGTATGTCGTCGAGGAACTTCCCGCCGACAAGGTGGACGAAGTGAACGAGGCCTACGATGCACTCATCACCGCGCTCTGCGATATTGATGACGAACTCGGAACGGCCTTCCTCGAAGAGAAGCCAATCACCATCCCTATGGTGAAGCAGGCGATTCGTCGTCAGACCATCGCCAATAAATTTGTGCCAGTCGTCGGCGGTAGCGCCTTTAAGAACAAGGGTGTTCAATATCTCGTTGACGCGGTGATTGATTACCTCCCTTCGCCAATTGATATTCCTCCGCAGGAAGGTATCAACCCGGACAATCACGAAGAGAAAATTGCAACGCCTCCTGATGACGCAGCAAAATTCATCGGCCTCGCTTTCAAACTTTGGAGCGATCCTTTCGTCGGCAAACTCGTGTTCTTCCGCGTCTATCGTGGTAAGCTCACACGCGGCGACACCATTTACAATCCGCGCACTCGCAAGACCGACCGCGTCAGCCGTCTCATTCAGATTCAGGCCGACAAGCGCGAGGATATCGAGACCTGCTACTCGGGCGACATCGCCGCAATCGTAGGTCTTCGCAACATCACAACCGGTGATACGCTCTGCGACGAGGAAGTGGAAATCATGCTCGAGCCGCCGTCATTCCCTGACCCGGTCATCAGTATGTCCGTCGAGCCGAAGACGAAAGTCGATCAGGAAAAGATGGGCATCGCGCTCCAGCGTCTCGCTGAGGAGGATCCAACCTTCCGCGTCCGCACAGACGAAGAAACCGGCCAGACCATCATCGCTGGAATGGGCGAGCTTCACTTGGAAATCATCCGGGATCGTATGCTCCGCGAGTTCAAAGTGGAGGCCAACTCCGGCAAGCCGCAGATTGCTTACCGCGAAACCTGCACGAAGCCAGCGCACGGCGTAGGCAAACTCATCAAGCAGTCCGGTGGTCGCGGTCAATACGGCCACGTCGAAGTGGACATCCGTCCGGCAGAACGCGGCAAGGGACACACTGTCGAGAATAAGGTCGTCGGCGGAACTATTCCAAAGGATTACATTCCCGCAGTGAAGAAGGGTATCGAAGAGGCGTTCTTGAATGGAATCCTCGGCGGTTACCCGGTCATTGACCTCGAAGTGGACATCGTTTTCGGAAGCTACCACGACGTGGACTCGAACGAAAACGCATTCAAGATGGCCGCAATATTCGCGATGAAGGACGCGTATAAAAACGCCAGCCCGATTCTTCTCGAACCCATCATGAAGGTGGAGAACGCGACCCCCGAAGACTATCAAGGTGACATCATGGGCGACTTGAACCGTCGCCGTGGAATCATCAAAGGTATGGAGACCAAGCACGGTCTCTGCGTCATCAACGCAGATGTGCCGCTGGCCGAAATGTTCGGCTACTCCACCGCCATCCGCTCACTTTCCAAAGGGCGCTCCAGCTACACCATGGAGCCCTCACACTTCGAGCAAGTGCCCGAAAACGTGAAGGCCGCCGTCCTCGACCAGAAAGGCAAATAACACAAAATCGCATGAACGGACAACGCATTCGCATTCGACTCAAGGCTTTTGACAGCCGCGTCCTCGACGCATCGGCGGTTGATATCGTCGAGACGGCCAAGCGCACAGGCGCTCGTGTCGCCGGACCAATCCCGCTTCCTACACGAATTGAAAAATTCACCGTGAACCGCTCACCCCACGTGGACAAGAAGAGCATGGACCAATTTGAAATTCGCACCCACAAGCGCCTGCTCGACATCATCGAGCCGACCGCAAAAACCGTGGACGAGCTCCGCAAACTCAATCTACCGGCGGGCGTAGACATCACCATCAAGATCTGACGAACCAATGAAGATCGGACTACTGGGTAAAAAACTGGGCATGACCCGCGTGTATGACGCGAAGGGCGTAATCACGCCTGTCACCGTCATCGAAGCAGGTGGCAATTCACTTCTCCAAAAGAAGACCGCTGACAGCGACGGTTACGTCGCTGTGAAAGTGGGCTTCGATGGACAAAAGGAAAGCCGCGTCAACAAAGCGAACCTCGGCGTCTTCAAAAAGGCCGGAAGCGAGCCGAAAAAGCTCGTGAAGGAGTTTCGTCTTCCCGACGACGCGAAGCTGGAGGACAGCGTGGATCTTTCCGTGAAACAATTTGCAGTCGGCGATGTCGTGGACGTCATCGGCCAGAGCAAGGGTCATGGTTTCCAGGGCGTCATGAAGAAACACAACATGAGCGGCCAGCCGGCCTCGCATGGTCACATGATGCATCGCCGCAACGGCGCCATCGGTAACCGTTCGACGCCCGGTCGCGTGTGGAAGAACATGGGCATGCCCGGCCACATGGGTGACGAACGCATCACCGTTCAGAATCTCAAAGTAGTCCAGGTGCGCGAGGAAGAGGGAGTCATCCTCATCAGCGGCGCAGTTCCCGGAAAACCCGGCACCTACGTCGTCATTCGTCCAGCTATCAAAGCCAAGAAGGAGGCAGCTAAATAATGAGCGCTACAATTCTCACAGTCGAAGCAGCAAAGGCTGCAAACATTGATGTCGTCCTCAATGGCCGATACACACAAGCCGTTCACGAAACCATCGTCGCCTACCGCGCGGGTCGCCGCAGTGGAACCGCCTCGGTGAAGACCAAGGGCACGGTCAACGGCTCCGGTGCAAAACCATGGAAGCAAAAAGGAACCGGTCGCGCCCGCGCTGGTTACCGCTCCAGCCCTGTTTGGGTCGGTGGCGGCGTTGTTTTCGGCCCGCATCCCCGTGACTACTCGAAGAAAATTTCTAAGCAGACCCGTCGCGTGGCTCTCCGCAAGGCGCTCAGCGTCCGCATTCTCGCAGGCGATGTGACTATTGTCGAAAAATTCGCAGTAGCGCAGCCGAAGACGAAAGAGTTCATCAAACTCCTAGCATCGCTATCTACTGAGCCAAAGACACTCGTCATCGCCAAGGATTTCGACGTCAACACGCTTCTGGCTTCACGCAACGTCCCAAGGACTGAGCTAATCACCAGCGCAGACGTGAACACGGAACATCTCCTCGGCTTCAAGAAAATCGTCCTCACCAACGACGCGCTCACAGAGATCGCGGAACGCATCAACAAATGAACGAGCCATACGACATCATCAAGACCGTTCACCTTACGGAGAAGGCAAGCATTCTCTCTGAGAAGCACAATCAATACGTCTTCAAAGTGCGCATGAACGCCAACAAAGTTCAGATTCGCCAGGCGATTGAGAAGCTTTTCAAGAAGAAGGTTGTTCGTGTGAACACCACCACAGTCGGAGGTAAATTCCGCCGTGGTCGCACACAACACCCCGGTCGCACCAGCGATTGGAAAAAGGCAATCGTCACACTCGCACCCGGCGAAAAACTCGAATTCGCCTAAACATAGGAGCACACCATGGGACTTAAATTTTTCCGACCAATCACACCCTCGAACCGCTTTAAGGCGCTTCCTGATTTCAAAGAGATCACGAAGAAGAAGCCCGAGCGTTCGCTTGTCGAAGCCAAGCCAAAGACCGGTGGCCGCAATAACAACGGACGCATCACCACCCGTCACATCGGCGGCGGACATAAGCAGAAGTATCGTATCATTGATTTCAAACGCAGCACGCGTGGAGTCACCGCGAACGTCATCGCCATCGAATACGATCCGAACCGCACCTGCCGCATCGCGCTCATCCAGTATCCCGACGGCACGAAGGCATACATCCTTGCACCTGCTGGTCTCGGAGTTGGTGCGCAAGTCACCGCCGGTCCCGGAAGTGAGCCAAAAGTTGGCAACGCTCTTCCACTCGGTGAGATTCCGCTCGGTCTTTCGATTCACAACGTCGAATTCCAGCCCGGTCGCGGTGGTCAGATTGGCCGCAGCGCAGGCACGCAGATCATCCTGAACAACCGCGAAGGTGATTACGCTTTGATCAAAATGCCTTCCGGCGAAATCCGCCGCGTCCACGTCAAGTGCTACGCAACCATCGGGCAAGTCGGCAACATTGACCACATGAACGTAAGCTCCGGCAAAGCAGGTCGCAGCCGCTGGCGCGGTGTTCGTCCGACCGTTCGCGGTATGGTGATGAACCCTGTTGACCATCCAATGGGTGGCGGTCAGGGCAAATCCAAGGGTGGTGGCGGACGCCATCATCCGATGTCTCCATGGGGTCAGCTCTCGAAGGGCTTCAAGACCCGTCGCAAACACAAGCCAAGCGATCGCTTCATCCTCCAACGCAAAAAATCAACCAAGAAAGCCGCACTTTAATCTATGGGACGCAGCCTCAAAAAAGGACCTTTCGTCGAGCAACATTTGCTCGAGAAGATTGATAAGAACAACGCCAGTGGTTCGAAGAAGCCGATCAAAACATGGTCGCGCCGCTCGACCATCGTGCCCGATTTCGTGGGGCACACGTTCATGGTGCATAACGGAAAAGTTTTTAACTCGGTGTTTGTCACCGAGAACATGGTGGGTCACAAGCTCGGGGAGTTTTCGCCAACGCGAATCTTCAAGAAGCATGGGGCGCACACCGCTAAAGTAGCGAAATAGCGCCGCCGGTGGCGAAAACGGACGTCAGCAATGAAATCCGCAATCACCATCAGCATCGCAATCGCTCTCGCGCTTAACGCGAGCGCCGGTCAACCCGGCGACAGTTCTTTGCCAGCTACAGATTCTGAAAACTCCGAGACGACAGCCATTGTCGCCTTGGAGAAACTGTTCGCAGAAAATAGAAAGCTGAAAACCGAAGTGGAAGAGGCCAAAAAACGGGCCGCAACCGCATCGGTCGAAGCGGAAATTTTCAAGCGACAGGTCAAGGAACTCACAGACCGCATGGAGGCGCTCGGAGCCAGCACGACGAACCCCTCGAAGCTGGAGCAGCGACTCCTTCAAGCAGTCCACGACCTTCAACTCAGCGACAAAGCGCGAAAGGAACTCAGTGCAGAACTGGTTCGTCTCGCAAAAATCGTCTCCGAACTTATCAAAAACCCGGATGCCGAAACCAAACTTGTCGCGGAAGCCGAACTGAAGAAAGTGGACGAAGTGCTCAACAAGGCGGTGCTCGGCGACATGATGGACGAAGTCGCCAGGGCAAACGCTCCCGCGCCGGACATCCTCAACGGAAAAGTTAGCGCGATGAAGCCGGAACTCGGATGTGTAGTCATCAATCTCGGCAGCAAAAGCGGCGTCAAAATAGGAATGCCGTTCCAAGTGCTCCGCGGTTCCAAAATAATCGCAACGCTCCGAGTAGTGGATGCGCGACAGACGTTCGCAGGAACAGTGATTCAGAATCTAGTGACAGACAAAGACCCGATACAACTGGGTGACGCCGTAAAGGTGGACGCCCAACTCAACTAACCATTTCAAACCAACAACAATTTAAAGCTCACATGGAAGTCAAAGCCATCTACCGTTCAGCTCGAATGTCGGCCTTCAAGGTTCGCGACGTGACTCGCGAAATCCAAGGCCGTCCAGTCGCTGCCGCACTCGACATCGTGGCCTTCAGCCCGAAGAAAGCCGCTTTTTTTGTGCAGAAGACGCTCAAGAGCGCCATCGCCAACGCCGAAAACAACCACAACCTCCGCGCTGACAAACTCGTCGTGAAGGAAGCGGTCGCAGGCGAGGGCATGACCATCAAGCGTTTCATCCCCAAGGCGCGCGGCAGTGCAGGCCCGATTCGCAAGCGCACCTGCCATATTTTCATCACACTCACCGACGAAATCGAAATCAAACGTCGTGCACCAAAAGCGAAAGCCAAAACCGGCGCCACAAAGAAGGCTCCGAAGAAGGCTGAAACCTCCAAAGAATAATCATGGGACAGAAAACCAATCCGATCGGCTTCCGCCTCGCAGTCAACAAAGACTGGCGCTCCAAATGGTTCGCCTCGCGCAAGGAATTTCCTGAATTCCTTTCCAGCGACATCAAAATCCGCGCCTACGTCAAAGACAAACTGCGCCTGGCCGCAGTGTCGAAAATCGTCATCGAACGCGCATGGAACAGCCTTCGCGTCACCGTTCACACCGCACGTCCCGGTATCGTTATCGGTCGCAAAGGTGCTGAGATCGAGAGCATGACTGCTGAAATCTCCAAGCTCGCAGCAGGCAAGCAGGTTAAAATTGACATCATCGAAATCAAGAACGCTGACATTGATGCGCAACTCGTGGCGGAAAACATCGCCATGCAGATCGAGCGCCGTATCAGTTTCCGCCGTGCGATGAAGAAGACGATGCAAATCACGATGGAACAAGGTGCGCAAGGCATCAAAGTCCGTTGCGCAGGCCGTCTCGGTGGAGCTGAAATCAGCCGTGCAGAGTGGTATCGCGAGGGCAAAATCCCGCTCCATACACTGCGCACCCCGATTGACTACGGTTTTGCAGAGGCGCACACGACCTACGGAATCATCGGCATCAAATGCTGGATTTGCAGGGGCGACAACGCTGCTGCGAATGAAGTGAAAGAAGGGGAGCAACAGCCCCGCCGCGAACGCCGTGAGCGCCGCGGACCACAAGACGAGGCACCTGCGGAAGCAGCGCCCGCACAAGTAACCGCCTAATTTAGCGAAAAGGAGACACGACTATGCCTTTGATGCCCAAACGAGTGAAGTATCGCAAATCCCACCGCGGCAGCCGCGCGGGAATGGCTTCACGCAATATCAACCTCGACTACGGAATTTTTGCACTTCAAACGCTCGAACGCGCTTGGATTACCAACACCCAGATTGAAGCCGCGCGCGTTGCCCTCACCCGCAACATGAAGCGCAAAGGCAAACTCTGGATCCGCATTTTCCCCGACAAATCCGTCACCGCCCGCCCGCCTGAAACCCGAATGGGTAAAGGTAAAGGCCAGCCCGAATACTGGGTCGCCACAGTGCGTCCTGGAAACATCCTCTTTGAATTGGACGGCGTCTCCGAGACGACGGCACGCGAGTCACTCCGCCTTGCAGCGGACAAGCTCCCGGTGCGCACCAAATTCCTGACACGCCATAGCTAACCGCCGCGCATGAAGATCCAAGAAATCCGAGAACTCACACCTGACGAACTCCGCGCCCGCAAGCGCGAGTTGCGCGAGCAAGTCTTTCACCTGCGCCTTCAACAGGCCAGCGGTCAGCTCGAAAAACCGAGTGAACTTCGCAGCCTCCGTCGCGAAATCGCACGCATCGAGACCGTGCTCACACAAAAATCCAAGCCTGCACAGGCGGCTAAATAACCAATTACCATGAGCGAACCCGCAACCATCGAAACGCCCGCCAAAGGCTCCAGCAAAAAGGAGCGCGTCGGAACCGTTGTATCGAACAAAATGCAAAAAACTCTGGTGGTTGAAACAACCACCCGCGTGCCGCATCCGAAATTCGGAAAAATCGTGAAGCACATCAAAAAGTTTTACGCCCACGACGAAGAAGGAAAGGCGCAAATTGGCGACCTCGTCCGCATCGTCGAAGGCCGTCCGCTCAGCAAGCTCAAGCGCTGGCGCTTGGTAGAAATCCTCAAGCACTAAGAGCGCACTAGAAACGCGCAAACAATCTAATGATTCAAATTCGCACCAGACTCGACGTAGCCGACAACACAGGCGCCCGTATGGCCAAGATGATCGGCGTCATCGGCAAACCCACACTCACTGCCCATGTCGGCGACATCATAACTGCCCACATCCGCGAAGCTCAGGCTGGCGGTTCTGTCAAGAAGGGTGAAGTCGTTCGCGCAGTAATCGTCCGCACTAAACATTCGCTCCGGCGTGAAGACGGCGGCTACCTCCGCTTCGACAACAACGCCATCGTCATCATTGACAAGGATTCGAATCCCAAGGGAACCCGTATCTTCGGCCCAGTCGCTCGTGAACTTCGCGAGAAGAATTTCATGAAGATCATTTCACTCGCTCCGGAGGTGCTCTAAACCATGGCTAATCGTCCTAAATTTCACGTCAAAAAGGGAGACACTGTGCAGGTCATCAGCGGCAACCACAAAGGTGCCTCTGGGAAAATCCTCGCCGTTCTTCCGAAGAAGGAGCAAGTCCTCGTCGAGGGTGTGCGCATCATCAAGAAGCACACACGCAAGAGTCAGGAAAACCCGAACGGGGCAATCCTCGAACGCGAAGGCCCAATTCATATTTCCAATGTAAAACTCGTCTCCAAAGGCGAGCCAGTCGCTAAAAAATAAGCCATGGCTGTAGAACTCTATAAAGAATACCAGGAGCGCGTCATTTCCGCGCTCAAAGCACAGCAGGGATACAAAAATATCCATCAAGTGCCTAAAATCACCAAAGTGGTCGTGAACACCTGTATCAATGCAGGACTCAGTGACTACAAACAGGCGCTCGAAGACGCGAAGAACGAACTTACGACCATCACGGGTCAGAAGCCCGCTGAGACTCGCTCAAAAAAGAGCATCGCGAATTTCAAACTTCGTGAAAATCAGGCAATCGGCGCAAAAGTCACGCTTCGTGGAACACGCATGTATGAGTTCCTAGAGCGTCTCATTAAGACAGCGCTACCGCGTATTCGCGACTTCCGCGGAGTCTCCACCAAGGCATTTGATGGCAATGGAAACTACACGCTCGGCGTGGCAGACCAGTCCATTTTCCCTGAAATCGAACTCGACAAAATCAAACGTAACATCGGTTTCGATGTTTGCATCGTCACAACCGCCAAAACCAACGCCGAGGCAAAGGCGCTTCTCACTGAACTTGGGATGCCATTCGCCGACAAAGGCCGCAAACCAAAGGCGCAACCAGTAACCGCGTAATTAGAACATGAGCGCACTCACCGATCCAATCGCAGACTTCCTGACCCGGCTCCGCAACGCTAGCCGCGCCGGTAAGCACGAAGTCCTCGCACCTTATTCCCGCATCAAGGCCGACATCGCCCGTATCCTCAAACAAGAGGGCTACATCTCGGCGTTTGAAGTCGAGAGCACCGGCAAATTTCCACAACTCAAAGTTGTGACGAAATTCGTCAATCGTGCTCCGGCCATCACTGGCCTCAAGCGAGTTTCCAAACCCGGCCTCCGCAAATACGTGAACACCGAGAAGGTGCCACGCGTGCTCGGCGGTCTCGGTATCACAATCCTTTCGACGTCCAAGGGCGTCATGAGCGGCCGCGAGGCCAAAAAAGAAAACGTCGGCGGCGAGCTGCTGGCCTACGTTTGGTAAAAGCCTATGTCGCGAATCGGAAAAAAAATCATTGAACTGCCTGCAAAGGTCAGCGTGAAAGTCGGTGCCGATGGTGCCGTCAACGTCGAAGGTCCCAAGGGGAAACTCTCATGGACACTTCCTGGCGGAATCGCCTGTAAAGTCGAAGGAACCATAATCACGGTTGCTCGTTCCAACGAAGACCGCCAGACACGTGCATTGCACGGCCTCAGCCGCGCTTTGATTAACAACATGATCAACGGCGTGAGCAACGGCTACGTCAAGGATCTCGAAATTCAGGGCGTCGGTTTCAAGGCCGCCGTGAAAGGAAAAGTCCTTAATCTCAATCTCGGCTACAGCCACGACATCAATCAACCAATTCCTGAAGGCCTGAAGGTCACGGTGACTGATAACACCAAGATCAAAGTCGAAGGAATTGACAGACAAGTAGTCGGCCAGTTCGCAGCCGAAGTCCGCAGCTACTATCCGCCGGAGCCTTACAAGGGCAAAGGTGTCCGTTACGTCGGCGAAAAAATCATCCGCAAGGAAGGCAAGACCGTCCAATAAGCCATGGCTACCGCATATCGCAGAGAAAAAATCCAAATGCGCCACGCGCGTCTTCGCAAGAAGGTCGCTGGCACACCAGAACGTCCACGTCTCGCCGTCCATTTCAGCGGCAAGAACATCTACGCACAGATCATTGACGACAGCGTCGGCAAGACTGTCGCTAGCGTGAACACCACTGAGGCGGAACTTAAAACCCAAAAGCCCCACGCAAACATTGCCACGGCAACCGTCGTCGGGAAGCTTGTCGCTGAACGCGCCAAAGCCAAGAACGTGACGAAAGTCGTGTTCGATCGCGGTGGTTATATCTACCACGGTAAAGTCAAAGCCCTAGCCGACGCCGCCCGTGAAGGTGGACTCCAATTCTAAAAAGTATGTCCGAAGAGACCGCTCCTATTTCTACTCCTGCAACTCAAGCTCCCGTCGAAAATCGTGACCCTCGTGGTCGTGGTCCCGGTGGACCCGGCGGCAATCGCGGCGGCGGCAACCGTGGCCCAGGCCGTGGTGGCCCAGGTCGTGGCGGCCCAGGTCGTGGACCGCGCAAAGACGCTGCTCCAGTTCCGCCGAATGCCGATGGCACTCCCGGTGCCGAGTTGGTTGAAAAAACCGTTTTCATCAATCGCTGCGCCAAAGTCGTCAAAGGTGGTCGTCGCTTCAGCTTTAGCGCACTGCTTGTCATTGGTGACAAATCCGGTCGCGTCGGCTTCGGCTTCGGCAAAGCCAAGGAAGTCAGCGAAGCCATCCGCAAGGCTGGCGAACGCGGACGCAAGAGCCTCAAGAAAATGGCTATCACCGACCACACCATCCCGCATGAAGTCATCGGGCGTCACGGTGGTGGCTACGTTATCCTCAAGCCAGCCAGCCCGGGCACTGGAATCAAGGCCGGCGGCGCAGTGCGTGCCGTATGCGACGCAGTGGGCATCAAGGACATTCTAGGCAAGAGCCTCGGTTCTTCGAATCACGCGAACGTGCTACACGCAACGCTCCATGCACTCGGTCAACTCCGTCAGCGCGAAGACATCTTCAAAGCACGCGGCATCACCCAGCAGCCCAAAGGCGCTTAAACTTAAACTTTCCCGGTGTCCCGCTTCAGATGCGAGGCCTGATGGGAGAAAAAATCCAACAAGAGCAAGAATATGAACCTCTCCAATCTCAAACCACGCCCAGGCTCACGCCATCGCATCAAACGTGTCGGTTGCGGCGAAAGCAGCGGCCACGGCAAGACCTGCGGCAAAGGCCACAAAGGTCAAAAAGCACGTAGCGGCGGCAGCATCCGCTTAGGCTTCGAAGGCGGCCAGATGCCGTTGATTCGTAAGATTCCAAAACGTGGCTTTAACAACGCTGTATTCCACACCAACTACGCGACTGTGAATCTCGGCGAACTCAACGAGAAGTTTGCAGATGGCGCAACCGTTGATGAGGCATCGCTTCTCAAGTCCGGCCTCATTCGCCAGCCGTATGACGGAGTGAAAATTCTCGGCAGCGGTGAGTTGAAAAAGAAACTCGCCGTCACCGTCAACAAAGCCAGTGAATCAGCAAAAGCCGCCATCCAAAAAGCGGGCGGATCGCTCACTCTGAAGTAATGATCTTTCGCAGAGCCGACGTGACGAAGTTCACGCTGCCACCGGCAGAATGAATTTCATCGGGTCGGCTCTTGCATTTAAACCACAATGATTTCCGCGTTCTTCAACATCCGTAAAATCCCGGAACTCCGGAACCGGGTGATCTTCACGCTCCTGATGGTGGTTCTCTACCGCATCGGCTGCTCGATCACTTGCCCCGGTGTGAACGCGAATGTTCTTCGCCACTACTTCACGGACCGCATCTCGGATGCCTCGGGTGGCGGCGTGGTTGCCCTTTTCAATATTTTCAGCGGCGGCGCTCTTGAGCAATGTGCGGTGTTTTCGCTAGGCGTGATGCCCTATATCAGCGCTAGCATCATGATTCAGTTGTTGACCGCAGTGGTTCCACAACTCGGCAAACTGGCCAAAGAAGACGGTGGTCGGCAGAAGATCACCCAGTTTACGCGCTACGTCACTATCATCCTTTGCCTCATTCAAGGATGGTTCATGACTCGCCAGTTTGTGAATCCCTCTGCGGGAATGTTTCCTGGCATGACGGAGACCATGGCGAAATTCGGTCCGCTCGTTCCGGTTACAGGTTTTTGGTTTGAGTTCGTCAGCGTCATGACGCTGACCGCCGGCACCATGTTTCTTATGTGGCTGGGCGATCAGATTACAGACCGCGGCATTGGCAATGGGATGTCGCTCATTATTTCGGTGGGTATCGTAGCCCGTCTCCCCGCAGGCCTTATGCAGGCTTGGAAGACTGTGGTTCCGTCGGGCGCTGGCGCGGGAGATGTGGCGCCGATGAAACTGGTGCTCATGATCGCGTTCCTTGTGATCGTGATTGCAGCGGTGATCTGCATCACACAGGCGCAACGTCGCATTACTGTTCAATACGCCAAGCGTGTTGTCGGGCGCAAAGTCTATGGCGGCGTCGCCCAGTATATGCCTTTGAAAGTGAACTATGCAGGCGTGATGCCGATCATATTTGGTCAGGCACTGCTGGTTTTCCCTGCGACGATGTTCCAAATGATGTCGCCTACTGCTGGCGGCTGGATGAGCAATCTTTCGCAAGCACTCCAAACTGGCTGGCCGCACTATGTTCTCTACGCAGTGCTCATTTTTTTCTTCAGCTACTTCTGGGTTGCTACGCAATTCCAGCCTCAGCAGATCTCTGATGATTTGAAAAAGGCTGGCGGTTACATCCCCGGCGTCCGCCCCGGCAAGCCAACCGCTGACTTCCTAGATAACTCGATGACTCGCCTCACATTTGCAGGCGCGATATTTCTCACGGTTATTGCGCTGCTTCCAGAGGCGTTGAGCAAATGGGCAAAGATTCCACCACTCGCTGCGCAGTTTTTTGGCGGGACTAGTATCTTGATCGTAGTAGGTGTGGTGCTCGATACGATGCGTCAGATTGAGACGCATTTGTTGCAACGGCATTACGACGGATTTTTGCGCAAAGGAAAACTACGCGGTCGCTTTGATCGGACTCCTGAGCAGCGCAGCGAGACTGTGAGCAATACAGCGCTGATTTGGATTTCTGTAGGCGTGGCATTATTGATCCTCGGCGGCATCGTGGTGTTCCTCATGGGGCAGCTCAGCAAGTAGTGAAGCGACGTATCGTGCTGCTTGGGCCACCGGCTTCTGGAAAAGGGACAATCGCTGACAATATCCGCGTTCATTTTCAACTGCCCAGTGCTTCGCCGGGAGCCATGCTCCGTGAAGAAAAAGCCGCTGGGACTCCACTAGGTATCGAAGCCGAAAACCTGATGTGCGGCGGAAATCTGGTAGGTGACAAAATTATAAACAGCGTAGTTGCCGCGTGGCTCAGCAAGCAGGGTGGGGATGGTTTCGTTTTTGACGGCTATCCGCGCACGCTTGGTCAGGCCGAAGCGCTGGAGCAGATGCTCGCTGATCGAAAGCAGCCTCTTGACCTTGTGCTGCTGCTTGAAGCCGACATCGCCACGCTTCGTTCGCGCGTTGAAAATCGCGCCACGTGCAAAGCGTGTGGCAACATCGTTAGCATCGGTCTGCACGTTGGTGACGCGAGTGCAAACTGCCCGCGCTGCGGCGGAGTGCTCACACGCCGCGTTGACGATAATGCCGAAACTCTCGAACGACGCTTTGCCCAGTATGCGGAAAAGACTGCGCCGCTGATTAGCTATTACGAAAAGCGCCAACTGTTGCACCGCGTGAACACCGAGCGGTTGCCAGAGCAAGTCTTCGCCGAAGTCTGCCAAATTTTGAATTGATGATTATCATTAAAAACGAACGTGAAATCGAAAAGATGCGCATCGCGTGCGCTTGTGCCGCGCGTGTGTTGGATCGGATTTCTGCGTTGCTCCGCCCCGGTATCACCACCGGCGATGTGGATGCAGCAGCCGCTGAGTTTATGGCCGAGGAAAAATGCAAAAGTGCATTCCTTGGCTACCGAAAATTCCCGGGCCACATTTGCATTTCGGTGAATGAAGAGGTCGTCCACGGAATCGGTGGAGCACGCCGCATTCAATACGGTGACATTGTCAAACTCGACGTCGGCGTTGTGAAAGACGGATGGGTCGGCGATACGGCGAAGACCGTTCCCGTTGGTGCGATCCGTTCTGATTGGAGCCGTCTGCTGACCGTGACCGAGGAAGTCCTCGAACGCGCGATCCCGATGGCCACGGCAGGACGTCGCCTCGGCGATCTGTGCGCGTTCATCGAGGATGAATGTGTCGCCAATGGCTACAACGTCGTTCGCGAATTTGTCGGCCATGGAGTCGGTCGTAGCCTACACGAAGATCCACAGGTGCCTAACTTTGGACGCCCAGGAACCGGCCCGCGCTTGAAAGCAGGAATGACCATCGCTATCGAGCCCATGGTGAATTTAGGCACCGCCAGCGTCCGCACTTTGGACGACAATTGGACCGTCGTGACCGCCGATGGCCAGCCGAGCGCGCACTTCGAGCACACCATCCTGATTACCAAGGAAAACCCCGAAATTCTTACATGGCGCCAACGCCATGCATCGAAATGAGCATCAACGCATCCAGCACTATTTGCAGAAAAATGCAGATGCAGCTCATTCACATCTTGCCAGATGCCAAAGTTTCGCTAGAACTCACTCCCCTTCGACCGATCAAGGGGCGTGTAAAAGACCGCCACAAGTAGCGTCGAAAGCCTTACGCACCGAGTGTTGGCGTTTAAAAAACGCAGGCACCACGGGCGATTTTTTGTCCTTTTAAACCGACCACCAACAAAACATGAAAGTCCGAGCTTCAGTCAAACGGCAGTGCGAATCCTGCCGCATCGTCAAGCGCAAGAACGTCCTCCGCGTCATTTGCAAAAACCCGCGCCACAAACAGCGCCAAGGCTAATTTTACCAACCAACAAAACACACAACCATGCCCCGCATTCTCGGCATTGATATTCCCGGCGACAAGCGCATCGAAGCATCGCTCCCATACATCTACGGCATCGGCCCGAGCAACACGAAGAAAGTGCTCGAAGCCGCCAATGTGGATCCAAACATCCGCGCAAAGGACCTCGCTCCCGAGCAGCTCAACGCGATCATCCACGCCATCTCGGCACAGAAAATTTTGATCGAAGGCGACCTTCGCCGCGATCTTCAGCAAAACCTCAAGCGCCTGCAGGCGATCAACTGCTACCGTGGCATCCGCCATCGTCGCGGGCTTCCAGTGCGCGGTCAGCGCACGCAGACCAATGCCCGCACGCGCAAAGGTCCTCGTAAGACAGTCGGCGTCCAGCGCGCCAAAGAAGCACCTGCTGCAGCAAAGAAAGCTTAATAAATCCGATATATGGCCGAAAACGAAAACGCACCAGCCGCACCAGCCGCACCTGAAGCGCCAGCCGCTCCAGCCGCTCCAGCGGAGGCAAAACCCAAAGCCGCAAAGAAAACAGCGGCAACTAAAAAATCCAAGGAAGCTGCGACAGCAGAAGCAGCCGCACCAGCCGTTGACACTTCGCTCGACCTCAATGCAGGCATTGAGCCGATCAAAGTCATCAAGGCTAAGGGCAGTAAAAACGTCCTCGTCGGTCTTGTTCACGTCTTTGCCACCTTCAACAACACATCCGTCACCATCACCGACCTCCGTGGCAACGTCATCGGCTGGTCGAGCGCTGGCAAAGTCGGCTTCAAAGGCTCGCGTAAAAGCACCGCCTACGCCGCCCAGATGGTCGCGCAGGACGCCTGCCGTCAGGCAATGGGACATGGTCTTCGCGAAGTCGAAGTTCGCGTCAAAGGCCCCGGCCAAGGTCGCGAATCCGCTATCCGCGCAATTCAGGCCGTCGGCTTGGAAATCAGCACCATCAAGGACGTCACACCAATCCCGCACAACGGCTGCCGTCCACCAAAAGCACGTCGCGTTTAATTTTTAGCACCCGCAAACCATGGCACGTAATACAGGTCCCAAAGACAAAATCTCCCGCCGCTACGGCATCGCGCTGTTCGGCCCAACCAAATATCTCGAACGGAAGAACTATCCTCCCGGCCAGCATGGCCCTAAGGGCAGCCGTCGCAAACAAAGCGAATACGGCATCGCGCTCGCTGAAAAGCAGAAGCTCCGTCATCAATACGGAATTCTCGAGCGTCAATTCCGTCGTTTCTTTGAAATCGCGAGCAAGCGTCGCGGCGTCACCGGCGAAATCCTTCTCCAGCTTCTGGAAACCCGTCTCGACAACGTTGTTTATCGCATGGGCTTCGCAAATTCACGCGCAGCAGCACGCCAGATGGTTAGCCACGGCCACGTTGCACTGAACGGCAGGAAGACCAACATCAGCAGCTGCACCTGCAAGCCCGGCGATGTCGTCACTGTCCGCCAACGCGACAAGAGCCGTCGTCTCGCTACGAAAAACATCGAGCTCACAGCCATCGCTCCGGTTCCAGACTGGCTCACCGTTGCGAAGGATCAATTCAGCGGCACCGTCGTCCGTATTCCTACGCGCGAAGAGATCGCTCCGATTGTCAACGAGCAGCTCATCGTCGAGCTTTACTCGAAGTCATAGGAAGCCCTGCTTCAAAAAACGGCGCGTCCTGCAAGGGTCGCGCCGTTTTTGTTTTCGCGCACAACGCGCTTACTTTTTGAAGACGATTTTGCCGTCCTTTTCATCAGCAGTGATCGTCTCGCCTTCGCGGAAAGTGCCGGCGAGAATCTCCATCGAGAGCGGGTCGAGCAGCTCGCGCTGGATGGCGCGTTTCAGCGGACGTGCACCATACACGGGATCGTAGCCCGCTTCGCCGAGGTGCTTCTTGGCAGTATCGGTGACGACGAGCGTGAGCTTCTGGTCGGCGAGGCGCTTTTCGAGGCGCACGAGCTGGATGCCGACGATCTGCGTGAGGTCGGCGTCGCTGAGTCGGTCGAAGATGATCGTCTCGTCCACGCGGTTCAGGAACTCGGGGCGGAAATGCCCGCGCAGCGCCTCCATCACGCGGGCCTCGCGCTGTTCGGCGTTGGCGTCATCGAGGATGAACTGCGAGCCGATGTTCGACGTCATGATGATCACGGCGTTCTTGAAGTCCACCGTGCGGCCCTGTCCGTCGGTGATGCGTCCGTCGTCGAGCACCTGCAGGAGCACGTTGAACACATCGCCGTGCGCCTTCTCGATCTCGTCGAAAAGGATGACGGAATACGGCTTGCGGCGCACTGCTTCGGTGAGCTGCCCGCCTTCCTCGAAGCCGACGTATCCCGGAGGCGCGCCGATGAGCCGCGCGACGCTGTGCTTCTCCATGTATTCGCTCATGTCGATGCGCGTCATCGCGTTCTCGTCGTCGAAGAGGAACTCCGCGAGCGCGCGAGCGAGCTCCGTTTTTCCGACACCGGTCGGCCCGAGGAAAATGAATGAGCCGATGGGACGATTCGGATCCTGCAAGCCGCTGCGCGCGCGGCGCACGGCATTCGAGACAGCGATGATCGCCTGCTTCTGCCCGATAACGCGTTTGCCGAGGCGATCTTCCATTTTGATGAGCTTCTCGCGTTCGCCTTCGCGCAAATTGGAAACGGGAATGCCCGTCCATGCCGCGACGACCTTCGCGATTTCCTCATCGGTGACTTCATCGTGCAAGAGCGTCGTCTGCTGCTGCGCGCCGGAAGACTGCGCGGCGAGCTTTCGTTCCAACTCGGGGATCAGCCCGTATTGAATCTCGCTCGCCTTCGTCAAATCGCCACGCCGCTGCGCCTGCTCCAACTCCGTGCGCGCGGCCTCCAGTTCCTCCTTCGCCTTGCGCGAACCGCCGAGGATTTCCTTTTCCTTCTGCCACTGTGCTTTTAGCGCCGAACTTTTCTCCTTCAAGTCAGCCAGCTCCTTTTCAAGTTTCGCGAGTCGGTCTTTCGACGCGGCGTCCTTCTCCTTCTTCAATGCCTGTCGCTCCATCTCACCCTGCATGATGGCGCGTTCGACTTGATCGATCTCCGTCGGCATCGAATCAATTTCCATCTTCAGCCGCGACGCAGCCTCGTCCATGAGGTCCACCGCCTTGTCCGGTAAAAAGCGATCGCTGATGTAGCGGTCCGAGAGCACCGCTGCGGCGACGATCGCCGCATCCTGAATGCGCACGCCGTGGTGCACCTCGTAGCGTTCCTTGAGCCCGCGCAGAATCGCGATGGTGTCCTCCACGCTCGGCTCATCCACCGTCACCGGTTGAAAGCGCCGCTCCAGTGCCGGGTCCTTCTCGATATACTTGCGATACTCGTCGAGCGTCGTCGCGCCGATGGTGCGCAGTTCGCCGCGTGCGAGCGCGGGCTTGAGCATGTTGCCCGCGTCCATCGAGCCCTCGGCCTTGCCCGCGCCGACGATGGTGTGCAGCTCGTCAATGAAGAGGATGATCTCGCCGTTGCTGTCCGTGACCTCTTTCAGAAATGCCTTCAGCCGGTCCTCGAATTCCCCGCGGAACTTCGCGCCCGCGACCATCGCCGAAATGTCCATTGCGATCACCCTCTTGTTCTTTAGCGACTCCGGCACGTCGCCCGCCACGATGCGCCGTGCGAGTCCTTCGACGATCGCAGTTTTGCCCACGCCCGGCTCGCCGATGAGCACCGGGTTGTTCTTCGTGCGGCGCGAAAGCACCTGCATCGTTCGGCGGATTTCGTCATCGCGACCAATGACGGGATCGATCTTTCCTTTCCGCGCAAGTTCCGTGAGGTCGCGTCCGTATTTTTGCAGCGTCTGGTATTTGTCCTCGGGATTTTGATCCGTCACACGCTGCGAACCGCGCACCTGCTGGAGTGCCTGCATGAGCTTCGCGTGCGTCACGCCGAGCGATTTCAGCAGCTTGCCCGCGGACACGCCGCTGTCGGACAGCGCGAGGAGGTAATGCTCCGCGCTCAGGTATTCGTCCTTCAGCTTCGCCATCTCCTTCTCCGCCTGCCGCAAAATCGCGAGCAACTCCGCCGCCGGATTCGTCTGGGCAGTCAGCCCGTGGACTTGCGCGCGCTTCGCAATCGCCGCTTCGAGCTGCGCCTGCACATTCGCCACGTTGATGCCGAGCTTTTCAAACAGCGGCTTGGTCACGCCCTCCGGCTGCTCCAGCAGCGCGATGAGGAAATGCTCGTTGTCGAATTCTGTATGGCTGCGGTTGTTTGCCAGAGACTGCGCTGATTGCAGGGCTTCCTGCATGCGTTGGGTGAAACGGTCGGTTCTCATAATATTTAGTGTGCGCATGCATCTGGCAGAAAGCATACCCCCATTTGTTCAGAGATACGCGTGACTTGGTGCGACAATACGACACCCGCATCGTGACATTTGTTTTAATGTGAGCGCCAATATTTCACGTGAACGCGTGGTTGTGTCGTGGAAGTCTCGTCCTATTCTCATCAACATGAAGAAACTCGCCGCACTTACCGTCATTCTCTCGTTTGCTGCCTGCCACAAGAAGGAGACGACGGTAGTTGAGTCCCCGCCACAAGCTGGTGCACCGTTTCAGGGCGAAGTTGCAGAGCCGGCTCCAACCGGTTCCGGCTCTGTGGCAAAACAAACACCCTCATTGAAAACCGACGATACCGCGTTGCTTGTCGGCCTTTCTCCTGAAGACAAAACGAAATACGAAGCATGGTTTAAGAAATACAATCTCACGCCCGACCCATCGGTGATGGATCAGGATGCGGATGCTGATGGTTATTCCAATCGCGAAGAGTTTCTAGCTGGCACAAATCCGCGCGATCCGAATTCCCTCCCCGGCGTGATCGAGGGCGTGAGCGTAAAAGCGATGAATGAAATCAAAATCCCGATGATCCTGCGCGAGGTGAAACCCGGCAAAGCGCATATCGAGCGGACTGATGGTCTTGGTGAGGAAGACCTGCGTGAAGGTTCGCAACCCAAAGGGCTCGCTTACCGTGTCACAGGCATCAAGCAGGAGGTGAAAGCTGATAAACACGGTGTTTTCACAGATGTATCGAACGTGACCCTTATGAATCCGCAGACGAAGGAAACGGTCGTGCTCGTCCTCGACCTTCCAGCACGCAGCAGCGAAACCCATGCTGTGGTTGTAGGGGCTGATGGCGTTGAGCAGAAAATTCACGTGGACGACGTAGTCACGCTGCCTGAGCAGGGGAGCAGGAAATTCAAAGTGCTGGAACTAAGAAACGATCAGGTTGTTGTGGAGGAGCTTGGCACAAAACGGCCGCTTACGATTCCGAAACGCTGAGCGTTTGGAATATCCCGCTTCCCCTTTGAGCTGTTGATGTGATAACTAAAAATAAATCGCATGAGTGAAGCCCCTGAAAAACTATCCACTGGCGAACCTCTCGGTCTTGAGGAGCTGCTGAAATTTCTCCCTGCGTTGGGCGAGATATCACAGGGTTTACTAAAAAACTACGCATTGGGCGCAGCCGTTTTGCGACGCTTCAGTGAGGGCGATATTGTATGCGAGGAAGGCGAATTTGGTTCCACGGCATTCTATATCGTCGAGGGTGAGGTGGACATCTACATCGCCAATCCACTTGCTAGAGTGCAGAGCGAGCGACGCGGCGGATTTTTTGGTTTTTTGAAAAAGGCTATTGGTCTGGGCAGCAAGTCCACTGGCAGCGAAGCGGATGGATTCATCACCATCGATGCCGATGTGGATCTTCCAAAGACGAAGCCGCTCGCCGTGCTCGGTGTTGGCGAGCTTTTCGGCGAAATGACCTGCCGCACTTTCCAGCCGCGCAGTGCGACCGTGCGTGCAAAGGGCGATTGTGTGATGGTGGAAATGCTCCGGGTCATCCTCGATATGCTCGTGGGCACGCGCGATGTGGACGCCGAGACAAAAGCTTCCACAAAAGTGAAGGCGGCGACGTTCAAGGGCACGTCGTTCAAAAAGCAGCTCGACGAAAAATACCGCCAGCGTTCGCTCATCAACCACCTGAACAGCGTCCCGCTTTTCAGCGGGCTGGGAGATGAATTTCTCGGCTACCTCAAAGACCACGCGGAACTCATCTCCTGTGGAAAAGGTGAAATCATCTGCAAGCAGGGGGACACAGCGGATGCTTTTTATCTCATTCGCAGCGGTCTCGTGAAAGTCGCCCAAGCGATGCCCGGCGGCGAGATGGTCCGCACCTATTTGAAACGCGGTGAATACTTCGGCGAAATCGGACTGCTTCACGATTCGCCGCGCAACGCGACTTGCTCTGCGCTCGACGCTGTCTCACTTGTGAAAATTGCGGGCGCTGATTTTCGCGTGATGCTGGAAAAGTTTCCTGATGTTCGCGAGTCACTGCTGAAAGTCGCAGCCGCACGCATCGCCGCAAACGAACAGCGAAAAATTCCGGTTGGGATCCAACTCGATGATTTCCTCAATCAAGGTCTCTACGAAGCGCAAAATCTCCTCCTCATTGACCTCGATCACTGCACACGGTGCGACGCCTGTGTGAATGCCTGCGCGGAGGCCCACGAAGGCGTTACGCGACTCATCCGCGATGGTCTTCGCTACGATCATTTCCTTGTTCCCACAGCCTGCCGCTCCTGCCGCGATCCGCTGTGCATGACGCAGTGTCCCGTCGGCTCAATCCGTCGTAAAGAGTCGCTCGAAATCGTCATCGAAGACTGGTGCATCGGCTGCGGAAAATGCGCCGAGCTTTGCCCCTACGGGAACATCAACATGCACCCTTTCGAGGAGTGGCAGCTCAAGCCAGCGGAGATTCCCAAAGCTCCCGCACCGGCAGCGAAGCCTGCTGCAGCCCCTGCGAAACCCGCTGCCGCGCCCGTCGTGAAGGCGCCCGCTGCCGCCGCACCTGCTCAGGAAAAAGCAGCGGCAGCCGCCACGCCTGCGCCGCCTGTTGCGGTCGCGCCGCCAGCACCCGCCAAAGTTGAGACCGCAAAACCGGAGCTTGCCGCGCCAGCACCCGCTGCTGCGAAGCCAGCCACATCGCCCGCCGCTGCAAAGCCCGCCGTCCCACCTGCGAAAAAAGAAGAACCGCCGAAGAAAATGGTGAAGAAAAAAGTCACTGTTACCAAGGCGACGACATGCGATCTATGCAGCGACCTCAGCGTCCCGAGCTGCGTGTATGCCTGCCCGCACGACGCCGCCAAGCGCGTGGATCCCGCCGTGTTCTTCGCCGCTGGCAGCAAAGGCTGGAGCTTCCGCAAAAAGACCCGCACCACTCACTGACATGGTTTTAAACCGCACGCACATCCCGTGGTTCATTTTCACACTGCTCGCCACACTGGCGACATTCGCAGGCTATGCCGCGCGCTTTCATCCTGACTGGCTTCCGTTTTCGATCCCGCTCCCCGAGATACTTCGAGATGCCACCACGAAGAGGAACACAGTCGGCGGCACGCGAATCGGCCTGCTCTATGGCACGCTCGGTTTTGCGATCTTCCTTTTCGCTGCCGCGCTCGGTGCGCGGAAAAAGAAACCGCTCTGGCGCGTGGGACGCGTTGAGTTTTGGCTCAAAGGACACATCTGGCTCACCATCCTCACCATTCCGCTCGTCGGATTTCATTGCGGGTGGACGTGGGGAAGTCCTCACACCACCGTCGTGTTGCTCATGTATATCATCGTCATGGCATCGGGCTTTTTCGGTCTTGCGATGCAGCAATTCATGCCCGGCCTCATGAAGGAGCGTCTGCCGCGCGAAGTTGTCTTCGAGCAAATCCCGAACATCCGTAAGCGCATCCTCGAAGCGGCCGACGAACTGCAAAAAGATTGCACGCCGCCTGATCCTACAAATGCAGGCAAGGCCGTGGCTGGAAAAGTGAGCCTCATCGGCATGACTGAAATCCCGCCCGAGGATTTGCAGAGCGCCGAGCAGATTCGCACCTTCCTAAATACCGATGCGCTCACATATCTCCGGCTCAAGCGCGGCGGCGGTCACAAATTTGGAAGCCAGCGTCTAAGCGAAGAGGCATTTCGCATTTTAAAACTCAACGTGACACCGAAATGGCGGCCGCGCGTGGAGGAACTTCAAGGCTGGTGCGATGAGCGCCGCCGGATGGATGTCCAGACACGCCTTCAACACTGGCTCCACGGCTGGCTGCTCATCCACGTGCCCGTCTCAATGCTCCTCATCGTCGTCACGCTCTGGCACGCCATCGTGGCAGTGCGTCTCTTCATCGTGAATCCCTAAGAGCCATGCCCGAGAACACGCAAAAGCAAATCGCGGCCAAGTATAAGGACGACCTCACTTACTATCGTCGCACCCATTACATGCGGCGCTGGCGCTTTTGGCTGAGCGTGCTGGCCGTTGTGGGCGGACTCGTTTGGGCGCTTGGCTTCCAGTATTTCGGCGGCAAGCCAGAGTTTTTCAACACCGGCCCCATCTCGCAAAATCACGCACTCTTCGCAAACGACTGCGCCGTCTGTCACGACGGAGCCAGCACCGACATGCTCTCGATACTCCCAATCGCTGAGACGAAAGCCGCGATGCACGGAGGCAAGACGTCCGTGCTGGAAATTTTTAAGAGCAAGGGAAGCGAGGTTTACAAAGGCGCAAAGGAAAATCTTTCAGATACAAAGAAACTCGCCGCTGCCGCACACGCAGCACTTGGCTCGCTGAATCTCGACAACATCGATCGCGCCTGCATCAAGTGCCACGAAGGCATGGCGCTTCACCAGCCCGGGACAAAAGCGGTGATGTTCCGCGAGGGTCTCAAGGAACTGAGCATCGTCGCCGCTGGCGAGTGCAGCACCTGCCACCTAGAACATGTCGGCACCGCGCGTATGAAACTACCGGGCGGGGAGAGTTGCGTGAGTTGCCACGGCGATGAAAAGAAGCTCGCTGATTCACTGAAACGCGCACCTTTCGATGGGAAACATGCCGCCGTTCACAGTCAGAATCTCCACATCGGAGACAGCGTGCAATGGCTGCCTGCCGCGACAGTCGGCGCAAAGCCGCAGGTCGTCCGCGCATTTGCAGACGGCCATCCCGCTTTTCTCTTCGAGGCTGCTGGCGCAAAGGACAACGCGCAGATCAAATTCAACCACGCACGCCATTTTGCTGACGACATCACCGCGCTCAATAAAGGCAAACTTGAGTGCCGCACCTGCCACACGCCGGATGCAGACGGCGTGGGCATGGGCCGAATCAGCTACGATCAGCACTGCCAGAGATGCCACTCACTCGGTGCAGATACCGATCTCCCCGGCTTCAACATCCCGCACCATGATCCGCAGAAAGTGCGCGATTTCCTGAGCAGCCTCCGCACGCAGTGGATTGATTACGCGAAGACACGTTTCCAAATCACCGATGCAGCCACGCTCAAAGCGTTCATTGATCAGCGCGAGCAGAAATTTACGCAGCACTGGCCGTCATCGCTGGAGGAAGTCCAGAAGCGGGTATTTTTCACGGGCGATCCGCCAATTGAAAAAGCACGCAACGGTCAGTTTCTTCCCGCGTGCGCCAAGTGCCACACGGTCACTGATGCAGCGCCCGGCTCCACGGTGCCTAAGGTGGAACGCACGAACATCCCCGACCAGTGGCTCACGCGCGGCCCGTTTAAACATTCCGCCCATCTCCACATGATTTGCACTGACTGCCACGCAGGTGCCGAGAAGAGCAAGGACACAGCCGACGTGCTCCTGCCCTCGCAAAAGCTCTGCGCCGAGTGCCACCGAGAACGTGATTACACCAAAGTGGAAATCAATCCGACCAAACGGATCGCGCCGACCTTTGGGGAGTTCAGTTCAGAAGCCGCAAAAAAACAACGCAAAGAAGGTGGAGTCTTCGATTCCTGCCTCGGCTGCCACAAATATCACGTCCCCGCTGCGGAGATCGAAATCGCCAAATCACTGGCGAAGTAAATAGGCTACAGCCCGTCAGCGAATTTCTGCATCGCGTCCTCCTGACGCTCGATGCTTTCGACGAGGCGGAATTGCGTGCGTGCGCGGTCGAGATTGTGATTCGGACGATGCACCCGGAAATACGTATCGCCATTCAGGAAGTCCGTGAGGAAGCGCAGACCGATGGTGAAAGTGATCAATTTCCCTGCGAACGCGATGAGTGCCCGCTCGTGCTTGTTCAAAAAAGTTGCCGCTTCGAGATAGCCGCGGCACAGCGCCTTGAACATCGGCATCCGCATCTGGACTTTTGATAAATCGAGTTCGTCCTCCAGTGTCGGGCTGGTCGTTGTCCGCACCATGTCACCGAAATCGTAGAGCGCACAGCCGGGCATCACGGTATCGAGATCCACCACGCACATCGCCTTACCAGTCGCTACATCCAGCATCACGTTGTTAAATTTCGTATCGTTGTGCGTGATACGTTCCGGGATTCTTTTCGAGGTCATCGCACGCAGGATTGTGTCGCATAGATTCTCATGCGCGAGCACCCACTCGACCTCCACCTTCGCAGCACTCGCACGGTTCACGCGATCTTCACGCACAGCTTTCTGTAGCGACTCAAAGCGTTTCCGTGTGTTGTGAAAGTGCGGGATCGTATCGTGCAGACGTCCGCCTGGAAGATCCACGAGCAAGTGCTGGAATTCGCCAAACGCCTTGCCTGCCTCGTAAGCCTGCTCCGCACTTTCAACGGATTCAAACGTCCGCACCCGCTCGATGAAAACGAATGTGCGCCAGTATTCACCATCGGGTGAACGGTAGTAGCTGCGTCCGTCCTGCGCGGGGATCAATGTCAGCGCCCTCCTCGTCATATCCCGCACACCGCGCTCGGCCATCTTGCTGCGAAGATGCGCTGTCACACGCTGGAGATTGTCCATCAAGCCGCCCGGGTCTTTGAAAACCTCGTGATTGATACGCTGATGAATGTAGCGCACTGGCACGCCACCTTGATCGTATGTTGCCGTGTAGGTCTCGTTGATGTGGCCAACTTTGCACGGCTCGGCGTGAAGGAGTTCGCCGTAAATATGAAAATGACGCGAGACGCTGAGTAATCGTGATGGGTCGTATCCGGGCATGTGTGAGAAGAAAACCGCAGACAGTCGGGTGTGCAATGCTGACTACTGGGAATTTGCTATTTTGGACGCTATGTAGCTCAATAAAACGCTCTTGCGATCCCTCGTGCAATCACGCGAGCAGTGATGCCTCCTGATTGGCCTTGCGTAGTTTGGAGCAGAGACTGAGGGCGAGGTTTTCGAGCAGACGGATTTTGATTTTCGGGTAGCTGATTCCAAGTGCTATCAGCTTTGCCATGCTGATGAGGTCGCAGGCGGTGTGGATGTCGGCGACGATGTTCGTGTAGTGCGGCGCACGGTCGAGGACTGCCATTTCGCCGAAGGCCATGCCGGCGGTGAAAACAGCCAACCGCTTGCTGCGTCCATTTTCCAAAGGGTAGTGGACGCTGACCCGGCCCCGGGCGAGGAGATAGATTTCCCGTGCGGCATCACCAGCGTTGCAGATGGTCTCGCCGGCCTTCCATTCGCGGCGCTCAAAGAATTTCCGAAGGATGACGAGTTCGTCGGAACTGAATCCATTGAGAAGTTCGTAGTTGTCTGCACCGATGCTCATTTCCGGGAGTGGCGGCAGGACTCGCTCCAGCAGATGATCTTCGCACCATTGGAGTGCGGTGTCGTTATCCTCAAATACGCGGAAAAGCTCATCGCAGCGATTACCGAGCTTGGTTTTCAGCACGCGCCGGAGATGTGGAATGCTGTTGACGGCGCAAAACAGAACGTTTCGACCGGCACTGTGAAACTGGAGCAGAATGTCGTGAAAGAGCCTGCAGGCGGTTTCGTTCATCGAGTGAACGTAGTGGAAGTCGAGGATGATACTTTCGACTTCCGCTGGCACGGCGGTGAGTTCACGGATGATCGGTTCCGCAGTCGCGAAGACGAGATTGCCCTGCAACTGATACTGAACCACGGAATTTCCGTGCTTGCCGATGGCCACCCGTTCACGCGCAGCACGGACCCGGCTGGAGCCGTATTCCGCTGCGGTGAAGCGGTGGCGGATCATCGAGTTGCCAACTCCGGCGCGATTGAAGAGATGGAGATCCCAGTCGCGCGAAAGCTCACTGCACGCACGGATTCCACGGACGCTGTTGCCGTGTTTGTCGAGCCGTGGGGAAAAAACGCCGATGCCGAGTTGTCCCGGGAGCACGGCTGCGATACCGCCCGCGACGCCGCTTTTCGCAGGCATCCCGACTTCGTAAAGCCACTGGCCGGCGTAATCATACATGCCGCAGGTGCCCATGATGCCGAGGACGCTCTCGACGTATTCGCCACGGATGGCCTGCTGGCCGGTGATTGGATTGAGGCCTCGGTTGGCGAGCGTGGCGGCCATCGTGGCAAGGTCGAGGCAATGGCCGAGGATGGCGCATTGCTGAAAATAGGTCTCGGCGACAGGCATCGGGTCACCTGTGAGGATGTCGAAGTTGCGAAGCATATAGCTGATCGCGCGGTTGCGATGCCCTGTTGCACTTTCGGAACGATACACGGCTTCATCCACAGTCATCGTGCGACCGGAATATTTACCAAACATATCAATGATCCGCTGGAGGCGAATGAGCGGTGTCTTGCCTTCGACGAGGCCGGTGGTGGCGATGGCCCCGGCATTGATCATTGGGTTGCGCGGGCACCCGGTGTCGGGATCGAGGCTGATGGAGTTGAAGGCATCGCCCGTTGGCTCAACTCCGACTTTTCGCAGCACCGACTCGCGGCCCTGGTCCTCCAGCGCGAGGCCATATACGAATGGCTTCGAGATCGACTGTATGGTGAATGTCTGCCGCGTATCGCCAGCCTCGTAGATGCCGCCGTTCGCGGTTACGACGCAAATTCCCAACCAGTCGGGATTGGCCTTTGCCAGTTCGGGTATGTAGGTGGCGACATCCCCTTCGCTGATTCCTGAAAGCTCCCGATGCAGCGCCTGCAAACGCGCGTGGATTGGCGATTCAAATGAAGTAGTTTTCTCCTCGTTCATAATTGCGGCAAAATTTCTACGTCAGTGCGTAGTGTTCATTCCGAAAATGTTCGGCGGAGGAAAGTGAGAGTCGGGCAAATGCGCAAGACTGCCTGCCGGGAATTTATTTTTGTGCCCGCTGAAGCGCCCACGGCAGGGGTGGGAATCGGATTCGGGCAGTGGCGGATCAGCCTTTTAAAACCGCGAGCGGGCCTGTGCTGTCGCCTACGGGCGTGCGGACGTCTATGCGTTCGAGCATGGAGACCCAGAGGTTGGTGACGGGTGTTTCGCCGGGCAGTAGGACGTGGCGTCCGGTCTTGATGGTGCCGCCGGCGCTTCCGGCGAGAAGCACGGGGAGGTCGTCGTGGTTGTGGCGGTTGCCGTCGGAGTTGCCGCTGCCATAGACGATCATGCTGTGGTCGAGGAGCGTGCCGTTGCCTTCTTTGATGGATTTCAACTTCCCGAGCAGGTAGGCGAACTGCGTGGTGTGAAAGGAATTGATCTGCCGAATCTTTGCGATCTTTTTGGCGTCGTTGCCGTGGTGTGAAAGTTCGTGGTGGCCTTCATTGATGCCAATCCACGGGTAGGCTTTGTTGCTGCCTTCGTTGGCCATGACGAAGGTGCAGACGCGTGTGGCGTCCATTTGAAATGCGAGGACCATGAGGTCGCACATGATGCGGATGTGTTCTTCGTAGTTACCGGGTTTTCCCTGCGGGATGGGGAAGTTTGCTGGCGGCTTGATGGGCGCAAGCGCGGCGTTACGGGCGATGCGCTGCTCGATGTCCCGGATGCTGGAAAAATACTCGTCCATCTTCTGCTGGTCGGCGCGTCCGAGGCGGGCGTTGAAGCTCTTTGCATCGTCGCTGATGTAATCCAGCACGCTCTTGCGCGCAGCAGCGCGGCGTGCGCGTTCGACGCCATCTTGATTTCCAAAAAGGCGCTCAAAAACGAGCTTGGGATTGGTCTCCTTTGGAATCGGCTGTGTCGCGGAGCGCCAGGATACGGTGCTGGAGTAAACGCACGAGTAGCCGCTGTCGCATCCGCCCGCCATGTTTCCGTCCTCACAACCAATTTCCAGCGAGTCCAGATGCGTCTGGCCCGAGATTCGCGCAGCAGCGAGTTGATCCACCGAGGTCCCGCAGTGGATGTCCGCGCCGTCTGTCTTACGCGGTTGTGCGCCGGTGAGAAAAGCGGACATCGCTCGTGCGTGGTCGCCGCCGCCGTCGCCGTGTGGCCGCGCTTTATCGGCGGTAAGACCACTGATCACGAGCAGGTCTTTTTGATGTGCTGCGAGCGGCTGTAAAATTTCGGGCAGCGCGAACTTTTCACCCGTCTCGGCAGGCGTCCAACTTTTCATGTCTTTGCCATTGGGCACATAGACGAAAGCCATGCGGTTCGGCGCGGTCCGGCCCGGAGCAACTCCGGCTCCCCACGCGCTGAGGCTGCCCATTCCTTCGAGCCACGGAAGGGCGATGGTGGCACCGAGTCCGCGGAGGACGGTGCGGCGGGAGATGGGACGGTTCATCATGATTTAGTTGTCGTTTTGATTTTTACCGCGACGGAGGCGGAACGGATCGCTCTTCGCAATGGCGCTGACGAGTGCTGAGAACTTATAGCCGCCTTTCGCGACCTCGCCGCATATTTTTTCGATGGCGCGATCATCGTAGTAATCGAGCCCGCGGCCGATGGCGTAGATGATCATTTTCTCGGTGAGGCAGCGTGTGAATTGATCCTTTTCGTCGCGGAGCAGCTTCTTCAAATCATCGAAGCTCTTGAGTTCACCGCCGTTGTTCGGGAGTTTGCCGCCGACTTCTACCGGCTCACCTTCCTCGTTCTTGTCGCGCCACTGGCCGATGCCGTTGAAGTTTTCCAGCGCGAATCCCATCGTGTCCATCTTCGCGTGGCAGTTTGCACAGTTGGGATCGGCGCGGTGTTGTTCGAGTCGCTGGCGGAAAGTCCCGCTGAGTTCCTTGCGGCTGTTGTCGTCGAGACTCGGCACGAAAGGCGGCGGTGGCGGCGGCGGGTCGCCGAGGATTTGTTCGAGAATCCATTTACCGCGTTTGACTGGCGAGGTGCGCGTGGGATTCGACGTGACGGTGAGCACGCTCGCCTGTGTGAGCAGTCCCCCGCGCTGCGTCCCTGCAAGCGAGACACGTTTGAAATTTTCACCGTCATATCCGCCTGGTGGCCAGATGTTGTAAATTTCAGCGAGACGACGATTCAAGTAGGTGAAATCCGCATCGAGCAAATCGAGGATGCTGCGGTCTTCGCGGATGATTTCACCGAAGAACAGGCTCGTCTCTTGCAGCATGGAATCCCGTAGCGTCGGTTTCCATTTGTGAAATGTTTTTGCGTCTGCCTGATGCCCGGAGAGACGGCGCAGTTGCAGCCATTGCATCGCGAAATTATCCACCAACTCGGTGGCGCGCGGGTCCTTCAACATGCGGCGGATTTGTGCGTCGAGATTGGCAGTGAGCTGATTGGTGAGCGCATAGCGGAGCAATTCGTCATCCGGGCAACTGCTCCACAAAAAATAGCTCAGCCTGGTGGCGAGTTGAAATTCGTTGATCGGGTGCGGCTCGGGATTGAGCGGTTGATCGTCAATTTCCATGCGGAAAAGAAACTTCGGCGACGAGAGCACAGCGATGAGCGCCTGACGCACACCAGCCTCCCACGTTTCCCCACGCTTCATGGCACCATCCACGAGTCGCGCAACGCGTTCGGTTTCATCAGGCGTGACAGGGCGGTGCCACGCTCGCGGCATGAAGTAGGAAAGCATGATGCGCGTTTGCTGCGCGGGCGTGGAGCCGGGTTGTGCCTGCGTCCAGCGCTTGAGAAATGGCGAACGCGAATCATCGGGGCCGACCACTTCGAGCCATTTCACTAAAACCTTCGATGGCGGTCCGGCCGTGAAATCGCGCACCAGCGCAAGCCCGATGCGTTCGACGCCCTGAATGCCGCTTAATTTTGCCTCCACCGTTTGTGCCTTCCCTTCCTCGCGTGCTTTCACCTCGATGACTTGCAGAATGCGGCACTTCGCCACCTGTGGAACTTTGTCCGCTTCGAGCTGGGACAAGCGAGCAGGCGGTTCGGGATTCGCGATGTTGGGGCCGGCGGCAATCAGTGCGACGCGCACAGTTTTTCCAACAGCAGCCTCGGCAAAAATATTCGCACGCACCGTGTAAGTGCCGCCCGGCTCCGCTTTGAACGGTGTATTCAGCGGCCCGGTGCCGATGTGATCCTTGCCCGGTATCAATTCGCGCCACTCGCCGCGCATCGGCACATGCTCCGTTGCCGGTTCACAGTATTTGGACGCCATGTGCTTCGTGATCGGCTTAGGCGGGGTCACGGGGATGACTCTCTCAGCCACCGACTGCGCAGCATCGAGGTAGCGCTCCATCAGCAGCGGCGAAATCGAAAGCACATCGCCAATATTATCGAAGCCGTAGCCCACGCCGTCCGCAGGGAAATCATTCGCGGGCTGCACGTCCACACCGAGCAAGTCGCGCAGTGTGTTGTTGTATTCGTTTTTGTTCAGGCGGCGGATCGTCACACGTCCGGGGTCAGGCTTGGCATTCTGATCAAAGTTTTTGAACACCGCATTTGCGGAGGCAATGAAAGCCTCGCGCTCCTTTGCGGTCGGCTGTGGCTTATCATCCGGCGGCATATCGCCATGCTTCACTGCATCCAGGATGCGCTTCCAAGTCTTGCGTTGTTTGAGCACCGAGAGGTCATCGCGAAATCCATGCAGAGTGAGATCGCCCTTCTGCTTCTTCTCTCCGTGACAGTCCGTGCAATATTTACCGAGAAACGCAGTGCCCGATTTTGAAAACGGCTCATCAGCCACGGAGAAAACCGTGAGCGCAAAGAAATATAGTGCGATACGAAACGCAGACATTCGGAAGTAAATAGAGCGTATCATGCATACCATCCCGTGCCACGAACCTTGTGGACTTTCAAATGGGGTATTGTTTTCGGCCCACAGGTGATTCTCCTATCGCAGCCGTCTGATTGTGGCCGATGTGCAGAAACTAATGAGCAGTTTAAGCAAGGCGCGCTTTAAGCCCGCTCCAGCGGACCGCACGTCTTGCGAGTGCGGCGCGCAATGCGGGTTCGCTCCACCAGATCTCGGCGTTCGTTTTAGCGCGTGTGATTGCGGTGTAGAGTAGTTCGCGCGAGAGCACCGGGCTGTCGCGTTCTGGGAGCATGAGGAGGATGCTGTCAAACTCGCTGCCCTGCGCTTTGTGCACTGTCATCGCAAACGCCGTTTCGTGCTCGGGCAGGCGGGCGGGGAGTATGTCGCGAACGCCTGTTTCCTCATCAAAATATGCGCGCATTTCGCCGGCTTCATTTGGAAGGATCAGTCCGATGTCTCCGTTGAAAAGACGGAGTTGATAATCGTTGCGCGTGACGAGCAGTGGCATGCCTTTGTGATATGCGGAATCATTCTTTAGCAGTCCCGCATCGCAGAGTGCGAGCATGGCCAGGCGGTTGAGATGTGACACGCCTGATGGTCCGTCGCGTAGTGCGCAAAGGATGCGAAACTTTCCGAAAGCATCGAGCGCGGCGTGTGGTTCGGTGAGCGTCAGATATTGCCGGAAGCCGGCAACGATGCGCGCGGGAAGAGCGGGCGATACGGGCAGTTCGCTGGCGGTAATATCTTCGCTGGATGTGCGAAGTTCAGCTAGCGCAGCATCCACGTTGCCAGCACGGATGGCCTGGCTCAAACGATGGATGCTGCTTTTTTCTGAAAATCGGTAATTACGCACCAACTGGCTGACTCCAGCCAGGCCGCTCGCGCAGATGTCGCCAAAGACATGACCCGCTTCCACGCTCGCAAGCTGGTCTGCATCGCCAAGCAGCAGCACTTGAGTGTCCGGTCGTAGTGCCGCGAAGAGGCGTGCCATCATTGGGAGGTCTATCATCGATGCTTCATCCACGACGAGCACATCCACAGGCAGGGGGTTTGATAAATTGTGGCGGAATTCAGCAGAGCCGGACGAGCCACCAAGCAGCCGGTGTAGTGTGCTTGCGCTGGCTGGTAGAATTTTCCGGACTTCATCGGGGACTTGCAGGGTATCGAGAACGGCCGAGAGAGAGTCCTTCAGTCGTGCCGCAGCTTTGCCGGTTGGCGCTGCAAGTGCGAAACGGGCGGTCTTTTTTTGCGCGGCAAGTTGTGTTGCGATGAGAGCCAGCACAACGGTCGCCGTGCGAGTCTTGCCTGTGCCGGGGCCGCCGGTGATTACGCTGAAAGTCCTGCGCACGGCGTTCTCTGCAGCGGCCCGCTGTGCGTCATCGGCATTTGCGAGATATTTTCTGAGTCCGTCAGCGAGCAGCTTTTCGTCTATCTTCAGGTCTTGTGCGGATGCTCGTGTCCGCAGTGTGGCGGCGAGTCCGGTTTCGTGATGCCAGTAGCGCTCAAAGTAGAGCATTCCGGCATCGAGAATCATCGGTTTGAACTCACCTGCATCTCCCACCACTGCGCAGGAGCGCAGCGAGCGTTCCGCATTTTGATCGAGTTCCGTGAGTGGCACGCACACGTGCCCGGCGTCAAGCGCGCTGCAAAGCATGTGAACCGCGCGTTCGAGTTCCGGCGAATGTGCGCCATTCAATCGCAGCATCAGGGCAGCGAGTTGAAGGGAAAGGGGAGTGGATGGCCGGTTCATGCGGCACCTCCCAGCACAGCATCCAACGCATCGAGACGAGCAGATTGCGGAGTGATGCGCAGGATTCCCAATTCCTGCTGTGAGGGATGCACTCCGCGCGCAAAAATATAAAAAACGGTGCCCAGTCTCTTTTCGCCGCCGGGTCCGAGTCGATGGCGGAGCCAGCGACGCAACGCAACGGCGTAGAGTTGCCATTGTAGATCATAGCGGTGTCGCACCATTTCCGTTTTCATCGCTTCCTGCGTGTAGGCTGTTTCGTCCGCGCCCAGCCAGTTTGATTTCCAATCGGCGATATGGAACACGCCTTCGTTCTCGAATATGATATCCATATAGCCCTTGAGGATTCCCTGGCGCGGCTCAAAGCGCAGTCCTGCGCTGGTAAAATCGCTGAGTTTTTCCGCAGTCAGTCGCCCGGCGGGCAGATGAAACTCCAATTCACGCAGTGTCGCTCCGGGCGGCACATTCCGTAAATGAAGCCCGGGTAAAAGCTCCGCATCGAGCGTGTGCGCAACACACGCAGAGAGTGCGCTGCGGTATGCGGTATCCATGCCGTGGCTTGTGAGACTATGCTCAACAAGAGTGTCGAGGGTGGTGAGATCTGTGAAGTCGAGGTGCTCGAAAATTGCATGCAGACAATTGCCGAAACGCTTTCCTCGAGGCAGCGCATGAACGCCTGCAAGCGGAACGTCGGGCTTTATCGAAGTCCCTGCGTCGCGATCCGCGCCCTCGTTTTCCGAGCCTTCTGTGAGGCCGGAGAAACTGAGTATGCGCCAGTTTTTCTCGATGTTCGCGTGAAAAGTCCGCGCATGTGGCGCACTCGTTTCGCTTTGCGGTGGCTGCCATTGTGCACCGTCGGCATCCGGCGGCGGCAGCACGGCGAAGCAGTCAGGCTTTGCCTTTGCGAAACGGGAAACATCGAGCGTGCTCTTGCCCGCTGCGTTGAGGAGTGTGCGCATCGCGGAGTATTCGCACTTGTTAAACTCGCCGACCACGACATGGCACTCGTGTTTTGCCCTTGTGAGCGCCACGTAGAGCAGACGCATTTGCTCGGCCAGTCGCTCGGTCAGCATCTGCTGCATCTGCGGGCTGTCATTGTGCGCATTGAGATCGAGCACGAGTGATGTCGTGCCGTCCTTTTTCTCATGGTAAATTGCGGGCTCACCTTTGCGAAGCTCCGCATTTTCCCATGCGAATGGCACAAAGACGACCGCGTATTCGAGCCCCTTGCTTTTGTGAATGGTAACAACGTGAACAGCCTCGTCGTCGCGTTCCAGTCGCAGTTCGTGCTCCTTGTTGTCATCGCCTGATTGCAGGCTGAGCCAGCGCACCACGGCTGCCGCGCCAAGTCGCTGCCTGCTCGCGGCGTCGTGAATCAGCTCTGCGAGTTGCAGCAGATTTGTCAGCGCGCGCTCACCGCCACGCCGGGCAAGCAGCGTCTCACGCACGTGGGCTGTCCGGATAAACTCGCGGAGCATCACGATGAAACCGCGCTCCCTCCATCGCGCATGAGCTTCGCGGATGACTTCGCCAAGACTGTCAGGAGTTGCGGACACGAAAAAATCCGTCAGCAGAGCAGCCCGCACCTTGTCCTCGCGCCACGGCTCAGCAAGCGCGGCAAGCAGGATGCGAAGCTGTCGCGATTCGCGGGAGCCGAAAACATTCGCATTGCTCATCAAAACGGAAGGTATGTTACGGGCTGCGAGCGCGGCCTGCATCATGCGCGCCTGTTTGTTCGAATAGGTGAGCACCGCACAGTCGCCCGGCGTAAGCGGTGCGCCGTCAAGTGTTGCGGTTTCGAGCATGCGGCGGATTTCTGACGCAACAATTCCCGGCAGCACACGGTTTGCGAGACCCTTCGAGATGGGCTCATCCTCCTTCCAGTGCCATAGCCGCATCGGCTCCCGCTGTTTGCCTTGCACCAGCAGCGGGATTTTATCTGCGCGACCTGCAGCCGCTACTTTGTGAAAGGCGATTCCATTTTCCAAAAAAGGCTGCGGGTGTGTTGAAAACAGTTCATTCACTGCGTTCACGAGCCGGCTTGTTGAGCGGTGGTTTGTGCCGAGATCGTATCGGTGCCCTTCCGGTGTGCGGGTTGTCGCATCGAGGTAGGTAAAGACATCCGCGCCCCGGAAGCCGTAGATGGCCTGCTTCGGGTCGCCGATGAGGAAGAGCCACGCATCGCCAGCGCCGAAGAGCCGCGAGAAAATAGCGTCCTGCACTGTATCGGTGTCCTGAAATTCATCGACGAGCGCGGCTTTGAAACGTGTGCGGATGGCCGCGGTGAGTGCCTCGCCGCGTTCCGTGTGCAGCGCATGATGGAGTGTGGTGAGTAGGTCATCAAAGGAGCGCACCCCGAGTTCGGCTTTGCGGCGGGCAAGTTCGTCTCTCGCCCAATGTAAAAACTTCGCCCGTGCCGCAGGTCCATGAGCGGCAAGCAGTGCACTAAATTCTGTGGCGAGGTCAAAAAACGAATGGGTTGGAGTTGCAGGCTTCCCGACTTTGGTCGTGTTTTCGCGCATCCATTCGTTCGTGAAAGTTGCGAGTGCGGCATAGCATGAGGACTGCGCTTCAATGCTATTCGCAAGGACATCCAGTGCGTCCACATTCAAGTCGACCTTGCCGAGCTTCGCTTCGCTTTTGGCCCATTTATTTCCGGTTTGCGTAAGAAAGAGCGCGCGCACCTCCGCCCTCCAGCCGTGCCATGATTCTCTGAAATTTTGAAGCAGCGCACGGGCGCTGGTATGCAATGGGTGGAGCTTGTCAGGCTCCGGGAGGATTTGCATTTGTGGATTTGAAACTGCGCGCGGAATCAACTTCGCAAGCTGGTCCACATCAAGACCGGAGGCGAGCAGGAGGGCGGCGGGAATGGGATCGCTGCCATAAGCTTCACGCCGCCAGAAATCAGCAGCGACTTCGCCGAGCAGTGCGTTTTGATCGGGCAGCAGTTCAGTATCGAATGCAGTGCCGCTTTCGAATGCGCGCTCTCGCAGCATGCGTTCGCAAAAACCGTGGATGGTATGAATCGCGGCCTCGTCGAAGTTGTTCAAGGCCGCGCTCAGGCGAGCTGTGGCCTCCACTCGATCGCACCGGGCGAGTAACGCGGGGAGCAGGGTGTCGGTGGTATCAGGTTGTCCCTCGCGGAAAACAGCAAGGGCACATTCCAGTCGTTCCCGGATGCGTCCTCGCAGTTCGGCTGTGGCGGCTTCGGTGTAGGTTGTTACGAGAATTTCCGCAGGCTGGAGCGCGTGCTCGACGATGAGGCGGAGGTAAACACCGGCAAGCGCGTAGGTTTTGCCCGTGCCTGCCGAGGCTTCGAGCACGGTGACGCCCTGTGGCAACGGAGTGCTGGCGAGATCGAAGTTCATCGGCGGATAGGGGGTGTCGGGACATCCAGTTTAGCGCGGTTTGCGAGGAGCGGTGCGAAGATTTTCACAGCCCATTTCTCGAATGATCCATCGAGAGGCTGTTCTTCATGGCCAAAAAAGTAATCGTTCCAGTCGTCGTCGCCTTCCGTGCGCGCTCCCTCAAAATCGCTGCTCCACTTCATCATCGCTTTATCGAGCGGTGATTTCGGCGGCTTGGTCTCCGCGAATTCGAGCGCGCAAGCAGGGAAAAGTCGCACGGGTTCGCAGTGCGCCGCAGTGTAGAAGGCAAGGATGTCGCGGAGCAGTGCAGCAGGGTCGGCCACTGGAGTGAACTGCCATTCCTCCGTGCTGTTTTTTTGTTTTAGGCCGATGACAGCCGTGCGCTTTTCGATATTCGCAGGAGCAGACGCGCAGAGAACAAGATGTGCCAGCCATGCCTTTAGGAAATCCTTCGCTTTCAAAGATGACGGCCTTGCATGTAGGAGACCGGTGGTGCGGGCTTCAGAAAAAGTGGCGCTGATGCGCCAGTCGTCCACGAGCGCAGTGACGCCGAGCGGTGGAAGTGGAGGACCCGGCGCAACAATGCGAATACGGTCGGCGAACTGATGCGCTGCTGCGTCGGCGGTGCGAAAGATGTCGAGGCCCGGGTAGGCTGGCGGGAGTGCGCCGGAGGCCCGCTGGATTTGCTCTGTGGCGCCGGAGGGCTTTCCGGCAAGGGCTGCATCCGTGAGTGTTTTCGTGAGTTGATATTTTCCGATGCCAGCGAGTGTGAATGGCTCGCTGTCCGAGGCCTCGGATTCTTCAGCGGGCAGTCGAATACCCTGCACTTTCGCGAAGAACTTCGCTGGATGCACAAGACAACCGGAAAGCGCATCGAGGGTAATGGTGCGGGAGATTTCCGGCACCGGCAGCGGGGTGGAAAAGAGCGGGCCGCGCAGTTCGCGTGAGGCGCTGGCGATTTCACATGCGTGTGCATTTTCACGTGAATAGGAAAAGCGCGGTATGGTGAACGCGCGAGGGCTGAAGCCTTGCAGCGGATGTGTGATGGTGGCGATCTGCGATGGCTTGGTGTCACCGTGCGCGATGAATACCATATCGAGATGGTTAAGCAGTTCCGCCACGATCGGGCTCGGCGGAAGTGGCGCGTTGTCTGTTTGCGACAGACCCACATGGCTCAGGTGCAGCACGTCTCGCGCAGCGAGGATTGACTCGATGAAAATCTGCCGATCGTCGTCGCGCGTGCTGCGATCACCCGCCTTAGGAAGGCGTGCAACGAGGTCGAATTGCGGCGCGCTGTCGCGGCGAGGAAACTTGTCACCATTCAGACCGAGAAGAGCGATGACACGGTGTGGAATGGAGCGCATCGGCTTCATGGAACAAAACGTGACACGGCCAGAGAGAAAGCCAGTTCCTGCGCGGTCTGTCCCAGCGAGGACGGTGTTTAGATGAGCGCGGATGATTGAGAGCGGGAGTTGTGCAGTGTGACCGGCTAGCGCCGTGTGTTTGGCAAGGGCGTCGAGGTGTGCGGAGACTTCGCCAAGGTCTTCCAGGAATTCGTCGTCCTGCGCGATGAAAGTCTGGAGCATCCCGTGGAGGGTGGGAGCCCATTCTGCGGCAGTGCGTGGCGTTGCGAGTGAGCCAAGTGTTTTGAAAAGCGTGTCAGTAAATGCAGCGAAGGAACCCAGCAGCACCGCAGCACTGCCCTCGGCGACTGGTTCGGGGAGGATATTTTCAAAGAGCGTTGCGCCATCTCCGGGCATTGCGAAGCCAAGAAGCAGGCGATCCAATCCGTGTTGCCATGAATTTTGTGCAAAGGCAGGGACGCCAAATTCTTCACGATGGGCGGCGTCGCGCCCCCAGCGGATGCCGGCGCGTGCGGTCCAGTCGCGGAGTGTAACGAGGCTGGTTTCGTCGAGGTCGAAGCGTCGGCGGATGGGAGCGATGTCGAGGAGCGATAAAACATCGGGGGCGGTGAGGCGTGATCCGGCGAGAGAGAGTAAAGCGAGGAAGGCCTGCGCAACGATATTCTCGCGAGCAGCGGCACGGTCGGCGATGCTGAAGGGGATTCGCGTTTGTTCGGATTCCGGCGTGGAAAAAACGGCTTCGATGAAAGGTGCGTAGGCTTCCACATCGGGCATCATCACAAGCACTTCGCGTGGTGCGATACCACGCTCAAACCATGCGAGCATCCGGTCATGCAGAATTTCAATTTCACGCAGCGGGGAATGGGTGGCGTGGAGTTGGATGCTTTCGTCATCGGAGAGGAACGAGTGCTTTTCCGCCTCCGGCGGCGTGCGGTCGTTTAGTTCGAAGATATCGCGCTGGATGCGGGCAAGTGCTGTGTCACCTGCCGGGGAAGTGAAGTAATCGAGTTCGAGCGCGCCTGTGACGTCGGCGACGGCATCGAAGAAATCGCGACCGACTTTTCCGAAGGATGCGAGGAGTGCATGCCCTTGTTCCCGATGCGCGGCAGCAGCGGGAGATTTTCGGCGCAGGCGTGCGTTGGTTTTTTCCGGGGAGATGTCGCCCCAATATTCTGGCGTTGGAGTGAACAGGAAAAGGTGCGCCTCTGTGTAATGCGCGGCTTCACTGAGGGCTTTAAAGAAAAAGGGTCCCAGCGAGGCTGCGCCGAAGATGGAGAATCGCGCAGGAAGCTTTTCCGCGCATTTGGAGATGCTTTTTTGAAATTGTTCAAAAAGCGCAGGTGCGTGAAGCCCGCCTCCTGAAATGGTGCGCCATAAGACCGGTTGCCACTCGCTGTCTTTGCCCCTCTCCCATTCCAATATCATTTCAGGCCGGTAGGCGAGATAGCGATCGAAGACGCGGGCGATTTGCGAAGACAATTGGAAAGATTTCAGATCGCGATTCTCACCCTCGAGATAGCGGTGGAGTTCGGCAAAGGCGGGTTGCTCCAGGAGCGCCGGCAGTTTTGCCAAAATCCGCCACGGAAGCACTTCACGATCGAAGTCCCTGCCTGGCTCCGAACCATGCAATACAGCTTCGAAAAGTTTGGATACGAAACCAGCGGGAAAATGAAAGGCGATGTTCGCCGCAACGCCGAGACGCCCGGCAAGGGCAAAGCTGAGCCAGCGTTTCATGCCCAGGCTTTGCACGATGACTGGCTCGGGCGTCAGCGGAGGCAGGGGGTGGGCGCTCTGCACTTTGGCAAGCGCATCGGCGAGCGAATCGAGGGAGTTTCCGCGGTGGATGGTCAGCGCCATGCCTTGGTAATGAATCTCAGAGCCATTTCTTCCTTTTGAAGAAGATGATCTGGCAGATGGAGATGACGGCCATGATGGAGATGACGGTGAGGTAGCCGTATTTCCAGTGAATCTCTGGCATATTGGTTGGTGCGGGGGAGCCGTCAGCGGTCGTGTTTTGGAAGTTCATGCCGTAGAGGCCGACGACGAAGGTGAGCGGGATGAAAATGGACGACATCACGGTGAGCACGCGCATGGTTTCATTCGTGCGGAGGCTCACGCTGCTGAGGTAAAGTTCGACGAGGCCGGTGGCGACATCGCGGTAGGACTCGATGAGGTCCATGATCTGCACGGTGTGGTCGTAGAGATCGCGGAGGAAGACTTTTGTTTCTGGCTGCACGATGGTGCTGTCGCTGTGGAGGAGGGCGCTCACGACATCGCGCTCGGGCCACACGAAACGCCGGAGTTGCATGAGCGAGCGCTTCAATCCGTGGAGTTGTGCAACGGTGTTTTTGCCGGGTTTTTCCAGCACGTCCTCCTCGATCTCTTCGAGTGTCTCACCCACTTTTTCCAGCACAGGGAAACAGTGATCTACAATGGAATCGAGCAGTGCGTAGGCGAGATAGTCCGCGCCCAGTTTGCGAATGTAGCCGCCGCCGCCGCGGATGCGCTCGCGGACGGGTGTGAATACATCGTCGTTGTCGTCCTCCTGGATGCTGATGAGGAGATTGTGCCCGATGAAAATACTGACCTGCTCTCCGCAGAGGCAGCTTTCCTTGTCGTGGTAGATCATCTGCGCGATGACGAAAAGATGAGCGCCATAGGGCTCAAGTTTCGGGCGCTGGCCGACGTTGAGCACGTCTTCGAGTGCAAGCGGATGGAGTCCATATTTTTCACCGAGAGCCCTGAGTGCACCTACGTCGCCAAGGCCGTTCATTTCGATCCATCGGATTTTTCCGTCGTCCGCTGGTAGCGGGAGATCAGCGACGCCCGCTGGTTTGCGCTCGGTTACTCCAGATTCGCAGTATTCTGTGACGTGAAAAACTGGTGACTGCGCCTCGGGCGGTGGCGTGGTGAGCGAGGCGGGCGCGCTGCCGGGGCGGGAGTATTTTCGTTTGAACATGGGCGCGCTTTAGCGTCTGCGCAGGCGGTGTGCGAGCGGACAGTTGTGAAAGATTTTACACAAAGCAGGACGGGCTTCCCGTCGGCGCGGTGCTGTGAGTAGGTTGAAACTATGAGCGAAGAAAACGAACCACCACAAGGTCTGGAAGTGCGCACGTATTTTGTCCGCGAACGGAATGCGCTCGTGGCTCGCGCCGACTTTGGCGAGATGTATGTGGATTACTATCTCCACCAAAGCACTCTCGGGCACCGTCCTGCGCCGGGGCCGGATGCGATGCTGAAGGATGCGCTCGCCGCGCTCACGCTGCACTGTGCATCGCGTCCGTGGAATGAGACGACGGCATGGACGATCCATTTCGCCGACCCGCTCGTGAATTTATTCGTTACCGGCGATAACAATCGCGGTGCGGTCGTCGGCCAGCTTTTCACGGACAATGTGAAGCGCGACGGGCGCAGTGTTTTCATCAGTGATGTGCTGCGTGGCACGGGGCAGCCACGACGGAGCATCGTGGAATTGCGCGACGCCGATGTGTTTCTCGCGGTCGAGCGATACTACGAGCAGAGTGAGCAGTCGCCTGCGCGGCTCTTCCGGCATGGCGATGAGGATTTCGTGATGGTGAGTGCGCACCCGGATTGCGATCTCGCGTGGTTCGAGGCGCTGGACGAGGAGGCGATTCGCACGATCGATCAAAAGGAACAGCTCAGCCTGCTGGAGAAGCGTTTTTACCGATGGGACTGCGGCTGCAACGAACAGCGCATGATGCAAGTGCTCGCTCCCACTTTCCGACAGGAACCGGCGGATTTGTTCGGACCCGATGAAGTCCTGCGCATGAGTTGCCCGCGCTGCGGTGCGTGGTATGCCATCACGCGCGAGGCGATGGAAGCTTACGTGAAATGACGAAGGATTCTGACTACGAGGCGCGCTTTGGTGGTGTCGGGCGTCTTTTTGGAAAGAACGGACTTGAGCGACTACGCGCAGCGCATGTGTGCGTCATCGGCGTCGGCGGTGTCGGCGCGTGGACGGTCGAGGCGCTTGCTCGCTCAGGGATTGGTGCGCTTACGCTCGTAGATGCAGACGACGTGTGCGTGACAAACATCAACCGTCAACTCCCCGCGCTCGATGGAAATGTCGGGCGCCCCAAAGTCGCCGTCCTCGCCGAACGCGTGCGCCTCATCGCGCCGGAATGTCGTGTCGTGGAAGTGATGGAGTTTTACACCCGCACCAACGCCGCTGAACTGCTCGCCCCCGCGTTCGATTTCGTTGTGGACGCCGTGGATCGCATGAGCATCAAAGCCCACCTCATCCACACCTGCCGCAGCTTCGGGCGAAATGTGATCACGTGCGGCGCGGCGGGCGGGAAGCGCGATGCCACCCTCGTGCGCGCTGTGGATCTCGGCCTTGCCGGAAAAGACGAACTCCTCCGCCAAGTCCGCCGTGAACTCCGCCGCGAACACGGCTGGCCGCAAGGCACCTCAAAAATCCCGTCGCCCATGGGCGTGCCTTGCGTCTATTCGCCCGAGCCCCCGATGTATCCCCGCGCAGACGGCACCTGCTCTGTGGAGCCCGAAGCGGGCGAAAGCCTCCGCATGGATTGCGCCAGCGGCTACGGCGCCGCCACCTTCGTCACCGGCGTCTTCGGCTTCATCGCAGCCGGTGAAGTCGTGAGGAGGCTGGCCGATGTTTCAGCACTGGCCTGATGGTGCGCGCGGTAGTTCTATTTTGAATCGCTGCGCAGGAGATGTTCGCTGATTCGTTTTGTGCCGGATGGGATTAAACGTCCGTCTTTGTCGTAGGTGAGTTGGATGACCCAGTCGAAAGTGTCATCGGGCCATTTGCCGCCGGGCAGGAGACTTTCGGGATTCGCTCCGAGCGCGCGGATAAGTCCTGGAAGCTCATGGTGCCGCCAGCAGATGAGGACGGTTTTGTTTTTCTGTCTGCTGCGAATTTCCTCCGCGAATTGCGGGATCTGATTGTTGCCGAAACTGGTATCGGTTTGCAGGCTCATCGCCTTTGCAAGCGGGGCGACGGTGAGGCGCGGGCGCTGGCTCTCCGAGGAATCCGCAGCGGCGAAAATCTTATCAATGTGCAGTGGCTTTGAGTTCACCGAGAAGGTTCGAAAATAGCGCTCGTAGGCTTTTGCTCGCTCGTTGCCACTTGATGAGAGGCCGCGGTCAATCAATGGTTTTTCAGCGTGGCGAATGATCAGCAAGGTGGCTCCTTTTGGCCCGTCTTGGGCAGATGCAGGAAGTGCGTTAGTGATGGCGGACAGGAGGATGGCGATGAGTATATGGCGCATGGTGTGATGATGAGTGGAGCGGGGTAATGCTGGCGTTTGAACGTGCTATTTCTTGCGGTTTTCCGGGAGGCAGAAGGCGGCTTTCATTTGATTGATGTGGGGTTCTTCGCCGTCGCCGATGATGATTTCGATGATGTCGAAGCGGTAGTTGACGTCTTGCCGGTCGAGCAGGCGAATCCAGCGGCGCGCTCCTCGGGCGATGAGTTCTTCCTTGTCGCGCGTGACGGCGTCGGCGGGGCGGCCCCAGCCTTCCTGGCTGCGCGTTTTTACTTCGGCGAAGACGAGTTCGTTGGTGGTGGTGTCGCGGCAGACGATGTCCACTTCGCCGCCGGCTTTGGGGCGGAAGTTTTTGCAGAGGATCTTGTGGCCGTTTTTGCGGAGGAATTTCGCGGCGAGTTTTTCGCCACGGCGTCCGAGCGCATGGCGAGGGTCAGAGCCCGAGCGCGGCTTGCTGGACGGGGAGAAAAGATCGGCGATGAATTGGACAAGGCCCATGTTGGCGGAATGCGGCGAGGTGTTGTGGTGAATCGAGTTCTAGCATGATGCGGTCGCGTGTCACCTTCGCGATGATGCTGGCTGTGGCGGCTGAGGTGGCAGGTCGAAAAAACTCCTCGGAATGGGGAGTGGCATCCACGGGCGGTATCGTGCAAAATGTTTCCTCGTGAAGTCCGCAACTCTACATTTTATCCCGATTGTCCTCGCGGTTTCCGCGTGCGCGGCAGCGTGCGGCGCGGGGGCTGCCACGACAGAGGCGGTGGATTTTGAAAAACAGATCAAGCCGCTGCTGGAGGATCGCTGCTACGATTGCCACGGGGAGGACAAACAGAAGAGCAGGATGCGGCTGGATACGGTGGTGGGAATTTTGCGCGGCGGAGAATCGGGAGAGCCGTTGTTTCTCAAAGGCAGGAGCGCCGATAGCCACATCATCAAGAAAGTGACAGCGGAGAATAGAAAGGAGCGGATGCCGCCGAAGGGCGACCCGCTCACTGCGGAGCAGATCGCGTTGCTGCGTGCGTGGATCGATCAGGGCGCGAAGATGCCGGGGGCCGAGGTGGCGGAGGCTTCGCTGCGAATGAAGACGGATCATTGGTCGTTTCAGCCGGTGAAGCGCCCCGCAGTGCCGAAGAGCGGAGATGCCTTTGTGCGTGGGGAGATTGACGAGTTCGTGCTGGCGAAGCTGCGCGAAAAGCGGCTGGCACCTTCACCCGCCGCGGACAGGGCTACGCTCATCCGCCGCCTGTATCTCGTAATGCACGGGATGCCGCCGACGCCGCAAGAGGTGGACGATTTTCTGAAAGACGCGCGGCCTGATGCGTATGAGCGGCTGGTGGATCGCGTGCTCGCGAGTCCGCGTTATGGCGAGCGATGGGCGCGGCATTGGATGGATGTTGTGCGGTATGCGGACACGAATGGCTTCGAGACGAATCGCGAGCGGAAGACGGCGTATCCTTACCGCGACTACATCATCGAGTCGCTGAACGCCGACAAACCCTACGACGTATTTATTAAAGAGCAGATCGCGGGTGATGCGGCTGGCGTGGATGCGGCGACCGGATTCCTCGTGGCGGGGCCGTATGACATCGTGAAAAGCCCGGACATCAATCTCACGCTCGCGCAGAGGCAGGACGAACTGGCGGACATGGTGAACACGACAGGAACGGCGTTCCTCGGTCTCACGATGGGCTGCGCACGCTGCCACAATCACAAGTTCGACCCTATTTTGCAAAAGGACTTCTATTCGATGCAGGCGGTGTTTGCCGGGGTGAATCACGGAGAGCGTGCGCTGCGGACGAAGCCGGGTCCAGGTGCGGAAAAGGAATTGGCGGCGTTGAAGGCCGCAGAGGCGGCGAGGAGCGCGGAACTGGAAACTTTCCGCAACAAGGCGGCGGCGGGCGGAGCCTCGGGCGATGGAAAATCTTTGCGTCCGCCGGTGAATGCGAAGCTGAACGAGGAGACATTCCCGTCGGTGGACGCGATGGCGGTGAAGTTCAAGATTCTTGCGACAAACAGTGGAGAGCCCTGCATTGATGAATTGGAAATCTACGACGAAACTGGGATAAATATCGCGCCCGCCGGGAAGTCGGCCGCATCGGGCACGCTGCCCGGATACGCGATTCACAAGCTGGAGCACATCAACGACGGCATGCAGGGCAACGGGCATAGTTGGATTTCCAGCACGCCAGGGAATGGCTGGGTGGAAATTGATTTCCGGGAAAAAGTCCGCATTGCGCGCATCGTGTGGAGCCGCGATCGCGAGGGGCGGTTCGCCGACCGCGTCGCGACGCAATACAAGATTGACGCCGCTGCGGAGCCGGGGAAGTGGACGACGGTCGCGAGTTCGGATGACCGCCTGCCATTTTCCGGAAAGGAGGATTCAAACGCGTTCCTCGCAAAACTCTCCGCAAACGATGCCGCCGCTGCGCGCAAACTACAGACCGAACTTGCCGACTTGAAGCAGCGGATGAACAAACCCTCCGGCACCGGGATGGCGTGGATCGGGACGTTTTCAAAGCCGGGAACGACGAACCGGCTCTACCGGGGTGATCCGTTGCAGAAACGCGAGGTGGTCGCGCCGGATGCACTCACGGTGCTTGGCACGCTCGGCCTCGTCGTCGAAGCTCCCGAGCAGATGCGCCGCTTGAAGTTTGCAGAGTGGATTTCGAACCCCGAAAATCCGCTCACGGCGCGGGTGTTCGTCAACAGGCTCTGGCATTACATTTTTGGCAATGGGATCGTGGATACGCCGAGTGATTTTGGCGCAAACGGCAGCCGCCCGACGCATCCCGAAATGCTCGACTGGCTGGCCGATGAGTTCGTAAAAAGCGGATGGTCCATCAAGCACATGCAACGGCTCATCCTGTTGTCCGCGACGTTCCGGCAATCCTCCGCATTGCGCGCGGATGCCGCGGCGGTGGATGCGGGCGGACGCTTCCTGTGGCGCTACACACCGCGTCGGCTCGAGGCCGAGGCGATCCGCGACAGCATGCTCGCTGTTTCCGGTGCGCTGGATTTGAAAATGGGCGGCCCTGGCTTTTACCTCATGGATGTGGTTCCCGAGAACGTGATGCACTATTTCCCGAAGGAAAAATACACGTCCGCAGACTTCCGCCGGATGGTCTATCTCTTCCGCATCCGTGCCGCGCAGGATGGTGTCTTCGGCTCGTTCGACTGCCCCGATGGCGGTTCCGTGATGGCCAGACGCAGCCGCTCCAATACGCCGTTGCAGGCGCTCAATCTGTTCAACAGCAGCTTCATTGTGGAGCAGGCGGAGATCCTCGCGAAACGCCTGCGCACCGAGGCTGGAGATAAACCGGAGGCGGAGGCGGAACTCGCATTCCGCCTTTTCTACGGTCGCCCGCCGGATACGTTCGAGACGAACAATTCCGCCGCGCTCATCCGCGAGCACGGCATCCAGTCCTTCGCGCGCGCACTTTTCAATACAAGCGAGTTTCTCTTCGTTTTCTAGGCCATGCATCCATTTCTCAGCCGGCGAAATTTCCTCTCCCACACCGCCACCGGACTTGGCGGCATCGCCCTTGCGCATTTGCTCGGACGGGATCGCGTGCTCGCCTCGGGCGCGCCCATCCGGCCCGACATCAATTCTGCAAACCCGAACGCACCGCGCCTGCCGCATTTCCCCGGCAAGGCGAAACGCGTGCTCATGATCTTCTGCTCCGGCGCGGTCAGCCAGATGGACACGTTTGATTACAAGCCCGAACTGATCAAACGCCACGGCCAGCCGATGCCCGGCGGCAACAAGCTCATCACCTTCCAGGGCGAGCAGGGCAATTTGAACAAGAGCCCCTGGGAATTCCGCCCGTATGGACAGACCGGCAAGATGATCTCCGATCTCGTCCCGCATCTCGGCGCGCTCGCCGACGACATGTGCTTCATCCATTCGCTCACGGGAAAGACGAACACCCACGGCCCTGGCGAAAATTTCATGGCCACTGGCTTCACCCTCGACGGCTTCCCCAGCATGGGCGCGTGGACTACCTACGCGCTCGGGAGCGAAAACGACACGCTGCCCGCGTATGTCGCCATCCCCGACCCGCGCGGGGCTCCGCAATCCGCCGGCAATTTTTGGGGCTGCGGATTTTTGCCCGCCGCATTTCAGGGCACCGACTTCAATGCAATCAACCCGCTCCGCAACCTCTCACGCCCGTCCGCATTTTCGCCCGCGACGGACAAGGCCACGCGCGACTTCATCGCCACGCTCAACCGCCATCACCTTGAGCGTTTTCCCGGCGACATGGAGCTTGCCGCCCGCATCTCCAGCTACGAACTCGCCGCCCGGATGCAACTCTCCGTGCCCGAGGTGGCCGACATTTCCTCCGAGCCCGCGCACATTTTGAAAATGTATGGCGCAGACGAAGCCGGCAATCCCGTGAAGGATCTCAAGGCCCGCTATGCGCGCAACTGCATCCTAGCCCGCCGCCTCGTCGAGAAAGGCGTGCGCTTCGTCCAGCTTTTCAACGGCGCCTACCAGACCGGCGGCGAAGGCGTCAGCAATTGGGACGGACACAAGACGCTTCAGCCGCAATACACCAAGCACGGCGAAGTCATGGATCAGCCCACTGCCGCGCTCCTCGCCGACCTCAAACAGCGCGGCCTCCTCGCTGATACGCTGGTCGTCTGGTGCACGGAATTTGGACGCATGCCGACTTTTCAAAAAGGTGCGAGTGGCCGCGACCACAACCCCAACGGCTTCACCGCGTGGATGGCGGGCGCAGGTGTAAAACACGGTTTCAGCTACGGTGCCACCGACGAGTTCGGATATCAGGCCATCGAAAACGCAGTGACCGTTTACGACTTCCACGCGACCATCCTGCAAATCCTCGGCCTCGACCACGAGCGCCTGTCCTTCTACCACAACGGCATTGAGCGTCGGCTCACGGACGTCCACGGGCACGTGATCAAGGACGTGCTGACTTAGCGCGTTTCGTCATGCCCCGGATGACGGCGTCCGAGTGCGTGGCGGGGGGCAGAGCCCGAGCGTGGCTTGCTGGACGGGGAGAAAGGATCGGCGATGAATTGGACAAGGCCCATGCTGTCGGAGTGCGGCGAGGTGTTGTGGTGTGCCGTAGCCTTTGTGCTTTGCGAAGCCGTAGGCCGGATGGCGTGAATCGAGTTCTAGCATGATGCGGTCGCGTGTCACCTTCGCGATGATGCTGGCTGCGGCGATGCTGAAGCTGAGGGCGTCGCCGCCGACGAGCGCGGTTTGTGGAAAGGGGAATTCGCGCACGGGGAGTCCGTCAATGAGCACGTGGTCGGGCGTAAGTTGTCGGGCGGCGCGGCGCATGGCTTCGTGGGTGGCGCGGAGAATGTTGATGCGGTCAATTTCCTCCGGCTCGACGATGGCGAATGCGATGCGGATGTCGGCGCGGGCGGTGAGTTCTTCGTAGATGCGCTCGCGTCGGCGCTCGGTGAGTTGCTTGGAGTCGTTCAGCACGTCGTGCGTGAAACCGGCGGGGAGGATGACTGCCGCCGCTACGACCGGGCCGGCGAGCGGGCCGCGCCCGGCTTCATCTATGCCCGCTATAAAATGCAAACCTCGCGCACGGAGAGAATCCTCGTGCGCGAGGTTGCAGGACATTTTTCGCTTTGCGGATTAAGCAGCGGCCTTGGCCGGTTGCTTTTGCTCCTTCACCGTCATCGCGGCTTTGCCGGTGCGGTTGCGGAGGTAGTTGAGAGCGGCGCGACGGACGCTGCCTTTGGTCTCGACTTCGATTTTGGAAATACGTGGTGAGTGCAGCGGGAAAACACGCTCGACACCCTCGCCGTAGCTGATGCGGCGGACGGTGAACGAGGAGTTGATCGCGGTGCCTTTGCGGCCAATCACGATGCCGGTGAATTTCTGCACGCGCTCCTTGTCGCCTTCCTTGACGATGGTGTGGACGCAGACGGTGTCGCCGACGGTGAATACGTTGCGGTCTGCCTTGAGTTGTTCGTTGTTAATCTTCGAGATGATATTGGACATAAAGCGCGGAAAGGTTGGAAAGGGGCGGGGTATGTAGCGTATTGGCCAATACACGCAACCGAAATCTCTGCCTGATATGCAAGACATCATAGACCTACATAGCGACCACTATTTTATGGGCGAAGCCCTGCGGCAGGCGCACCGGGCCTGGGAGCACGAGGAAGTGCCGGTCGGCGCGGTCGTCGTGCGCGAGGGCCACATCATCGCGCGGGCCCACAATCAGGTCGAGGCGCTGAAGGACGCCACCGCTCATGCCGAGATGCTGGCCATCACGCAGGCCGAGAGTGTGGTGGAAAGCTGGCACCTCAATGAATGCGACCTTTATGTGACCAAGGAACCCTGCCCGATGTGCGCGGGCGCGCTCGTCCACGTGCGGATGCGCCGGGTGATTTTCGGCTGCTCTTCGCCAAAGGACGGCGCGGCGGGCGGTGTGGTGGATTTGCTGCGGCATCCGAAATTGAACCACCGCTGCGAAGTGCTCAGCGGCGTGCGCGATCAGGAATGCGCCGAGTTGCTAAAAGCGTTCTTCCGTGAGCGGCGAGGGGGATGAGGGAAATAATCTGCGCATACTACTTCCCCTTTTGTTCAGGATCGGTCACGCGACCGAGGAAGAGACACGCGCCGGTGGGAATGTGCTGAATCGCGAAGAGGAACGGGTGATCGACGCGAACTTCGATAGGCTTAGGTTTCTCCTCTGGCGCGGCACCCGGGAACATCGTAACCGCTGTGGCGGCGGCCGCCTCGGTGCCCTTCTCGTCGAGCGCGATGAATGTCTTGTGATAGACTTCCGATACAAACAGGTATTCGTCGGGCCTGCGCGGAGCCATCCGATCGAAATCCGCGCTGCCGGGCGGCATGTCGAACGCGGACTTCATGCCGAGTTGCTGAAGCACTAGGGCCAACTGCATGGTGGGCGGTTCGATTTTAAACTTGGGAAGATGGAGAATCACTTCGCGCTCTTTTGCCGTGGCGCAGGCGGTGAGTGCGGCTGGCGAAAGTTTTGCCTCCACTTCGGATACGCCTTTGATGTCATCGGGCAGGATGACGACGAATTGCAGATCCGCACCGATGTAGGGGATTCCGACGGTTGTATATCCGTCGCCTTTTGCGTAGCGGTAATCCGACTGGTTGCGCATGGTCGGCACGTTCTGCGCGGGGCCTCCATTGACATGAAACGGCGCTTTTGTGGTCGCTCGCTCGCTGAATTCGTCAGCCCACGCGGCCTTGAAGTAGAGCGCGTTCACGAGAACGAGACGCGTGCTTTCGTTCAATACTTGGGCTGGGATCAAATCGCGGATGCGGCCTCGGGTCTGGTTGGACACCCAGTTGTTGATGTCCCGAGTTGCGCCTGCTGCGTTCTTTCTAAAATCAAGCATCGCAAGAGGAGCACCGTAATTTGCCTTTACGAGCGATGTGAACGGAACGCGGAATGCGTAGTCCTTTTGTCCAAAGAGCCGGTTCGCAATATTGAGCGTGATGGGTTCGCTGGGCCCGCCGAATCGTTTTGATTCGCCGGTGAGTTTGATGGACTTTGATGCCGCAGTCGCGAGCGAGTTTTGTAACGCGGCGAATGACCCGTGGATGGATTCATCGCCTTTCGGATAATGCAGCACGCGCTCCATTTCGGTCCGCGTCGCTCCCGCTGCACCGGCGAACGTCATCGCGAGCGCGGCTTGGATCGAATACGGGGAAATGCAGGCGTTGCCCGTCGCGGGAAGCGTCCGGTGTAGTTCGATGCCAAGTTGATTCACCGCGAGTGCGGCTGCGTCCGGCGTAGCGGGGTGTGCAGCAAGTGACATGGCGAGAATAGCTGCGGAGATCTTCATTTTGGAGAGCAAGGTTGGAGTTATGACGTTCGCCGTAAGTAGCGTGTTAGGGAACCACCGGTTTATGCCGGCAAAAATGCAAAAGGACACGAAGCAAATATTACTACGTCGCTTGACTGTCCCCGGCTTGGTCTCCGCGATCTTTTTCAGGCTTCAATCGGTGTTTTCCTACAGGATCAACATACAGTCGCCGTAGCTGTAGAAGCGGTAGTGTTCGCGGATGGCTTCGGCGTAGGCGCGGTGGATGAAGTCGCGGCCGGCGAAGGCGCTGACGAGCATGAGGAGGGTGCTTTTGGGGAGATGGAAGTTGGTGAGGAGGGCGTCCACGGCGCGCGGGGTGTAGGGCGGGTAGATGAAGATGTTGGTGCTGCTTTCGCACGCGGCGAGGGGGCGACCGAGGGTTTCGAGGACGCGGGCGGTGGTGGTGCCGACGGCGACGATGCGCTGGGCGGTGTTGATGGCGGCGGCGGTTTCGGCGCTAACGACGAAGCGCTCGGAGTGCATGCGGTGCTGGGTGATGTCGTCCACCTGCACGGGGCGGAAGGTGCCGACGCCGACGTGGAGGGTGAGGAAGGTGTGTGGGATTTGCGCCAGCAGCTCGGGTGTAAAATGCAGGCCGGCGGTGGGTGCGGCGACGGCTCCGGGTTGGCGGGCGAAGACGGTCTGGTAGCGTTCGGCGTCGGCGGGATCAGGGCGTCGGTCGAAGTAATGGGGCAGGGGGATTTCGCCGCATTTTTCCAAATCCACGGGCGCGTCAAAGGCGACGATGCGTTCGCCGTCGGGCTCGATGCCGATGACTTTCCCCCGCACGCCGCCGACGGTGACTTCGGCGCCGATGCGCATTTTGCGCCCGGGTTTGACGAGGCATTTCCACGTGTGCGGGGCGTGGGCGGTGGGTTCGAGGAAGAAGAGTTCGATTTTGCCGTCGCTGCTGAAGGTGCGGGCGGGGATGACGCGTGTGTCGTTGAGCACGACGAGGTCGCCGGTGTGCAGGAACGTGGGGAAGTCGCGGAAGGTGCGGTGCTCGATGCGCTGTTCGGCGCGGTGCAGCACCATCATGCGCGATTCGTCGCGGCGCTGCGCGGGGTGGCGGGCGATGAAATCGTCCGGCAACTCGTAGTCGTAATCGGCGGTGAGGAGGCTCACGCGTCCGGTCGGCTATCCTTCGATGGTGTTGATTTCGACAGGCTCGACTTTCACGCCCTGCTCTTCGAGCCAGGCGATGGAGCGTTTGACTTCGTCGCGGTCGCCTTCGAGTTCGAGTGAGACGAGGCCGATTTCTTCATTCACGCTGCACTGGCGGATGTTGGTGATGACTTCAAATATCTTCCCCAACTCCCAGATGATGGGACGCGTGATGAGCTTGGTGGGGAACATGAGCCAGAGGCGGTGTTTGTCGGTCATATTCAATTGCGGATTTCGGATTTGGGATTGCGGATTGGTGTTTGAATGGCGCACTGCGGGACGATCCGCAATCCGCAATCTGAAATCCGCAATCGCTCTAGCCGCCTGCGAGGGCGGGGGTGATGCTCACTTCGTCTTTGTCGCCGACGGGCGTGTTGAGGCCGTCGAGGAAGCGGATGTCTTCGCCGTTCACATGGACGAGGATGAAGCGGCGGACTTCTCCGGCTTCGTCGAAGATGCGCTCTTTCACGCCGGGGAATGCGCGTTCGAGATTGGCGAGGACTTCGCCGATGTTCGCGCCTGCGGCGGAGACTTCGGAGAGGTCGTTGGTGAGTTTGCGGAGCGGTGTGGGAATGAGGACGGAGGCCATGCGATTTATGATTTACGATTTAAGATTTAAGATTTGGCGGCGGTTGCGGCCATGTCGGGGTTGTAAATTTGTTCCTCGAATTCGCGCAGGCTGGGTTTGATGAGGCGCAGTTCGCCACATTTGCCGGCGATGGCTTCCTGTGTTTTCAAGCCGTGGCCGGTGATGCAGAGGACGGCTTCTTCGTCGCGCGGGATTTTTCCGCTGGCGATGAGTTTTTTCGCGCAAGCGACGGTGACGCCGCCTGCGGTTTCGGCGAAGATTCCGGCGTGCTCGGCGAGGAGTTTGATGCCGTCCACGATTTCGTCGTCGGTCACGTCTTCCGCGCCGCCGCCGGTCTGGCGCATGGCGTGGATGGCGTAGTAGCCGTCGGCGGGCGTGCCGATGGCGAGGCTCTTGGCGATGGTGTCGGGCTTTGGCACGGGCTTCACGATGTCGGTGCCGCGCTGCATGGCGTGGGCGATGGGGGCGCAGCCGGTGGCTTGTGCGCCGTGGACGGAAAATTTCGTTTCCTCGACGATGCCGACTTTGACGAATTCGTTGTAGGCTTTGTGGATCTTGGTGAGCAGGGAGCCGCTGGCCATCGGCGCGACGGTGTGGCGCGGGATGCGCCAGCCGAGTTGCTCGCAGATTTCAAAGCCCATCGTCTTGCTGCCCTCGGCGTAGTAGGGGCGGAGGTTGACGTTGACGAAGCCCCAGCCGTATTTGCCGGCGATTTCGGAGCAAAGGCGGTTCACTTGGTCGTAGGGGCCGTGGATGCCGATGACGTTCGTGCCATAGACGAGGGAGCCGAGGACTTTGCCCTGCTCGAGGTCGGCGGGGATGAGGACGTAGCTTTTCAGCCCCGCTGCGGCGGCGTTGGCGGCGACGCTGTTGGCGAGGTTGCCGGTGCTGGCGCAGGCGACGACTTTGAAGCCCAGTTCACAGGCGCGGCTGAGTGCGACGGAGACGACGCGGTCTTTAAACGAGAGGGTGGGGTAGTTGACGGTGTCGTTTTTGATGTAGAGCGATTTGATGCCGAGCTTGGCGGCGAGGCGGTCGGCTTTGACGAGCGGTGTGAAGCCGACTTGCGCGCCGACGGTGGGCTCGCCGTCAATGGGCAGCAGCTCGCGGTAGCGCCACATGGTCTGCGGGCGGCTCTCGATGGCTGCGCGCGAGATGCTCGTGCGGATGGCGTCGTAGTCGTAGGCGGCTTCGAGCGGGCCGAAGTCGTATTCGCAGACGTGGATGGCTTTCTTTTCGTAAAGCTTTCCACATTCGCGGCACTTCAAGTTGCTAAAAAAGGGACGGTTGCTTTTGTCCATGGCGTTTATATTTCTCGACCCTGATCGAGAGTGGCGAAACGGGGACGGAACGCCCTCGCTTCGCTCTCATCTTCCCCCACGCCCGGAGGCGCAGAGCTGGATGGGGCACCTGGTCCCCCGCTTGCGCGGGGCGGTTGCCGTGGCTTCATAGGGCCAGAACCCTCTGCCACTCTCGATAAGAGCGGCGGGACTGTTAGGGGCGCGCACTCCGCGCGTCAACGGATTTTTTCCGCAGAGCGGAAACTACTGGCGCTCCGTCCAGCGGTCGCGGTCTGCGTAAAGGATGTAGTGGTTCGCGCTGACGACGGGGAGCGGCTTCGGCACGGAAAGCGGGAAGCCGGCGCGCGCGCGAGGATTGCGCATGATGAAATCGGACCACTCGCGGAATTCGCCGATGCCCACGTCGTTGAGCAATCCGCGGAAGCCGGTGACGGGGGTGAGCAGCAGGCCGGTGATGTGCTGGTTGAAACGGAAGTCGTTCAGCTCATTGAAATCGGGGATCGTGAGCGGGAGCCAGAGGCTCTTGCGGTCCGCATACCAGGCCACAGCCCACGGCATGTCGCTGCAGATGATGTCCGCATCGCCATACCAATCGTTCAGCTTTTCGATCATCGGCGGGTAGTAGGGAGGGAAGCTGATCGGCAGGCGCGGGGGATTCAGGAATGTGCCCACGAGCGGGAATGCGCACACGGCGACGATGGCGGTTTGAAAACCGATATTGAGCACTCGGATGCGACTGATTTCCCGTCCATCAACTTCAACGCGGCCCCACATGAGCAGCAGCAGCGCGAGGCCGTATGCAGCCATCATCGGGATGAAAAGGAGATGCAAGTTATTCGACTGTTGCGAAGCTAGCAGGTCGTAATCGCTGAATCCAAAGAACGACATTCCGAACAGCCCGAAAATCCACATCGTAAACACGCCCCAACGCAGGCTTCGGGTTTCAGGCCGCTTGAATGCAAAGAGAAGTGCGAGGAAGAAAAACGGAGCCGCGACGACTTTGCCGAGGTATTCGTAGAGATGATCGAACTGCGCGTTCGTTTGCGATAGGAGTTTGTTTTTGTAATCCGTCGGCTCGACGGTGTCGTCGCCCTTCACCAGCGTGCGCATGATTTGGGACTCCGTTCCACGGATTTGAAAGGCCCGCGTCTGCCAACCGAGGCCCATCATATCTCCGCAGACATTTTTGTTTCTCACCATCCAGGGTGTGAAGCACAGCAGGAAAACTCCCAGCATAATGCCCGCATCGCGCCCATGCGGACGAAATGCCATCGCCACATAAACGAGCGCACCTACAAAAAGCCAGATCGTGAGTGCGTGCGACAGCGCCAGCAGGCCGAAGCACAGGCCCGCCCCCGCAAGCCATGGCCATGCCATTCGGTTTTCCGTGCGTGCAGTCAGCGCCCGCACAAAGCAAAGATTCGCCACACTAAAAAGGAACAGCATCAGCAACTGCGGCAAACCCGTGGAGGAAAACTGCCAGAAATGATCGCAGAGCATTAGAATCAAAATGAGGATGACCGCGAGTCGGCGGTCGAAAATCGCCTTCGCGATGAAGTAGTTGATCGCGACTGCACCGAGTAAAAATATCACACTCAGCGCGGCAATAATCCGATCCGCAGGATGCGTGAACTCACCCTGCTGCAACGGCCAGAAGTCCGGCTTTCCATCCTTGTCCACACGCAGCTTGAACGAGTCACTCAGTGCAACACATCCGTGTATCGCGAGTGAATTCACCCATGGGTTGAGAGGCGCATGATAAAAATCCGGAATGTGACCACCTGTCGGCCCCTTTGGGTCCAGTAAGGAAGCGAACGCCCCTTCACCACGCTTCGTATCAACGACCTGAATCGCCGCCGGTTTGATCACGTTCGTCGAAAAGCCGTGTCCACGGCTCAACTCCCGTGCGATCACCGCCTGCTCCATTCCTTTCGCGTGAGTCAGTCCACGGAAAAGCGGCGTCGAATCCTGCTTTTGAATCGCCTTCAGCGGATTGATGAAAACATGGAACAAAGTCAGCAGCAGTGCCGTCGCGCAGATGAGCAGGAAAATGATCCACCATTTTCCACGACCGAGTTCGAGACTGTGGACGAGTTCCTGTGCTTTGAGTTCTGACGCCATGCTTTTTTCTAGGGTTGTGGATTTTCGGGTTCGGTGCGCAACTCTTTGAGTCGGCGATGTAGGGTCCGGCGGCTCATGCCGAGCTTTTGCGCGGCCTTCGTTACGTTGCCCCCGGTTTCTTCGAGGGCGCGGACAATCATTCGTTGCTCCGTATCGTGCAAGTTCAAATGCCCGCCGGGTTTGCTGAAAGCGGGCAGCTTCACTCCGCCGATGCTCGTCGGCGCGTTCGCGGCACCGTCGCGCACGCTCGGGGGTAAATCACGCAGTGTGAGTTTCGCGCCCGGCCCCATCACCACCGCGCGCTCGATTGCCGCTCGCAATTCCCGCACATTTCCCGGCCACGCATATTTCTCCAGCGCCGCCAGCGCATCGCTCGTCAATTCCCTCACAGGCTTCCCGTTTTCCTCCGCAGCGACCTTGAGGAAATGCGCCGTGATGAGCGCGATGTCCTCACGCCTCTCGCGCAGCGGCGGCATGTGGATGCGCACCACGCTCAGTCGAAAAAACAAATCATCGCGGAAGTCGCCGCTCTCCACCATCCGCTCCAGCTCCCGATTCGTCGCAGCCACGAGGCGCACGTCCACTTTGATCGGCACATTCCCGCCCACGCGCTCAAAACTCCGCTCTTCGCCCAGCACGCGCAGCAATTTCACCTGCGTATTTTTTCCAATCTCTCCGATCTCATCCAGAAACAGCGTCCCGCCATTCGCCTGCTCGAACCGTCCTATGCGCCGCTCCGTCGCGCCGGTGAACGAACCTTTCTCGTGACCGAAAAGCTCGCTCTCCAGCAACTGATCGCTGAACGCCGCCATGTGCATCGCTACAAATTTCTCCTTCGACCGCCCGCTCAGCGTGTGAATCGCCTGCGCCACCAGTTCCTTGCCCGTCCCGCTCTCGCCCGTGATGAGCACCGTCGCGCGCGAAGGGGCGACTTGTTTGATCGTGTCAAAAATCTCCTCCATCGCCGGTGAGTGCCCGATGAGCCGCTCCAGCCCGAATTTTTTCTCCACCACCTTCTTCAACTCCACCACCTGCTTCTCCACCTGACGCGACCGCAGCGCGCGACGGATCAGGATTTCCAGCCGGTCAATGTTCAGCGGCTTCGTCACAAAATCATACGCCCCGCGCTTCATCGCCTCCACCGCCGTATCCACGCCGCCGTAGGCCGTCATCATGATCACCACCGGCGGATGCGGACGCGCCAGCGCCTTCTCGATCACCGCCATGCCATCCTCGCCGCCGAGCCGCAGGTCGGTGAGCACGAGGTCCACATGCTCGCTTTCCAAAACATTCAGCGCACTCGCGATGTCGGCAGCCACATACACATCGAACGAATCTTCCAACGAATCACGCAGCCCTTCGCGGGTGTGTTTTTCGTCGTCAACAATGAGGATGGTGGGTTGCACAGCGCGGGGGATGTAGCCGCGCCCGCCCTTTCGCGCAAGCGTCAGTCCCACAGTTGCACTGGGAAACAGTGGATCAATTTGAGTGAGCGAGGCTCTTTGTGAGCCGGAGGCTCAACGGAGCCGGGGGTCGAGCGAGCAAAGCGAGCGACCACCCCCGGAACCCGCCCCCACAAATCCATGCACCCCGGAGGCGGTGCGGGAACTTGGCAGGCACACTCCGAAGCCGAAGGCATTTCCATCCCTCAGCCGCTGAACACTCCCTGAAGCCGAAGGCTTCCCAGCCATTAGCCGGAGGTCGAGCGAGGAACGAGCGACTACCACCGGATCACCAGACCAACACCCCGCATCCCATCGGGATGCCAGCGAATCGCCGCCGCCCCGGCTGGCATCCCGATGGGATGCGTTCGCCTCGCGCATCATTTTCCGGTGGTGTCGCTGCGCTCAACCTCCGGCTGGGAACCCTTCGGGTTGGTTGTTGCGTTGCCTCTCCTTTTTTCTACACGCCTCGTCTTGTGCGAGGATGGCGGGGTGAGGGAAGTTTGTGAATGTGACGTGCGGGTCGCGTTTGTTTGAATTTGGAAACCACGAAGCCATGAAAGCAAAGTTGTCGCGCCTGCTGGATTGGCTGTCCCAGTTCTTTCCTAATTTTCTGGCTTCCAAATGATCACATCACCGACGTGCGAGTTTGTTTCTTGAGACGATTGGCGACTCTGTTCTTACTGGCCGACTATGCATCCACTCGAAGCACTCCTGCGCCAGCGCATCGCCATTATTGATGGCGCGATGGGCACGACTATCCGCACTTACGGAATGACGGAGGCGGATGTGCGGGGCGAGCGGTTTGCGGACGTGAAGAAGGACATGCTCAACTGCGGCGATTTCTTTTCACTCACGCAGCCGAAGATGATTTGCGACATTCACCGCCGTTTCCTCGAAGCGGGCGCGGACATCATTGAGACGAACACGTTTGGCGTGACCTCGATCGCGCTGAGCGACTTCTTTGTGGAAGACCCGCGCGAGCATGGCGGACGGAAGGACCCGGAGTTTTTCCAGAAGATTATCGAGGACAAATTTCTCAACGACCTTTCGTGGGAGATGAGCGAGACCTCCGCGCGTCAATGCCGCGAGTGGGCGGATCGCGTGGGGAATGCGACGGGGCGTCAGCGTTTCGTAGCGGGTGCGGTGGGGCCGATGCAGGTGTCGCTGAGTAATTCGCCGGATGCCGATGATCCCGGGTTCCGCGTCTGCACGTTTGATCAAGTGAAGCACGCTTACATGCAGCATATTCGCGGGCTCATTGCCGGTGGCTCGGATGTGATTTTGGTGGAGACGATTTTTGATTCGCTGAACGCAAAGGCCGCGCTTGTGGCGTTGCAGGAGGTCTATGAGAAAGACGGAGTCGTGCTGCCCGTGATGATCTCCGCAGCAGTCGGACGCGGAGGTGAGACGCTCGTTTCGGCGCAGAAAGTGGAGGCGTATTGGAATGCGGTGAAGCATCTGAAGCCGCTTTCGGTCGGTCTGAACTGCTCGCTCGGGCCGGACCTCATGCGGCCATTCCTCGCGGAGCTTGCGGAGAAATCCGGCACGTTCGTATCGGCGTATCCGAACGCCGGACTTCCGAATCCGCTTTCGCCGACGGGCTTTGATTTGAAGCCGGAAGACATGGCGCGCTACCTCGGCGATTTCGCAGCGAGCGGTCTGCTGAACATCGCCGGCGGCTGCTGCGGCAACACGCCGGAGCACATCGCGGCGATTGCAAAAGCGGTGGAGATCAGCAGGCCGCGTGAGATGCACGATGAGGTGAAGTTTTCCACGGGAGCAGCGCTGCCGCTGCGTCTTTCGGGGTCGGATGCGTTCACGCAGCAGATCGGAAGTTTCCTGATGATCGGCGAGCGCACGAATGTCGCGGGGTCGCCGAAATTTGCGAAGCTGATCAAGGAGAACAAATACGAGGAGGCCGTGGCCGTGGCGCGGCAGCAGGTGGAGAACGGAGCCAACATCATAGATATTTGCATGGACGAGGGGATGATTGATGGAGTCGCGGCGATGTCGCGCTTCCTGCAACTCCTCGGCAGCGAGCCTGACGTGGCGAAGGTGCCGTTCATGGTGGACTCGTCGAAGTGGGAAGTCATCGAGGCCGGACTGAAATGCCTGCAAGGAAAAGGCATCGTGAACTCGATCTCGCTGAAGGCGGGAGTGGATGAGTTCAAGCGGCAGGCCCGGCACATTTTGAAATACGGTGCGGCGGTGGTGGTGATGGCATTTGACGAGCAGGGACAGGCCGCGACTTACGCAGAGAAAATCCGTATCTGCGAACGCGCATATCGCATCCTCGTGGATGAAGTCGGCTTTCCGTCGGAGGACATTATTTTCGATCCGAACATCCTCACGGTCGGCACCGGGATAGATGAGCACAACAATTACGCGGTGGATTTCATCGAGGCGACGCGCTGGATCAAAGCGAACCTGCCGAACGCAAAAGTGAGCGGCGGCGTGTCGAATGTGTCGTTTAGTTTCCGTGGCAACAATCCTGTGCGCGAGGCGATGCACTCGGCGTTTCTTTACCACGCAATCCGCGCGGGGATGGATATGGGCATCGTGAACGCCGGGATGCTGGAGGTGTATGAGGAAATCGAGCCGGAGCTGAAGGAACTCGTCGAGGACGTGCTGCTGAACCGTCGCGCCGATGCGACGGAGCGATTGGTGGAGCATGGCGAGAAATTGAAAGCCGGCGGAAGTGTGGCGGATCAAAAGGCGAACATTGAAGTGCTGGAGGCGTGGCGCAAAGGCACGGTCGAGGAGCGTCTGTCGCACGCGCTCGTGCGAGGCATTGATGCTTGGATCAACGAGGACACCGCCGAGGCGTTGGAAAAATACGGCAAGCCGCTCACGGTGATCGAAGGGCCGCTGATGGCGGGCATGAGCGTGGTGGGCGATTTGTTTGGCTCGGGGAAAATGTTTTTGCCGCAGGTCGTGAAGTCGGCGCGCGTGATGAAAAAATCCGTCGCGTGGCTGGAGCCGCACATGCAGGCCGAAAAGGCGGCGATGGCCGCGCGTGGTGAGGTCGTGAAAGCGCAGGGCAAGATCGTGCTCGCGACGGTGAAGGGCGACGTTCACGACATCGGCAAGAACATCGTCGGCGTCGTGCTCGCGTGTAATAACTATGAGGTCACCGACATGGGCGTAATGGTCGCGTGCGACAAGATTTTGGCGAAAGCCGTCGAGATCGGCGCGGACATCATCGGCCTCAGCGGACTCATCACTCCATCGCTCGATGAAATGACGCACGTCGCGAAGGAGATGAAGCGCCGTGGCATGAAGCAACCGCTTCTCATCGGCGGAGCAACGACATCGCGCGCACATACCGCTGTGAAAATCGCGCCGCACTACGACGGTTCCGTCGTCCACGTCCTCGACGCCTCGCGCGCCGTGCCGGTCGTGAGTTCACTGCTGAGCACCGATGGACTCGCTGATTTCGTCGCGAAGAATGCGACGGACCAGGAAGCATTGCGCCAGCACCACGCAGGCAACGCGTCGGTGCTCGTGAGCATCGAAGAAGCGCGGGCGAAAGCGCCGAAGCTCGAATTCACCGAGATTGCAAAGCCGGAGTTCACAGGGGTGCGTGTGCTGGAAGACTTCCCGCTGGCGGAACTGCGTGCGTTCATTGACTGGACGCCATTCTTCCACACGTGGGAATTGCGCGGCGTTTACCCGAAGATTCTCGACCACGAAAAATACGGCGAGCAGGCGCGCAAGATTTTTGCCGACGCCAATACGATGCTGGATCGAGTCATCGCGGAGAAACTTCTCACTGCGCGCGGCGTGTATGGTTTTCTCCCGGCGAATCGTATCGGCGACGACATCATCGTTTGGACGAACGAGACGCGCACTACCGAGCGCACGCGCCTGCACCACCTCCGCCAGCAAGTCGCCAAGGACAATTCTGACCCGTATCGCTGCCTCGCTGATTTCATCGCAGAGAAGGGCGACGATTACATCGCTGCGTTCGCCGTCACGAGCGGCATCGGGCTGGATGAACTCGTGAAGAAGTTCAAAGCGGATAACGACGACTACAACGCCATTATGGCCGAGGCCGTCGCGGATCGTCTCGCCGAGGCATTTGCCGAGTGTCTGCACAAGCGCGTGCGCAACGAATGGGGCTACGGCAAAACCGAGGGCCTCTCGAACGAAGATCTCATCGCCGAAAAATACCGCGGCATCCGCCCCGCGCCGGGCTATCCCGCGTGCCCCGACCACACGGAAAAGCAAACGCTCTGGAAGCTCCTCGACGTGGAAAGCGCCACGGGCATGAAGCTCACCGAGTCCTGCGCCATGTGGCCCGGCAGCAGCGTGAGCGGCTTCTACTTCGCACACCCCGAGTCGCGCTATTTCGCCGTTGGTAAACTCGGCAAAGACCAGGTTGCCGATTACGCCGCACGAAAGAAAATGCCACTCGCTGAAGCCGAGCGCTGGCTCGGGCCGTGGCTGAATTACGCGTAGCCCACGCGGGCGTCCTACTTCGGCAACTCAGGAACATGCGTGAGATACTTTTTGATGAAGTGCCCCACGACTTCCGCGTTGTGAAGGGGGTCGTGCATCTTTCGTAGCAACTGCAGCTCCTCCGGCGTCACTCGCCAACCACGGATAACTGGCTTGGTGTCAGGCTTCAAATAATCCCGCACATTCGCCGAAAACGCCATCGGCAGCCCACGCGGCGGAGCGTGAAACCACACCGTGATGTATCCTTCCACGTAGTCCGCCGCACCTTCGTCGCTCGTGTAGCGGAATGTCAGGCTGCGCGGCCAGTCGTCCTCGACGAGATGCGAGTGAAAAGAATCCACGAGCAGTCCTTCTGGTGTGTAGTTGTGCCCGTTGAGTTCGAGCGCGTTGTCGTCCCATGCGAGTTCGAGAATGCCGACCTCGATACGCCCGTCGCGATGACGCACGATGTCCACCCAATGATCGCACGCCTGCTTTTTCAAAATGCGATAGCGCGAGATCGCGGAAGACGTGATTTTCGCAACGAGCAAGCCTGTCGTGATGATGCCGATGCCTGCGTGAAGACAAGCGACGAGCCGGGACAAGCCAAGCGGACGAAAGTCGCCGTAGCCGATGGTCGCCTGTGTCACGATGGAAAAATAAATGTAGTTCCACCAGTGCATCGTCTCACCATGCGGAGGTTCAATGCCATGCAGCGGAGAATACGCGCCGCACGCACCATAAACGCCTGCAAATACCAACGCAGTTCCAGCGGCAGCGGAAAAAATCACCCAAGCCGCAACTCTATCGAGCAGAAACGGAGAAGTCGTTGTCGCCATGTCACCTGTTTGTTTGCTGAGGAAGTGCGCCTGCTGCCAGCGGGAAATATTATCCCTCTGCGCGCAGCATGCCATTGCTTAGGATTTTCACCCGCAATCCGCCAATTCCTTTCAGTGCGTCCTCTGCGCCTTCGGCAAAGGCCATATTCATCCAATGGCACGGCGCGCTTTCCTGCGTGCCGAGGAAACGCACGCCCTGAACCTCGAACTCGATGCCGATGAGCGCGGGTAAATCAAGTCCCTCAGTGACGATGTTGCGACGGAAGACGCCGGGCGATTTGTCGCGCACTCCGAATTGCTCGCACATCCGCTCGTAGGTCTCCCACGCGAAGAACGTGGCCTGGCCTTTGTAGTCGGGTTTGAAATCAAAGAAGCGGTCACCCTCGATGCCACGTCTGGCGACGCAACGTATCTCTGGGACGGCGACGATGGGATGTTCGCCGGGCGGCTGTTCGTGATGGCCAAAAAAATTATGGCCGGGGCTGATGTAAAGCTGTCGGACGCGCACCGCAGTGGACATGCCTCGAAGAAACCACTCCACGCGGGCGATGCAAGCAGGGGGCGAGAAATGTTTGTGCTTTTCGTGGCGGTTTGCGGCAAATGGCTCATGTCTTTTTCCGCAGTTTTACTTGCTGGTGGGAAGTCGTCGCGCATGGGTTGCGACAAGTCCACGCTCGTCGTGGACGGCGAGCCGCTTTGGCGGCGGCAACTCGATGTGCTGCGTGCGACTGGTGCCGGGGAGGTTTTCATTTCGGGAAAAACGGACGGCGCGTATGCAGGTGTGGGTGTCGAGATCGTAGAGGATGAGAGGAGCGATAGCGGCCCGCTGGGTGGGATTGCGTCGGCATTACGGCGTTGCGGGGAAGAGTGGCTGCTCGTCCTTGCGGTGGATATGCCAGCGATGACGGCGGATTTTTTGTGCGGACTCACGGACGCTGCGCGCAAAGGCATGGGCGTCGTGCCGGTGACGGATCGCATTCAGCCGCTCGCTGCGCTCTACCCGTGCGCTGCGTTGGAAATCGCCGAGACGCTGTTGCGTGAAGGACGGAGGAAGATGGAGTGCTTCGTCGATGACTTGGAAGCGCGTTCACTCGTGCGCCGCCTCGATGTCCCGGTCGCACAATGGCCGCTATTCGCCAACTGGAACGAGCCGGGGGATGTCGCTGGTGAGGTGATTGTCCCAACTTAACCAGACCGTGCGCGAATGTCTCAGCAAATGAATCGGACCTTTTACCCTCACGCTCACTCCATTTCACGCGAACGCGGCTCGCGCTCTTGCGTGTCGCCGGTGCTGGGGGCGGTGACGAAGGGGCCGCCGGCTAGCGGGGCGGCGCGAGAGAATGCGACGTCTGGAGTGTTGCTGTCGCGGCCTGCGAGGGGGAAATCTTTGCGCAGAGGGTAAAACGGGTAGCCGTCCCACATGAGGATACGGCGGAGGTGGCCGACGGCTTTCAGATCGGGGTGGCCGGGGAAGTTGATGCCCATCATGTCGAACACTTCGCGCTCGTGCCAGTCGGCGGTGGGCCACAGATCCACGACGCTCGGCGCGGTGGCGTCGTCTTCGCTCACGGTGTATTTGAGGCGGAGGTTTTCGACGCGCTCGAAGTTTTGCAGTTCATAGACCATCTCGTAGCGTGGCTCTTCGCCGAAGTGATCCACGCTGCTGATGTCCACGAGATAGGTGTAGCCGAGTTGCTCCTTGGCGAAGCGCGCGATGTCGTGGAATTGCGCGCGTGTGACGACGAGCGTGAGTTCGCCACGGAACTCGGTTTGTTTCTCCACGGTAAATTTTTCCGCAATGGCTGCGGCGTCCTTTTTCATGGCGGCGGATGCTTCGTGATGGATGGGCATTGTTATGGTGAAGAGTTTTGCGTGAATGGCGGAAGGTGACTGGTGACTGGTTACTAGTGACTGGTCTTGCGAGCTTGGCGGGACTATTCACCAGTCACTATTCACTAGTCACATTCTCCTAGCTCAGTGCTGCGGTGAGTTCGGGCTTTTGCGCGAGGAAGGAATGTTCGCCTTCGATTTTGCGCTGCAAGCGGAGCAGGCCCTCGATGAGCGCCTCGGGGCGCGGCGGGCAACCGGAGATATAAACGTCCACGGGGATGAGCGTGTCGATGCCCTGGAGCACGGCGTAGCTGCGATACATGCCGCCGCTGCTCGCGCACGCGCCCATGGCGATGCACCATTTCGGCTCGGGCATTTGATCCCAGATGCGTTTCACGGCGAGCGCCATTTTGTAAGTGACGGTGCCGGCCACGATCATCACGTCGCTCTGCCGCGGGGAAAAGCGCATCACCTCCGCGCCGAAGCGCGAGATGTCGTAGCGCGACGCGCCCGTGGCCATGAGTTCGATGGCGCAGCAAGCGAGGCCCATCGGCATCGGCCAGAGGGAGTTTTTGCGCATCCAGTTGATGGCGGAGTCGAGCTTGGTGAAGATGACGTTTCCTTCGATCTTCGAGTCGTATGCGACAGGTGTGGACATGGCTTGATAGTTAAAGCGGGTGTGCTTAGCCGCAAGGCGAATTTATTTACCCCAGTGCTTGAGCAGCGTCTCGGCCATGGCGCTGGGCGTGGGGGCGACGGCGATGCCTGCGTCCTTCATGGCGGCGATTTTTGCAGCGGCGGTTCCTTTTCCTCCGCTCACGATGGCTCCGGCGTGGCCCATGCGGCGTCCGGGAGGCGCGCTGGCTCCGGCGATGAATGCGGCGATGGGCTTTTTGCAATTCGCCTTCGCCCACGCGGCGGCTTCCTCTTCTTTGTCGCCGCCGATTTCGCCGATCATGATGATAGCCTCGGTCTCCGGGTCTTCGTTGAACATCTTCAGCACGTCGAGGTGCGAGGTGCCGTTCACAGGATCGCCGCCGATGCCGACGCACGTGCTCTGGCCGATGCCGCGCGAAGTGAGCTGCCACACGGCTTCGTAGGTGAGCGTGCCGCTGCGCGAGACGACGCCGACGTTGCCGCGTTTGTGAATGTAGCCGGGCGCGATGCCGATGCGGCAGCCGCCGTGCGAATCCTTGCCGGTGCCGGGAGTGACGAGGCCGGGGCAGTTCGGCCCGATGAGGCGCGTCTTTTTTCCAGCCATGCCGACTTTCACTTTAATCATGTCGTTCACCGGGATGCCCTCGGTGATGGCGACGGCGAGGTCGAGCGCGGCGTCCACGCTTTCCAAAATCGCATCTGCCGCGAAGGGTGGGGGAACGAAGATGACGCTCACGGTCGCGCCGGTTTCGCGCGCGGCTTCGGCGACGGTGTCGAAGACGGGCACTTTGTGTCCGTTGTGTTCAAAGACTTGTCCGCCCTTGCCCGGTGTGACGCCGGCGACGAGTTGCGTGCCGTAGTCGAGCGAGAGCTTCGCGTGGCGCGAGCCGAAGTCGCCGGTGATGCCTTGGACGAGGATGCGGGTTTGTGGTGTGACGAGGATGGCCATGTGGAAAGTGTGCTAGTGATTTGAAGAATTGCGTTGGTGGATGCAGAGGCTGTTGCCGTCGGGATCGAAAATCATCGCCATGCGGCAGACGGGCGTGGGCATCGGCTCCATCCGAAATTTCACGCCAGCAGCGCGCAGCTCGGCGATGGCGTTATCGAAGTCGGCGACCTCCAGTGCGACGGTGCAGCCGTCCGGGCTGGGTTTCCAATCCGGCGCGCAGCCGATGGAAAGCGTGTGTGCGCCGATTTCATACTCGGCCCACTTGCCGTAGTCGCCCTCGTTGAGCATACCCACTTTCAAACCGAGCACGCCTTCGTAAAAAGCACGCGCACGGGCGAAGTCCGTGACGGCGTAGCAAGAGAATGCGATTTCCGTGACCTTCATGGCTCAGGCCTTCTTCACCGCTGCGACAACCTTCTGAGCGGCGTCGTCGAGCGAATCCGCGCTCACGAGGGCGAGGCCGCTTGCGGCAAGCGTGGCTTTGCCGGCGGCGACGTTGTTGCCTTCGAGGCGGACGACGAGCGGGATGTTGATGCTCACTTCCTTCGCGGCGGCGACGATGCCGTTGGCGATGACGTTGCAGTCCATGATGCCGCCGAAGATGTTCACGAGGATGCCGCGCACGTGCGGGTCGCTGAGGATGATTTTGAAAGCCGCCGTGACCTGCTCCTTGCTCGCGCCGCCGCCGACATCGAGGAAGTTCGCGGGGCTGCCGCCGTAGTGCTGGATGATGTCCATCGTCGCCATCGCGAGGCCCGCGCCGTTCACGAGGCAGGCGATGTTTCCGTCGAGGCCGATGTAGTTGAGGTTAAATTCCGATGCCGCCACTTCGCGCGGGTCTTCCTCCGTCTTGTCGCGCATCGCCACCACGTCGGGCTGCCGGTAGAGCGCGTTGTCGTCGAAGTTAAACTTCGCATCGAGCGCCATGAGGCGTCCGTCCTTGGTCACCACAAGCGGGTTCACTTCCACCATCGAGCAGTCGCATTTTACAAAGAGCGTGAAGAGATTCCCGAAAAGTTTCACCGCCTGGTTGATCAGCGGCCCGCGCAGTCCGAGCGCCGTTGCGAGATTGCGGCTTTGATACGCCTGCAAACCGAGTGCGGGGTTCACCGCGACTTTCACGATTTTCTCCGGCGTGTGCTCGGCGACTTCCTCGATGTTCACGCCGCCCTCCGTGCTCGCGATGATCGTGTAACCGCTCGTCGCGCGGTCGTGCAGCACGGCGAAATAAAGCTCCCGCGCAATCTCCACCGCTTCGCCGACAAAAATTTTCCCCACCAGTTTTCCCTCCGCGCCCGTCTGATGCGTCACCAGCACCTGACCGAGCATCTTGCCCGCGATGTCGCGCGCCTCGGCTGGCGAAGCGCACACATGCACGCCGCCCTTGAACCCGTTTTTGAAAGTCCCCTTGCCGCGACCGCCCGCATGGATCTGCGCCTTCACGATGAGTTCCTTCGTGCCGAGTTCCACGGCTACTTTCTCCGCCTCCTCCGGCGTGCTGGCGACGCGCCCCGGCTGGGTGGCGACGCCGTATTTTCCGAAAAGTTCGCGGGCTTGGTATTCGTGGATGTTCATTCGTGAAAGAAGAGCCGCGCTGCCTAGCGTCTCCCCCCGCGCACGGCAAGCAGCCTTTGAAAAAAGACGCGGTTCGAGCAGCAATGGTCTGTGTCGTGGCGCAATGACCAACGGTTTGCCGATACACACTAGTGCTTGCGAGGACATTCGCCTTGGCAGTAAAAAGCCAGCCCGCTACACGACAACCTCATGGAAGCCGATGCTACCGCCCCAACCATTCACCGAATCCACCGCCCCCATCATTCTCTCCGCTCTATGGCTGGAAGTTTTTTCCATACGGATGACGGGGAGTTAGGCGCTTTCTCGCGCCACGTATGAATGAAGCGTTTCATTGCAATCTCAGTAGGAATTCTCGCAGCATTCTGCGCGATAGTCTTTGGACTTTTGTGGTTCCACAATCGGTCGTGCTACAATAATACTGTCTATTCGGAGCGCTTTGCCACCAAAGCATTCGAGAGCGTTACTATCGGGATGCCACGCTCCACTCTCGTCGAGATTCTTGGAGCGCCACTATCCACTTCCACCAATGAACGATGGCCAGTTTCGGCGATAGAGGACGAGACAACCCGCAATCGCTACGGCAAGGATAACGAAATTTCAGCGGAGTTTCTCATGTTCTCTCAACCCAAAGACCAATACCACGACTTCCATTCTGTTTCCGTTAGTGTCGGACCCGACAATAAGGTTATTGGCACCTGGAACTTCATTACCGACTAACTCCAATGCGACCATTTCTCCGCTCCACCTTCCTCGCGCTCTTTGCGCTCACTTTCACCGCTAGCGCGGAGCCGCAGGCGGGGCATCGTTTTGAAAAGGAGATCGCGGCTTATGAGGCGGCGGACAAGGTGAGCGCGCCGCCGCAGGGGGCGGTCGTTTTCACGGGGGCTTCGGGCATCCGGCTTTGGAAGACGCTGGCGCAGGATTTTCCGGGGCTGACGGTGATCAATCGCGGCTTCGGCGGTTCGCAGATGGAGGATTCGGTGTTTTTCGCGGAGCGAATTGTGATTCCATATCGCCCGAAAGCGGTGGTGATTCAGGCGGGCGGAAATGACATCAATGCGGGCAAGTCGCCGGAGCGGGTGCTGGCGGATTTTCAATTATGGGTGAAGAAGGTGCGCGCGGCATTGCCTGATGTGCGGCTGGTCTATCTCGGGCAGGGGCCAAGCCCGGCGCGTTGGGAACAGAGGGAGAAGCAGCAAAAGGCGAATGTGCTCGTGCGCGAGTTCATCGCAACAGAGAAGAACATGGCTTTTGTGGACATCTGGGCAGCGTGCATCGGCGACGACGGCCTGCTACGCCCGGAGTTTTTCGTCGCCGACAAACTGCACCCGACTCAGGAGCAGTATCGAGTGCGCGCGAAACTCATCCGTCCTGCGCTGGAGCAGGGGAGGTGAGGAAGGCGCACGAACGATGGAGTTCTGAGGAGCCGAACAGCTAGTGTCGGTTGCATACTTTCTTTATCTTAGCGCTCGACGGGGCGAATCTTTAGCTCATATTAAAGGGCCATGCTTACCCGTTTCACCCTGCTCATATGCATCCTCCTCACTCTTGCGACTAGTCGGGGGGCGGTAATTATTTCCGAGTTTGTCGCGGACAATGCGACGGGGTTGAAGGACGAGGACAATGCTTACTCGGACTGGATCGAGCTGCTCAATGACGGGACATCGGCGGTGAATCTCACGGGGTGGTCGCTGACGGATGATCCGGCGGATGACAACAAGTGGCAGTTTCCCAATGTGACGATTGGACCGGGACAGTTTTTGGTGGTATTTGCCTCAGGAAAGGATCGGAGGGTGCCGGGGGCGAATTTGCATACGAATTTCTCGCTGAGTGCTTCGGGAGAATATCTGGCGCTGCGGGACCCGAGCGGGAATGCGACTTCGCAGTTTTCGCCTGTTTTTCCGGATCAATTTACAGACAAGTCCTATGGTCTCGGGCAGACGGTGGTGACGACGCAACTCGTGGCGGCGAATGCGGCGGCGCGGGCGCTGGTGCCTACCTCAAATGCGCTGGGGACGACTTGGACGGCGGCGGGTTTTAATGACGCGAGCTGGACGGTGGGGACGCAGGGTGTGGGGTTCGAGAGCACGGTGGCCGGGTTCTCTTTTCGCACGTATTTCGCGAATGTGGGTATCGGCACGATTGCGACGGCGAATTCAGTCATCGCGACGCCTTCGATGCAGACGCAGACTTTTGCGGAGACTCGGCCGGTGGTGAATTACTGCGAGCAATCAACCGCAGGGCACTACACTCCGGAGAGCAATCCGACATGGGCAAATTCGCCTGCGAACAACTATGTGGTGGAGGCGACGGGTATCATGACGATTCCTGCGGCGGGTGTGTGGACTTTCGGAGTGAATAGTGATGACGGTTTTCAATTTCAGGTGCGTGCTGTCGGAGCGACGACTTGGAATACGGTGTGTTTTTTCGACGGCGGGCGCGGCGCTGCGGACACTGTCGGCACTTTCAATTTCACAACGGCGGGTGACTACGAGGTTCGCGTGATGATTTACGAAGGCGGCGGCGGCTCGGCGGGCGAGGCATGGGCGAAGCAGGGGAGCGTTGGTGGATGGGATTCGGGTTTCCGACTGATTGGCGACACGGCCAACGGCGGGCTGGCTGTGCGTTCGGTCCCGATTGGTTCTACCAATGGTGGTGTGCAGTCCAGCATTGGCACGGACATCAAGGCGGCGATGTCGGGGATCAATGCAACGGCCTATGCGCGGATTCCGTTTACGGTAGCTGATGTTTCGCAGCTTCAGGCGCTGACACTGAAAGTGAAATACGACGACGGCTTTGTGGCCTACGTGAACGGCGTGGAAATCGCCCGCCGCAACGCGCCGACGACACCCACTTGGAATTCGACGGCGACAGCGACACATGCGACTGCGCAGGTATCCGTCTATGAGAGCATGGATGCGAGTGCCGCCATTCCTTATCTCGTGAATGGGGAGAACAACGTCCTGTCGTTTCAATTATTGAATGTGGCTGCGAACGACACCGACGCGCTGGTGCTTGCGGAATTGGCGGAATACGAGGTGACAGGATACGATTACCATTTCCTCAGCACACCGACGCCGGGCGCCGTCAATGGCACGCAATACTATGCGTTCGTGGAGCAGCCGGTGACGAGCGTGTCGCACGGGTTCTTCGATGCGGCATTCCCGGTGACAATCACCACGACCACACCCGGAGCGGAGATTCGTTACACGACCAACGGCAGTGCGCCGACTTCGACGACGGGCACGGTTTACACAGGGCCGATCACCATCAGCAACACGACGGTGCTGCGCGCGGCGGCGTTCAAGACCGCCTACACGGCGTCCCCGGTCACGACGCAGACTTACATTTTTCTGGATCAAGTGTGCGTGCAGCCGGCGCTGCCTGTGGGCTTCCCGTCACAATGGGGGCCTGTGGCCGCGTTTTATCAGATGAATACGAGTGCCTCGATTACGAACACGCCGTCTTACAGCAGCACGATCATGAAGAACGCGCTAAAATCCATCCCGACGCTCTCCATCGTCACGAGCATGGATAACTTGTTCAGCAATGCGACAGGCGTTTACGCAAACTCCGGAACCGAGGGGGTGGCATGGGAGCGACCAGCCTCACTCGAATTCATTGACCCGACGGGCGGAGGACACGAGTTCTGGATTGATTGCGGACTTCGAATTCAGGGCGGTGCGAGCCGTGGAGCTGGAAATCTGAAGCACGGATTCCGTGTGCTCTTTAAGGAGCAATACGGGGCATCGAAGCTGAAGTTCCCTCTTTATGCAGGATCGCCAGTGGACGAATTTGATACGCTTACGCTGCACGCACGTTTCAACGATCTATTTTTCAACAACGGTGGTGCGCAATACATCCGCGACATGTGGTGCAGTGACACGCAGATCGCGATGGGGCGAATTGGAGCGCACAAAACCTTCGTCCATCTCTATGTGAACGGAGCCTACTGGGGTCTCTATGATCCAGGTGAAAAGGGCGATGCGGCATTCGCTGCGAGCTATCTAGGCGGCGATAAATCGGAATACGATGCGGTGAATTCGAGCGAGTTTATTGATGGCGACTCGACTGCGTGGAATGCGATGTTTGCCATCGCAAACGGTGGAATGTCCAGCGACACAGCCTACGCAAACATCAAACAGTATCTCGATGTTCCAAGTTTCGCGGATTACATGCTGACCCATCTCTACGCGGGCACCGGCGACTGGCCATGGCATAACTGGAACGCCGCCCGCCGCCGCCTGACTGGGGCAGGGTATGAGTTCTTTTGCTGGGATGCCGAGTTCTCATTTTACGACCCCAACGGGAATGTGACCAGCGTCTCCGATAATTACACTCCGGGCGGGCTCTGGCAGGCGCTGCGGCAGAACGCCGAATTCAGACAACTCGTCGGCGACCTTGCGCAGAAACACTGCTTTAACGGAGGAGCACTCACTCCGACAGCGGCTCAAGGACGCTGGATGGCACGGGCTACCGAGATCGATCAGGCCATCATTGCGGAGTCGGCGCGGTGGGGTAACTGCACGCGACAGGGGAACTGGATACCGACGCAAACTTCGCTACTCACGAGTTACTTTCCAAATCGCACCAACGTCCTGATCTCGCAACTCCGCAGCATCAGTTGCTACCCATCGAACAACGCACCGACATTCAGCCAGTTTGGCGGGAGTGTTCCATCCGGATACTCATTCGTGATGACGAACCCCAACACGACCGGCACGATCATCTACACGACGGATGGCACGGATCCGCGCCTTCCTGGCGGAGCCATTGCGCCCGGCGCTCTGACGTATTCCGGGCCGCTCATTATTAATTCGTCAAAGCTCTTCCGGGCGCGCGTGAAGGACGGCACCACATGGTCGGCGATTGTCGAGGCGACATTCTTCACACCGCAGGATTTCACCAAGCTCGTCGTCACGGAAATCAACTACAATCCCCCCAATCTCGGCGCAGTCTCCGGGGATGAGTTGGAGTTTATCGAGATGAAGAACATCGGGAACGTCACCATCGATCTCGGCGGCTGCACTTTCACCAACGGCATTACCTACACCTTTCCTCTCGGCACCACGCTTGCACCTGGATCGTTTTATCTACTGGCGAGAGATGCGACGGGGGGGCAGGCCAATTTCCATGTGCGCTATTCGGGCGTTACGGTGAACGGCATCTACACCGGCAAGCTCGACAATAGCGGCGAGACGCTGACCCTCAGCGCACCCACAGGAGGGCACATTTTTGACATCAGCTACAACGACAGTCTGCCGTGGCCGGTTTCCGCGGACGGCAATGGATTCACCGCAGTTCCCAAGTCGAACATTTACAACTCGGATAACGGCATTCACTGGCGTGGCAGCGCGAATATTTTCGGCTCGCCCGGCGCGAATGATCCATCGGTGAGCCCGAGCGTGGTCATCAACGAAATCCTCACCAACTCCGATCTGCCGCTCAAGGACACCATCGAGCTTTACAACCCCACCAACGCCGCAGTGGACGTCAGCTACTGGTGGCTCACCGATGATCCGAACACGCCGAAGAAATACCAGATCCCGGCGGCCACGGTGATCCCCGCAGGCGGCTACGTGTATTTTGATGAAACTCAATTCAACCCCACGCCCGGAGTCGGCAACAGTTTCTCGCTCAACTCGCATGGTGACGACGTTTATGTCTTCAGCGGTGATGCTAGCGGAAATCTCACGGGCTACATCCACGGTTTTGCGTTCGAAGCAGCGGAGCGGAATGTTTCCTATGGACGGATCATTAACAGCGCGGGCGATGAGTATTTTCCGCGCCAGATCAGCCGCACATTCGGCGCTCAAAACAGCGGCCCGCTCGTCGGCCCGCTTGTGATCAACGAAATCATGTATCACCCCTACGCGGGCTACGACGAGTTCATCGAAATCCGCAACATCAGCAACGCCGCCGTCCCGCTTTACGATCCCGCCAACCCCGCCAACACGTGGAAAATCAACGGCGTCTCCTACACCTTCGCCGTAGGCCAGAGCATCCCCGCTGGCGGCTACGTGCTCATCACCGGTATCGCCCCGGCCACCTTCCGCACTAAATACAATGTCCCCGGAAGCGTCCAGATCTTCGGTCCATTCGCAGGCGTATTGCAGGATAATGGAGAGCATATCACCATTGAAATGCCCGACACGCCTTACCTCAACACCTTGGGCCAGACCGTCGTTCCCTATGTCGTCATAGACGGCGTCCACTACAGCAACATCGCTCCGTGGTCCATCCTCGCCGACGGCTCCGGCCCGTCGTTGCAACGCCTCAACTCGAGCGCATATGCTGACGAGGCCGCAAACTGGTTCACCGATGGCATCACCGGCGGTTTCCCTAACGCCGCCAATATCCCTTCAGTCATCTCCATCGCATCACCTGCGCATAACTCTCCCTACACCGCGCCCGCCACGGTCACCTTCACCTCCAGCGTCACCGACGCCGACGGCACCGTCATTAAAGTCGAATATTACTCAGGTGTCGTAAAGCTGGGCGAATCCACCACCGCGCCGAACTTTCCCTTCGTGTGGACCTCCACCGCAGGCACCCACACCATCACCGCGAAAGCGACAGACAACAGCCTCGGAGTCAGCACATCCGCGCCCATCACCGTTTACGTCACAAACTCCATCACCCAGGGGCTCAAAGGTGACTACTACAATAACAAGACCCTCACCGCACCCATCGTCGGCACGCGCACTGACGCCTTTTCATCCACCAACACCATCAACTTCAGCGTCTCCAGCAGCCCAGCATGGCCGACCAGCTACGGCTTTCCCATCACCGGCACCACCAACTTCAGCGTCCGCTGGAGCGGCCAGATTCGCGCCACCGCAACAGGCAACCACACCTTCAGCACCGTTGCTAACGACGGCGCGCGCCTCTTCGTCAACGGCACCCAGATCATCAACAACTGGAGCGACGTCGCCGACGCTGCCACCGCCACCACCGGCTCCAGCAGCATCGCTCTCACCAGCGGTCAGCTCTACGACATCGTCCTCGAATATTACCAGAACACCGGCACCGGCAGCATCAATTTGAAATGGGTCGTCCCAGGCTCCTTCCAAAACAACGTCCCCCAAACCGTCCTCTACCCCGACAGCGTCCCCATCATGGTCAACCACCCCGCCGCAGTCTCCAAAGACCAGGGCCAATCCGCCACCTTCACCGCCCTCGCATCCGGCCACGGCCTCACCTACCAGTGGCGTAAAAACGGCCAGTTCATCTCCGGCGCCACCTCACAAACCTACACCATCCCCTACGTCACACCGGGCGACGCCGCCCAATACAGCGTCTTCGTCTC
>CANJNZ010000012.1 GCA_947476045.1 Chthoniobacteraceae bacterium
AGAGAGAACGTAGCGACCGGAATTCATGGGCCGAAACCGTGGCCGGGACGCTCGTTGACTTCAAATGCGTCACATCATTTTTCATGCGCAAGTCGCTCACAAATAGATTTCAACAAAAAACCATCAGCCCGTTAACCGGACACCCGTGGGTAAAAACACTGTATTCGAGTAGTTATCCTAACGAAAATCCGTCCATTCACGCCCCTGTCTTTTTACGGCTTCGTTTTTCGGAATAATAAATGTATGACGCATGGCGTCGAGTATCAGGGGGCACATCTTTATGTGACATGACAGATTTTCAGGGAGAGGTATGGATTAAAACTCATCCCGACAAAACTCACCCATTTAGAACACGCCTTTGAGCCTCCCGATTTTCATTTTCCGAATAATAAATACATCACACACCGCCTCGGGTTCCGCAGGAAAAACATCGCCCTGCGTAAAAATAGTCAAAAAAAATTGCCAAAGTTACATTGTTGTGTTTTTTAACGCGCCGTTCTCCATCACCTTCACTCAAAACCCTACGTATAAACACTCCCTGAAACACCTAGTCTCACCACGTTCAACCCACTCCAAACTCTCCGCCAAAATGAAACCCAACAAAACACTCCGCATCCTCTCCACCTCCATCGCAGCATTCTTTGCTTCCTCGCTCGCATCACATGCCGCGACGAATACTTGGACCATCGCTTCTGGAAACTGGGACACTACTTCTGCAAACTGGTCCGGCACCGGCTCTATCTGGGCCACCGGTGATGATGCCGTTTTTGGCGGGATCAATATTTGGGAGTCATCTGCTTCCAACGGTGCCGGTGCCGCTCAGACAATCACCATCACTCCCGCCGGTGTCTCCGCCAATAGTGTGACCTTCAACTACACGGGCACCAATATCGCCGGGACGCCAAATCTGACCCTCACCGGAACGGCCAGCATCACGTCGAATCAAGCTGCCCAGGGCACAGACCTTACTCAAGGTAACAACTACTACACGAACACCATCTCCGCGCCGATTGCCGGGACTGCTGGTCTGACGAAATTGGGTGTCGGCACGTTGAACCTCACTGGAACGAATATCTATTCTGGCACCACCTTGGTCAGTGCGGGCACTTTGCGTTTGGGCAGTGCAAGCGCACTTCCCGGCGGCATCAATGCGACTGGCGGCACGAGCGGGTTGACCATCAATGGCGGCGTGGTGGAACTGGCCAATGGAAGCTTTCTGCGAGATCTCGGCGCCGGTGCTGCCCAGTTCCAAATTACGGGTGGGACTAGCGGTTTCAGTGCTCAGGGCGGTGCCGCCCGCACGGTGACCGTCAACAACACAGCGGGGCAGACTGTCCAGTGGGGCTCTGCCAGCTTTGCGCCCACGACGTTCCTGCTCAACGCATTTACGGCAACCGCCCAGCTCACCGTGTCCAACCCCATTGATCTCAATGGAGCTACCCGCACCGTTCGTTCGGATAGCATCGGCACTGGCGCTTTCGCGACACTTTCCGGCGTCATCAGCGACAGCACCGCAACAGGCGCTGGTCTCACGAAGACCGGCCTCGGCGTCGTGGAGCTTTCCAACGCCAACACCTACGCCGGAACGACCACCATCAACGGTGGTGTTCTCCGTCTCAGCAACGCCAATGCGCTCCCTGGCGGTATCGGCGCGACTGGCGGCACCAGCGGACTGACCCTCAATGGTGGTGTGGTGGAACTGGCCAATGAAACCGGGACCGCTGGAGATTTCTTACGAAATGTCGGCACTGGTGTCGATCAGTTCCGGATCACTGGCGGGATCAGCGGTTTCAGCGCACGCGGGGCGGCGCGGATAGTAGACGTGAACAATACCGGAACAGAGCTTGTATGGGGTTCATCCACTTTTGCTCCCTCTGTGCTGCTGTTGAATGATGTTACTGCTACTGGCACGCTCAATTTCAAAAACGCCATTGACCTCAATGGACAAAACCGCACGGTTTCGGTGAACTCTTTTGACCAGACGGCCACTCTGTCGGGATTAATTCGTGATACCCAAGGGACAAACGGGTTGATCAAGACCGGCATCGGCATTCTTGCTCTGACGAATGCCAGTAGCAGTATCGGGCGACTAGACATCCGGGGAGGCACAGTCGCCCTCACTGGGACTACAACTAATGTCATTAAGGACGACGCCCTGATTCTCGTGTCAAACAACGATGGGCAGAACACCTCGATCGGCAGCTCTACACAAGCTGGTGTCAACGCATCCAATACTAACCCCAATGGCGCGGCCGCTGGCGCGGGATATTCGAAATTTGACATCGGTTCCAATAGCGAAACAGTCGGAAAAGTGCTTGTGGATGGGTGGGGCATTGTGGCGGGCACGACCGGCGTGCTGACCAGCACTGTTTCCTTTGAGGTGAAAAGCGGTAACATTACTGCACAACTCAGTGGAGCGGTTCCCTTGAACAAAAGCTCCGGTGGATTGCTTGTCCTATGGCCTAACAGCGGCACTGGAAGCAATACATACACTGGAGCAACCAATATTACTGGTGGCGTGCTGCGGGTGGAGGCACCCAACGCAATTCCTGGCGGTCTCCTTTTTACTGGCGGAACCAGTGCTATCACCATCAATGGTGGCGTCCTTGAGATCGGGGCTGACAATGCGAACCATAATGCGAACACTCTAAACCGCGCTCTCGGGAGTGGAGTGGATCAAATTCAGATCACCGGCGGACGAAGCGGTTTCAGTGCTTTTCAAGTTGCCTCCACTGTCAACTTTGGCGGAGCTGGAGCGACTGTCCAATGGGGTTCCTCTTCTTTCAATCCAACCACTTTCGTGCTCGGTGAGTCATCATCGAATCAGGGCGGATTTTTTGGACAAGCCAATCTCACATTTGCCAATGGATTAGATCTGAATGGCGCTGTTCGCAATATTGAGGTTCAAAGCAGGCAGACCGCTCCAGGCGTAGTGACCATGTCAGGCGTCATCAGCGACTCGGTCGGCAGCGGTGCCGGGCTTACGAAGACGGGCGTTGGTATTCTGGCTCTCACTACTGTCGCCAATACATATGCAGGTGTGACCACTGTCAGTGCCGGTGTTTTAAATATTCAAAATGCAAATTCACTCGGCGCTGTAGGGGCTGGTAATGGAACAGTAGTTCAGGCGGGTGCAGCGCTGCAAATTCAGGGCGGGATTACGACCGCCGCCGAACCGTTGACCTTGAACGGCAAAGGTATCGTGAACCAAGGGATGCAAATGCTGAGCAACACGACTGGCGTCCCCACTGGTGAATACGTTTTTTCTTCCGCACTGCCGGGAACTTTTAACAACAACACTGGTGCATTGCGCAGCATCTCGAGCAACAACTTCTACCAAGGATTGGTTACGCTCGCATCCGATGCCAGCATCGCATCTGATGCCAACTTACTGAGCGTCACCGGCGGTGTCACCAGCGCCACCAATAAGAATTTGTTTGTAAGCGGTTCGGGCGACACGTCCATCAGCGGTGTCACAACGGGCACGGGCGGCGTGACCATGTTGGGTGAACGTCCAGCGGTCACTTCCGGCACCCTCACGCTCACGGGTGCCAGCACTTATACTGGAGATACCAAGGTGCGGATGGGAACCATCAATCTAACAGGCAGTCTCAATGGCTCAACGGGCACCAATTTGGATTTCATCGGAATGGGAGCCTTTAAGGTGACCGACACCAACCAAAAAATGCAGGCTCTCACGGTCACTAGCGGCGATGGCACCGTTCGTTCGTCCCGCGTATCAGCCGTCGTCCCGATCACGCAGACATTTGCCTCCTACACAGCGCCGACTGCTGGGCGGACTGTGGCATTTGTCAACGATGGCGGAGTCAACGGCACCGACAACAAGACTGTCCTGACCGGTCAATCCACCGGCTTCATGGGAACGCGCACATTTGCCAACTCGGCAACTGGCGTTACCACTGGTGATCGATATGCGTTCTATGCTTCTGGCGGCTACGTGAAGGCATATGAAGCCGCAGACGATCCAACTAATTACCTTGCAGCTCCAACAGGTGCCACGATTGGTGGCAGCACTTCCTCCAGCAACGTAGATTTGACCACCGGTAACATTACCGCTCAAACCACCGCATCCGCCAACACCATTACCATGCGGGCCAGTAACATCACCATGGATTCAACGGCATCGAATCTGGTTCTCAGCACCGATGGCTTGCTTTCCAGTGGCGCTTCTGCGGCCACTCTAGGCGGCGGCACGACTCCCAGATTGCAGCCAGCTACTGCTGGCGGCGAGTTGGTAGTCCGCGTGAATAATAGCAGCGATGGCTTGACCATCTCTTCGGTCATCCAGAACAACACGTCTGCCAGTGCCTTCACAAAAACCGGCGCGGGAACTTTGACCATCAGCGCAGCCCCGACCTACACCGGCACGACAACTGTGGCTGGAGGTAAATTGACTCTTAGCGCGTTAAATAATTCAACATTAGGGAGCGCCAGTGTCGTAGTTGCAGGAGGAGGGTATTTAAATCTCCAGACTATCTATGCGATTGGCGGCGATGGCAATGCCGGGGCTAATATCTATACAGGGGGCACATCTAACAACAGCATGACCATTGAAAGTGGTGGTCGTCTCGAAGGTGGTGCCAGCAATACTACTTCTCATCTTTATCTGGGCTATTGTGTAAATTCCACCTACAACTCCCTCACTGTAAAAGGCCTCAATTCCCGCGTATCTCTTGCTGGCAATCAAGGAAGTCGCTTCACCCTTGGCCTCTATGGCAACCACAACTCCGTCAGCATTGAAGACGGTGCGCTCTTTGCGATTGGCGGCGGCGGAACTGGCGGCGGCAGCACCCAACGCATTGGCGACAACAAGGGAGCTGACTACAACAGCATTACCGTCAAAGACCCCGGTTCGTTTTTCTCTGGTATCGCTAATGGCTATGTTATCGGAAACATGGGAAGCAACAATAGTGTTTCCATTCAGAATGGCGGTATCATGAGTCTCAATGCGTCGTTCATCGGCGGCCAAAACGCCGGTGTTTACGGTGGAAGCAATAATACGGTTACCATTGACGGAGCTGGCTCACTGCTGACCTCGGGAACCAATACCAACGGCAGTATGACGATTGGTCGCGGTGTGGATGCCGCCAGTAACGGCGTGACCGTGCAGAATGGCGGCATGCTCTACTTGAAGGGCACGGATAACAAAAACAATGCAGCCGGATCTTCACGCCCCCTTGAAATCGGCTCTAGTACCGGCTCCAATTACAACTTCATCACGGTGACCGGCACCGGCTCCAGGTTCATTGCCGACTACTCCTATGCCTTAAACACAAACCAAGGCACTACCGGAACAGGCGGAGACGGACCTATGAGCGCGCTGCTCGGTTATGCCGACGCAGCCAGCGGCAACCACATGGATGTGTATGACGGCGGCTTGATCGCGATGAATACACGCCTCGATATCGGCGGCACCAATTCTGTGCTGAACATCGGTAACGGCAGCGGAGCAACCCCTCGGGGAACATTCCGTGACGTGGCCTTGAACACAGCAACTGCGAAGGTGAAGTTGAATAATGGTGTCTTTGAATTCAGCAAAGATCTCGGCGCAATCTTCGGTTCCGGCACAGTCGAACTCGCTGGCTCTGGCTATGTAAATGCCTCGTGGGATAGCAACTCCATAGATGTCCCGGTGACGGGAACTGGCAGTCTGGTGAAACAAGGCACTGGAACGCTGACGCTGACCTCGGGCCTGAATACCTACACCGGCGCAACTACCGTAGAGACGGGAACCCTGAGCATCAGTTCAGGCTACCTCTACGATTCGGCGAATGTTTACATCGGCTCTGGCGGTATCTTTAATCTGAACTTTGCAGGAGTCGATGAAGTCGGCGGGGTGTTTCTCAATGGTGTGCCACAGGACACAGGTCTTTACATTGGCCGGTTGGGGAGCGGTGCGGATGTGGAAACCAGCTACATCACCGGCAATGGCATCCTGCTAGTCGGTGTGCCGGAGCCTGGCGCAGCGGTTTCGTTGCTCGGTGGCCTCGGAATCCTGCTCGGCCTTCGCCGCCGCCGCTCGTAAGACGAACGTCCACACACAAATTCAAAGCGGGGACGTTGAAAGACGTCCCCGCTTTTTCTATACTAGCAAATTTACGAAGCGACTGTTTGCAAAAGGAACTATCGCCGCCACTTTAAAAATACCCAACCATGTATCATTCCATCGCCCGCAGTTCCGCTCGTGCCTTTCGAATCTGCGCACTGCCATTTGCCGCGATGTTTGCGGTGAGTGCAACTGCGGCGAATGTTTCTTGGACGGGTGCGACGGATGCGGTGTGGAGCACGGGTGGAAACTGGGTGGGCGGGGTTGCTCCGACGGCTGGGGATGTGGCGGTGTTTGATGCGAGTTCCGTGGCGAATTTGAGCAACACGCTGGGTGTGGACCGGACGATACTGGGTTTGAAAATCGTGACGCCAGGCGGGCTGATTACGATTGGAGCGGGGAATCTGCTGACGCTCGGTGCCGGCGGGATTGATATGAGTGCTGCGTCGCAGAATCTGGTGCTGAATGCATTGCTGGCGCTGGCAGCGGATCAATCGTGGAATGTGGCTGATGGACGAGCGCTGACTCTGAATGGAACGCTCAGCGGGACGGGAGTGAATCTGAACAAAATCGGGCTTGGTGACGTGACGTTGTCCGGCGCGAATACTTTTAGCGGTATCACGACGCTGGGTGCGGGCACTTTGAACGTGGGGACGATAGGAGATGGAGGCTTTGCCGGCAATCTCGGTGCGGCCACTTCCAGCGCGAGCAATCTGGTGTTCGCCGGAGGCACCCTGCGATACACCGGCAGCACTGCGAGCACGAATCGCAATTTTACGATTCAGGCAGGCAAGTCGGCCACCTTCCATGTCAGCCAGGCGGGCACCAATCTGACAGTCTCGGGGGCGTCCCCTGCAACGACGGGTGGTTTGACGAAAGTTGGCGCAGGCACGCTGACGATTGCAAGTTCGCAACTTTACACGGGTGCCACGCTTGTGACCGAAGGTTCGCTTGCGATCGGGAATGGCGGAACTCTGCCCACGCTCGCGACGAGTGGAATCACGCTGAGCAATGACAGCAATGTGAGTTTCAACCATTCCGACACGTCCGTTTTGAGTGCAGCGATTTCCGGCACTGGTTCGTTCACGAAGAATGGAACCGGCACACTGACGCTGCAAGGAGAGCAGAACTACAGTGGTGCCACGATCGTCAATGTCGGCACACTGAGGATACAGGGCACCACCTATACCAACGGCATCAATGCATCGTGGTTTAGTAATAACACGACTGCCGTTCTTAATCTGGATGGTGCCACCTTTAATCCCAATGTGTATGGCCGGTCGTTCACTGGAACGGTGGGGGTGCTGGGGCTGACTCCGAATAACAGTGTGACGGCCTACACCGGGCAGGTCAGTGGTTTTATTACACTGGGTGCGAGCGGGGATAATTTCACGACGGCATGGAGCGGTCAATTTGTGCCGAATCTTTCGGGCAACTATAGATTCCATTCGGCCAATGACGATCACGGGGTCATGTATCTTGACCTCAATAACAATGGAACCTTCGAAAGCACTGAGCGCTACGGAGGCACCACTGGAAATTTTGATAATACCAAGACTCTGACAGCAGGCACTGCCTACAATTACATCTACATGTCGCATGAGGATGGTGGCGGTGAGAGTAACAATTTTTTTGTCACCAAACCCGGCGGTGCCGAGGTGTATGTGAATCCCACAGGTGACGCCAATCAAGGTGGGACATGGCAGGTTCTGGCACAATTCGGCGGGGCCAATCCGCTCCCTTTGACGACGCCGGTGACCATCGCGTCGGGCGCAACCCTCGACATCGTCGGCAGCAGCCAGCAGATTGCTTCGCTGACGGGTGTCAGCGGTGCGAGCATTACCAACAGCAGCACGCTCTTTGATAGCAGCATTACGATCCGTGGAGAGTCCGGCACTTTTACCTTCGGAGGCGCTATCGGTGAAGGCACAAAAAAAATCAGTCTGACCAAGGCTGGTGGCAGCACACAAATCCTCGCTGGAGCGAACACCTACAGCGGGACGACGAAGATTGCAGGCGGGACATTGATTGTAACCGGGAGTTTGCGCGGAACGACCGGAACAGATTTGACCTTCACAGGAACCGGTGCTTTCAACGTGAGCGCGGCGAGCGGGGTGAGCCAGGGGATGGGCGTGTTGAGTTTCAATGCCGGAGATGGTTTGGTGAAATCCACAAACAACGGAGGGACGAGCACGCTAAGTTTTACTTCGCGCACGGCGCGCGTTGCGGGCGCGACCGGGAATTTTGTGCTCGAAGGCGGGACGGCGGGCACGCCGGGAAATCCGGGCACACTGGGGACGAACAACATCACGATCGGCGGCGGAGAATTGACGGCGCGGCTGATGGATCGCGGTCTTTTTTACAATGGGTCCAACTATGCGGCGTATGATGCGGGCGGATTTGTGCGCGGGCTGATTTATGGCGGTATTGATGCGAGCGCGCCTGCGACCATTGCAGGCGGGGCGACACTTGGGGTGAACGATGCGACGAAGAATGTTGATATGGCCGGAAACATCTCGGCACAGACGACGGCGTCGGTGAACACGATCCGTGATCCAGGCGCATTTACGATCACGCTGGCTGGAGGGCAGACACTGAGTTTCAACGGTTTTTTGAAATCCGGTGGAAATGAGGCGATCCTTTCCGGCGGGAACGGGATCACGACGACTGCGGCTGGCAATGAGATGGTGATCCGCACAGACTCAGCAGCCGACAAGCTGACAATCAGTTCGCCGATTTTGGACAACACCAACAGCAGCCTGACGAAATCCGGTGAGGGCACGCTTGTTTTGTCCCGTGCGAATAGTTACGGGGGCGGCACTTTTCTCAATGCGGGAACACTCAGTCTCGCAGCAGGGGATCAGACGCTGGCAGCAAACAAACCCTTCGTTATCAATGGCGGCACGCTCGACCTTGGCGGAGGTAGTCATTACGTGGGTCTTTTTAGCGGCACGGGCGGTCGGGTGACCGGTAGCGGCGGAACTTTGACTATCCAATTAGCTGCCGCCAAAACGGTCTTTGAGGGAACTTTTGAGGGAGCCACGAATTTGATCCTTGTCAGAAGCGCGAACAATCAAGGGGATGGGCTTGGTCAACTCAATCTCAGCTTGACCGGAGTGAGCACGACCACGGGCAATGTCATGCTTGTGGGGGGCGACGGTATTGCGACCAACAATTCGCTCAATCAGCAGATTTTTCACGGCATCTCGCTGAAGGATGCGGGGCGTCTGCTCAATGTGGGCACGATCGTTCTCAATAACGGCACGCTTTATATCAACAATAGTGCATCGTCCTCGGCCTTGAACAGCGGGCCTGCGGAAACGAGCGATCGCGATCTTGCGGATCGTGTCAATGATGCGGCAGCCATCACGTTGAATGGTGGACGCATTCATTTTCTTGGCCGTGACTCGATCAATTCCAAGGAGACTTTGGGAGCCGTGGCCGTCAACACCGGCATGACCACGATCCATGCAACACCGGGAGCCTCCGGGAGTGCGGAACTGACCCTCACCAGCCTGACGCGTAATGATGGTGCGACGTTGATGGTGGACTCGGCAGTCACCGGAACTCTGGGCGTTACCGGCACTGGCAATGGGCGCATCTTTGTGAATTCCTTTTTCGGCACCAACCTCGCCCCGGTGGGCGCGGGTGTTGGCATCATCCCCGGTGTTTGGCGCGGGACGCGTGGAACCAATACGCTGCTGCCTGTCGGCTACGTTGCGGGGCTTGGCTTTGTGGGTGTGGGGAGTCCGGGCGGGCCGACATCCTATTCCGGCGCCTTGGATGCAGCCGCAGTCACAGACAATGTGGTGAGTCCCAGCGCATCCGCAGTGGCAGTAGGTGGTCAGACCATTAACTCGCTGGTGCAAAACGCCAACATCACCTTTGCCTCATCCACGGATGCGCTGACGATCACGAGCGGTATGTTTCTGCAAGGCCCCAACAATCTTTCCATAGGAACTGTGGCTGCCCGTGGAATAGTGACTTCCGGTCTGCCGAACGGGGAGTTGTTTTTGATAAAGAGTATGGGTGCCGGAACTGCGCAGACGCTGGGCAATACTCAAATCAACTCGGTCATCAGCGACAACGGAGCAACGCGCGTCAGGTTGGTCGTGGACCAATACAATCGGAGCGATCTGAATGCCAATTTCTATCTCACTGCGCCGAACACTTATACCGGCGGCACGACGATTTCCGGAATGGTGGATTTCATTCTTAACGGTGCGAGCGAAGTCGCCGGTGTGGCTCCTATTCCTGCTGCGACGGATCCGTCCAAAGGCCTGATCATCAACGACACCACCGTCACGATGCAGACCAAGGAGCAACAGATTGCTGCAGCGAATATCGTGACGCTCAACGGCGGCTCCGTGCTAAATCTCGCTGGAGGCGTCAGCGGCAATAACACGCTGGCAGGCATCGTATTCAACAGTAACGGAGGGAGGGCGCAGACCCCCTCTGTCTCCGGCGGCACCAAACTGACCATCACCGGCAACATTTCCTCCACCCCGACTAATGTGGCGGTCACACCGCTCATCGGTGTGGGAGTGGACCTCAATAATTCGACAGGCCATACCATCACGGTGGATGCGAACCCGAGTGCGACCTACTCGACCGGACTCACGATGAATGCGAACATTCAGAATGGTGGGTTTACCAAACTCGGTGCGGGAGTGCTGGAGCTTTCGGGACCCAATACTTTCACGGGTGGTTTAATCGTGAATGCGGGGGTGCTCCTGGCCAGCAACGCGCAGGCTATCGGCGGCACCACCAACACGGTCACGATGAACAACAATGCAGCATTGTGGCTGGGCGCGCCGACAGTGGGTAGTGCAACCAACACCATCGCGGTGGGGGCGGCAGGTGCCTCTCTAGCCAGCGTGCTGTCGGATCGTATTTTGGCAGCAGCGGTCTCCATTGCTGGCGGCGGGGCGCTGAATGTCAGTCTCGCGGATCCGACTCTGAATAGCGTGGATCGCAGCCTTACCATTAGCGGGCAGCTAACGGGAACTGGCGCGCTTGTTGTTGGTGGTAACGCCAGTAACTCGACCAAGTTATTGATTTTAAGCAATGCTACTGGCAACACTTACAGTGGCGGCACAATCATCAATTCCGGCGGACGCGTCCAATTGGGAGCGACAGTCACTCCACTTGGCAACGCCAATGCGCCGCTCACGATTAACGGCGGCTATTTGGATGTCACTAGAACCGTAGGCGTGGGTAGTTTCACGGGAACCGGCGGCACGGTGACAAATACGAATGCGACTTTTCCTAGGACGCTCACCATCGGTAACAACAATGGCACTGGCAACTTTGCCGGAACGATTGTGCAGACCGCCGGTGCTAATACGCTCAGCTTGATCAAGACAAGCGGAGGCACGATCACACTTTCCGGCACGAACACCTACACTGGCACGACGACGGTGAATGGTGGGACGTTGTCGTTTGGCAGCAGCAAGCCGATTGGCACTGGCACGCTGACTCTGAGCGGTGGCGGATTGGACAGCGCGGTGCCGAATTTGGTGAACACGGGTAACAATGCCCAGACCTGGAGCAGCGATTTCACGTTCACTGGCACCAACAGCCTGAATCTCGGCACGGGTGCGGTGACGATGAGCGCTACACGCGCAGTGACGGTCGGCGGCAATGTGCTCACGGTTGGGGGAAATATTTCCGGCTCCGGTTTTGGGCTGACCAAATTCGGCGTGGGCACGCTCGTGCTTTCCGGCACGAACACATTCACGGGAACGACGACGCTGAGTGCGGGCACTTTGAGCGTGGGAGCGAATTTAAACCTGGGCACCGGGAACCCGCTCGTTCTGGACGGTGGCACTTTGCAAATCACAGGGACGACTTTGAATTCGTATGCGGCCGGTTTGATTGGCACCCATGCGGTCACGTTGACGGCGGATAAGACAGTGTCCCTAGACATCAACAATGCAGCGAACACTTTTACCATCGCACAGAACCTGACCCAGGGACTCGGCGGCCTGATCAAACTCGGGGCAGGCACGCTCACGCTCAGTGGCACGAATGCCTACAGCGGCTCCACAATGGTGAGCGCAGGCACGTTGAAGCTGGACTATGCGACAAACAACACGACAAAGCTGGCTGACACGGCTGCATTGACCCTCGCTGGAAGCACGCTGGATATCACAGGCGGTTCACACACGGAAATTGTAGCTTCGACGACAATTGCGCCCGGTGCGTCCACGGTAAGTCGAGCGAGCGGCGCGTCGCTGCTGCGGATGAATGCCCTGACGAGGAATGCGGGAGGTGCCGTGAATTTTACGGCGGACAATATCGCAAGCACGAGCGCTCCGAATGACGCAAGCGGCATTCTCGGCGTGTGGGCGACGGTGGGTGGGACGGACTGGGCAACGAACTCCGGCACCGATGACGGTGGCGGTGTTGGAAATAACTTCATCAGGGCCTACGCATCTGCTGCCTATACAAACATTGCAGCGACCGGTGACATCGTGCCTGTGGGTGTGAACAGCAATGTGCGCATCAACAGCGCGGGGGGCGGAGGCAACGATGGATTGAGCGCACCGACGACGGAGATCAACACGTTGATGCAAAATACGGGCACAGCCTCGACGGTGGCGCTGGCCGGCGGCACGCTGCGCGTGAATGGAATCATGGTCAACCCAGCTGCGGAGAGCTTGGTGATTGGATCTGTGGCGAACAACGGGACGCTGACAAGCGCGACATCGGCGGGAGCGCCGGACCTGACATTGATCAACAACAGCGTAAGCAAACAACTGACGGTCAATGCGGTCATCGCGGATAACACGCTGACATCCACATTAAGCAAGCTGGGCGCTGGAACGGTGGTGTTGGCAGGGACGAACACCTACAGCGGGGCGACGACGATTGCAGTCGGTGCGTTACAGGTCGGGAATGGTGGCACAACAGGAAGTTTTGGAAGTGGAAATGTGGTCAACAATGCCAGTCTGATTTTCAACCGCAGTGACGCGCTTACGGTTTCCAATACAATCAGCGGCAGCGGCGCGCTGACGCAAAGCGGCGCGGGCACGCTGACGCTCGCCGGAACGAATAGTTACACCGGTGCGACAACTTTGAGCGCAGGCACGCTGAGCGTGGGAGCTGGCGCAAATCTGGGCGGGGCGAATACATTGATTTTTGACGGAGGTATCTTGCAGGTCACTGGGACGTCACTGAATAATTTTGGCACGCACACACCCACGTTCATCAGCGGAAAACCGGTGGTCTTCGATATCAGTAATTCGGCAAACACATTTACCGTCAGCCAGACAATGAATCAGGCCGGCGGTGTCCTGACAAAGCTCGGAGCTGGCACCCTCGTGCTTGGCGGTTCGAACACCTTCACTGGAACTACGACGCTGAGCGCAGGCATCTTGAGTGTAGGTGCGGATGCAAACCTGGGCAGCGGGAACGCATTGGTTTTTGACGGCGGCACTCTGCAAATCAGCGGGACTGGGCTCACTTCTTATGCCGCCGGTGCGATCGGCAGCCATGCTGTTACGCTGACCTCTGGCAAGACGGTCGGCTTCGACATTGCGGATGCGGGGAACACATTCAATGTCAGTCAGGTTTTGAATCAAGGTGGCGGCGGTTTGAGCAAAACCGGAGTGGGCACGCTGGTGCTCAGTAGCGCGAATAGTTACACTGGCGCGACCATCCTCAGCGGAGGCACGCTGAGTGTCGGGCTGGATGCAAATCTTGGCAGTGGAAACGCATTGGTTTTTGACGGCGGCACCTTGCAAATCACGGGGACGGCGCTTTCCACATTTGCGTCGGGGGTGATTGGCACCCATGCGGTCACTTTGACAGCAGGCAAGACGGTCGGCTTCGACATCAACAATGTCGCGAACAATTTCATCGTCAGCCAGGTTTTGAATCAAGGTGCCGGAGGGCTGACGAAGTCCGGCAACGGGCCGCTCGTGCTGACTGGCACGAATACCTACAGCGGCCCCACCACGGTGAACGCCGGTGTGTTGCAAATCGGAAATGGTGGAACCACAGGGAGCCTGGGCAGCGGCAGTGTGACAAACAACAGCAGTCTTGTTTTCAACCGGAGCGATGTGCTCACGGTTTCAGGTGGGATCAGTGGCAATGGCAGTCTTGTCAAAAATGGCGCAGGCACACTCACGCTCTCGGGCGCGAGTGCCTATACCGGCCCCACGCTATTGAACACGGGCACGTTGAGTCTTGGTAGTGGCACGGCGCTCGGAACGGGCGCTTTGATCATCAATGGCGGCACACTCGACAGCGCGGTGGCCAATTTGATCAACACGGGAAATAACCCGCAGAGTTGGAATGCTGATTTCGCTTTTGCCGGAACGAACAACCTGAACTTGGGAACAGGCCCCGTTTCGATCAGTTCTGCGCGCACGGTGACAGTCAACGCCGGCACACTGACTGTCGGTGGAAACATTTCCGGGTCATCTTTCACAAAGGCCGGTGCTGGCACGCTTGCACTGGGCGGAACAAGCCATTCCTTCTCCGGCGCGGTGACGCTGAACGCGGGCAGGCTGAGCGTGGGAGTGGACGCAAATCTCGGCAGTTCTTCAAACGCGCTGGTATTCAACGGTGGCACCCTGCAAATCACGGGCACCGCATTGACCACGTATGCAGCGGGAATGATCGGCTCACACACTGTCATGTTGACGCCGAATACAACCGTCGGCTTCGACATCGCGAGTGCGGCGAACACGTTTAATGTGAGCCAGGCATTGAACCAGGGTGCCGGAGGATTGACGAAAGCGGGAGCTGGCACACTTGTGCTCGCCGGGACGAACAGCTACACCGGCATGACGACGGTGGATGGTGGCACGCTGGTTGTTGCTGCTTCGCTATCTGGCGCAGCCACAGTGAACGCCACAGGAACGCTCTCAGGTAGCAACGTGAGTGTGGGAGATGTGACCGTCAACAGCGGCGGCACGCTGGCGCCTGGAGTGAATGGCACAGGCGATTTGAACACCGGCACGGTGACGTTCAACCCCGGGAGCATTTATCAATTTCAAATAGACTCTTTTGCGCCCGCTCTCGATTTCCTCAATATCAACGGGAATCTGAACATCGCGAGTGGAGCGATGATGAACACCAGTGATCTCGGAGCGGCGGAATTTTCCGAGGGTGTATCGGTTCCGATCATCACCTACTCTGGCACGTGGAGCGGAGTTGGGTTCATGGGGCTGCCCGACGAAGCCATCTTCACTGCGGGGCTGAATGCGTATCAAATTTCCTACAACGGCGCGGATGGGACTACCAACGAGGTTACGATAACCGTGGTGCCAGAGCCCGGCGCGGCGGTGTCGCTGCTCGGCGGCCTCGGCCTGCTCCTCGGGGTGCGGCGGCGCCGCTCGTAGGCGAACCTCCACACGTTGATTTCATTCCGCGAAAAACGCGAAAGGTCGCAAAAGTGGATTTTTAGCCGGTTGTTCCCCCGTCTTCCCCTTGTTTTTCGCGCTGTTTCGCGTCTTTCGCGGGACTCCCTCGCAGATGAAGGCGGATGGACGCAGATACAGCCTCGCACAAATGGCACGGCAGGAAAACAAGGAGAGGGGCCGTCCCGGCCCCTTGTGCCCCGGCAGGGGCACCCTTGCAGGGTGCAGGGGCCGGGACGGCCTCTCCTTGCGCGCCTTTGCGCGAGTCTCCATCACTTTGTGAACGCCGCGAACTCCGTGCGAGGCATCAGGCTTGTGCTCACTTCACCGTTTTCAAATAGCGGACGATGTCGGCGAGTTGGGTGTCGGTGAGGCCGGGGGCGAGCGGGAGCATGACGGATTTTCCCTGCACGTAGCCGGCGGCTTTGATGTCGGCGAGGGGGATGTCTTTTGTGCCGCCGCCCATGCTCATGATGGTGAGTTGTTTTTCGTCGAGCCCTTTGCGGAAGCCTTCGATTTTTGCGCCGTCTTTCATCTCGACGCGGTAGAGGCGGAAGACAGTTTCGATGGCGGCGTCGGGGTCCACGATGGAGGTGATGAGTCCTTCCAAATCGCGGCTGGCGGAGCCGTCGAGCGGCGGTGCGAGCGCGACGCCTTTGTCGCCGATGCGGTGGCAGGCGAGGCAGGTGGTTTGCACGAAATTGCGGCCTTCATCGAGCGGTCGGTCGCCGGCGGCGGCGATGGCGGCTTTTACGGCGGCGATGCGTTTAGTGATGGCGGCGGTTTCCTCCGCGGTGCGCGCTGGCTGTGTGGCGATGATTTGATCCCAGCGCGGGTCGCTCGCGACGGGAGCGGGGGCTTTTTCGGTGACGAGGCGCAGCAGGAAATCCTGGAAGGCGCGTTCGTAGGTGCCGCCGAGCGGGAAGTGTCCACGGACTTTGCGCATTTCGACAACCGGCTCGCTCCAGCGGCGCAGCCATGCGACGTGCTCGGGCGCGGCTCCGGCGCGGCGGAAAAAGCGCAAGATTTCGTAGCGCACGGTCCACGCGGTTTCGTCGGCGAGCGGCTGTAAAAGTGTGAACGCATCGGCTGCGGGGACTTTCAGTGTGGACATGGCGCGGATGGTTTCGCGGCGGACGTTGGGGTTTTTGCTGGCGAGCATTTCCTTCCACAGCGCCTTGTCGAAATTGCCGGTGTCCTCCATCGCCCACAGCGCTGCGATGCGGGTGTCGTCGGGCGTCTTTGCATCGCGGATGATCTTCGCCAGCGCTGGCGCGGTGGCTTTTCCGCCGCGCGCGGCGATCTGGTGCCATGCGGCGCGCATTTCCCATGTGTTGTCGGCGGAGAGGTGCTTGGGCAGTTCGGCGACGGGCACGCGCGTCATGTCTGGAATGGTGCGCGCGGTCTGGCTCTTGTGACGGACGCGCCAGATGCGACCGCGCGTTTTATCGCGTCCGGGATGGTCGCGCGCGACTTCGTTGTGCGAGATGATGCGGTTATACCAGTCGGTGATGTAGAGGCAGCCGTCGGGGCCGAAGGTGATCGCGACGGGGCGGAACATCGGGTCGGAGCACGTCACGAGGTCGCCCGCTTTTTTGAAAGTGAACACGCCATTTTCGCCCAGATCCATCGAGACGGCGTGGATGGCGTTGAGGATGGGGTTTGCGACAAAAATGCAGCCGTGCCACGGCGCGGGATACGAGCCTTTGCGGTCGTCGCAAATCGCCTGGCCGCTGAAGCCCGTGCCGCCGAGATTGAGCCCCTCCGCAGTGGGCGGATGCAAGGGCGCTGCAGGGTGCATTTTCGTCTGGATGAAGCTCGGATACGTCGAGTCCTCCTCGAAGGGCGTGACGCTGAAGCCGAAGTCATTTGCCTCGTGGATGAACACGCGTCCCTCGCGCGAAACGGCCCACGTCCAGATGTTGTTCATGCCGATGCCGATGGCCTCATGGCCCGTGCCGTCGGGGTGGAAAGTCGCGATGACCGTCCTGCTGAAATCAATCGTGTGACCGGCGGCGTCCGTCGCTTTTCCGGTATTCAGCACGCCCTGCGAATACACGATGCGATGGCCCGGCATGAGCGAGAGCTGATGCGGGAGCGTGTGCGTGTCCTGCACGCCGTAGCCCTTGAAGAGCACTTTGCGCGTGTCGGCCTTGCCGTCGCCATCGGTGTCCTCCATGAAAAAAATCTCCGGCCCCTGCGCGATGAACGCGCCTTTTCCATAGGGCAGCACCGAGAGCGGCATCACCATGCCATCGGCCCACGTGCGCGCCTTTTGCGGGCCTTTCGCGCACGGGTGGTCAATGATCACGATGCGATCCGTGCCGGGCTGTTTCCAGATGTTGGGATCGTTGTCGCGCGGATACATCGTCGCCGTCTGCGACCAAAGCCGTCCGGCATCGTCGAAAACGGCCGTCATCGCTTTTGGCAGGCCGGTTTCCTCGCTCGCGACGAGTTCGATTTCAAAACCCTCCGGCACCGTGAAGGTGGCGCGTTCCTCTTCCGGCGTGTGCGCCACGGCGTCGAGCGCGTTGCCTTCCTTCACGTTTGCTTTTGGGGCCGGTTTGGGTGCGGCTTTCAGTTTTGGTCCGAGCGCCGTGAGATCCTTTACGTCGCCGCCCGCGAGCAACACGTAGTCGAGGCCGAGCATGAATTTCTTCGCCGCCTTCGCATTTGCTCCCGTCACAGTGAAAGCCAGCCGATGATCGCCCGCCGTCAGCGCCACCGTTTCGCCCAGCGCGAGGGTGCCGCTGTGAACCACGCCGTCATTGTAAAAATCCAGCGCGCCCGCGAGTTTTTTACCATCGAGCGACACATCGAAAACCCCGTAGTCCGCCGCCTTCGTGAACCCCGCGCCGATGCGGAAATTCCCCGCCGTTGCCACTGGCAGTGTGAATTCGAGCACATCCCCCGGCTTTGCCTCGAACCACCATAGCTGCGCATTCCCGCTCCAGCCCCCGTCGCCATAAGGCCGCATATCCTGCACATGCGTCTTTCCCATCTGCCTGGCCACCTGCAATTTCTCCCCTTCGAGTAGGGTGCTCGTTTTCCCCGCAGCCGCATCCTGCGCGTGCAGAAAAATCGGTGCTCCGAAGGCTAGAGTGGCGAGAGTTGCGGTGAGGAAAAACCGGGCGTTCAGCGAAGTCATCCCCGCTTCCACCACGCGGCACCGCATTTGGCAATACCCGTGAATGGCAAAATCAGGGGTCGCCGCGGTTCTTCTTTCCATGCAACTGCGGGGTCCGTCAGGACGGGGCAACGTGGGGATACCATTTTTCGCGGCATCCCACCCGACTGTCCCCGTAGCGCTCCTGAGCCTTCCGGCAGAACTGCCGCCGCTTCCGGTAGCCATACCATTTCTCGGAGTGACGATACCATTCCGTCTGGGAGGCATCCCTTTTCAAAAGTGGAGTTCCTCTTTTCTCGAGGGAGGCATCCCTTTTCAAAAGTGCAGCATCCCTTTTCTCGCGGGAGGCGTCCCTTTTCAAAAGTGTAGTTCCACTTTTCTCGTGGGAGGAATCCCTTTTCCAAAGTGTAGCTCCTCTTTTCTCGCGGGAGGTATCCCTTTTCAAAAGTGTAGCTCCTCTTTTCTCGGGGGAGGCGTCCCTTTTCAAAAGTGTAGCTCCTCTTTTCTCGGGGGAGGCGTCCCTTTTCAAAAGTGGAAGTCCTCTTTTCTCACGGGAGGCATCCCTTTTCAAAAGTGTAAGTCCTCTTTTCTCGCGGGAGGAATCCCTTTTCAAAAGTGTAAGTCCTCTTTTCTCGCGGGAGGAATCCCTTTTCAAAAGTGTAGGTCCTCTTTTCTCACGGGTGGAATCCCTTTTCAAAAGTGTAAGTCCCCTTTTCTCGCGGGAGGCATCCCTTTTCAAAAGGGAACGATACCTTTTGGCGCGGAATCGCTCCGATTTCCTCTGAAAACGCGCCCTTTCCCTCCAGAAAAGCCCCTCTGTAGCCCTAGAACAGCGGCGGGAACCCGGACAAGCCCGCCCGACGGACGACAGCCGATGCGCCTTGAAAATAGCCCGGCACTCTGAATGGCCGGGCTATTGTCAATCCTGCTTTGCCAACAAACCAGATAGGTAGTGTGTAAACGGTTTCCAGAGCTGCTTTCGTTTGTGTTTTTATTGTTATAAACAGAAAAAAAATCCCACTTTCCGGGTGTTTCGCCCGGCAAATTCGACTTTTCTGCGGGAAAAACATCACGCTTTTTCATCGCTCCTGCGTAGGTATTTCTGCTTTATTTTGCGTTGGGATAATAATGTTCAAAATAAAACTTGCAATCGTTGGGCATTCGGAATCTTTTATCAGCATTCACTCCGTAGTTCGGTAGTGGATACCAACCTTCAATCCGGTAGAAATACCAACCTTCAACCTCAAAACAGACACCTTCAATCACCCGACTCATCGCCGTCCAACCCAAACCCTGTCCCAACATACCCAAATGAAAACCCAAACCCTGAAAAATACATCCACCCGTCGCGCCATTCGCATCTGCGCAATTCCCTTCGCCGCCCTCCTTGCTGTTTCCGCATCTGCGGCAGACCTGACTTGGGATAACGGCGCTTCAACCGGACTTTGGAATACGACCGATGCCAATTTTGGCGGTCTCTGGACCGACGGCAATACTGCCGTCTTCGGCGGCACTGCCAGTTCGACGATTGATATCAGCCCTGCAGGCAGGTCTGCTACAGGCGTGAAGTTCAATGTCGGCGGTGACAATATCACGGGCAGCGGTGGCAGTCTCACGCTGACTGGCACCCCGGTGATTACGGTTAATGACGGTCTATCCGCTCAAATTTCCGCAGTGCTTGCTGGCGGCGCAGCATTTGCTCTCGAAAGCAATAGCGTCAGCGGTGCAGTCGGCAGTGGTGGCACTCTGACTACCACGGGGGTTGAGACCATTACCGCCGGTGGATTCACGGTGGGCGGTGCCTCTTCGGGCAATACTTGGAATTTGAATGGCGGCGGCACGGTCGCCAACGGCACCGGCATTCGCAAGATATACATCGGCAGCGTCAACGAGTCATCCGGCCTTACTACGACTGGCAACAATCGCGTGTTTATTTCTACTGCTGGAAGCTCGGGTTCTCCTTCATTCAACGTAAGTGGCAACGGTGGTCGGGTAACAGTCGGTTACGCCTCCTCCGGTAACTCTTTGACCGTTGATAGCGGTGCCTACGTTGCTCAGACCACTGGTGGCGGCACGAATACTTGGGAACTGGGTGTCATCGCCGGTGCGAACAACAACTCCATGACGGTCACTGGCACAAATTCATCAGTGGTTTTTGGATCCAACCAGTTTATGAATGTTGGCGTTGCGGGCAATGGCAACAGCGTCGTTGTCAGTGCTGGTGGCTTTTTTAAAACCGGCAGGCTAGGCGCTGGCACGAATGGGGGCAAAAATAACTTCATTCAAGTAACAGGGACTGGCTCTACGCTCACCGTTAACACTTCAAGCCAGCCTATTATCCAGATAGGATTAATCAATGGCTCTACAGGCAACTACATCAAGATTGATAGCGGTGGCACGTTTAACACCGGAACAGGTGCCTTCAGCCGAGGCTATGTGGTGGGTGCGGTAACGGGTGCTGATAATAACTATGTTTTGGTCACCGACTCTGGCTCGTCCTTCACGGTAACAGAAGCCCAGCCTCTCTCATTTGGTGGCACGGCCGGTGTGAATAATGCCTCTCATGTGATTACGGACAGTTCGGCTGCCGGAAACCACTTCGACGTGGTCAGTGGGGCGAGCACCGTTCAGAATAGTGTGTATATGATGGGAACAAATTCGGTGTTCAAACTGGGTGATGGCACAGGTATCAGCACCGCGACGGTCAACAATTCGACTGGAAGTGCGATTTATGGCGCTGGTATCACTCTGTATTCGTCAGGGACGTCGATGAAATTCAACAGTGGTCGTCTTATTGCTGGCAGCGGAGTTGGCGCAAGCGGCTCGCTCATTAAGGGTGGACCGAGCACCAGCGGAACTGTTCAATTCGACGGACCTGCCTACATTGATATTACGTCCGGTCAAAATAACACTATCACTGCTCCTATCACGGGCATCGGCAGTCTCACAAAGGAAGGTCTTGGCACGCTGACCATATCGGGCACAACGCCGAGCTACACGGGCGATACCACCGTCACGTTAGGAACGCTCAACATTGCCGCTGGATCGGGCGGTTTCCTGGCCGACACATCCACAGTGACCATCGGCTCCAGTTCTGTTTTCGGACTCAACTGGACTGGAGCATTTGATAATGTTGCGGCGCTCTACATTGCTGGTTCGCCTGTGACGGGCAGTTGGGGTGCGACTGGCAGTGGTGCCGCCAATATTGACGACACCCACTTCACCGGCACCGGCGTAATCAACGTGGCGGGTGTTCCTGAGCCCGGAACAGCGGTTTCGCTGCTCGGAGGTCTCGGAATGTTGCTAGGCCTGCGCCGCCGCCGCGCCTAAGCGAACGTCCACACAAAGAAATCCAAGGGCGGGGACGTTGCAAAACGTCCCCGCCTTTTTTATTGAAAACTTTAAGAAACGCCTTCTTGTCAATCGCCACCTTCAATTTTGAAATCATCAGCCATGCATTTACTCAAACCCCGCCGCTCTGCCCGCCCCGTTCGGATTTGCGCACTCCCATTCGCTGCGCTCTTCGCGGTTTCCGCGTCGGCTGGCACACTCTATTGGGACATCAACGGAGTTACGGCGGGTGCTGCTAACACACCCGCATTTAGTGCGGCGGGCACTTGGGGATCAGGAAGTCCTTGGACGACAGATTCCACGGGCCTTTCGGCCACGATCGCCTATGTGGCGGGAAGCGATGTGGTTTTCTCCGCTGGAACGAATGCGATTTCGACTGCGGTCACATTGAGTGGAACGCAAACGGCGAACAGCCTCACATTTGAAGAAGGGCTTGTGAGTATTACCAGCGGCACCGAGTTGACGCTGACAGGGAGTGCGCTGGTCACCGCTTACCTTTCAACCAATGCCATCAGCTCTGTTGTCGGCGGCACTGCGGGGCTGACCAAACTGGGCGGTGGAAACGTGACCCTTTCGGGCACGAATACCTATACGGGTGCGACAGCGATCAGCGCCGGTTCGATTACTGTGGCCACGATCAATGATTTGAGCACGAACGGCACTTTGGGAAACAGCGCCTCGGCAATCAGCCTCGGGACTTTGGGCACCACTGGAACGCTGAAATACACGGGTGCCACGGCGAGCACGAACAGGACTTTTGCATTGGCCACGGGAGGCAGTGGGGCGCTTTTCGTCGAATCAGCGGCTGCGAATCTGACGTTGACAGGCGCGCTCAGTGGCAGCGGCGGTTTCATCAAGGACGGGCTTGGATTGCTCACGCTGTCGAACACCGGGAGCAGCTATTCCGGCGGCACGACGATTCGCGGCGGCACGCTCGCTATTTCGGCTACGTCGGGCACGCCGCTGGGGCAAAACGTCGTGTCGAACACCATCAGCATCGGGGCCGGTGCGAATCTGACGCTGGCAGCATCTTCAAACATCGGCTCGAATCAGGGTCTCAGCATCGCCAGCAATCTCAATGCGCTTGGCGGATACGGTGTCGCTTTCACGCCCGGATCGCTGCCAGTTTTCACCAACAACACCAGCACTTACGGCGGTGTGTATGGAATCAACTACTCCGGCAGCGGCGGAGTCAGCAGCCTGAGCACGCTGGACTCGACTTTCAACGGCTATGCCGGAGGGGCGAATGGTCATTGGTATCTCGGCTCGCATACCACGGGCACGTATAACGGCGCGAGTCTCGGTGCGGCGAGTGATGCCACTTATCGCCTCGGCGGCGGCGGCGGGTCTTTGACGTTTTCCGTAGCAAACGTCATCACCGGCGCGAACGATGTCCTCATCAACTCCAAAGCGGTGAATGGCGGGGGGACAGTGACTTTCGCCGCCTCGCAAAACTACTCCGGCACGACGACTCTCAACATCGGCACGCTGATCAGCACGGCGAGCAGCGGCACGCCATTCGGAACGGGCAATGTAGCGCTCAATGTGGGCACGATGCAGATCACTCCGAGCACGAGCGGTGCAAACTCGGTGAGCGGAGTCAGCGCAACGACGGGCAGCACTTTCACCTACGGCGGCGGCGGCACGCTGCAACTCACCAAAAACGGTGCGAGCCTCACTTACACGATCGGCAATGCTTCGCCCAGCGGCACGGTGCTATCGCGGGCGGCGGGCACAAAAGGAACGCTCGTCCTCGCGACGACTGCGGTGAGTGGATTGGGGAGCACGGAAAAATTTCTAGTCAACGGACTGGATGCAAATGCCAACAAGGACGGCACAAGCGCGGGAGCCGGAATCTACGATGCCACAGTCGTAGCTCAGGAAGGGAGCGGCAATACGGGAGTCGGCACGTTTGTCGAGGCGGATACGCCTGCCAACGGTGGGTTCAGGGAGGCGCTCTACCTTCCGGCAGCAGATTTGGATACCATCCCGGCTGGCACCATTTCGGATGTCACCACGAACCTTACCCTCAGCGATACCAGCAACCCCTACGCGATGCGCGTGAAGGCGGATGCTGCCTCGGCGACCACGCTGACCCTCACCGGCACGACGAAAATCAATGGTTTCGCTGCCAGCAGCACCAACAGCGGATATGGTGGGTTGATCCTGAACCCCACCAGTTTCAAATCGTTGATCACCGGTGGCACGCTGGATTTCGGAGCTTCGGAGGGAGTCATCTACGTGGGAGCGGGCGCAGGCTTTGGTGAAATCGCCAGCGCCATCACTGGCAGCGCTGGTTTGACCAAGTTTGGCCCCGGCACTTTGCGGATAAACAGGGGTCTGGCTTTCACCGGCGGGCTGAGAATTCTCGCCGGCACCCTCATGCCAGTCGCTCTTGAAGGAAGCCAGAATTTTAACGTCGGCGGATCGCTGACGATGGCAGGAGGCACTTCGCTGATTCCAGACTACGGCGGGAGTTTTTGTAAGATTGCCGATCCGATCACACTAACGGATGGGTTTGTCACTTTTAACGCCAGTAACGCCGCCGTAAATGCAAATGCGGATATCATCATTACGGGTGCGATTTCCGGGAGTGGCGGGCTCATTGTTACCGGGCAAAACAACAGCAACCGCAGAAAAGTCCATCTGGTGGCGGGAAATTCCTTCACGGGAGGCGTGATACTGAGGCCGATTGACAGCACGACCAGTGTCCGTCTGGTTATTTCAGAGCCGACCAGTCTGGGAACGGGAACGCTGCGGGTCGAATATGGCGGTGGCACTGGCAGTTCGAGCGGCATCGGCGGAGGACTCGAAGTGCCGAATGGCAACGCGGGTGATTCCACGGCCAATACGCCACTTTTGGCAACTACCGGTGTGGCCAACCTTATTGACCTCGCGCCAGGGGCGAATCTCAACATCACCACGAGCGCCACGACAGGACTGAAGCTCACTGGAACGATCTTAGGCCCCGGATCGATCACGACGCGTGCGCCGGGAACCGGCACAACCGGGCCGGGGACGCTGACGCTTGCAGGGAATAATACCTATACGGGCGGCACGAATGTCCCTGCGGGCATCATTAAAGCAGGCGTGGCTTCCGTGGCCAATGTCAGCGGGGCCTTCGGAAACAACTCAGCAGTTTATCTAGCCAATTCCACTTCCAGCGTAGGCAGTATCGTCGTAGCGATGGACATCACCGGTTTTGACACCCAAATCGGTTCACTCACCGGCGGCGGGGCGAGCGGCGGCAATGTGACGCTCGGCGCTGCTACACTCACGCTCGGCGGTGACAACACGAATCCGGCGACATACGCAGGCGTGATTTCCGGGACTGGCGGTTCCGTGACCAAGATCGGCACGGGCACGCAGCCGTTCAGCGGCAACAACACCTATACGGGCAACACGACTGTGAGTGCGGGCAAATTGATCGTCAGCGGCACGCTCAGCGGAACCACTGCGGTCTCTGTCACGGGCGGGACGCTGGAAATTGCGGCGGCTAATCGCATCAACGACGCAGCCACGCTGACAATGAGCGGCGGCACATTCAAGACGGGCGGACTGAATGAAACCGTCGCAGCCTTTACACTCAGCGGCACAGCGGCTGTGGATCTCGGTGCGGGCGCGAGCATTTTCCATCTCGCCAACAGCAGCGCGCAGACATGGAGCGGCGCGCTCAGCATCACGAACTGGAGCGGCTCGGCTTCCGGCGGCGGCACGGATCAAATTTACTTCGGAGCAGACGCCACCGGTCTCACGGGTGGTCAACTCGCGCTCGTCACATTTGTGAATCCGCTCGGCTTTGCCGCAGGCAACTATTTTGCAGCGCAACTCGGAACGGGGGAGCTTGTCCCCACGCTGGTTCCCGAGCCCGGCGCAGCCGTTTCGTTGCTAGGCGGGCTCGGGATGCTGCTCGGGCTGCGCCGCCGTCGCTCGTAGGAAGATTTTACCATAGGGGAGATTTAGCAGCGGGAAGATTTTACAGTCGTTATGAGGAAAAAAAGTCGTAGTCATACGAGTGGTGTTGTTCGCATTTGCGCTCTGCCTTTTGCGGCGTTGTTTGCTGTATCCGTCTCTGCGGCCAATATTTCGTGGTCGGGCGCAACAGATGCGGTGTGGAGCACCGGAGGGGATTGGGTTGGAGGTGTTGTTCCCGGTGCGGCGGACGTGGCGGTGTTTGATTCAAATTCCACGGCGAATTTGAACACGACGCTCGGAGTGGATCGGACGATTCTGGGTTTGCAAATCACGACGCCCACGGGGCTGGTGACGATTGGCGGTGCGAGCAAGCTGACGCTGGGTGCGTCTGGAATTGATATGAGTGCGGCGTCGCAGAATCTCGTGCTCGATGCGTTGCTGGCGATGTCGGCGAATCAATCGTGGAACGTGGGTGCCGGACGGACGCTGATGGTGAATGGAGTAGTGAGCGGAACCAATGTGACTTTGACCAAAATTGGTTTAGGGGATCTGACTTTGAGCGGTGCGAATACTTTTACGGGGACAACGACGGTGGGTGGAGGCGGGACGCTGAATTTGACCGGGAGCTTGAACGGGAGCGCGGGGACGAGTTTGGTATTTTCCGGAACGGGCGTTTTTAACGTGAGTGAGGCGGCCGGAGTGAGTCAGGGTATGGCATCTCTGAGGTTCACGGGAGGCGAGGGCGTGGTGCGCTCCACGAACAATGGAGGCACGAGCACGGTGAGTTTTACTTCGCGAATTGCGCGCACTGCAGGAGCGACGGGAAATTTCGTGCTGGCAGGCGGGACGGCCGGGACGCCCGGGAGCCCCGGCACTTTGGGGACGAATAACATCACCATAAATGGAGAGATCAGCGGGCAGTTGATGGATCGCGGCTTGTTTTTTAACGGGTCGAATTACGCGGCGTATGATGCGGGTGGATTTGTGCGTGGGCTGATTTACGGGACGGATACGAACGCGCTTGCGCCCATCGCCACTGGAACAACGTTCGGCGTGAGTGACGCGACGAAGCAGGTGCAGATCAGCGGGGACATCACTGCACAGACGACGGGTGCGGTGAATACGATCAGCGATCCGGGGAGTTTTTCGATCACGCTGGCGGCGGGGCAGACGTTGAGTTTCAACGGATTTTTAAAATCGGGAGGAACTGCGGCGAGCATTAGCGGCGGGACGGGAATCACGACGACGGCGAGCAATAATGAGATGGTGATTCGGACGGACTCGGCTGGTGACACGCTGACATTGAGCACGCCGATTCTGGCGCTTGGAACCAATCGCATCACGAAATCCGGCGCGGGCACGCTGATCTTTTCCGCAGCCAATACCTACACAGGAGTGACGGGCATCAATGCTGGCGTGTTGCAAATTGGCAACGGCGGCACAGTGGGCAACCTTGGCAGCGGGACTGTGGTGAACAGTGCGAGCCTTGTCTTTAATCGGAGCGATGTGATCACGATTGCCAATTTGCTCAGCGGGATCGGAACCATCACGCAGGCGGGATCGGGCACGCTGGTGCTCAGTAGTGCGAATACCTACACTGGAACGACAACGCTAGGAGCGGGCACGCTCAGTCTTAACAACGAATTTGCGATTGGCACGGGCACGCTGGTAATTAACGGCGGCAGGCTAGACAGCGCAGTAGGGGGGGTGGTCAACAAGAACAACAATGCGCAAAAATGGAATGGAGATTTTGTTTTTGTTGGGAGCAACAGTTTGGACCTCGGCACTGGGGCCGTGGTGATGAATGCAAGCCGCACAGTGACGGTGAACGCCAACACACTGACCGTGGGCGGCAGTATTTTGGGCACGAGTTTTGGTCTGACGAAAGCCGGGGCGGGCACTCTGATTTTGAACGGTGCGAATTCCTACACGGGAGCGACGACGATTAACGCCGGCACGCTGGTGCTTACCGCTGTGAATACATACGCAGGCGGAACAACCCTGAATTCTGGCACGCTGATTCTTGGAAACAGCAAGGCGATTGGCACGGGCACGCTGGTAATTAACGGCGGCACCTTAGACAGCGCCGTAGGGAATTTGGTCAACGACAACAATAACGCGCAGAACTGGAACGCGGACATCGTATTTGTCGGGAGCAACAGTCTGGACCTTGGCACCGGGGCCGTGGTGATGAATGCAAGCCGCACAGTGACGGTGAACGCAAACACGCTGACCGTGGGCGGCAGTATTTCGGGCACGGGTTTTGGTCTGACGAAAGCGGGTGCCGGCACTCTGATTTTGAACGGTGCGAATTCCTACACGGGGGCGACGACGCTCAGCACAGGAACACTGAGTGTGAGTTCGGATGCCAATCTCGGCGGCGCGAATGCATTGATCCTTGATGGCGGGACTCTGCAAATCACGGGAGTCGCGCTGAATAATTTCGGCACGCACTCGCCAGTATTCACCACGGGAAAAACGGTGAGCTTGGACATCAATAATGCGGCAAACACGTTCACGATCAGTCAGGTTTTAAATCAGGGCGGAGGTGGTCTCACGAAATCGGGGGCAGGCACTTTGGTGCTCTCCGGCGTGAACACATACACCGGCGCGACGACGCTGAATGCGGGCACGCTGAGCTTTGGAAATAGCAATGCGATTGGCGGAGGCACGCTGGTGATCGTCGGCGGCAATCTCGACAGTGCGGTGGTGGATTTGGTCAACGCGAACAACAACGCGCAGAACTGGAATGGGGACTTTGTTTTTAAGGGGAGGAACAATCTGAACCTGGGCACCGGGGCCGTGGTGATGAGTGCAGATCGGACGGTGACAGTGAGCGCGAGCACTTTGACTGTGGGCGGTGGTATTTCGGGCGGAGGCTTCGGATTGACGAAATCCGGCGCAGGCACGTTGGTGTTGGCGGGTGCGAATACTTACACGGGCGTGACGACGGTGGGTGGCGGGGCGCTGAATGTGAACGGGAGTTTGAACGGAACTGCTGGGACGGCTCTGACGTTCGCGGGGAGTGGCACTTTCAATGTGAATGAAGCGGGCGGAGTGAGTCAGGGTATGAAAGCGCTCAGTTTCAGCGGAGGCGAAGGCCTGCTGCGATCCACGAACAATGGAGGCACGAGCACGGTGAGTTTTACTTCGAGAAGTCCGCGCGCTGTGGGGGCAACTGGCAATTTCGCGCTGGTCGGTGGGACGCAAGGAGCCGGGGGGACGAACAACATCACGATCAGCGGGGAAGTGAGCGGGCAGTTGATGGATCGCGGTTTATTTTTCAACGGTGCGAGCTACGCGGCGTATGACGCGGGTGGGTTTGTGCGCGGGCTGATTTACGGGACGGATGCAAATGCGCTCGCGCCTGTTGGAGCGGGGGCGACGCTCGGCGTGAATGACGCGACGAAGCATGTGCAAATCAGCGGAAATATCACGGCGCAGACGACGGGGGCGGTGAATACGATCAGCGTTCCGGGAAGTTTTTCGATCACGCTGGCGGGAGGGCAGACGCTAAGTTTCAATGGATTTTTGAAATCGGGAGGAACTGCGGCGAGCATCACCGGCGGGACAGGGCTGACGACGATAGCGGGAGGGGCTGAAATGGTGATTCGGACGGATGCGCTTGGAGACACGCTGACGTTGCGCACGCCAATTTTGGTGAACGGTGCCAGCCGTGTGACGAAGTCGGGGGCGGGCACGCTGGTGTTTGGCGGCGCGAACAATTACACGGGGGTGACGAGCATCAATGCGGGTGTGTTGCAAATTGGAAATGGCGGTGCGGCAGGCACGCTTGGCGTCGGGGGCGTGGCGAATAGTGCGGTGCTGGCATTTAATCGGAGCGATGTATTCACAGTTACCAATTTGATCGGCGGTGTCGGTGCACTCACGCAAGCCGGCACGGGCACACTGGTGCTTTCCGGCGTGAACACATACACTGGTGCGACGACGGTGAATGCCGGGACGCTGAGTTTTGGAAACAGCAAAGCGATTGGAACGGGCACTCTGGTGATGAACGGCGGCTTGCTGGACAGTGCGCAGGTGAATTTGGTCAATGCCAACAACAATGTGCAAAGTTGGAATGCGAACTTTGCATTTACCGGCAGCAACAACCTGGACCTCGGCACGGGAGTGGTGCTGATGAATGGGAGCAGGACGGTGAGGGTGAATGCCAGCACGCTGACCGTAGGTGGTATTTCAGGGGCGGGTTTCGGACTGACAAAGGATGGCGCAGGCGCGCTCGTGCTTTCGGGTGCGAATACGCTTACTACGGCAACCACGATTGTTGGAGGGATGTTGAATGTAACCGGAAGTTTGAACGGGACAACGGGCACGGATTTGACGTTCGTGGGGACGGGGATTTTTAAAGTGAGCGAGGCGAGTGGTGTGAGTCAGGGGATGGGCGTGCTGAGATTCAATGCGGGCGATGGCGTGGTGAAATCCGCGAACAACGGCGGGACGAGCACAGTGAGCTTCTCATCCCGGACGGCGCGGGTTGCGGGAGCGACGGGAAATTTTGTGCTGGCGGGAGGCACGAGTGGAATTCCCGGCACGCCCGGGACGAACAAAATTACGATTGCTGGAGAATCGAGCGGACCGCTGATGGACAGGGGGCTTTTCTACAACGGTTTCGGCTATGCAGTGTATGACTCCGCCGGGTTTGTGCGCGGATTGATTTACGGGACGGACGCCAATGCGCCCGCGCCCATTGCTTCTGGCGCGGCGATTGGAGTGAATGATGCGACGAAGAATGTGCAGGTCGCTGGAAGTATCACGGCGCAGACGACGGCGTCGGTGAATACGATCAGCGTGCCGGGTGGATTCACTTTCACGCTGGCCGGAGGGCAGACGCTTGGCTTCAACGGATTTTTGAAGTCGGGCGGGAGTGCGTCAGGTATCAGCGGCGGCAACGGGATCACTGCGGCAGCCACCGGGAGCGAAATGGTGATTCGGACGGATTTGGCAGATGACGCACTGACGATCAGCACGCCCATTTTAGCCAACGGAAACAGCAGCCTGACGAAGTCCGGAGCGGGCACGTTGATTTTCTCCGCCACCAATACCTACACGGGCGGAACTGTGATCAACGCGGGCGTCTTGTTGCTAAACAGCCCCGGTGCTCTGGGCACCACAGCAAGTTTCGGCAGTGTCATCGTGAGTAGCGCCGGGGCCGCCCTCGATCTAAATGGTCAAACTCCAATAGGTGGAGTGCCGGGCATAGGTGTTCCTCTCGCGATCATTGGCAATGGGATATCCGCGCGGGGTGCGCTGCGAAACAGCGCAGCCGGAGGGGCGACGTATGCGGGCTTACTATCACTCATCGGCGACAGCAGCATCGTGGCTGGAGTGGGCGGCAATACGGGTGGAAATATCATTCTTTCCAACACAGGAACGATCATCGGCCCCGGCTTTGGACTCACACTCGGCGGTGTCGGCAGCGACAGCTTGCTCGCTGGCAACATCGGCACTGGCAGCGGGTCGTTGACAAAAACCGGAGCTGGGAAATGGACGCTCGCCGGTGCCAGCACCTACACGGGAGTTACAACAATAGCCAACGGTGCACTGAAACTCACGGGAAGTCTCAGCGGCAGTGGCGATCTGGTTTTTACCGGCACGAGCGTGATGAATTTTAATCAGGCTGCAAATACCTCGCAGGCGATGGCGGCACTGAAGTTCAATGCGGGCGATGGCACCTTGCAGTCGAGCCATCCGGGCAGCGGAAATAGCGCGGTGACGTTTTCTTCTCATGCCGCGCACACGGCTGGTGCCACTGGAAATTTTGTGACCACCGACGGTATCAACGGAGGCACGAACAAAATCGTGCTGAACGGTGTGGCGTTGAATGCACTGATAGATCCTGCGGAGTATTACGCTGGAAACTCTTTTGCCTGGTATGACTCGGGCGGCTACGTCAGGGCCATTCACTACGATGGTGTGGATGCACCGTTATCTGTGACAGGACAGCAGGCAAACTTGGGAGCGATCACTGGCACGACGAATTTGGAATACATTGGTAACGCGAATCCGCTCACGACGCTTTCGGCGGTGGATTCATTGGATGCGACGCTGCTGACCGTGGCGGATGGTTCTTTGTTTTTGGCCGGGCAGGCGATCTCCGGTGCCGGCATCCCCGCCAATACTTTTGTCAGCTCGGTTTTGGGAAATGATTTAACGCTGTCGCGCTTTGCCTCGGTCGTCACAGGAACAGTCGTCACGCCGTATGCCTCCGTATCCACGCAAAGCACAGGCAGTCTGAATACCCTGCGCCTCAGCGGGCCGGGTTCGGCACTCACGCTTGATGTTGATCAAACGCTGACTCTTTCGGGCATCCTGCGTTCAGGCGGCGGCAGTTTGGGAGCGATGATATCGGGAGGAACTGGCATCATGGCCGGCTTTGGAAGGGATTTGGTCGTTCGCGCCGATCTCGCGGCTGATACGTTGGAGATCAAATCACCGATTCTCGACAACGGCACCGGAGGACTCACGAAATCCGGTGAAGGCACGCTGATCCTCTCGGGTGTGAATACCTACAACGGCGCGACATTTTTGAACGCGGGGACATTGCAATACAGCACAACGGCGACGCCCGCTACGGACGCCATCGTGTTCAATGGTGCGAGTGCTGTCGTTAGCATTGACGACTTGGTGAAGCTGTTGATCCGAACAACGCCCGCTGACGATCCGATAAAATTCAACAACCAGATCACGTTCAATACCTCCGGCCTGATCAAAGCCACCGGCACGACTGGAGTCTTGGTATTTCCCGGCCCTAAAACGGACTTGAATATCTTCGTGGCTCCCAATGAAACAGGAATCATCAGCGCTGGCTTTTTGGGGACTGGATTTGCTGCGGGCGAAGGCAATAAAATCAACAAACTCGGTGCTGGTAAGCTCGTTTTGAGCGGGAACGTGGTATTGGTGGGTGACAATAACGCAGCTTTTGACGCGGGTGTCACCGTCGAGGGCGGGGGCGAACTGGAAGTGGATGGCACGTTAAAGGCGGCCAGCAGTTCGCAGTCAGGCAGGGGAAATTTTGACAGCAAAGTCGGCGCTACTTCTGGAAACAATATTTTGAGAGTCGCAGGCCCGCTGGGGAACACTTTCAGTTTCGGCGGCTTGTTTGTAGGGGAAGACCCCACCGGCAACAATCAGGTCATCATCTCGCGACCGGGTAACGGAAATATCTTTGGACAGGCCTCTTTCTTAATGTGGGGAAATGGCAAGCAACTCAAGCTGGGTGTTGCCTCTTCCAATAACTCGCTGACTGTCTCGGATGGAGCGGTTTTTGCGCAAGATGGAGGCGGCGGCACGAACACATGGATCATGGGGGTCAACGCCGGTGCGAATAACAACTTGCTCCTCGTCACCGGCAGCGGGTCCACGATTAATTTTGGATCCAATCAGGCCATGCAAGTGGGTGCCGCAGGCAGCAGCAACAAGGCCATCATCAGCGCGGGCGGCATATTTAATACCCGGCGATGGATCATAGGCGCGAATGGTGGCGACGACAACAGTGTCACGATCACCGGCGCTGGGTCCAGAAGCACCACGAGTAGCACCGGGGCTTTTAGCACCAACGCAGTCTATGAGATCGGTTCCGTCGCCGGGTCGAATGGCAATTTCATGAGCATCAGTGACGGGGGGATATATTCCTTTTTTGGGTTAGGTGACTTATCTGGCACTTCACCCACAAGAGGTAGTAGGAATTTCAGCATAGGACGTGCAGGTGACAATAACTACCTTGAAGTCACTGGTTCCGGTTCGCTGGCAAACATAAGCTGGAGCCAGACGGGGGTGAACAACACGATCCCGATTTCTGTCGGTGGATATGTTGCTATTGTGAACGACAATGTTGTGACAGTGACAGATGGCGGCACTGGCAATCATCTGGACGTCACCAATAGCGGCGAGATGACTGTGAATGTGCCCATCTATGTGATGGGCACCAATTCCACAGTAAATTTGGGCAACGGCACAGGAACAGAAACGGGCAAACTTACAGTGGGAGCCGTAGCAAACCAAAGCACGTATCCATTCCCAGTTGCCTCCGGAATTTACCTTAAGAATCTCAGTTCTGTTTTGCGTTTCAATAATGGCCGCCTGACTGCCGGGGCGGGTATCGGCAACGGCAATCTGGTTTCCGGCACAGGATCTGTGTCACTGGATGGCCCCGCATTTATTTCCATCGGAGCCGGCCAGAATGATGTGATTAGCACAGCCATCAACGGCATTGGCAGTCTGACCAAGGAGAATACAGGGGCGCTCACACTCACCGCCGCCAATACCTACGCCGGGCAGACAATCGCCTCGCAGGGAATATTGGAGTTTCAAATCCCGGCGGCACTTTACAATGCCGACGCCAGCAAGTGGACGAAGGCAAACATCACCGTGAACTCCGGGGGGACGCTGGGTTTTGCGGTGGGCGGCGCCGGTCAGTTTGTTGCGAACGATATCGCCACTTTTCTGGATGCCACGCATCTCGGCGCGAGCGACGCCTCCGCCGGCTTGTTGAGCGGAGGCAGTATCGGCTTTGACACGGCTGGCGGAAATTTTTCCACGAGCATCGTCATCAGCAACCCGAACAACGGGGCCAACGCGCTCGGCGTGGTGAAATATGGAGCGAATACACTGACGCTCACCGGAGTGAATTCCTACACAGGGCCGACCAAAATCAGCGCAGGCACATTGAGTGTCGGGGCTGATGCAAATCTGGGCGGTGTGAACTCGCTGATATTGGATGGCGGCACTTTGCAAATCACGGGGAACACGTTGAACAATCTCTCCCAGCACACGCCCGTGACAGTCGCGACCAAGACGGTGACCATCGACATCACGGATGCTTCAAACATTCTCACCGTGAGTCAGGCTCTCAATCAAACCACCGGCGGCCTCACCAAGCTCGGGCCGGGCACGCTGGCGCTCGGCGGCGCGAGCACCTTCACGGGAGCGACAACGATCGCAGGCGGTGTGCTTTCGATCAACAGCATCCAGAATGCGGGAGGCGCGACAGCGAACGCGCTGGGCAATCCGGCGGTTGGGCCAGGCAGCATCATCAGCCTCGCGGCATCCAGCACGCTTCGCTACACGGGTTCCGCAGACGGCGGCAGCAACCGCGTGATCAATCTCAGCACGCCAGCAGGCGGGACATTCACCCTCGACGCCAGCGGCAGTGTGCCCTTCGCGCTTGCCGGCGGCATCACCAGCGCCGGGACGAGCGGCACGTCCACGCTGATACTCACCGGCAGCGGCAGCGGTTCGGAGAGTGGGATCATTGCGAATGGCGACAATGTCACCCAGGTCATCAAAAGCGGGAATGGCCAGTGGTCACTGAACGGAACGAACACCTACACGGGCGGCACCACGGTGAACTCTGGAACCTTGCAGATCGTCGGCTCCATTTCCGGCAACATCACGGTGGACGGCGGGACTGTCGTGGCGGCCAATACAGCTTCGACCTCGGTCTCCGGCAGCACCACGGTGAACAGCGGCGGCACGCTCTCAGGCAGCGACGGGATCGTGGGTAGTGTGTTCGTCAACAGCGGCGGCATTCTGGCGCCGGGAGTGAACAGCACCGGCACGCTCAATACCGGCACAGTGACGTTCAACTCCGGTGGCATCTTTCAATTTGAAATCGACTATTCGGCCCCCGGGCTCGATATCCTCGTTATTACTGGGAATCTGAACATCGCTAGTGGAGCAGTGATGGATTTTAGAGATTTGGCGGGGGTGTCCTTGCCCGAAACGCTCTCGATTCCGATCATGACCTATGCGGGCGCGTGGAATGGAGGAGGTTTTTCCGGAATGGCCGACGATGCCATCTTCACGGTGGGGCTCAATGCGTATCAAATTTCCTACAACGGCGTAGATGGAACTACAAACGAGGTCACGCTGACCGTTGTGCCCGAGCCCGGAGCGGCGGTGTCGCTGCTCGGCGGTCTCGGTCTGCTGCTCGGTGTGCGGCGGCGCAGGGCTTAGTTTATGGCTGCGATTTTTCCTGAATGAGGTCGCCGAGACGGCGGGCGAGTTCTTCCTGGCCTTGGCGGACGTCGTTGAGGCCCTGAAGCGTATCGTTGAGGCGGTTGTTAAGGTCAGCGCGTTTTTGTTCCTCGCTGACGACGCGGGCTTGGTAGTGTTCGGGGATGATTGCGATGCCGGGGCCGGTGACGTTGTTCGTGTCGCGTGCTTCGATCCAGTAGTCCACCACGTCGCCTTCGACGAGTGGGGGGATGAGGCGATCCAGCTTCCACTCGAAACGCCGTGTGAGGGATTTTGGTTCTTCGTTACCGAGGTCGAGGGTGATGGTTTTGTGCGGCGAGCCTTCGATCCAGTTGGTGGCGTAGTGGAGGCGCACGTTGCCGATGCCGAAGTCGTCCTTCGCCTCGAAGACGACGAGCAGCGTTGCTTTGGCAGTGACGAGCTCTTCTCGACGCGCGGGCCAGAGCACGCGGACAGTCGGCGGCTGGTCGGGGACGATTTCGATGCGATAGACGGCCATACCCTTGCTCTCGACGCCCTCGGTATCCACGAGGTGAAAGGTCATACCGCTCACATCTTTCGCGGGGATTTCCGCGACACCGCTCCACTCCGGCGGCTGCGCGGCGTTGGATTTCAGATCGAATTGTTTCAGTGCGACATTTTTGTCCGCGCCGACGAGTCGGAGCGTGGCGCTGCGCAGCGGTGCGCTGGCTTTCAAACGCACGGAAAGTTTGGAGCCGGCGAGAAGCTTGAGTTCGCCGGGCGAGCGGTATTGCGGCGCGAGTCTGGTGTAGGCGGGCCATTGCTGCTGGCACACGAGGCTGAGCACGGTCGGGCGCGGGCGCACGCTGACATGCGCGACAGGAGTCCTGTTGTCACCGAGTTCGAGCCAATACTCGAAGTTCTCCTGCACGCTTTGCAGGCTGCGAAAAAAGTGCGCTTTGTTTAGCGGGTCAGCGTCGAAGGTGAATTCCTGTTTCTTCCCGCTCGTCGTGCGCAGCAACAGTTTGCCAGCGACCGGGACGATGCCCGCAGCATTTGCCTCGATGCGCACATCGTCGCCGACTGCGATCACGCGGTCGCCGCTGAAACCGATGATTTGTGTTTTGCGCGGCAGCGGCACTTCGACAAGGCACGCGCGTTGGAAAAGCGGCCAGCTTGCGCGCCCGCCGTAAAACCACAGCCCGACGGCGAACACGAAAGCAACAGCCCCGATTTTCATCCAAAGCCGCAGCTTGTCGGTCTTCACGACGCGCTGAAAATCCACCTGTCGCGTCAGGGCCTCCGTTTCTTTCAAAAGTGCGCGCACCAGTGCAGGCGGCGTTTCTGCACTCTGGCGGGCGAGCTGCACGCTGGCGATGAATCGGCTGCGAAATTCCGGCAATGCGCGCTCGATGTTCAATGCGGTGCGGTCGTTGTCCGGCTTGTTCATCCAGCGCCGGATGCCGAACCAAAACAGCACGAAGCCTGCACCGCCGACTCCCGCGAGGAGAAACAGCGCACGCGCCCAGCGCGGCAGGCCGATGAGCCAGTCGAGCGGCATCACCACGGCGAGCCATGCAATCAGCGCGGGCACGGCCATCGCGATTCCGGTTTCGAGTGCGACACGGCCTGTGCGATTGCGCACACTCGTGAGGCGCGAGGCAATTTCCGGCGAGACGACGGACAGTGGCTGCGGCTCAGCGGTGGTTTCGGGCACGGTTTAGTTCGAGATGGTCTCGTTCAAATTCAGCACCACGTTTGCCATCGCCGTCCACGCGGCGAGTTCGGGAATTTTCACATCGGCAGGGCGGGGGAGGTCTCCGACTTTGGTGAAGTCATCCGCAGCCTTTGCGTCCTGCGCGTAGCGGGCGATTTGGAGATCGAGTGCCTTTTGTAAAATCGCCTGCTCCTGCTCGCTCGGCGGGCGCGTGACGGCGAGTCGCCACATCAGCGCGAGCCGCGCCTTCGTATCTGTGCCGCCCTCCTTGATCACCTTCTGTGCGAGCGAGCGCGCGGCTTCGACATAGACAGGATCATTCATGAGCACGAGCGATTGCAGCGGTGTGCTCGTGCGCGCACGGACAGCGGTGCAGAATTCGCGGTTTGGCGCGTCGAATGTGAGGAAGCTCGGATACGGCGTGCTGCGTCTCCAATACACATACAAGCCGCGACGATATTGGTTCGCATCTCGTGTTTGCTTGTAGGACTGGCCGCCCATTTCGTTCACGTCCCAAATCCCCGGCGGCTGAAATGGCAGCACGCCCTTGCCCCCCATTTGGGTGTTCAGCAGACCGGAAATTGCGAGCGCATTGTCGCGCACAAACTCGGCGTCCAATCGGTTCCTCGGGCCATGTGCGAGCAGACGGTTCTCGCTGTCTTTTTCCAAATGTTGCGGCGTGATGCGCGATGACTGCCGATACGCAGTCGTCATCAGCATCTGCTTGATGACCCGCTTCACATTCCAGTCGCGCTGAAAATCCGCAGCGAGCCAGTCGAGCAATTCCGGGTGGCTCGGCCATTCACCCTGGTTGCCGAAATCGTTCACCGTCTTTACCAGTCCCGTGCCGAAAATGATCGCCCACCAGCGATTCACTGCGACGCGAGCGGTGAGCGGGTGCTCCGGCGACATCAGCCACTTCGCTAGGTCGAGGCGCGTGTAGCGTGTGCCGTTTGCAGGCGTTGCGCTGATTGCGGGGAGAAAGGCGGGCGTCATCGCGGCGACCTTTTCGCCGTCCTGATCGTAGGCACCGCGCATCTTGATGAACGTGTCGCGCGGCTTGTCCATCTCGACCATCACCATCGTGTTCGGGAATTGCTTCTCGATGTTCGCCTTCGTCTTTTTTGCGTTGTCAATTTTCTGCTGCGCACTGGCAAAGGCGGGGGACTGTGTTTCGCGGAAAACTTTCTTCAACTGTTCCAACTGCTGCTGCGTGCGTTTGTCTTTCGGCATCGCGGCGATCTCAGCGGCGACGTTGCCGCCTAGCTGGGCAACTTCGTTTGCGGCGAGCGCGCGTCCGTAGATGCGTAGGTCGTCCACGCGTCCGAAGAATGCTGTCCCCGCCGAGCCACGTCTGCCGATGCTGAACGGCTCCGTCGTTTTGATCGTGTCGGTGAGCGTATCAATGACGACTTTCACTTTCTCCGGCTGGCCGTTGACGAACATCTTCACGCCTGCACCCTTGCCAGATCCATCGTAGGTGATGGCGAAGTGCAGGAACGTCTCCGCCGGAAGATTGCGCTCACACTCCACGTGGATCGCATTACCCGGCCATTTGTTGACGAGGTGAAAACTCGGCTTCGTGCCGTGAAACTCGACATCCCATCCGCGAACGTCGCCCTCCTTCTCCATCTTGCCGAATGGCGAGCCGCCCTTGGATTTCACCTTCAGCCAGGCCGCGACGCTGAATGGCTGGTCTTTTTCAAAGCCAAACTTGTCGCCGTATTCGATCCAGCCCGTTCCATCCACGCGATAGCTTTTGTCCTTCGCGCCGTCGGTGAAATTTCCGGTGCCCTTTTCCGTTCCGGCAACTTGCTTACCGTCGTCGCTGGCGCCGTTTCCATCCGCATCGAGCGGAAATTTCACGACCGGTCCCTTCGGCTCTCCTGTTTTCAGAGTGGCGGCGAGCGTTTTTTCCCACTCGGCCTGCGAAGCATCGAGCTTGGAATCGAGTTCCTTGATTTGCTTTTCCGCTTCAGCGATTTCGCCGTCGAGACGTGCGAGTTCCTTCGTTTGCTCCGGTGTCGGCACGGTGATCACGGGCGCGGGATTCTTTTCGCGCACGCCGTCTTTGCCTTTCTCGGGCACGTTGTGGAAAAACGCATACATCGAGTAAAAATCGCGCTGCGTGATGGGATCGTATTTGTGGTCGTGGCACTGCGCGCAGCCGACTGTGAGGCCGAGCCACGTCACGCCCGTCGTGGCCACACGATCTACAACGTAGAGATTCAGGTATTCCGACTCGATGATCCCGCCCTCGTCGCTCGTCATCACATTGCGATGAAAACCCGACGCGACTTTCTGCTCGATGACCGCATTGGGAATCAAATCGCCCGCGAGCTGCTCGGTCGTGAAATCACTGAACGGCTTGTTGTCGTTGAAAGCCTTCACCACCCAATCGCGCCACATCCACATATCGCGCAGCGAATCGTTGTGATAGCCGCCCGTGTCTGCGTAGCGCGCGAGGTCGAGCCACGGCACCGCCATGCGTTCGCCGAAATGCGGCGAAGCGAGCAGACGATCTGCCGCTTTTTCGTAGGCGTTCGGCGAGTTATCCGCGAGAAAGGCGTCCACCTCCGCAGGTGTCGGTGGCAGGCCCGTGAGATCGAGCGTCACGCGACGGAGGATGCGTGTCTTTTCCTCCAGCGGCGAAAATGCAAGCCCCGCGCGCTGGAGACGCTCGGTGAGGAAGGCGTCAATCGGCGTCGAAGCTCCGGCGATGTTCGGCACCGCCGGCTGTTTCACTTTTTGAAAAGCCCAGTGCCCCGTGTAATTCGCACCCTCTGCTATCCAGCGCTTGAGCAGTTCGACCTCCGCAGGCTTTATCTTTTTGTGCTCCTTTTGCGGAGGCATGATTTCCTCTGGATCGGTGCTCAGCACGCGCTTGATTAACTCACTCTCCGCCGGTTTTCCCGGGATGATGATTTGCGCGCCGCTCTCGCCTTTCCCCATCGCACCCTCCTTTGTATCGAGGCGCATCTCCGCCTTGCGCTTGCCGGAATCCGGTCCGTGGCAGGTAAAGCAGTTTTCGGAAAGAATGGGCCGCACTTCGCGGGCAAAATCCACCGGCGCGGCGAGGAGTGGCACCGGTAAAAGTATCGTGGCGAGAAGCAAAGTTTTCATCGTGTGAGAAAAAGAGCGGCAGAGTGCGTAAATCTTAGCCCTGAAAGCCAGCACCGCCAGCATACTTTGAAAGTTTGAGCCGACGCTGCGGCGGGTGGTGGAGCCTAGGGGGTTCGAACCCCTGACCTCCTCAATGCCATTGAGGCGCTCTACCAACTGAGCTAAGACCCCGTTCTCTAGTGATAATCAGGCGAATCGCGGGTTGGTAAAAATCCCGGAGTCCCCCCGTTTTGCCCCCCCCGATGCTCGCATGATCCCGTAAGATCATGCAGACGCCGGAAGTGCCGAGCCGATTTGGCTTTCGCCCAATCAACCCGCTAAAACGGACGGCGACTATCAACGGCAAAAAAATTCCTTCAAGCAAAAAGAACAGGTGAGTCAGCGTGAGTCCAATTCGGTGCTAATAAGTCATTCGCAAGCAACACAGGCACAGCAGTTTGTGTGGTTTTATGTGTTGCGAAGACTCGCTGATTGGAGTATGAAATATGACCGTCCAATCAGCGCATTCAAATTCTATCAACGATGCTCCAAGAAGGCCCAATCGCTCCTGCTATCACGCTCTACATCAAGATTCCCGGCTTTGCTGGGCTCTATCGCCATGCGGTGTCTGGACGTTACTACGGGATGAAAAAGCTTAACGGCAAACGACGTGAGAAATCACTCGGCACGACTGATCGAAAGATCGCTGAGCGCCGCATGAAGGAATGGGTTGGGAACATGGACAAGGTGGATTCCGAGGTGGAGAAGACAACGCTGCGACAATTGCTAGTGAAGTTCGAGGCTATCACTCAAAGTCAGGTGAAGAACAGTCAGGTGACGACGCGGGCTATCATCAATCATTTCGTGGATTGGTGGTCATTCGGCTTGGACGCTCAAGTTCGCAACATCCGACCGTCGCACTTGGACGAGTTCCTTGCCGTGCATGAGCCGCGACTGCGCAATACAACTTACAATCGTTACGCTGGTTTTTTGAAGCAACTGTTCGACATCGCCGTGAATGATCGCGTGATTGCTGAGTCTCCATTTGCTCGCGTGAAAACCCCATGGAAGCGACCGCAAACGCCGGTGCGGAAGATTCCCACCATTCAACAATTTCAAGCCATCGTCGCTTCCATCCGATCCCAGAGGTTAACGGATCACGCGCAAGACAGTGCAGACTTTGTAGAGTTTCTGGGCCTCGCCGGATTGGGACAAGCCGAGGCATCTTCGTTGACGTGGGGCGATGTGGATTGGGAACTCAATCGGCTCAACATCCGTCGTCACAAGACGGATACTCATTTTCACGTTCCAATTTATCATCATCTACGTCCGTTGTTGGAGCGGTTGCAGGCCAAGGCGGATCACCCCTCAGCGAGGACGCGAGTATTCAAAATCAATGATGCCAAGAAGTCGCTACGCTCCGCATGTGAGCGACTCGGGTTGCCACTCTTCTCCCAACGCAACTTGCGCCAGTGCCTCATCATGCGGCTGTGGAAAGCGGGGATCGACAAGAAGCTGATCGCCAAGTGGCAGGGGCATCGCGACGGCGGACAGTTGATTATGGACACCTACACCGAAGTGTTTGGTGATGACGAGGCGGACTATGAGCGCCAGCAACTGCAAAAGTTGGCAGCGTAGTTGGAGCACGCCTCACGTCGGGACGATTCGCTGAGCGGTGCATGAGCCGGGAGCAAATTCTTCTTCGCCATGGAAAATCCATTCAAACCAGACGAGAAAGTTTTCACTAAGATCAAAGGAGTCGAAGTTGAGGTCACTATTCGCCTCACCTTCAACAACGAGGTGCAAGTAAAGTGCCCTGACGGATCACTACGCTGGCGGACTGCCAAGACTGTATGGCGTGCGACTGTCCCGGCTGATGCAGCTTCGCCCGCCGCTGATCCTGCACCCGAGCCTGTGCCGGTAGTCGAAGCCACAGCCCCAGCCGAATCCATTGCTCCAGCGGAGGAGCCAGCTCCGAGCGTTGAGGCAACGACTGCGAGCAATGAGTCGAGTGCCGCAGCAAGTGAGATTGCCCGTCAGCCTGTCGATGTTCGTATGTTGATTGTATGCAGTGGCGAGGTCGGAACCAAGCCACCAAAGACCAAACGCAAGAAACGGAAATGATCCTTCCCGAAGAATCATCTGGTGCAAAGCAGGGGGCGAAATTTGCACTCGGTCAGGTTTTCACGACAGGGCCGATTTTGCAGAAGCTATCTAAGGCTGAAATCTATGCGGCACTAAGCCGGCATTCGCTGTGTGATTGGGGCGAAGTGCTCAAGGAGGACTGGCAGGCAAATGATCGTGCATTCATTGAGGGCACTCGACTGTTATCCGCATATCGTTCCAAGGGCGGTCTGAAATTTTGGATCATCACTGAAGCGGATCGTTCCAGCACCACCGTCCTTTTCCCCGAGGAATACTGAATGAAGTTGGATGCATGGCGGTGGTTCAGCGGGCCGGTAGTGAGGTTCGAGAAGGGTGCGAGAACGGGATTCTTCGCGTCTTTGCCAGCCGTCTTGGCCCCGGCGCTGGGGTGCTCCGAGCGACAGATGGCAACTACTCCTCCAACCACTAAAATGCTGATGTCATGCCGTCGCTCGAAGTGCATTGCCGCCTGACCACTCGACTGTTCGGGAAGCCCCACGAGGAAGTGCATCGCTGGCTCAACGAGTTTGAAGGCCAGCCGCCATACGGCTCAAAGCATCGGCATGTTCGCCATCATTGGGCCGGGGTTCTGCAAGTGTGGGGGTTGTATGGAGGCGAAGCAGCGGAGGTTGCACAGGCGCACATTGAACTCGACCTGTTGGAGAGCGGATGGAACTACGGTCAACCGTTCCCGATGGATGAAGAACACTATGTCAGCCTCGGCTACCCGTAAGAATTTTTCCTTCACATATGACATACACTGTCCTCCCTTTTTGCACTTCGGGAACCAGCTTACCTCGGAAAGAATTTCCGAGGATAAGAACCGGCTCGGGCCTAGGATGGATTTGCCGTGCGTTACGTTTGCGGGAACACGTCGGATAGTCGGACTTTGAGCTTAGCCAACACCTGCTCTACCATGTCCAAAGTCACATTTTGCTCTCCCAACTCCAGCCGGTGGAGCGTGGATTTTGAGATGCCAACGCGACGCGAGAATTTAGCATAGGGCGTGTCGCCCCGCTCTCGCTTGAGGAACTCTCCGAGTTGCAGCCGCAGCTTCTTTGGCACATTCGGAGTATGAAGCCAGGCGCGTCCCACATATGGGAAATTTGCTTGCCTCACCCTAGTTCAATGTGGTGAAAGAGTTGTCAGCGACGCCCCTCGTTGGCGGCTCTGCCAAATTCTAAACTTCTTATGTCCTCCAACATCCAAGTGCTCCGCAATCAAAACGGAAGTCGCATCGGCGAAATCAGACCTGACAATCAGGGTAATTTTGTGATCTTCAATGCCGACGGGCATCGTCTAGGCACCTACGAAACAAAAAACAACGTGACCCGCGATGCGAACGGCCATCGAATCGGTGAGGGCAATCTCCTCACTACCTTGCTGCGCCCCTTTTGAGCCTCGATCCAATGAAGAACGGTGTCTGGCTTTTCAACAACGGCGCCGTCCCCGGCCTTTTCCTTGACGAGAGCAAAACGGACAAACCAGACAGCATGCCTCAGAAGGGCGCGGGAAAGGTGGCGAGTTTTCTACTTCAGAGAGAACCATTCTTAGACGGCATTTACGACGTGCCGCCGCTGAGGGCTTGGATCAACATGAACCCTCCACCATCGGGCGATGAAGCGAAATCAATCGAATGGTTTAATAAGGTATGCGGAATCCTCATCTTGGGTGGCGTTACTTTGATGTGGAGGGGAACAATCTACACGACGCTGAAAGAACCCGGCGCGCTGGCCAAGTTGTTGGCTCTCGAAGCGGAGCTTGTGGACAAGCTGAATTGGGCACCGTCAGACAGCGTGGTCCTGCACGTGATTGCGCTGAACGAACCAGCGGAAGAAACAACGGTTACGTGGGGGACTTTGCTTGGCCTCTCATCGCCCAATTCCCAAGAGGAAAACAAGGATGCGCTGCCCGATCTGAACACTGCTCCTGCTCCTTTGCCCGACGTTGGGGCATCTTTGAAGCAACTCAAGTCTCTCTTGGATGAAGGCCTGATTTCCCAAGACGAATACACCTCAAAAAGAGAAGCAATCATCAGCCGAGTCTAATCCCGTGAGAAAGCCCACCATCGTTGTCATTCTTGCCTCAGTCGCTATTCTCGTCTCCGTTGTCTCACTTGTGCAGCCATCATGGTCGAAGGCTTCGAGCAGCACCCAGCCAAAAATTGACGAACGCGACAAGCCGCCTTCCGACGAGACGATTGCCAATATGCTTTTGCCCGAGGAAAATGAACAGTTTCATTGGAATGTTAAGCTACTGGGCATCCAGCGAGGCATTCAATTTGCCAGTGACGGAACATACGGCCCCGTCGGGACGAAGGTTTACCCAGTGCGGCTAACATATGCTTTCACACATTTTGAGATGCGCCGGCGTCCCGGCGAGGAGCGATACAAGGCGGAAGTTCAGGAAGAAGCCAAAACAGAGGTGCGGTTTTGGCTAAACGAATTTGGGGAATGGAGGGCGAAGCGCTGAAATGTCAACGGTAACGCCCTCTCCTGACGTTGCGCCTCTTGAACCGACTCAAAGGGAAATCAAGCGTGCGAAGCCAGTGCAGATCAAAGAATCCAATCAATGAAATTCCTACACTTCATGACCCTTTGTTGGTTCATCGCGGGCATTGTCACTCAACCCGCCCAAGCTGAAGACAAGTTCCGTATCAAATCGTTTACCGTTACGCCTGTCGAAATTGACGGCAACGAGCATTTGCTCGTTTTCAATGTCCGATACGACGGATTTACGAAGACACGGGGGCTGCTCGTTATTCGCGCTCTAACTCCGAAAATCCGCTTTGCTGAGATGTTTCAGGGAAGCAATACGATGACGCAAGATCAGCCTGTTGACGGGGAGAAAAGGAATACTCTCGTAAAATGCGTGATAGCCCCCAAGGGGGCGAAAATGGTCTTTGAAGCTGAGCTAACCGATACAGGGCAAAAGATTCTGGCTACCTGCCTCGGCGAGAAAGATGCGGACGATTCAAAGGCCCGTCCAACTAAGCGATGAATTGCGACTGTGAGGCGGGCTGTGTTTACCTCGATGTCCTGCCGATACGAAGTGCCCAAGAGGTTGGCGGATTTGGTCGCGCTGCTACTCGGCGCAGAGGTGTAGCAGTCGCCGCGACTTTAAATTCAAATGGCAAATTGCAGCAGTGGCGTTCTGCCGACTGCGGGAGATTGGTCGAGTATCTTCGCTCAGCATCGCTCGTAGTTGGTTTTAATTGCATCGCCTTCGATTACGAGTTGATACGAGGGCATACATCCTTTCGTCGTCCCAAGACCCTCGACCTATTGCTCATCATCAAAGAGGTTCTTGGTCATCGAACTTCGCTGGCGAATGTAGCCCGAGCAACTTTTGGCAGAGCGGGGCTGGCAGGCGGCAAGGCTCTGGACAAAGCGTTGCGAGAAGGCGACTCGGAGCGTGTAGCAAGGGCGCTCCGGCGAAATCTCAACGTGATGAAAAGGACGCATGAGCATATTATCTCGGAGCGGTGGTTTGCTGTGACGCAGGATGGGAAGACCAAGCGCTACAAATCGAAATGAGGGGGCGAAGCGACAGTCGGGGCAAGGGCTCCCGATCAACACTCAGTCATTTTGTGATGACTTTGATGTAGGCGTAATCGGTCTTTCCGTTGTGTGCGAAGACAGAGACCGAGCGATAGGTGGTGTGGGGTTCCCAGCGAATCACGAAAGTGCCCTTGAATGTAGGTCGCTCCGGTTTGAGGCCGAGTGCTTTGATTGCATCATCGTCGAAGGAAACGCCGCTCATGTCGGAAATTGTAATCCAGTCGGCTTTGTCGTTGATAAACACGACTTCAATCTTGCCGCCTCTATATGAGAGCTTCGGTCCCTGCTTGGTCTTCTCTTGTTGGCACGGCTCGCCAAGAACCTTGGTGACCTCTGCTGGGTCTTTGCCAGCGATTGTCTGGACGTCGAGAATTGGCGCTGCCACACCAAGCAACGTGTGTGTAACAAAGAGCGAGAGGATGACCGCTGCACGTTTGAAATTCATAAATGGAGCGGGAGCGTCATTCGGGGTCATCCTCAACGCGGCGAAGATCGTTCAGCGTTAGCCCGAGATTGCCTGCAATGTAATAGAGATGCTCATCAAGACCGTAGCTGCCGTGTGCAGTATGCTGGAGTCGTTGCTCCAATAATGTTGTGCACTGATCCTTATGGACATGGAAGACCTCAAACTCCTCAGGGTCTCCGATCTCGGAAAGTGTGGCCAGATCATCGAGATTTAACACTCCAGTATCAGTAGAAGGCACCGGAGAGATTGCGACCCCTTGTTCAGCACGTTCTATTCTCTTGCTACATATGTCGCAAACGACAACGGGGGCATATCGTCCTGCGAGGTGGAAAATCTTAATCATTGCAGATGTGTAGCACGGGAAAAGGAATCATTCCAAGCTGGGATTCGTGCCTTTTCCGCATTCTATTTTTGCTTTGCTCACTCGGATTTCGCGAAAGAGTAGAGGTGCAATACTCTAAAAGTAGAGCGGTGCACGTTGAAAGTAGATCGCCGGAATGAAGGCAATTCTTTCTACCTCCTGGCCATGTCGGATACTGAGACAGTTTATCGTGACCACGCCGACAGTAATTGATTGTATTGCGGTGGTAACCACACTTTCAACTAATTGATACTTGTATTCCTCGTGCGGATCCACCTTCAATGGTGAAAGACACCCTTTTCAAGTTTAACTCCTAATAACGCAGAACATGGCAGAATCAGAAGCAGTGGCCAAAATGGCGGATTTGGCGGCGAGAAAAATTTTCGCGATCTTTGGATGGGATGATCTAAAACATCGGAATCGAAATTGGGAGTGCGTTAACCAAAAAAAGCACAACAGACAAAAGTCAAAAACCCATCCTGCTGATGTAGTTTTCCGCTATGTCGACCCCTATTCGGGACGTGATGTGTATGTGCACACTGACCTGAAAAGCTACAAAAAATCAACGCTAGAGGCCACGGATCTTAAGAAAGCACTGCGAAGTCTGGCGACAGCTATTGAGTGTGCAAGCACCAGTGCGGGCTGGCAAAATTTGTTTCTTGATGACACTCGAAACAGCGAAATAGTCGGGATGCTTTTTGTGTTCAACCATGACGGTGGTTACGACGCAGACTTTGAAGGACGACTGGAGGCAATTACACCGGCAGCAATTGAACTTCCGAACAACCGATTCATTGGCGTTGTTTCTCCGAAAAGAGTTATTTATCTGAACTCAATTGCGAGTGATGTTCAATGCCTGATTGCAGACAAGGAGATACCGCATTTAGAGGATTGTTTCTTCTTTTTCCCTCATCTCATGGAATGCGGAGCGGTGCACCCTCACAGTCGTGCGCTCCCTTTGCAGCACATGTTGTCGCCTTTGATTGTTTTTGGATACAAACCGACGGCCAAGCGTCCTCAAGGGGGGGTCATAGCTTATTCGGACGGACACGGATCTTCGGTTGATGAATTCAAATATCTGCTGGATTATTTCATTAGGCATCAGATCGCCGACGGGAAAAAACGCGTGGAAGTAATGTTTTCTCGTCTGGATGTTGGTGCTGCTGGGCATTTTGAAACGGCTAAACGTGAATTCATTAGAGATTACTGGCCGCTGGCAGGAGATGAGAAAGCGGACGCTGTAAAAACTATTTCGAGTGTCAGTTTGAACACCATTCAAAGCTCTGTTCCTTCGTTTAGCGAAGAGATACTGGGGATGGCAGAGCACAGTTATTAGCATATGGCAAAATACGCTCTGCTTTCGCGCATATATCTCACCGATCAGGAGCTTTTTGAACTGATGTCCCCTAAAAATATCTCAACTACATTGTTACTTAAGAAGTTCCGTTCACGCGGGCTGTTTTTTAGCAACATTGGCGGCTCAGAAACAACATTCCGCTTAAAAGCTTCGCAACTGCCTTCTGACTGGGATCTTATTGATTCTATCGTCGGCAGAATGGAACGTTCTGACCCCGCCGGGAAAAAATCCAATGAAGTGATTAAAAATTGTGTCCCTGAACAGGATATTGAAGCTGCCGTGCGAGAGTTGGAAGCTGTAAGAGGCAGGAAATACCACGAGATTTATAAAACGACAAAAGCAAGCGGCGATGATAAGACCACGATCATTGAGGTTGGCTTTACCGAGATCGACTTATCTGTCGCTCTTCCTTACCAACGGCGCCAACGAAAGGTGAAGATTGAAGTTACTGAAGGTGCAGACGGATTATGTATTAATTACACCTCAGGCGCTGCAGCGGACAAGATTATTGAGGGGCTGAAGTCTTTTATTCAATACACAACCCCAAATGAACCGGATATTCAGCGTATATCGGTTAATTCTTTGCGAACGGCAGAACTTAGAACAAGGTTTTTCATGCTCCTTATTCGAGGCATAGAAGGATTTCAGTTCGACAATTCGACCCAGATACTCGTAGACCGGCGATTTCCAGAGGATGACGAAAGCGAAGAGGCTGACGAAGAAGAAAACGCATTGGAGCCAGGTCGCCGAAAAGCAGAGACGTTTGCGGAAAAAAAGTTGAAGGGTCTTGTAAATCGCGTGTCGCTACATGGGGAACAAGTGGAGTCAGCAGATTTGTATGAGCACGCTCGCAATTCTGGATATTACATAGCTGGCATGAAGTGGACAGCGTTCGGACAACGCGATTCGCAGGTTCATGTCGATTTCGAAGCGGGTTTTGACGATCCAGTGGAGGGGAAGTCGTTCATTTTTAGCGTCGTCCGACAATGGCAATTTTCTGATGAGGATCCCGACATTGATGAAACGGTCGAGATGTCTGAGGGTCTGAGGCGTCGATTTGAGCAATTATTATACACTTCCGCTGTTAAGGCACTGAATGAAATTCTTGAGAGTCAGAAGCAAGCGAGTCCGGGAGAAGAATAAATGAGCGTTCGCTTGCTATTCCATCGGATTTCGAAAATGGGGCCAGAGCTTCTAAAGAAGGTGCGCGAAGGCATCGAAAAGGAATTGTTTTGTAACAGAAGTGATAACGGCTTCTTCCTGGAGTCAGCGAACAAACTAGAAATCTCCGGACGATACGTTCAGCGATTCGCTTCCCATGAATCAACTCTCGATCCGTTCGGCAATTCGATTGGCTACGAAAGAACGATCTACCGGCACCAAAAATTCACTATTCGCGCAATGCCTGGCAGACTAATTCTTTACGATTGCGGAACGCTTGCTCGACGGTTGCTTGGAAGATTTGCTGATTTCACCGAATTCGAATTTTTCCTCTCCCCTGTAATCTTGAATCCTTTGCATGCTTTTGAATGCCTAAAGGGGAAACTTGAGCGCGCTACCGTCACAATGGCCTTGGTGCAATCCTCTATCGTTGGACCGGACATCTCTGTGTCAGCTCGCTTCGAAGGCACGGGGGACGTGTTTCGTGCAGTTAGTCGCCTCTTCCCTAAACGAAAGGACACCTTTTCGCGGATTAAAGTCCGAGTTTGCAAATCTGGTATTGAGATAATTTGCGAGTTTCGCGAAGATGGTAGGATTACGATTTTTGGCAATGAATGGGAATTGTTGATGCCTGACATCGAGTCTTTGATCCTAGAAGCGATACGCGGAAGTTCGTGATCGGCAATTTCTGTCCGACAAATGGAAACCGACTTTCGGTGTCGTTTTGCGCGCGGTTTCCTAGAACAGTTCTCCTTGTTGGACTACTTTCAGAGTAGCCGGTTGTCTGCAAACGAGGCTGATCTGATTCTCTGCCACGGTGATCTCCACCGTGCGCCCGCAAGGGAATCCCGCGTGCTCCAACCAAAGCCCGCGCAATCGTATCATGGCCACAACGATTTCACCTCTTGCTCTCGGTTCAACAGTGTGGCCAATTTTTACAGTGCGGCGAGACTTCCGAGAGAGTTTGCGTTTAGACATTCAAACGAGAATTTTCTTTCCCCTGTGCGTGGAGTGATTGCCCGCCCAATGACAAGGTGAAGTTTTTTCAGCGATCGAAATCGGGAGTCGCTGTCAGTGGCGGGGAGGGCCAAAACGCGAGGGGGATTTTCAGCGGGCGTTCTTGCCAGATGCACGAAGCTCTCTCAGCGAAATTGACACAACTCGCGGAAATCGCAGAACACGGGACATGACTACTGCAAAACGAGCTTCAACCAAGCGCGGGGACAGGGAGAAACCTCTGGCGAAAAGAAAAAGACTTCTGGCGAATTTCAAATGCAACGGAACCCATTCATTTAAGAGCGCATATCGGAGCGCTAATCCGAAAGCGTGGGAGATAAATGAACATTCGCTCGCTACTTTCTTGGCAGAATTGACAGCGGATAAATGCACAGACAAAGCCGACCTCAAAAAGATCCCAAACCTTCTGGCGCACTACGCTCGTGTCTGCGCAGCGGTGAGAGCGGCCTCCGAAAATAATTCGGACGCAGGAAATGCAGCGTTGCGCGCACTTGTCGAGCAGGCCTCTCTCAACACCAAGCAGATAGAAGTCACGCCACCGTCACGCGTCCGTCCCATCGCCGCATATATGGTTCGCTTTCCACTTCTATGTGCTAGTCTGCCTTCTGCGCAGGGATCTGCATACGAACGAATGAAGAAGCTCGGCGTTGGGTTGGCATTTCCCAACTGGCACCCGGGAGCTCGCGCAAAGGCCGATGCGTTTGCTGAAAGGGCCGCTTGGATTCTCGATCAACTGTCTTTTAACGGCGTTAATCTTTCCGATGCTGCGAAATCGTGGGACGATTTTGAAGAGAAACTTCGCAACTTCACCTTGCCTTCTCTCCTACAAGACAAGCGCATCTCAGAGCCTCTTGAAAAATTGATCCACAACGAGAGATTTCCCAGCAGGATTCGGCAACGCGTAAAGGATCGATTGGTTGAGCGCATCCGAACAATTCTTGGCCTTAACAAGTCGAGGTAGTAAGCCCTGAAGGCCAGTTGCCGGAACTGCGCGATTCGACCCGGCAAATTGTCATGCTGTCCAGTTCAGCATGTCTAAAAAACACGAAGGCCATCTGGCCATATTGACGCTGCCCGCTGCTATAGTGCGGGACGCCCGGCTCACGTTTATGAGCACACGCGCAAGCGCAGACAAAATTACACAGGCGATGGAGGCCTTGGACAGAGCGATATTTGAACCGCCTTGCCTCGGCCTTGAAATCCACGGGGCGTATCCTGCAACCAGCGATGACCTGATTGCAAATTCGCCAGTCGCTGTTCCGAATGAGCCGAGTTTGCAGAAGGCGGCGATATTAAACCTATTTCGCGACGACGACTTCGTTTTTGTTTCGGACAAGCTTAACGCCCAAAAAGCCGAGTGCTCTACGCGGCTGAAGTCTTCGATTCAAGGGGGCTCATTCGCTGCGATTCAGCACATTTCTCCGTGGGTGATGCCCACGCGTGACGTGGCGCCGGGCGCGCCAATTGCCGAAACACGGCGTCTCCTTGTGCTGACTAGTGATCCGCAGGAGGAAACGCCTAGCGCAGCCGCGATATTTCGTTGGTTGTCAATTCATGTAGGCATGACCCTTCTTGCGGCAACATCTGACACAAGCGGCGTTCACGGCATTTTCGTGCCGCCTGCCCCTGACGTAGAGGACACCCTCGCTGCATACTTGACATTCCACGGCCTGGTTGAGGGAAGCTCATTCGACACAAATCAACTGCTGCTCCTGCCGGGGACACTTCCGTATGCGAAGCTCGTCTATTTGGCCGAGGACTGCGGTGAGATCAACAGAGCGTCTGGTCGCGCCATCTAAAGAAGACACACGGGCAATTCGAGTGAGGGGTTATGGCACTCGAATTCGCCCCGCGTCTTCACACCAATTCAAATATGAAATATCAACTTATCAGAAATCATGCAGTTGATGAGACTGCACTTTGTGCGTGTTTGGCTTCGGAAGATTTGTCGCTTCTCAGTATCATTGAGCCGGAAGTGTTAGGCTACGATGAGTTTCAACTGGCGGATGCAGCGTGCCTTTCAGTTGCGGACATTTATGCCCTCGAGTCGAGCGGTCGCATTCGCAGCACACGTTTGGACGACGGACGGCGCTTCTACAGCTACGGCGAGGTTGCATTCCTTGTCGGAGAGGAGGCGGTATGATGATCGCTTGCCTTCGTTGGTTAATGAATTGCCCGTCGGCACTAGCGCGCTCGTTCTCGAATTGGCGCTTCAACCGACAATTGGATGCCGCGCTCAAAGTGATGCTCCAAAAAGACTTGTCGCTCAGTGACCGCCGCCTGCTGCTGTGTTTGTTGGGCCGTTTCGACGAGGTCGAACGGATGAACACCAAGGGTGCGCGTGAAAGGAAGGAGGGAGTGAGGTCATGATCAATCGTTCTGAAAAACCCACGCATGACACCCTTGCCGCGCCTCTACTGCTTAAGACACGGGAAGCCTGCAAAAAGCTTGGAGGGATACACCCGCGATCTTTGTCGCGCATGGAGAAGGCCGGATTACTCCGTAGCGTCAAGCTGCTCCGTCACAAACTATACGCTATCCAAGACCTTGAAGCGCTCGTTGAGAGCCTCAGAGATTGGAACAAGGAGGCGGCTCGATGACTCCAGAAGAATATACGTATGCCTACGAGGCGTATATCGAGGCGCAGACCTTCAACGCAGAGTCTTTCTGCAATGCAACCGGCTTAACTGGCGAACAGCTGGACGAGTTGGTTGAAGTCGGAGCGGTTGTCCCTTTGGAATACTTCGCCCGGCAAATGTTCTCAGCCGCACAGGTCGCTCGTTTTGCAAAGAAAGGAAGCGGGAATCATGAATAACGAAGCGATTACGACCGCTCTGGCAACTTGCGGTGTTCGTCAAATGCTCCACCTCTTTTCACAATCAGGTCATCTGAGCCCGACGAAAAACCTGTGTCCGTTTAATGTCAGTGTCGCGCAGGACAATACTTCTTGGAGCGATAACGGCTCCTTGAAAAAGGGAGATGTCGTTGATCTTGCGGCATTGGCGTTTGGAATCACTCGCGAAAATGCGGCAAAGGAAATCCTCTACCTCATCAATGGCCTTTCGTCCGAAGAGATGGAGAAGTTCCATCCGTGCAGTATCCCTGAAGACGAAGACGCCAGCGACCCTCCGTTTCCTACGGAATGCCTGCCTGTTCTGCTCAAGGAAATGACCGCTGCGATATGCGACATGGAGGGCGTTCCAGACGTGCTTGCCGCCGGAGCTCTCATTGGTGCGGTAAGCGGCTGTTTGGGTAGCGGCATCGCCGTTGAAAGCAAATCGGACAAAATGGCTTGCGGGAATCTCTACATCCTATTGGAGGCCGAGACCGGGACTGGCAAAAGCGGGGTGTGCGAACGGGCCAAAATCCCAATCGAGGACTATGAGAGCAAATTGGTGAATGAACGCTCCGCAGAACAGCCAAAAATCACGGCGCGTCTTGCGATAATCGAAAAGTCGTTCAAGGGGATCGGTCACAACAAGGATGCTGCCGAAAGCGACGAGTTGCTTGAGCGGATCACGGCACTGGAGACTGAACGCGTTCAATTGGAAGCCAGGAGAATGCCTCCAATTCTGCTTACCGGAGATTCAACGAGCGAGCGACTGATTGAGATCATGTCGGCGAACGGCGGCGCTACTCTCAGCATGAGCGGCGAGGCGCGCAGTATCGTTCAGGTGCTCACGGGTTTTTACAACGAGGGTAGGATGAACGAGAGTATTTACCTGTCCGGCTTCACAGTGATGGAACGCATCCGGCAGAATCGGACGGGCCGTGGAGATGGCTACATTGAACGCCCATGTCTAGCGATTGTTTGGATGTTGCAAAGCGATGCCTTCGCGAAGCTGTGGGATAACAAATCGCTGGCGGAGGGCGGACTGTTGCCGCGTTTTTTGAGCTGTCGAACCTTCGCCAAGTTGCAGTTTGTGGATGCTGAGCGGAAGGTGTTTCCCGCCGGTCTGGCAGAGCGCTACCAAGCTAGGTTGAATGAATTGGTGGAAGTGTATCGGCTTCACAAAGGAAATCCTATCGTCGCCAAGGCATCAACTGAGGCTCGTGGTGTGATTGCGGACTACACGAATAGAATCATTGAACGGAGGATGTCTGGCGACCTGTCCAAGCGCGCGGGCGGGTTTGCTGCACGGTGGGGTGAAATAAGCTGGAAGTTGGCGCTGGTTTTACACGCGGTCGAACACGGAGCCAAAGCGCACGCAATCGAAGTCACTCCCCACACTGCGCGCTGTGCCGTGGCTATCGTCTCGTGGTTTGCACTCCAGCAGCTTGACCTTATTGGTGAGCGCGAGAAAGCCGATGAGGACGACAAGCAAGTAAAAGTGCTGACTCTGGCAAAGAAGTCGGGTCGAACCAATGCTCGCTTGGTTGCAAAGGCTGGAATCTGCGATGTCAAACAGGCTGCAACACTCCTTAATCAGTTGGTCAAAGACGGTATGTTGGAGTCAGCGGATCGGATTGGAGCCGGGCGTCCTACCAGATACTTCTACCCGCCTAGCAACCCTAGAGGCGGACCCAGATGAGGAATTTCGCCGGTTTCGCCGTTTCGCCGAAACGCCGAACAATCGAAGCGCGATTATCTGGTTGTTTGTCAAAAGGTTCTCTGGAGAGAAGGGAATTGGACATTTGCTCTCAGTAATTCTGGTCGTTGTTCCAACTTCTTGCCCAATCATTTGAACAGGGAGAAATTGAACCAATACTCTTTTGAATCTTTTATGGTTATGGAATGAACTTTGGAGTCAGAACCTTCCTGTTTGGCTCAAGTTTCTTCCAGCCAAAGAACCCGGCTTAGACGTTTCGGCGAAACGGCGAAACCGGCGAAATCTAATTGCTTCCAGAGCCGATGCAATCGCCAGCCAATTTGCTCCTCAACTCTCTCACAAGCTCCGATGCGGTCGAATATGGAATTGCCAACTTGCGGCTGATTTCCGCTGCTGACAACCCCTCCGCCAGCAAAGCGGCAACCAGCGGCACACGGGTTTGAGCCTTTGGTGGTCTGCCAAGTCTTACTCCGCGCTGCCTCGCGGCCTTGATACCGCTTTGAACACGTTCAAGGATCAAACTTCTTTCTAGCTCTGCGACCGCCGCCAAAATGTGAAGCTGGAAGCGAGCTGAAGGGCTGTTTTCAGTCGTGTCTATGTTTTGGGTGCAAACGACAAGCGCCACGCCATGCGTTTGCAGCTCTTGGATTATCTGAGCCAAGTGAACCAAACTCCGAGCCAATCTGTCGAGTTTGTAACTTACCACTACATCCACCTTCCCTCTGCGGACGAGTGCCATGATTTGATCGAGACCCTCGCGACTCGCCTTGGCACCCGATGCGGTATCGGTGATCCAGCGAACATCCGTCCAGCCCCGCCTTTTGCAGTAATCTTCCAACTCAGTTCTCTGGCTATCGTGCGTTTGCTGGTCGGTCGAGACACGGAGGTAAGCGGCAACTTTCATTTCGAAGAATCGCTCAAAATATGTCACAAGCTTTTGGGCGGCGCAGAGGCTCGTCGAATTCAAACTGCCTTCCAAGACGGGGAGACGCGTAGCAACTCACACATCGCGGCTTGGTCACTCTGGATGCACCGCTCGTGTTCGTCGAAAAGCCATGTGCATTTGCCAGTCACGCCAAAGGTTTTTTCTATCGCGGCACTGGGAACTTCCATTTCTGCGGTCAGGTCTTCACCGTGATGGATGATGAACTTTCGGCCAACTTTGGTTACGCGACCACGGGGAAAAGCGTAGGTTAGGAGAGCAATTTCTGCTGCGAGCTTCTTCTCGCTTACACCGAGCTTCTTGGACCATATCGGTGCCAACACCTCGGGCGCTAGAATCTGCTCGAACCAATCTGTGTGGCCCAAGTCCGCGCCGGTTACGAATCGCAAGGTAACACATTCCCATCCTGTCGGCAGGAGTAGGACGTAGAAAATTCCCTCGGCAGGAGAGCGACACATCACGTTTTATAGAATTTCCAAATTGAGGCTGGGAGGCGTCCGACTGGCAAGCGCGACGAAGCAAAATTTAGCGTGTCTTCGGCCTTGCGCATCATGCGAAGCAAGCCGCTGAAAAACATCTGCACGCGGGAAGGCAATCGCACTCTGACCGTGACGAGGTAAAGGCTGACTCTAAAAACCGTTAGTTTTTTCAGCGTGAGTTCTTCGCAGGGTCTCGCTAAACGCTTTTCTTGCCACTACGTAGATGGACTCGCCCCGCACACTTAACAGCAACTTCTCACACCTTCAGGAGCATGACGAGCAGCTTCTTCGTATCGGCATGCTTGCGGAACGCTATTTTGCGGAAGACCCAAACACGTGCCTTCTAAAACTCCGCCAGCTTTCCGAAGTGATGGCTCAAGCTGCGGCGACTTACGTCGGCCTTTATCAAAAGCCGGAAGAAAATCAGTATGAGCTTCTCGGGAGGCTTCGCAACCAAGGCATTCTACCGTTTGAAATTTACCAGCTTTTCGGAGAAATTCGCCGATCGGGAAATGCAGCCAACCACGCCCTTTCGGGCGATCACAAGGCTGCACTGACAATACTCAAGATTACGTGGCAAGTCGGGGTTTGGTTTCACCGCACGTTTAAAGACCCAAAATTCAAAAGCGGACCATTCATTCCGCCGCAGCCCCCAAAAGACGAAAGCACCGAACTCAAAGTTGAGATGGCGGCACTTTCTAAAGCGCTTGCCGATTATCGGGCCGAGCATCAAGAGCAAGCACGCCAGCTCGAATCGTTGGAGTCTCAACTCCGGGCGGCCAAGGACGAGCAGTCCTTTTGGGAAAAAATGGCCGCGGAGGTTGAAGCAGAAAAAATCGAGCTTAACTCCCGGTTGTCCGCCAAGCAGGCAGAGTCCGTTTCGCAGCCAGTCGCAGCAGTTGCCGCACTCGTCAAAGCAGCCGACTGCGCCGCAACCTCTTTGCATCTGGATGAAGCCGAAACGCGCCGACTCATCGACAGCCAACTCCGACAAGCCGGTTGGATCGTGGATACTGAACAGCTTCGTTATTCAAAAGGCACGCGACCCCAAAAGGGAAAAAACATGGCCATCGCCGAATGGCCGACCGCCACGGGGCCAGCGGACTATGTTCTCTTCGTCGGCCTCATGCCGCTGGGTGTCGTGGAGGCGAAGCGCAAGAATATCAACGTCTCGTCGTCGCTCCAGCAGGCCAAGCGTTACAGCCGCGGCCTCATGCCGTCTGAGGAAATCGAGCTTCACGCACAGAACTGGGGAGCGGAGGGCGAGTTCCGGATTCCATTTGTGTTCTCTGCTAATGGTCGCCCGTGGCTCCGCCAGCTTGCCACGCACAGCGGCATCTGGTTTTGCGACGTGCGACAGCCTGACAATCACGGCGATGCTCTCCAAGGCTGGCATTCGCCCGAAGGCCTGCTCGCGCTTTTCAAACAGGATGCCCAAGCCGCGCACCAGCAGCTCGCGTCGGAGACCTTCGACTACGGTTTCACCGTCCGGGACTACCAGCAGCGTGCCATCCTCAAGACGGAGGAAGCCATCGCCAGTAAACAGCGCGCTATGCTCCTCGCCATGGCCACCGGCACTGGCAAGACGAAGACCTGCATCGCCCTCATCTATCGGCTGCTGAAAACCAAACGCTTCCGCCGCATTCTCTTCCTTGTAGATCGTTCCGCGCTCGGCGAACAGGCGGCGAATGCGTTCAAGGACACCCGCATGGAGAGCCTGCAATCGTTTGCAGATATTTTCGGCATCAAGGAGATCGACGAGCAGAAGCCCGACACGGCCACCGCCGTTCACATCGCCACCATTCAGGGCATGGTCGCTCGCGTGCTCAATCCCGCCGAACATGTTCCGCCTCCTACCGTCGATGAATACGATTGCATCATCGTCGACGAATGTCATCGCGGTTACCTGCTCGACCGCGAGTTATCGGAGACGGAGCTGACCTTCCGCAGCTTCGACGATTACATCTCCAAATATCGCCGCGTGCTGGACTATTTCGACGCAGTGAAGATCGGTCTCACTGCCACCCCAGCGCTCCACACTACCGACATCTTCGGCCCACCCATTTACACCTACAGCTATCGCGAGGCGGTGATAGACGGATACCTCATCGACCACGACCCACCCTTCAAGATTGTCACCAAGCTTTCCAAAGCCGGCATCGTCTGGAAAAAGGGCGAGGATGTGGCGGTCTTGAAAAAACCCTCGTCCCAAATTGAACTCTTCAAAGCGCCCGACGAAATCAAAATCGAGATCGAGGAGTTTAACCGCAAGGTCATCACCAAACCCTTTAATCGCGAGGTGTGCAAATACCTCGCCAAGGAACTCGACCCAGCTTCTCCACAGAAGACGCTTATTTTTTGCGCGAACGATGTCCACGCCGACCTTGTGGTGACGCTCCTCAAGACTGCCTTCAAAAAGGTTTATGGCACCGTGGACGACGACGCGGTGATGAAGATCACCGGCGCGTCGGACAAGCCCTTGCAATTGATCCGTCGATTCAAGAACGAACGGAATCCGAATGTCGCCGTCACCGTGGATCTGCTCACTACCGGCGTGGATGTGCCGACTATTTGCAACCTCGTCTTTCTGCGCCGGGTGAACAGCCGCATCCTTTTCGACCAGATGCTCGGTCGCGCGACTCGTCTCTGTGGAGAGATCGGCAAAGAGACATTCCGCATCTTCGATGCAGTGCGAATTTACGAAGCCCTAGAGGGATTGACTGCCATGAAGCCTGTGGTCGTCGATCCCCAGATCAGTTTCAGCCAGTTGGTTCGGGAACTGACCCAAGTTTCAACAGACGAAGCCCGCGCCCTAGTGCGGGACCAGTTCGTTGCAAAGCTCCAGCGGAAAAAGCGTCACTTGGGTGAGAGAGGCACGCGCGATTTCGAGACCAAGGCTGGGATGCCGCCGGATGCGTTCATCGAGAAGCTGCGCGAGATGCCGCTTGCAGAAGTCGCCGCTTGGTTCACTCAGAACCCCGATCTCGGCGAGATTCTCGATCGCAAGGGAGAAGGTTCGTCCAACCCCGTGTTTATCTCCGAGCACGAAGACGAGTTCGTTATTGCCGAGCGCGGCTATGGAAAGGCGACCAAACCCGAGGATTACCTCGCGGAGTTCAAAGCCTTCATCAATTCCAAGGCCAACGAGATTCCGGCCCTGATCACCGTTGTCACCCGCCCGCGCGAACTCACACGTCAGCAGTTGCGCGAGCTTTTGTGGGAACTCGACAAGGCTGGGTTCTCCGAGGCGAATCTATCGGCTGCATGGAAACAGATGACCAATCAGGAAATCGCCGCCCGCATCGTCGGCTACATTCGTCAGGCTGCGCTGGGCGACCCGCTGATTCCCTTTGAGCAACGCGTGGATCGCGCACTTCAGTCCATGCTGTCATCACGCGCTTGGACCAATCCGCAGCGTCAGTGGTTGCAAAAGATTGCTGCCCAAACGAAGGCCAATTTGCTGGTGGACCGTGCGGCGCTAGATGAGCCCACTCTCATCTTCAAACGCGAAGGAGGTGGCTTTCCCCGCCTGAACAAACTATTCGACGGCCAGCTCCAGCAGATTCTCACGCAGTTCAATGATTCGCTCTGGCCGCAGACCGCCTGATTCGCCATTCATCCTCACTCTCTCATGCCCGTCACCCACGATATCGTCGCCAAGCTCTGGAACCTCTGCAACGTGCTCAAGGACGACGGAGTCACCTACCACCAATACGTCACCGAGCTGACCTATCTCCTGTTCCTCAAGATGGCCAAAGAGACGGGCACGGAGGAGCAGATCCCCGAAGGTCATCGCTGGGCTGACCTAGAGGCCAAGGGCGCGCCAGACCGCCTTCAGTTCTACAAGCTCGCCCTCATCCGCCTCGGCGACAAAGGCTCCAAGCTCACCAAGGAGATCTTCGCCAACGCCTCCTCCTTCATCAAGAAGCCCGCCACCCTCTCCACGCTCGTTACCGAGATCGACAAGCTCGATTGGTATTCTGCCAAGCAGGAAGGCCTGGGCGACATGTATGAAGGCCTCCTCGAAAAGAACGCCAACGAGAAGAAGTCCGGCGCTGGCCAATACTTCACCCCGCGCCCGCTCATTGACAGCATGGTCTCCGTGATGAAGCCCACGCTGGACGACATCATTCAGGATCCCGCCGCAGGCACCGGCGGCTTCCTCATCGCCGCCAATCACTATCTGCGCGAGCACACGGACTTCGACAGCCTCACGGAGGCAAAGCAGCGCAAGTATCAGCGCAATACCTTCTACGGCATGGAGCACGTGCAGGACACCCACCGTCTCGCCCTCATGAACCTCATGCTGCACGGCATTGATGGCGGCATCCGCTATGGCGATACACTGTCCGATGATGGCACCGCCCTGCCCAAGGCCACGCTCATGCTCACCAATCCGCCCTTCGGCACGAAGAAAGGCGGAGGACTGCCGAGTCGCACGGACTTCACCTTCCCCACCAGCAACAAGCAGTTCTGCTTTGTCCAGCACATCTACCGAGGCCTCGCCGCAGGCGGACGCGCCGCCGTCGTCCTGCCGGACAATGTCCTCTTCGAGTCCGGCGTGGGCAAAGACATCCGCAAGGACCTCATGGAGAAGTGCAACCTCCACACCATCCTCCGCCTCCCCACCGGCATCTTCTACGCCCAGGGCGTGAAGACGAATGTCCTCTTCTTCACCCGCGGCACCACCGACAAGGCCAACACCAAGGAAGTCTGGGTCTATGACCTCCGTGCGAACATGCCGCAGTTTGGCAAACGCACCCCGCTCACCCGCGAACACTTCACCGAGTTCGACACCGCCTTTGGCTCCGACCCACTCGGCAGCCCCGCCGCGCTGAAAAAGCGCAAGGACACCGGCGAGACCGGGCGCTTCCGGAAGTTCACCCGCGAGTGGATCGCCGAGCGCGACGACAGCCTCGATATTTCGTGGCTCAAAGACGACAGCGCCGAATCCAGCGCCGACCTCCCCGAGCCCGCCATCCTCGCCACCAGCGCGATGGAGGAAATGGAAGCCATCATGGAAGACCTGCGCGGCATCCTCGCGGAGTTGGGTGAAGAGATCGAGGAGGTGCCAGCGTGAAGGAAGTGTCGAATGACGAGTTGCCCGAAGGCTGGACCAAGGCGGCGCTGCAGGATGTCGCTTCCTGGGGCTCGGGAGGCACGCCATCGCGAAAAAATCCGTCCTACTTCGGCGGCGACATTCCTTGGATTAAGACCGGCGAACTGGATTCGGGACTCATCCTCCAAACCGAAGAACATTTGACTCATGAAGGGCTCAAAAACTCCAGCGCCAAGGTGTTTCCAAAAGGTGCCGTCGCTGTTGCGATGTATGGAGCAACGATTGGGAAAGCTAGTATCCTCGGAATCGACGCGGCAACCAACCAAGCCTGTGCCGTTGCGATTCCAGACAAGAGGTTAACAACAAGCCACTACCTATTTCACTATCTTCGCTCGCAAAAAGAGGCGTTCGTCGGAGCGGGAAAAGGTGGAGCCCAGCCAAACATCTCTCAAGGTCTGATCAAAGAGTGGCCGCTACCGCTAGCGCCCCTCGCAGAACAGAAGCGAATCGCGGACAAGCTGGAGGCGGTGCTGGGGCGGGTGGAAGCCTGCCGCGCCCGCCTCGACCGCGTCCCCGACCTCCTCAAACGCTTCCGCCAATCCGTCCTCGCCGCCGCCACCTCCGGCCAACTCACCGAGGACTGGAGGGATGAACACCACATCGACGGGGATTGGCCAGAAGAACGGCTTGAATCGCTGACCTGCAAAGTCGGAAGCGGCGCAACACCGAGAGGAGGCGAATCAGCATATAAGTCAGAAGGAGTTCCGTTAATTCGATCGATGAACGTCATCTTCTTTGGATTCAAAGAGGAGGGAATCGCGTTTCTTGATCAGGATCAGGCGCATGATCTTCGCAGCGCCGAGGTAAAAGCTCATGACGTTCTTCTCAACATCACAGGAGCCTCGATCGGCCGTGTTACAGTTGCGCCTGCCAAGTTTGAAGGAGCCAGAGTCAACCAGCATGTCTGCATCATCCGGTCAAAGCCTCAGTTGAGTCCAAAATTCTTGTGTTGGTTTCTGTCAGCTCCAATGATGCAAGGAGCCATTACGGCGGAGAACTACGGTGTCACTCGACAGGCGTTAACGAAGCAGCAAATCCTTGATTTCGCGATTCCCCTCCCGACCTCACAAGAACAACAAGAAATCGTCCGCCGCGTCGAAGCCTTGTTCGCCTTCGCCGACCGGATCGAGACCCGCCTGACCGAGGCCCGCGCCCAAGTGGAGCGCCTGACGCCCGCCACTCTCGCCAAAGCCTTCCGCGGCGAACTCGTCCCCCAAGATCCAAACGACGAACCGGCATCGGTGCTTTTGAGCAACTTAAAGAAACCATACTCCGGGTCTGTCGACAGAAAAGAAAACCGCAGCCCTAGTCCCTACAGGAAGCCAACGCCTAAAAAGAATACACCAGCAATGACCGAGAAAAACATTCGTTCTGACAACCGTGTTGAGCAGCTGTCCGACTTCAAATTACACCGGCTAAAGTTGAACGGACGTTTTGGGCGCTTACTCGATTTTGATGAATGCCTCCGAATGACGAGCCCCAGAGACACAACCCCAATCTGTATGGTCGGCCTCAACGGGTCTGGAAAGTCGAATGTCCTCGAAGCGTTATCTGAGATTTTCACCCACTTAGAGTTGATCCTGCTACCGTGGCACCGGGGCACGAAGCGCAAAACAAGCTCTTTGTCATTCGAACTAGAATACACAGTGCAGTTTGGTCGCAAACCGCCACGATCCATAAAGATATGGAAGGGAACCGAGGGCAATGCCCAATATTCGGAGACACTAGCAGATGGTTTGGATCGTGAAATCACTTCTCCTGATGAGCAAAGGAGCCTGCTCCCGCGTAGGGTCATTGGTTACTCGTCTGGTATGAACGAAACGCTAAGTCTGCCGTATTTTAAGCTTACGGCGCTCTATGTAAAGGAAGTCGCATTGGCTGTGCGACGCGGGCAAGATGAAGACGATTATGTAGCAGAGCCGCGATCACTGTTCATCGACTACGAGTCCAATGCGGCCATCCTCCTAGCAAACTTCCTTTTTGCCCCGCCGAGCAAGCTCGCTCTATTCAAACACCATATCAGGGTCGAGGAGGTTGAATCATTTACGATTCGCTTCAATGCCAAGCCGCCAGCGTTGAAAAGCGGGGTCAAATTGACCGGCCAGCTAACCAACGATCTTGATAAGATTGCGAAGTGCGCTGGAACCACATTTGATCCGGTTCTTGATGAAAACGTTTTTGTATTTCGCGACGCAAAATTTTACAGGAAGCGCTTTGCGGACGATTTTCCAGATGGTGGGAGTGAGTTTTTCATGGCCCTCCACAGGCTTTCGCTTCTGAATGCCCTTTGTGTTCATTCCGGCACCACGGACGAATACGAACAGAACGATCCAAGAGCTGGTTCAGTTGATCGCCCCCAAATTGTTGCAAGGCTCGATCGGATTTTCAGCATCGAGAATGTAAAATTAAGACTGTCTGCCCCGATCCCAAAGCCGACAATTGCATACGAGTCATTAAGCGACGGCGAACATCAGTTCATCGAGATCTTTGGAACAGTAATGCTTTTCAATGAGCCGGGGACTCTTTTCCTTCTTGATGAGCCTGAAAGCCATTTTAACCCGACATGGAGATCTCAATTTGTCCAAATATTAGCCGAATGCGGAAACGTCCGTCGGCAGGAGATGGCGCTTTCGACTCATTCTCCGTTTATCGTCTCCGGCTGTCGTGGCGAGTCTGTCTTCAAGTTTGAACGGAAAGGAAAGGGCGCTGTATGCAAACCAGCCGACTTTGAGACCTACGGTAGTTCCTTCGACTACTTGTTAACAAGGCTCTTCGACATGGATGCGCTTATCGCAACGCAACCTTTAGAGGGAATGAAAAGGGTTTTTAGAAACGGAAATCTTGAGGACTTGAATAGGGCACTGGTAGAGTTCGGCGACTCTTTTGAGAAACGGTTTATTTTTCAAAGGATTGCTGAGAAGAAATTACAGCAGCGCAAAAGGACTGCCAAAAAGACTGCCAAAAAGACGGTCAGAAAGGTGGCCATAACGGCGCAGGAAAAACAAAAACGCCGCTAGCCGATGATATACCAGCTGTCGGCTCAACGCCCGCCCACAAAAAAGGTGCACAAAGCACTTCGTTTCTTTGTGAGAAATGCGCTGGGTAAGGCCAAGCAGTTTTCTGAAGTTCTGTTTCCCCAATGGTTTGTTCCGATTGCAAAAGCTGGCGGCATCGATGGAGGGCTTTGGGAGAAATTTGAAGGAGTGTTCTCCGAAATGCAGGCGTTGAATGCAAATCAACGGCAGCGATTCTGGCAGGCATTCGAGAATCACAATCAGGTCCAAGATCTTTGTAATGACGCAAGCGTCAAAGTTGTTCGTCTTTCGTCTTTTCCAGACGCATTGAGGACGAAATTTGGTGAATTAACTGATCACCTGTTTAAGACGATGCGATACGGAAAGAAATGCGCCGCGCTCCTCCAAATGGACCAGCCTTGCATTCCTTGGCACTACAAAAGATTTCGGAGTCGTTATGTTGTCTGCCCGTTTTGTGGATTGATCACCTACCCATCTAGCGGAGAAGGGTGTGCGGACTATGACCACTATCTCGACCGGGCGAATTATCCATTAAGCGCGGCCAATGGCGAAAACTTGGTGCCCATGTGCGAGCGCTGCAACCGACCCGTCAAAGGTCAAACAAACGTGATCGTTGCTAACGGCAAAAGGAGAGTTGCATACTATCCATATGAAGGCTGTTCAGGTGTGGTTGTAGCGTGTGTTTGCCTTGAGCCGGACAAAATTGGTCAACGCTCAAAATGGTCTGTTACTGTTACGGCGCGCAACCGGAAGCGAGAAGCTTCAAAAGTTCGGACTTGGGCTGTTGTGTTTCAGATCGAAAAGCGATACAGCGCCCTTCTTGATGCGGACGGTTCAAGTTGGGTGAAAGACGAAGCTGTTGCGTTGGCAGGCCAGACCTTTGAGCCTACACCTGAACGGTTTTCAATTCATTTAGGAAAGCGGGCAAATAAACTTCAAGCTAGGATTGCTGTTGAAGCGCAAGCCATTCTCAAAGGCCCCCTGTTTGAACATGTTTCCCGGCTGCCGCGCCCGGCGCTTCAGGGAATCATGGCCGTTGCGACTAATGCATATGGCCGAAACATGCGTCAACGCGGACAAAACACTTTTCGGTAAGGAACATTTTATCTGCGCCTTTCGGTTACCTCTTCACCTCTTCTCCAAGCGTTCAAATCCCGAGCGTCGACATCCAACCAAAAAAGATTCACAAAGAGACGCACGCCATGAAACCCCACTTCCCGCTCCTGTTTTCCATCTTGCTGGCGCTGACGAGTTGCCAGACCCCTGTCGCACCAGTGACATTGCCAGTGCCACCCGCTGCGAGAACGAAGCCGCTCCGAGTGGTGCAGCACTGGGCAGTCGCTCCCGGTTCCGCGCGGGCTTCCGCCACCCGCCTGACCCAACCCCTTGCAAACAAGCCGGGCACCGCCGCCCTGTCACCATCGCCGCTGGCCTCCCGGTCTTCTGTCACCGGTGTCAGTGAGGTGGTCAGCGCAGGCGGGCGCAGCTTCCGTGTCATCCACACCAAGGAGCAGGACGACTTCAAGGAACACGAGTGGATTGAAAACGGCTTCCGCATCTTCAATCATCATCCCGTGACGGGCAGCGAGGGTTTCGCAGGCCATGATCGCGGAGCCGCCAAGACCTCCATTGCCGAGGCTCCATCCGAGGGCGCAACGGGCCTCATCGCCCTCTTGAATTCACTCTCCGATGACGACAGCATGAGGCACTACCACCCGCCTATCTCGAAAGATTGGGAATCGCCGCGCGTGCAGGAAGAGAATCGCAATGTAACCGTAAACGCCTTTCTTTACGCATCGAAGCGGGAGCCCGATGGCGATTTTCATGTCATCATCGGCTCGTCTGCGAATGCCAATAGCGCCCGCTTCATGAACGTGGAGATTTCCGGCCTGCCTGCCGACGGACCATCCTACGCGGCGCTCGCGCAGGCCCGCAGCGATTTCAAAACCTACTTCGCCGACCAGCTCCCCGGCAGCGGCTACGATCTCTACGACACGCCGATCCCTGTGAAGATCAGCGGCTCGCTATTTTATGATATTGACCACGCTCCCGGCTTGGTAGGTCCTTCGGGCATGAAGCCGACCACCGCATGGGAGATTCATCCGATCACGGCGATAGTGTTCGAGCCGTGAGTTTTTTAACCACCACCTAACAAACAACCATGATCAAGAATCCGCTTTTGGAAAAATACTGGAACGAAAAGGTGTCCACTTTGGCCACGCTCAATGCTGTGTCTATCCCAGACCCGCTCAAGGAGAGACACCGTCTCTATTCGCTCTGCTTGATGGCCATCACGCACCACTATTGGAACGGGCTCAAAAAAGGCCGTGACGGCGAGTATCCATGGAATCCGGATCCCGCCACCGCTGGCGGCAAGTATCTGCGCGATGATTATCGGGGGCACAACATCGCCGCGTTTGCGGTGGATAAGCGCGGACTGGTCATCGATTTCGAGTTCAACCACAATCGGCTGCTCAACAGCTCGGCGGAACATGCTGAGGCACGCTTGGTGCGAAGGATCTATGGACTCACCCAGATCAACGACGCATGGGATGTTGCCTCCCCTTCAGCGCCCGCGACGGATGACTACAATACGTTCGAAGAAGTGACGCTCTACACCACACTTGAGTCCTGCTCGCAGTGCTCCGGGGTGATGGCGCTGGCACGGGTGCGGGAGGTCATCTTTTTGCAGACAGACCCCGGAATGTATATGATAGGCAACATCCTCCGAAATCTCACCGAAAAAACCGCTCTGGAGTCTCCACTGCCCGTGCCCGGTTCGATGTTCGACTTCAGCTTCTTCACGGAATTGGACACCGCGTTTGAGGGCTTCACGAAGGAAGTAATGACCAAGCCTTTCTACAAGTCGCCCGCTGGTAAGGTGGACAATTCCCCCTCCGTCACATCTTTCCTATGCACCGCTCTCGCCTATGACATTTACGCACGTGCAGCAAAGGCGCTGAACGATTTGGCCGACGGCACCACACAACTCCTTTTCCCCGACGCAAAGCCAGTGGATCGGGCTGGCAAGGAAGTGACAAACGGCCTCACAAACGCGGAAACCCTCAAGGAAGTGCTAGGCTTCCGCGACTACGCAGTGCAGAAGGGCCGCCGCGCCACCCCGCACGGGGGGTAAGAAGGACGTTTCGCCGTGTGATCGCATTTTAAACTGAGGGCTCGATCCCGTTCTTCTCTTCTTCCTCCGCCACCTCTGTGAACAAAGATTCTGACCCATGAACATCAATAACATCGGAAGATTGCAGAAAGCGGACCTGTGCGAAGTGTGGGCTTCTGAAGTCTGTGAGCTTCACGCCTTGGTTGGCGCAGGGGGAGAGCCTAAAATCGCTGGGCTAAGCCGTCGGTATCGAGATGGAGATGGAGTTGCAGGAGAAGAAGGACGGGCCGTTCCGCGCGGCTTGTAAAGCGCGCTGCGATCACGCCCAAAGGTTGCCCCCCCGTTTTGCCCCCCTCGCGCAAAATTTTGAGTCACCTCGGATACGCTTCGGTCACACCTCGGAGAAAGTGGCAGTATTCAATCCATGAGCGATTGTCTGCGTGAGTCATCGTGGGTTTCTGTGACTCATACATACCGAAAGAATCGGCCGAAAAAATGCCATTGAGGCGCTCTACCAACTGAGCTAAGACCCCGTTCTCCAGTGATATTCAGGTGATTCGCGGGTTGGTAAAATTCCCGGAGTCCCCCCGTTTTGCCCCCCCGATGCTCGCATGACCCCGTAAGATCGTGCGGACGCCGGAAGCGCCGAGTTGATTTGGCTTTCGCCCAATCAACCCGTTAAAACGGACGGCGACTATCAACGGCAAAAAAATTCCTTCAAGCAAAAAGAACAGGTGAGTCAGCGCGCTGACATCGTCTCCGCGCTTTTCTGGACGTGGCTGTGGGGCGGCATAGGCCTCGTGCTCGCCACGCCGCTCACGGTCTGTCTCGCTGTGGCTGGAAAATATCTGCCTGCCCTCGCATTTCTCGATCTGCTCATCGGCGACAAACCATCCATCTCCCCATCGGACCGTCTCTACCAGCGCCTGCTCGCCCTCAATGAAGACGAAGCGAGCGACATCATTGAAATCCACACTCGCGAAACATCAGTGACCGCTGCTTACGACGAAGTCGTGCTGCCCGCATTGCGCAATATCGAGGCCGACTTCCGCGCAGACGTGCTCTCGGACACAGCGCGCACCGAGGCATTCCAAATTCTCCGCCAGATTCTCACCGACCTCGCACTGCCTCCCGCTGAACCCCTCACCCCCAGCGCACCCATCCTCTGCATCCCAGCCAGTCACGAGGGCGACGAAATCGCCGCAGTGTTGCTCGCACAAGTGCTCGCGCAATCCGGCATCACAGCCACGGTTCTTTCATCCACGCTCCTCGTTGCCGAATCCATCGAGCAGGCCGCCGCACTCTCACCGCCCATCGTCTGCATATCCTCGCTCCCGCCCGTGTCCACCATCGCCGCCCGCAATTTGTGCAAACGCCTGCGAGATCGCCTCCCTTCCGCGCGTATCATCATCGGCCTCTGGCAGCCGGACGACGCAGAGTTTGCCACCCGCCGGGAACGCCTCGCCAAGGCCGGTGCCAGCGAAACATTCCCCGACATCCGCCGCACCGCCGCCGACATCGTCGCCTACGCCAACTGCACACCACCCACACCATCCGCAGACTAAACAAAACGCAGTGTTTCGTGCGCATTGACCCGCCGGAGACGCACCACTAGCGTGCGCGCTCTTTTTCCAAACTACGAATGAGCGCCAATTACAAAGACACCCTGTTGCTGCCAAAGACGGACTTCCCGATGAAGGCCGATCTCGTGAAGCGCGAGCCTGAGCGGCTCGCGAAGTGGGAGGCCGCGGGGCTCTACCGGCAGATTCTCGATGCGCGGATCGGCGCGCCGCTTTTCGTGCTGCACGACGGGCCGCCGTTCGCGAATGGCGACGTCCACATGGGCACGGCGCTGAACAAGATTTTGAAGGACCTCGTGGTGAAGTCGCGCTCGATGCTCGGCTTCCGCGCGCCGTTCGTGCCGGGTTGGGACTGCCACGGGCTGCCGATTGAGTTCAAGGTGGTGAAGGAGCAGCGCGGCCTGGAGCCCGCGGAAATCCGCCGCCGCGCGGAGGCATTCGCGCGCAAATACATCGACATCCAGCGCGGGCAGTTCAAGCGGCTGGGCGTGTTCGGCTCGTGGGAGGATCCGTATCTCACGCTCGCGCCGGGCTACGAGGCGGACATCATCCGCGCATTCGGCAAGCTCGTGGAGAAGGGCCTCGTGTATCAGTCGAAGAAGCCCGTGTATTGGAGCACCGGCGCGCAGACCGCGCTCGCGGAGGCGGAGGTGGAATACGCGCCGCGGACGGACCCGGCGATCTATGTGAAGTTCAGGCTCACGCCGGAAAGTGAAGCCGCAATCGGTCGCAGCGGCCCAACATACGTCGTGATCTGGACGACAACTCCGTGGACGTTACCAGCCAACGTGGCAGTCGCGTTTAGTCCAAACCTCAACTACTTAGCGTTCACGCGGAACGGTGAGAATTACATCATCGCTCAAGTGCCGAATTTGCCGCCGGAATTGGAAGACCCGCTCAGGCGTGAACCGACAACCGAATACGCGCAAGTCGTGAAGCCCGAGGTGATGGCATCACTTCGTTACAAGCATCCATTCTTGGATCGCGAGAGTCGTTTGATCGAAGCCTCTTTTGTAACGGCAGACACTGGCAGCGGCCTCGTTCACGTCGCGCCCGGCCACGGCAAGGACGACTACATCGCCGGTCAGGCGAACGGACTGCCCGTGCTCTCGCCCGTGGATGACTTTGGCAAATTCACCGAGGATGTCGGCGTGCCCGCGTGGGTGGGCAAGTATGTTTTCGATGCCAACGCCGAGATCGTCACTTTCCTCCGCGAGAATGGCTCGTTGCTCGCGGAGCAGAAATATACGCACGACTACCCGCACTGCTGGCGCAGCAAGACGCCCATCGTCTTCCGCGCGGTGGAGCAGTTTTTCATCCGCATTGATGCCTTTCGCGCCGAGGCGCTCACTGCCATTGATAGCGTGAATTGGATCCCGCAATGGGCCCGCAACCGCATCTACGGCACCGTCGAGTCGCGGCCCGACTGGTGCATCTCGCGCCAGCGCACGTGGGGCGTGCCGCTGCCGGTTTTCTACGAGGACTCCGGCACGCTTGCCGGGAGCGAAAGGACGCCCATCGTGCGCGCCGATCTCGCTGCGAAAGTCGCAGACCTCGTCGAGAATGGCGGGACGAATCTGTGGTTTGAAAAGGACGACGCGTGGTGGGCCGCGCAGCTCGGACTGCCCGCGGGCACTTCGCGCCGCAACGACACGCTCGATGTGTGGATTGATTCCGGCGTCTCGCATCAGGCCGTGCTGATGCGCCACCCGGAGCTGAAGGCGTGCGGCGGAGTCGCCGACGTCTATCTCGAAGCGACCGACCAGCACCGCGGCTGGTTCCAGTCGTCGCTCATGACGAGCGTCGCGCTCACCGGCCACGCGCCCTACAAGACGGTCATCACGCACGGCTTCGTCGTGGACAAGGACACGAAGAAGAAAGTCAGCAAGAGCGACCAGGGCACCTACAAGAAGCCGATGGAGGCCGAGCATTTTGTCGGGAAATTCGGCGCGGACATCGTGCGCCTGTGGGCCGCGAGCGTGGATTTCACGAACGACGTTCCGTTTTCCGAGGACAGCTTCGCGCGCACGAGTGAGGCGTATCGCAGCTTCCGCAACGTGCTGCGCATCCTGCTGGCGAACATTTCGGATTTTGAAGCAGGAAGGCAGGAAGACAGGAAGGGCGGCGGGCACGAGCCGGGCATGAGCCATATTCCTGATTTCATGGCTTCCTGCTTAAAAAATGGCGCAACGACGGTGGACAGATGGGTGCTGTCGAAACTGCAGGGCGTCATCGCGACGTGCCGCGCGGCATACGAGGCCTACGACTTCCGCCGCGTGTTCGAGACGGTGAACCAATTCTGCACGGTGGAACTCAGCGCGCTCTACGTGGACATCACGAAGGACCGCCTCTACTGCGACGCCGCGAATTCCCCGCGTCGCCGGGCGACGCAAAGCGTGATGCACGCGTGCTTCGACGCCGTGGCGAAACTCCTCGCGCCGATCCTCGCCTACACTGCCGACGAGGCGTGGGAATTTTCCGGTAAGAAGACGAGCGTCCACATCGAGAAACTCCCCGAGGCCAACGCCGCGCTCCGCGACGAAGCACTCGAAGCAAAGGTGGACGAGTGGCTAAAGCTACGCGCCGCCATTTACCAGCAAGCCATCGAGCCCGCGCGCCAGGCGAAGACCATCGCGAAGTCCCTCGAAGCCGCCATCACGCTTGAAGTCGCCGACGCGCAGCACGCCGCGCTGAATGCTGACAAAGCCGAGTTGGAGGAATTCCTGATCATCAGCGAACTCACGCTCGCCTCCGGCGCCGAGCCGGTCGCGAAAGTCTTCCGCAGCGGCCAGCCGCAATGCCCGCGCTGCTGGCGCCAGCAGCCGCTCACCGCGAAGGGTGTCTGCACGCGCTGCGACGAAGCGCTACCCGCATAGATGAAGTTCCTCGCCGCCATCGCGCTGCCCGCCTACGCGCTCGACCAGCTCACGAAGTGGTGGATTTTCACGCACTACGCGCTGGTGCCGAGTGAAAGGAATGTCGCGCTGTTTCCCGATACGATCGCGAAAACCGCGCACCTGCCTCTGGAGACGGATATTATTCCCGGCTGGTTCCAGATTGTGCATTGGGGAAACACAGGGGCTGCGTTCAGCTTCCTCAGCGATCATCCTTGGGTGTTTATTCTACTTTCCATCGCGGCATTCATCGGACTGCTCGTCGCGTGGACTCGGAATGTTTTCACCGATGCCCCGTCACGCCTCGCGGTGCCTCTGCTGTTGGGCGGCATTCTCGGCAATGTCACCGACCGTTTCATTCACGGCTATGTCGTGGATTTTCTCCTCGTGGATTTGCACGTCCGCTTTGCGAATCCGTGGCCGGCTTTCAATGTCGCCGACTCGTGCATTTGTGTGGCCGCCGTGCTTTTCGTCGTCGCCGCTTATCGCGATACGAAGAAGGCTAAGAGCTGATTTCTCCGGTCCGTCCACCGTCCTTGCCAGATAGAAAAGTGCCCGCTAGGGTGCGCGCCCTTTTATGAGCAGAGAACCGTCCAAACATCCAGGGTCACTTCATCGCAAATGGTCACGCCAAGTCGTTGATGGCGCAGAGCGCGCCGCCAGCCGGGCGATGCTGCATGCCGTTGGTTTTGCGCGGGAGGATTTCAAAAAATCGCAAGTCGGCATCGCGAGCACGTGGAGCATGGTCACGCCTTGCAACATGCACATTGATGCACTCGCGCGGCAGGCCGAGGCCGGCGTGGGCGCTGGCGGTGGAAAAGGCGTCATCTTCGGCACTATCACGGTTTCCGATGGCATCAGCATGGGCACCGAGGGGATGAAATACTCGCTCGTGTCGCGCGAAGTGATCGCCGACAGCGTGGAGACAGTGATGGCTTGCGAAGGCTTCGATGGACTCGTGGCGATTGGCGGTTGCGACAAAAATATGCCCGGCTGTGTCATCGCGATGGCGCGACTGAACCGACCGTCGGTGTTTGTTTATGGCGGCACGATTTTGCCCGGCTGCATCACCGGAATCCTCGCGGAAAAGCGCCTAAACAAAGAGCGCGCGGCTCAGATCGCTGACAAACCACTCGACATCGTTTCGTGCTTCGAGGCCGTGGGAAAACACGCGGCTGGTGTGATGGACGAACGCGAACTCGCACTCATCGAGGAACACGCGATTCCCGGCGCAGGTTCATGCGGCGGAATGTATACGGCGAACACGATGGCCAGCGCGATTGAAGCGCTCGGCATGTCGCTCCCGAACAGCTCCGCACAAAATGCCGTGAGCAAAGAAAAGGCGGCGGACGCACGCGCCGCAGGCATGGCGGTGGTGGAATTGATCAAGCGCGGTATCCGCCCGAGCGACATCCTCTCCCGCGAGTCTTTTGAAAATGCCATCTCCGTCGTCATCGCGCTCGGCGGCTCCACAAACGCCGTGCTCCATCTTCTCGCAATGGCACACGCCGCGAACGTGAAACTGGAACTCGATGACTTCACCAAGATCGGCAAGCGCGTCCCCGTGCTCGCCGACCTTAAGCCGAGCGGACGCTTCCTCATGTCGGAGTTGGTCGCCATCGGCGGACAGACGCCGCTCATGCGCATGATGCTCGAAGAAGGACTGCTGCACGGCGATTGCATGACTGTCACCGGCAAGACGCTGAAAGAGAATCTCAAGCGCGTGCGGGTGTATCCGAAGAACCAGGAAATCATCCGCCCATTCAGCAACCCGATCAAAAAGGACAGCCACCTCGTCGTGCTATACGGCAACCTCGCGCCCGGTGGCGCCGTGGCAAAAATTTCCGGCAAAGAGGGACTCAGCTTTTCCGGCAAGGCCATCGTTTTTGAAAACGAGCAGGACGCGCTTAAGGCGATCCTCGATGGGCGCGTGAAGAAGGGCCATGTCATCGTCATCCGCCACGAAGGCCCGGTCGGCGGCCCAGGAATGCGCGAGATGCTCAGCCCCACTAGCGCGGTGATGGGCAAGGGACTCGGCAAGGATGTTGCGCTCATCACCGATGGACGTTTCAGCGGCGGCTCGCACGGATTCGTCGTCGGCCACATCACGCCCGAGGCCGCGCTCGGCGGACCGCTTGCCGTGGTGAAAAATGGTGACCCAATCACGATTGATGCGCAGAAACGTTCGCTCACCCTCGGCATCGCGAAGGCAGAACTCGATAAACGTCTCAAAAAGTGGAAGGCACCAGCCCCGAACTACACTCGTGGCGTGCTGGCCAAATACGCCGCCTCCGTGACGAGCGCCAGCACGGGTGCTGTGACGGATCTGATCTAGCCACGCATGGCGGACGAAACATTCCAGTCACTCGCCGCCGCATTGCGCGAAAGACTCGCCGTAATCGCCGACCGCGAACTCTATACGCGCGATCCCGCCGCGCATTTGGAAAAACTGAAATCAGTCTCGGAAAAAATCACATCGCTCGCGGCGCAGTTGCCGCAGCCTTTGGATGGTGACTTTGCCCACTACCTGCACCGCGCGAGCTACGCCAAGGCGCTCGCATGGCTGGATGCGCGGGCTGCTTCCGCGCGCGGTGTTTGAGGGCCAGTGGCCCGTTTCATAACAGTGCGCGAAATTGTTCCGGGGTCAGACCCGCGTCCTTGGCGATGCTTCCCATGGTCATCGCGTTGATCGGATTGTGGCGCGGTATGATACCACATTCCACAAACAAGCTGACAAAGTATTGGAAAAGAGATAAAAGGGAGGGATGGGAGGAAACACACTTAAACTGGGCAGGCCGGATGCGGCTGCACGAATTGATGAACGCTATGCGAGGGAGCCGGATGGATGGCGCAAGC
>CANJNZ010000013.1 GCA_947476045.1 Chthoniobacteraceae bacterium
AGCGGCTACACGGACATGGCGCTGGGGGTGGCCGGGCTGCTGGGTTACGAACTGTGTGTGAACTTCAATTTTCCGTATTTTGCGGCGAGCATCACGGATTTCTGGAGGAGGTGGCACATGAGTTTGAGTTCGTGGCTGAGGGATTATCTCTACATTTCGCTGGGAGGAAATCGCGGGTCGAAACTTTTCACTTACCGTAATTTGATGCTGACGATGTTGCTGGGCGGGTTGTGGCACGGGGCGTCGTGGGCGTTCATGTTGTGGGGCGGGTTGCATGGCATCGCGCTCATCTTTCATCGCGAATGGGTGAGGCTGGCCGGAGCGCGGATGATTTCAGCGGCGAAGTGGATCGCAATGCCGCTGACTTTTCTATGGGTGCTGCTCGCCTGGGTGCCTTTCCGCGCAGGGGATACTTATGTGGGCGTAAAGATTCGGATTGGGGACAAGGAAACCCTCGGAGATATCGACATGCCTTCCATTGCCAAAAAACCAATCCGAATGCTTGGCGACGGTTTTTATGATCAGCAGGGCGAGAAACTTCTCATTCGTCGTGATGCCGTGCAACGCGACCCAGTCACCGGCGATTGGAGCATTGCCGGCCAGTCGGGAAAAATTGTCGCCGAACGGCTTGCAGGTAGTTTCTCCAATACGCTCACTGTCTGGAAGTCCCTTATATCTCCCCAGACTGGCGGGCAAAAGAGCGTTTGTGGCTATGGTGCCCTCATTATCATTGTCATCCTCGCATCCGTGCATTGGTTGAACTTCCATGGTTACCTCAGCCAATGGTGGCGATCCATCCCAGCCTATTGCTTCGCTTCTTTCATGGGTGCCGGAGCCGCTCTTGCGATATTCATGAAGCCGGTGGTCTATAAAGCATTCATCTATTTTCAGTTTTGATGCCGGACTGAATTTCTTTAGAAAAAGCTACGAATGCGTAGCGATTCTCAATAATAAACGAGAAAGTTATTCACCGATCAAAGCATCATAGATAGGCCTCAGAGAGGAGTTATTCACAGTTATTCACATTATCTGTTAAAAAAATAGTTGCACGCCTGTGCCGAATTTTGCTATTTGCCGTCCGTCGCCATAACAGGCACAAAACTAAAACACCAAGACACCACCTAAACTAAAACAAAAAACAACATGACCAAACGCACAATCGCTACGTTATCGGCCTTCGCAGCAGCAGCCTTCATCGGCAGCACTGCCTACGCTGGAACTCCCGTTAAAGCCAAGGACAGCAAGGCGACTAAAGAAGTCGTCAAGGAATCCTGCATTACCGGTGACCTCGGCGTGGACTTCACGTCGAACTACATTTCCCGCGGCGTGCCGCAGGAAAATCAGGGCTTCATCAGCCAGCCTTACGCCGATCTTTACTTCAAGATCTATGAAGGCAGTGGTGCGCTTACCAAAGCGACCATTAACCTCAGCGCATGGAGCAGCGTGCATAATCACCGCAGCCCGTTTGCCGGCTCCACCACTTCGCAGTGGTATGAGTTCGATTATTCCGCTGGCGTCACGCTCCAGTTCGGCAAGCTCAGCATCACGCCGAGCTTCCTCGCACTTCTGAGCCCGAATGATTCGTTCGCGGACAACTACAACGCCAACATCAACTTTTCGTATGATGACAGCGATTTGCTCGGCGCTTTCGCCCTGCATCCTCATGTCACTGTGATGATTGAGCTCGACGGCAAAGCCGGCACAGGCGCTGAAGAAGGCATCTACTACGAAGTGGGTGTCGCTCCTAGCTTCCAAGCTGGTCCTGCAACCATCAGCCTTCCGATCAATGTCGGTCTCGGCAGCAATGGATTCTACGGCAACCCAGTTACCGGCACCGGAGATGATACCTTCGGTTATGTCTCGGCTGGCGTGGCAGCGGAACTCCCGCTTCACTTCCTGCCCGAGTGCCTCGGACAGTGGGCCCTCAAAGCCAACGCCACTTACTATCACCTCGGTGACAACGCGGCCGCCTCTGGCGTGACCAACGGAGTTACTGATGGCGACAAGGATCAATGGTCCTTCGGCGGCGGAATCGTCGTCCGCTTCTAAGCTCTAACGAGTAAAGATTACAACAAGGGCCGGGTAGCGTTTGCTGCCCGGCCTTTTGTTTTCCGTAGATGGTTAAAGCTGAGCATTGGAAGCTTTGGGGATCGTGGCACGGGCAGTGCTAATTCACGGGTTGAAAACGGCCCATATTACAAATGAACTTCCTTGTTGTTGACGATAACCGCCTCCTAAATCGCTTTCTAACCACCTACTTGCGTAGCAAGGGCCACGGCTGCTCCTCGCTCACTGATAGCTCGAAGGTTTTGAGTTGGTTGGATTTGAATGCCTGCGACGCCATCATCCTCGATATCGGGATGCCGAAAATTGATGGCATCAGCTTGATTTCCATGATTCGGGAAAAACTCCCGGCATTGCCTATTGTGATGTTTACCGGCCTTGGCTACGATGAGGATGCGATGCAGGCAGCGCGCAAGGCGGGTGCGAATGGCTACGTGAGCAAGGGGCTTGGGCCCTCCGAGATTTATTCGGCGTTGATGCGTGTTCTTAGTCAGACGCAGCCAGCCACACCTCCAAAATCAAACGAGGCAGCGGCAGCATAAGCTTTGATTAGATCTGCGAGATCAACTTTTTGAGTTCCCGCGCCTCCCATTGACCAGGGGCATTAGGCTTATCCAAATAGCCGTAATTGAGGACGGAACCAGCTTTAGCCAAAGTGAGGCGTGAGACTTTTCCAAAGACGCCCATACCCATCACGGCGCGTGGGCGCGGTTTATTTTGCGAGATGAAATCGAGCAGCGCGGTGAAATCGCAGACCCTTGTTGTGTTCGTGGCGAGTTTGAAAATATCAGCGCCTGCTTGAAAGGCCGCGCGTTCTCGTTTCAACAAATTCGCAAGTGGTGGTGTCTTCCCAAAGTGATGATCCGAAACCACCACTTTCACCCCGCGCGATTTTGCAGCAGCGATAACATCAAGAAACGATTTTACGGAACGCAATTCCACATCCACCAGCAAGGCTAACGGCTGCAATCGCATTAGCAGCGAACGGCGCGTTGCGAGGGTGAGGCGATTCATTCCACCTTCAGCGGGATGCCGTGCTGTCAACAGGGCTGGCACTTTCAGTGAGCGGAGTATGTCTTCAATTTCATCTACACGTTGCACCAACGCATCGAGCCGGAATTCTATGATATCCACATCTCCGCTCACCAAATCGGTGGCCATGCGCAGGCCCTTTTCTGTATGAACAGTTGCCACTACGTTCGGGCGATTCATAGCGATAGCCGCAATTTTTCTCGCTCTTTGTGTGGCTTGCGCGGCTATCTTGTGTGACTTCATCCCAAGCAGAATGATCGGACGCCGCCAGGAACTCAATTTACAATTCCTCCAAATCGTGGACGCGCTCTTGCTCGCCTTCGCATTTTGGAGCGCCCACACCCTGCGTTTCATGGGTTACGACTGGCGTCTTTTTGATACGGTCATCGCGCCATTCCGCGAATTTCAGTGGCTGCTGTTCGTGCTGGTTCCCTTCGGCCCTATTTGCATCGAAGCTCAGGGATTCTATGAGCACCCCACGCGCAAGACATTCGCCAAATCGCTCGGGCAGCTAGGGCGCGGGGCGCTCGTTGTCGGTCTCATCATCGCTGCTTCCTCGTATTTTTTGAAACTCAACCTTGAGAGTCGTGCAGTCATGCCGCTCTTTGCTCTCTTTGCTGCGACCCTGATACTGTTTCGCGAGAGGGTCACTATCTCTCGCTATCGCAGGCGGATAAAAACGGGAGCGCTTCGTGAGCCTATCATCCTCGCTGGAAGTATCGCTGACATGCATGATTTCCGTCATGCTTTTACCGCAGACCAAGTGATGGAGATCGAGGTAACGGAGGAGATTGATATCCAAAAGCAAAGTGCGAACGATCTAATCGCGGCACTTCATAAGCATACGGTCGGGCGCGTGATTTTTGTTGGCGACCACACTCAGCTTGGCCGCCTGCAAGAGCACATTGCAGCCTGCGAAATTGAAGGCGTTGAGGCTTGGCTTAGCGCGGACTTTCTTCGCACAGCAATTGCACGTCCTGATTTCGATGCGTTTGGTAACAAGCCGATGCTCGTATTCCGCGCAGCTCCCAGTGTTTCCTGGGCGCTGTTCATCAAGAGTCTGATCGATCGCGGCATCGCTCTTGTCGCCATCATTCTTCTCTCATGGCTCTTTTTGTTGATTGCTCTGATCATCAAAATCACATCTCCGGGACCCGCGATATTTCGACAGTCACGCGGAGGAAAAAACGGGCGCCCATTCCAAATTTTGAAATTCCGCACAATGGTGACGGACGCAGAGATGCAGCGCGATGAGCTTGCGCGCATGAATCAAAATAGCGGCCCGGCTTTTAAAAGTGATCGCGACCCGCGCATCACTCGGATCGGAAAATATCTACGCAAAACATCCCTCGATGAACTTCCCCAGCTTTGGAATGTTTTTCTTGGCGATATGTCGCTCGTTGGTCCGCGGCCGCTACCCATTTATGAGGTCGAAAAATTCGAGACCACCGCGCAGCGCCGTCGTCTGAGCATGAAGCCGGGTATCACCTGCCTTTGGCAAATTTCCGGACGTAGCAACATCACAAGCTTTGAGCGATGGGTGGCCCTTGACCTTGAATACATTGATAACTGGTCCATCTGGCTGGATATCAAAATTCTGTTCCGCACCATCCCTGTCGTTCTCTTTGGTCGCGGAGCGAAGTAGCGGGAAAAATCTCCCGTTGCACATAGCGTGAGAAAGTCATTGCCCGATGCGGGAGAGCCTGCTTTTCTCCGCCGCTCTCGAAATCAACCTCTTAAACTCAATTACCACGAATGGGCTCCATCAAGAAGCGCCGCAAATCGAAAATCAATCGGCACAAACGTAAAAAGCGGATGAAACTCAACCGCCACAAGAAGCGTTTGCGCTACAAGAGCTAGGCGCTAGGCTGTCGCGCCATGAAGAGGTTTCGCTTGCCCGCAAATTTCCGCTGGCTGCGGAGAACGTTTCTATTCGCTGTGTTTTGCACGGCGACCGGTTCTCTTCTATCAGCGCCCAAATCGGCATCGAAAAAATCCGACGCGAAAACCGCGGAGCTTCCTGTTGCCAAGACGCAGCGTCCACCGGCTACCGACGATTTATACGAGGGGTCTGCGGCAGCGAAGCCGGTGCAGCAAAAGCCCGTAGTGCCTGCGGAGAATAAGCTCGAAGCGACCATTTCTCCCGGGCCGAAATATGCGGACGCATGGCCGTCCGAATACCGGAAAGCAGAGGCCGATTTGCAACTCACGGCGGAATCGGAAAATCGTGCAAACGCGATGGCGGAGTTTGTGCGGGGGCAGGTGGCGAGTGCGAAGGGAGAACCGGATGTTGCACTTGAAGCGTGGAAGCGCGCTAGTTCGCTCGAACCTGCGAATGCGGATTTGGCGGTGAAGGTTGCTTTTGAACTCGCGAAACGCAACGAGCCGGGTGAGGCCATCCGTATTCTCAAAGACAGCATCGCTGCTGCACCAAAGGAGCCGAAAACGCATATCTATCTTTCGCAGATTTACGAAAAAAATCTAAACAAGCACGAACTCGCGATTGCCGCAGCGTTGAAGGCCACGGAGGTTGCGCCGGATTATTTTCCATCGTGGGCGGCTGTTTATGAATTGCATGATGGGGCGGGTGACAAAAAGAAAGCGGCGGATGTCATGGAGAAAGCGTTAAAAAGCCCGGCCAAGAGTGCGGAATACTGGCTGCAGTTCGGCGGGTTTCTGAGGAAAGTTTTTTTGAAGGATGATGGCACTGCGTCGCCGGAGGAATTGCGACAGATGGAAACTGTTTTTCGCAAGGCCGTGGAATTGAAGCCGGACGATGCAAGTGTGCTCGCGCAGGCAGGCGACTTTTTTGCGCTAGCGAGAAACAACAAAGAGGCTCTCGATTTTTACGCGCGCGCGGTGAAGCTGAATCAAGCGCCGACTGACGAGGCGACAAAAAATCTCCGCGAAAAACATATCCGAGCCCTGCTCGCCAATGATCGCAAGGCGGAGGCGCTACCTTTGCTCGAACAACTCGCGCGCGACCCGGCCACGTCCATGCGGGGTGACTTGTATGAGTTTCTTGCCGAGCTTTACGAGCAGGCTGGGCAGGTGGATAAGGCGCTGGAGCAATACAAGCAGTCCCTCGTGCTCGATGTGAGCGCTCCATCGAATCACATCCGCCTCGCGTTTGCGCAAATTCGCGCGAAAAAATTCGACGATGCAATTGCTACGCTCACGAAAGCGCGCAAGAAGTTTCCCAGCCGACCCGAGATCACCGCGCAGCTTGCCTCTGCGCTGAGTTCCGCCAAACGCCACGCGGAGGCGCTCGCGATGTTTGAAAAAGCTGAGGGGGAAGTGCGAGGCCGCAACGAGTCGTTATTGAGTGCCAGTCTTTTTGAAATGTGGGCCTTCGCAGCGGAGCGCGCGGGACAGTTCGACAAGGCGGTCGAGCTTTTGAGAAAAAGCATCGAGAGCAATCCCGACGCGCCCGGTGCTTACAACGATCTCGGCTATATGTGGGTCGAGCGCGGCCTGAATCTCGAAGAGGCCGGCAAGTATATTAAAAAGGCCATCGAACTGGATGACGACAATGCCGCATATCTCGATTCGCTGGGCTGGTATTTTTTCAAGACTGGGAAATTTGAAGAGGCCAAGCGGGAATTACTGAACGCGCTCAGCAAGATGAAGGAAGAGGACGCCACGGTGCTGGAGCATCTCGGCGACACATACGAGCAGCTCGGTAATTTGCGCGAAGCGCTGAATCACTGGCAGCGAGCGCTTAAACTCGAACCCGAGAACCCGGATAAGCTGCGCGAGAAAATCGAGGCAGCCAAAAAGAAACAGGGTGCTTGATTCGTGGTTAAATAGCCGCTTCGAGAAGTTGAACGATGGCTTCAAAAAAGCGGAAATTCGTTTTGACACCCTGATAGCGACTGCTAGTTTGCGCGCCCGCTTTTCAAAAAAGGGCGCGAATTTTCCCTGCTCAATTCGGCACCACAATGGCCGCCGCATGGGGCAGGGGTTTTCGTTCTTTTGAAGGGAAGCGCCGGCGCAAGCCGGTCGTTCTTTGGCACAGTGCCTCAGTAGCTCAGTTGGCAGAGCACGTCCTTGGTAAGGACGAGGTCACCGGTTCAAACCCGGTCTGAGGCTCCATGCTGACGGCAGCGGCGAATGGCCGCGCGAAAGAGCGTCAATTTCAACTAAACACAACACACACACAACTCATCCATCATGGCAAAGGAAGCATTCAAACGCGATAAACCCCACGTTAACGTCGGCACCATCGGGCACGTTGACCACGGCAAATCCACACTCACAGCGTCCATCGTTCACGTTCAGTCCCTCAAAGGACTTGCGCAGCCGATCAGCTACGCAGACATCACCAAGGGCGGCACCGTTCGTGACGACACAAAGACCGTCACCATCGCCGTCTCGCACGTCGAATACAGCAGCGACAACCGCCACTACGCGCACGTTGATTGCCCCGGACATGCCGACTACGTGAAAAACATGATCACCGGTGCTGCGCAGATGGACGGAGCAATCCTCGTCGTCTCCGCTGCTGACGGCCCAATGCCTCAGACCCGTGAGCATATCCTTCTTGCCCGTCAGGTCGGCGTGCCTGCGATCGTCGTTTTCCTGAACAAGGTTGACCTCGTCGAGGACGTGGAACTGCTCGAACTCGTCGAGATGGAAATTCGCGACTTGCTCAACAAATACGAATTCCCCGGCGACACCACGCCAATCGTCAAAGGCTCGGCTTCGAAGGCTCTCGCTTGCGGCGACGCCGGTCACGCCGATGCGCAGTGCATCACCAACCTGCTCAAGGCAGTGGATGAATTCATCCCGCTTCCCGAGCGTCCGATTGACCAGCCTTTCCTCATGCCCGTCGAAGACGTGTTTAACATTGAAGGTCGCGGCACTGTCGTCACCGGCCGTGTCGAGCGCGGCATCCTCAAGAAGACAGAGGAAGTCGAAATCATCGGTCTCCGCGATACGCAGAAGACCATCGTCACCGACATTGAAATGTTCCGTAAGCTTCTCGACGAAGCCCGCGCTGGTGAGAACGTTGGTGTTCTTCTCCGCGGGATCAAGAAAACCGACGTCGAGCGTGGTCAGGTTCTGGCCAAGCCCGGTTCGGTCAAGCCGCACAAGAAGTTCAAAGCCGAGATCTACGTCCTCTCCAAGGACGAGGGTGGCCGTCACACGCCGTTCTTCTCGAACTACCGCCCGCAATTCTATTTCCGCACCACGGACGTGACCGGCTCGGTCACACTCCCTACCGGTGTGGAGATGGTGATGCCCGGCGACAACGTCGGTGTTGAAGTCGAACTCATGAGCCCTGTCGCCATGGAAAAAACGATGCGCTTCGCCATCCGTGAAGGTGGCAAGACCGTCGGCGCAGGCCGCGTGACCGACATCATCGCCTAAACAACCACTTGCCGAAAACGGCGCGTGGTGGAGTATTTCTCCACCACGCGCTTTCGGTTACAAAAACCTGATACGGCGGTAACTCAATTGGTAGAGTAGCGGTCTCCAAAACCGCCTGTTGGGGGTTCAAGTCCCTCCCGCCGTGCCAACCAAAATATTTAGCCCATGTTTGCAAAAATCGCCACCTTCGCCCGCGAAGTAAAAACCGAGTTGCAGAAAGCAACCTGGCCGTGGGACCCGAAGGAAAAAGCCTTCGGCGCGAAGTATAAGGAGCTCATTGACTCCACGGTCATCGTGATCATCGCCATGATTCTCCTGTCTGCCTTCGTTGCCATCGCCGACTTTGCATTGCTGGGCATCAACAAACTCCTTTTTTCCTAATCCATGACTGAAGAGCAAAAACGCAAACAGTGGTTCGTTGTCCACGTAATGTCGGGACAGGAAAACAAAGTCCACGACAGCCTCGTCAAACGCATCAAGACAGAGGAACTCAGCGACTACATCTACGAAATCGTCCTTCCCACCGAGCGTGTGAGCGAAGTGAAACGCGGCAAGAAAACTGAGACCACCCGCAAATTTTTCCCCGGCTACATCATAGTGAACATGTGGCTGATTGATGAAAACAAGCAACTCGTGGACAAGACTTGGTATTTCATCAAGGACACTCCCGGCGTGCTCGGATTCGCGGGCACCAAAGACAAGCCGATGCCCATGCTCCAAAAGGAAGTGGACGAGATGCTCGCCCAAGTCCGTGCGAGCGACGAAAAGGCGCGTCCAAAAATCGAATTCACCGTTGGCGAAATCATCAAGGTTTCCGACGGCCCATTCCAAAGCCAGACCGGCGTCGTGCAGGAAATCGATCCCGAGCGCGGTAAGCTCATCGTCATCGTCAGCATCTTCGGCCGCGAGACCCCCGTGGATCTCGAATACTGGCAGGTCGAACGCAACGTCTAACACTTTACGCACTAACTCAACCCAGGGCGCGAAGCCTCTCGTGCCCGACAAAACAAACTCATCATGGCAAAAGAAATCGTAGGACAAATTAAACTCCAAATCCCCGCCGGTGCAGCGAATCCCGCTCCGCCAGTCGGCCCCGCACTCGGTCAGCAAGGCGTGAACATCATGGCCTTCTGTAAAGAATTCAACGCACGGACTGCCAAGCAGTCTGGCGACATTCTGCCGGTCGTCATCACCGTCTATAAAGACAAGAGCTTCACGTTCATCACCAAGCAGCCACCGTCGAGTTCGCTCATCAAAAAAGCGCTCAAGATCGCCAGCGGCAGCAAGGAACCGAACAAGGTGAAAGTCGGTAAGTTGTCCAAAAAACAGCTCCTCGACATCGCCAAGCAAAAGATGCCCGACCTCAATGCTCGCGACGAAGCCGCAGCGATGAAAATCATCGCTGGCACCGCCCGCCAAATGGGCGTCGAAGTCGAAGCGTAACCAACGCGGAGCACCAAAGATTTGAAGCCCGGACGAGGGAAACTTCGTCCGGGCTTTTTCGTTTTTTGAATCGAAGTGACGCCGCGCTTGCGTGGAAGCGAGTGAAATGCTGTCCTTCGCGCCCTTTTTAAATCCTATGAAAACACCTATTCGCGTCGCAGTCACCGGAGCCGCAGGCCAAATCGGCTATTCACTTCTTTTTCGTATCGCTTCAGGCGCGATGTTTGGGCCGGAGCAGCCGGTCATTTTGCACCTGATTGAAATCGAGCCTGCATTGCCAGCGCTCGGCGGCGTCGTGATGGAATTGGATGATTGCGCATTCCCATTGCTCAAAGGCGTGGTGCCGACAGCAAGTTTGGACGAAGGATTTTTGGGCGTAAACTGGGCGCTGCTCGTGGGCAGCGTGCCTCGCAAAGCCGGTATGGAGCGCAAGGATTTGCTCGGCATCAACGGCAAGATTTTCATCGGTCAGGGCAAGGCGATTGAAAAGAACGCAGCAGGCGATGCTCGCGTGCTCGTCGTGGGAAATCCCTGCAACACGAACTGCCTGATCGCGATGAGCAATGCGCGAGGAATTCCGGGTGACCGTTGGTTTGCGATGACGCGCCTCGACGAAAATCGCGCGAAATCGCAGCTCGCGAAGAAGGCGGGAGTGGACGTGACGGCGGTGAGCAATCTCGCAATCTGGGGCAATCACAGCGCGACGATGTATCCCGATTTTGCGAACGCAAAAATCAATGGTAAGCCAGCTACCGAAGTGATCACGGACACGGCGTGGTTGCAGGGCGAATTTCTCACGACCGTGCAGCAGCGCGGCGCGGCAATTATCAAGGCCCGCGGCCTGAGCAGCGCGGCGAGCGCGGCAAACGCGGTGGTGGATACCGTGCGTTCATTGACGACAACGACGTCCGCAGGCGATTGGAACAGCGTGGCCGTTTGCTCGCCCGGAGATTACGGATGCGAGAAAGGACTGATGACATCTTTCCCAATCCGCAACACATGGAATGGTAAATGGGAAATCGTGAAGGGCGTGCCAATCAGCCAATTCAGCCGCGCAAAAATTGACGCGACGCTGAATGAGTTGAAGGAAGAGCGCGCGATGGTGAGTGAACTGCTGCCATAGCCGGACGCACGAGGGCGGAGAGGGTGCTTGGTTGCCGGGCGTGGAGTCCATCGCGTCCATGCTCGCCAAAATGCCACATTCTTTCGCCGCCTCCACTTCGGATCGCCACGGACTGCCTTTACAATTGATTGCGTAGCACTCGCGTGCGGCACCCCAATATCTTGCGTTTTCCAGCGAAAAATACCCTAAACAGGAGTTGCGTGATCTCAGCCTCAAGTTACAATCGCGCCCGCTCAATTTACCCACCAATTTATGTCCGAAGAAACTTCCGAAAACACTAACAAGAAAGTCGAGAAACAATACAACGCGGACGACCTCCGCACGATGAAAGGACTCGAGGCCGTTCGTGAAAAACCGGGTATGTATATCGGCGGCACCGATGAGCGTGCGCTGCATCATTGCATCAACGAAGTGCTCGATAATTCTGTGGACGAATTCCTCGCGGGGCATTGTTCGCACATTGATGTGGCCATCCACAGCGATGGCTCGATTTCGATCAAAGACAACGGACGCGGAATCCCTGTGGACATCAACAAGGACTCCGGCCTGCCGGGCGTTGAGGTCGCGCTCACCGTGCTGCACACGGGAGGGAAATACGGACAGGGGAACTACGAGTATTCTGGCGGGACACATGGCGTCGGCGCGAAGTGCGTGAACGCTGTGAGCGAGTGGTTCAAGGTGGAGGTGCTGCGCGATGGAAAGATTCACGCGATTGCATTCGAGCGCGGAAAGACCACGTCAAAACTGAAAGTGATCGGTGATCTAAAAAACAAAAGCACGACCGGAACACACATCACGTTCAAACCCGATCCGCAGATTTTTCAGGAGACGACCGAGTATAAAACCGAGCGCATCCGGCATCGCCTGCACGAACTGGCCTACATCAACGCACCGCTGATTTTCAATTTCGTGGATGAGCGACTGGAGGGGATGAAGCCCGAGATGATCCAGCACAAGCGCGGCATCGAGGAGTTCGTGGAATCGCTCGCGGAGAACAAGGACAAGGTGCATCCCAAGCCCATCGTGATCAAAGGAGGGAAGGACAAAATCATGGCCGAGATTGTGCTGCAATACGTGGATACATACAACGACCAACTCCTGTGTTTCACCAACGCAATCCCGAATGCCGACGGTGGCACGCACAGCAGCGGCTTCCGTGGCTCGCTCACCCGCGCGGTGAACCAATACGCGAAAAGCAATAATTTAATCAAAGACAAGGATCCCGCGATTTCAGGGCCGGATGTGCTGGAGGGAATTGCGGCTGTCGTTTCGATCAAACATCCTGATCCGAAATTCGAGAGCCAGACGAAGGTGAAACTCATCTCGCCCGAGGTGGAGAGCATCGTCGGCTCGATCACCTACGAAGGGCTGATGCTGCATTTTGATCAAAACCCGAACGTCGCCAAGCGCGTGCTCGACAAGTGCCTCATGGCGGCGCGCGCCCGCGAGGCTGCGCGCAAAGCCCGCGAGACCGTTCGCAAATCCGCGCTCACCGGCGGCGGACTTCCCGGCAAGCTCGCTGATTGCAGCGAGCGCGATCCTGAGTTGACTGAGCTCTATGTCGTCGAGGGCGACTCCGCAGGCGGCAGCGCAAAGCAAGGCCGCGACCGTCGTTATCAGGCGATCCTCCCCATCAAGGGTAAGATCATCAACGTCGAGAAAGCGCGCCTCGATAGGGTATTGCAAAATACGGAAATCCAAACGCTCATCACTGCCATCGGCACAGGCATCGGAGGCGGCGACATGGAAGGGTCTTTTAAAATGGAAAAGCTCCGCTACGGACGCATCATCATCATGACCGATGCTGACGTGGACGGTTCGCATATCCGCACGCTGTTGCTCACATTTTTCTACCGTCAAATGACGGAACTTGTGCGCGCAGGGAAAATCTACATCGCCTGCCCGCCGCTCTACAAAATCACTCGCAAAAAGCGCGAGCAATACGTGGATGATGATGCAGCGCTGAACAAAATGCTGATTCAACTCGGCGCAGAGGAATTGAAATTAAAAAACCTCGCAGATGGAAAAGAAGTCCCCGCTGCTGCGTTGAAAGAATTGCTCACCTTGCTAGATCGCCTCTCACGTTTCAGCGATGCGATGCGACGCCACGGCGGCGACTTCGAGAACTACCTACTCAATCGTGGTGCCAGCGGCAAATTGCCCGAGTATCTCGTCCGCATCCGCGAAGGGAACGAAGACCACATCCAGTATTTCCCGAATCAAGACAGCCTCCGCGCCTTCCACGAAAGCAACCCGGATCTCGAACTCTTCGAACCCGAACCCGAGCCAGTGCTCGAAATTTCAAACCCCGATGGAACTCCCGCCGCGCCCGCGCCCGTGGAGACGAAAAAGAAAAAGGAGGAAGGCCCGCGCCGTCGTGCACGTCTCGTCGAACTTTACGAAACGCCCGCCATCGAAAAACTCATCGCTGAGCTGGCGAAGAAGGGATTGAAAATCGAGCACTACAGCAACAGCGACAACCCCATCTTTGAACTCATTGAAGGCGAGGGGGAGAAAGCCGTGAAGCATCCGCTATTTGCCATCCCGGACATCCTCAACAAAGTTCTCGATGTCGGCAAAAAAGGTCTCTCGATATCGCGCTTCAAAGGTCTTGGCGAAATGAATGCCAAGGAACTTTTTGAAACCACGATGAACCCCGAGAAGCGCCGCATGATGAAAGTGGACCTCAACGAAGACAACGCTGTCGAGGCCGACCGCATGTTCACCATCCTCATGGGCGATATCGTCGAGCCCCGCCGCCAGTTCATCGAAGACAACGCACTCAACGCACGCCTCGACGTTTAATCCCCAAACACGCCCAACCTTTCCCGATCCCGCTACAACCGATGTATCACCAAAACGAAAAAGTCCTGCCAATCAATGTCGCCGAGGAGATGTCGAAGTCGTTCCTCGACTACTCGATGTCCGTCATCATTTCCCGCGCCCTGCCGGATGCCCGCGATGGGTTGAAGCCTTCGCAACGGCGCATTCTTTTCGCCATGTCCGAACTGGGCGTGGGTCCTTCGCGCAAGCCACTCAAGTGCGCGAAGATCGTCGGTGAGACGATGGGTAACTACCATCCGCACGGCGACCAGGCGATTTATCCGACGCTCGTCCACATGGCGCAGCATTGGGCGATGCGCGAGATGCTCATCGAGGGGCAGGGGAACTTCGGCAGCGTCGAAGGCGACCCGCCAGCTTCCATGCGTTACACCGAGGCGCGATTGCAGCACCTCGGCGCGGCGCTGATGGAGGACATGGACAAGGACACCGTGGACTTCGTGCCGAACTATGACGAGACGCGTCAGGAGCCGACCGTGTTGCCGGCTGCTTTTCCAAATCTCCTCGTGAATGGCGGCACCGGCATCGCCGTCGGCATGGCGACGAACATGCCCCCGCACAATCTCACCGAAGTAATTGACGGCGTGTGTGCGCAGATTGACGACCCGGACATCACCATCGAAGGACTGATGAAATACGTCAAAGGCCCGGACTTCCCGACGGGCTGCGAAATCCTCGGCTCCTCGGGGATAAAGTCATATTTTCACACCGGCAAAGGTGCCGTGCGTGTGCGTGGAAAAATCGGCGTCGCCGAAGTGAAGGGCGGACGCGAGCAGCTCATCATTTCCGAAATTCCCTACAACGTGAACCGCGCAGTGCTCGTCGAGCGCATCGCGGACTTGGTGAATGAAAAAGTCATCACCGACATCAGCGCCATCCGCGACGAGTCGGACGAGCAGACTCGCGTGGTCATTGACCTCAAGCGCGACGCGAACCCGAAGGTCGTCATCAACAACCTCTTCAAGCACACCGCGCTCGAATCGTCGTTCTCCGCCGCGATGCTCGCGATTGATCGCGGCAAGCCGAAGCTGCTTTCGCTCAAGGACGCCATCGGCTGCTACATCGAGCATCGCCGCGACGTTGTGCTGCGGCGCACGCGCTTCCTTCTGCGCGAAGCGGAATCACAGGCCGAGCGCCTCGAAGCGCTGCTCATCGCGCTGAACAACCTTGATGACTTCATCAAAATCATCCGCGACTCGCAGGACCGCGACGACGCCCGCGCAAAGCTCATGGCGCTCGCTTGGACAAAGAGCAGCGTGGAGCAAATCGGCATTCTCATCCGCGACGGCGCACGGCTCGTGGACGGCAAATATAAATTCAACGAACGGCAGACCAACGCCATCCTCGACCTGCGCCTCTATCAATTGACCGGCCTTGAACGCGAAGCCATCAAGACCGAATACGACGCGCTGCTGGAAACCATCAAAGACCTGCTCGACATCCTCGCGAAGGAGGCGCGCGTCTTCACCATCATCAAAGAGGAACTCGCCGTCATCCGCGAAAAATACGGCAACGAGCGCAAGACGCAGATCGTTCCCGACGAAGGCGAAATCAACATCGAGGACCTCATCGCCAACGAAGGCTGCATCATCACCATTACTCACGGTGGCTTCATCAAACGCACCGCAGTCTCCGCTTATCGTGCACAGCGCCGTGGCGGCAAAGGTGTGAAAGGAATGGTCACCCGCGAAGGCGCGACCGAGGAGGACGATGACGATTTCGTCGAGCATCTCTTCACCGCGACCACGCACGACTACCTCGTCTTTTTCACCAAGAGCGGACGCTGCTACGTCGAGCGCGTCTATGAAATCCCCGAAGGCTCGCGCGCGTCGAAAGGCCGCAGCATCGCGAATCTGCTGGAGCTTCGCGGCGAGGAAAAGATCGCAGCCACCATCCGCGTGCAGGGTCAGAAAACCGACGAGGAGACGTGGACGGACAAGCTGTTCATCGTCTTCGCGACGAAGAGCGGCATCGTGAAAAAGACGAACCTTGGCGACTTCAAAAACATCCGCAAAGGCGGCATCATCGCGATTCAGATCGAGAAGGACGACGAGTTGATTGATTGCAAGCTGACCAACGGCACGAACGAAATTGTGCTCGTGACGCACGACGGCATGAGCATCCGTTTCAACGAGGAAGAAATGCGCGACCAGGGGCGCAACAGCATCGGTGTCTGGGGCATCCGGCCCGACAAAGGCGATTTCGTCATCGGCGCAGCGCTCGTGGACAACGAATGCCGCCTGCTCGTCGCGGGCGAGAACGGCATCGGCAAGCGCACGCCGTTCGAGGACTACCGCGTGCAGTCGCGCGGCGGCAAAGGCATCATCACGATGAAGACCGGCGACAAGACCGGCAACGTCGTCGGCGCGCTCACCGTGCGCGAGAGCGACGAACTGATGCTCATCACCAACAAAGGCCAGATGGTGCGCACCCGCGTGAGTGAAATCCGCGAATGCGGAAGAAACACGATGGGCGTGAAACTCATGGACCTCAAAGGTGCCGAGAAACTCCAGGCCATCGCCCCCGTCGTAGCCGACGCCGAAGAAGAGCCGGCCCCCGAGGCCTAGGAAAACGCTGATACAAGCCCGCGAAACAGACAAAAGGCCGCGAAAGCGTTTTTACTATGACGCTGCAATGTCCTCGACTTGGTTTTCGTGATCTTTCGCGGGCTTTTCTTTGATTGAATCAGCCGTTCATTAAATTGCGATGTGCGGCTCAAACTCCCGTGCGGGGGCAGGGGACCAGCACGCTCGCCATGCCGGCGGCGGTGGCGGCTTGGATGCCGGTCGTCGTATCCTCGAAGACGAGACATTTTTCGGCGGTCACGCCGAGACGACGCGCGGCTTCGAGGAAAGGATCGGGGTGGGGTTTGCCGCGCGAGTAGTCTTCGCTGCAAACGATGGCGTCGAAAAGATGGCAGATGCCGAGTGCCTTGAGGGTGTTGTGGACGATGCGCCGGTGCCCGCCACTGGCGACGGCGAGCGGTTTGCGCCCGTGCCATTCGCGGGCGAGGGCGACGACCGGCTCGATGGCTGCGATTTCCACGCTGAGTTCGAGGAAGAGCTTCTCCTTGTGCTCCACAGTCTCATCCACCGGCAGGTTGTAGCCGTGGCGCTCGTTGAGAATTTCCACCACGCGCGCAGTGGGCACGCCGCCGAGCATATAAAACATCGCTTCCGGGAAATCATTAGCCGCACTGCCGAGCGCGATTTGCCACGCCTTGAAATGCGTGGGCATCGTATCGGCAAGCGTCCCGTCGCAGTCGAAAATGAACGCGTCAAATTCACCGGCTGGCAGTTCGAGGGAGAACGAACAATGTTTCGTCTGTTCGCTCACAAGGCGCGGGAAGATGCCCGTCTTTTCAGAAATGGCGAGCGCGATTTATTTTCAACAGCATGGTGCTCCCGTAAAGGGCGGCATGGTTTTCATCCGCAGATTCCGCTGAGCCGCGCAGATTTTTAAACGAAATTGCGATGCTGCTTCTTTCTGCGCGCTCTGCGGAAAGGCTGCCTTCTCCAGATTTCATCAGTGGGTTCCAAATGTAGTATTAGGGGCTGGCGAGGAGGCTATGATTAAAGCTAAAATAACTATTGACGCACCACAATTAGAGTCCGATAAGCGAATACAAGTTCCCCTACTCACAACGCAGAACAATCACCCATAACGAAAAAACCCATGAACAAAAAAACTAAACGTTACTCCGCGCTTGCCCTGCTTCTCGCAGGCGTGAGCATCACGCCACACGCCGCCAAGGCGGATTACACCAGCTACATTCAAAGCACCAATCCAGTCGGATGGTGGGGCATGAATGAAACATCTGGAACGACAACCGCCGACCTCTCCGGTTCATTCGGTGCGGCGAATAACCTGACTGCCGGTGGAACCTTTGGTGGAACCGCCGTCTATCCCGGTGGAGTTCCTGATCCTCTGGGTGCACGAAACATCGACCTCACCTACGGGCCAACTGCTAGTATTAATCAGTCGGGTTTCGGCGGTGCTGGGATGGCCGGCTCCAATAAAGCGTCGTATTTCGCTGGTGCTGCCAACGCCGATCCGAACCCTACAGATTCAGTAGCCTTCGGGCATGGGCCCGGCCCGGTTACTCTAGGTAATTTTAATGCCACCTCGGGTGCCATCTATCATTACGATGGTCAGACTGGTTTCACAGGTATGTCTATCGAAATCTGGGCGAAACCAGATGGATTCACTGGTCAAGACTCTGAGCGTTTTATCGGGAACCGCCTTTGGTTTTTTGGCTTTACGAGTGGTGGCACTTTGCATTTCACCACAGCAGCAAAACAAGACTACTTTGGTGGTGCAGCGCCTAATGATGGCAACTTCCACCAGTATGGCGTCTCGTGGAATGCAGCCACTGGAAATGCTGACTTCTATGTTGACGGTGCCCCAGCGGGTTCGTCTGGCGGTGCCACGAATCTGTTTACAATTAACCCAGCATCGCCAAACAACGCGATCGCTGTTGGTGGACGCCCAAATGGTGGACAGGCTTTCAAAGGGTGGATCGATGAAGCCGTGATCTGGAATCAACCCCTCACCGCGACTGATTTTGCCAACAGCTACTCAGCTGCAACGACAGCTGTTCCCGAGCCGGGATCGCTTGCACTGCTTGGCGTTGGCGCACTCAGTTTGGTTCGCCGCCGCCGCAAATAAAGCGGGGCTTTCCAAAGAAAAATCAACAAAGCCGCCCGACCTTCCGAGGTCGGACGGCTTTTTGCTGGCGCAAGCAATGTTGTCGTCACGGCACCTTGCCAGTGGGACGTTGAACGCAACGACTTTTCCGAAGACCCGGACATTGGGTCAGACGTGATTAGAACGGTAGCGGGAATTTTTTCGTGAAGGTGCGGACTTCGTCGCGGATGGCTGTGAGGGCGGTGGGGTTTTCGCGGGCTTCGAGGGCGCGGTGGATGAAGTCGGCGATGTCCATCATTTCGTCCTCGCGCATTCCGCGCGTGGTGACGGCGGGTGTGCCGATGCGGATGCCGCCGCCTTTGCTGATCGGCTCGGTGTCGAACGGGATGCCGTTTTTGTTCACGGTGATTCCGGCGTGATCGAGCACGGTGCTGGCGAGTGCGCCGTTGAGTCCGCGCGGGCGGAGGTCCACGAGCATGAGGTGATTATCCGTGCCGCCGCTGGTGATGCGGTAGCCGTTGTGTGTCATGCGTGCGGCGAGCGCCTTGGCGTTGCTGACGACTTGTGCGGCGTAGGCTTTGAAGGACGGATCGAGCGCCTCGTGGAAGCACACGGCTTTCGCGGCGATGACGTGCTCCAGCGGGCCGCCCTGAATGCCGGGGAAGACCTGCGAATCAATGGCCTTCGCGTATTTCTCTTTGCAAATAATGATGCCGCCGCGCGGGCCGCGCAGGCTCTTGTGCGTGGTGGTGGTGGTGAAATCGGCGAGGCCGCAGGGGTTTGGATGCTGTCCGCCCGCGACGAGTCCGGCAATGTGCGCCATGTCCACGAAAAGATACGCTCCCACGCTGTCGGCGATGGCCCGCATCCGCTCGAAATCAATGATGCGCGGATAGGCGCTCGCTCCGGCTGTGATCATCTTCGGCTTCACATCGAGGGCGAGTTTTGCGAGGGCGTCGTAGTCAATGCGCTCGTCTTTTTCGCTCACGCCGTAGTGCGTCACTTCATAGAAGCGCCCGCTGAAATTCGCCTTATGGCCGTGGGTGAGATGGCCGCCGTGGGCGAGGTTCATCGTGAGGATGCGGTCGCCGGGCTGGAGCACGGAGAAATAGACGGCGGTGTTTGCCTGCGAGCCGGAGTGCGGCTGGACGTTCACGTGCTCGCTGCCGGGGAAGAGCTGTTTCGCGCGGTCAATCGCGAGTTGCTCGATGACGTCCACATTTTCGCAACCGCCATACCAGCGGCGGCCGGGATAGCCCTCTGCGTATTTGTTCGTGAGGCAGGAGCCCTGCGCGGCCATGACGGCCGCGCTGGTGAAATTCTCGCTCGCGATTAATTCGATGCCCTCGAACTGCCGCTTGTGTTCCTCCTCGATGGAGTGAAAGACCGCGCTGTCCGTCTCCGCGAGCGAGCGGCCTGCGCCACCCGCGCAGGCTTCGATTTTTTCCACGCGCAGTGTGTGGCGTCCGCCTTCGAATTCCGCGCCGAGGAATGCCTCGACGATGGCACCGCATTGATTTGGCGCGACGTTCACAGAGCCCATGCAGAGCACATTTGCGTTGTTGTGCAGGCGCGTGGTGCGCGCGTCGGCTGCGTTCGTGATGAGCGCAGCGCGGATGCCTGCGTGGCGGTTGGCCGAGATGCTCATGCCGATACCCGTCTTGCACATGAGGATGCCGAAGTCCGCCTCGCCCGAGGTGACTTCCTTGCAAACAAGTTCGGCAAAATCGGGATAGTCCACGGACTCCGCGGAGTTCGTGCCGAGGTCGTGCACGATGTAGCCGTGCTCCTTCAAAAAGTTGCGGACGGTTTGTTTCAACTCGACGCCGCCGTGGTCTGCGCCGATGGCGATGCGGAGTGTTTTCTTTGTTTCTGTGGGGGCCTGTGTGGTGGCTTTGGTTTCGGACATGGTGGAATCAATGAATGAAATGAGACTCGGAATGGCTTTCTGCAAATGATCGCGCGTAGCGATGTAGGCGTGCATGCCCATGCCGATGGGGTCCGGCACTTCGGGGCGCGTGGCGAGCTGCGGCTCGAATTCGCATGCGAGCCACACCTTATTTGCGGACTCGGGGAAAAACGTAAGGATCGCGTCGAGATGCGAGCGCGTCATCGCGAAAATGTGCGTCGCCCACGCGACGAGTTCATCGCTCATCGGCTGCGAACGGATGTCAGAAATATCAACACCCCACTGCTTCAGCGCGACCACACCATTGTCGCTGGGTCGCTGTCCGAAGCCCGTCGCCACGCCAGCGCTCGCGACATCGTAATCTTTCCGCCCGCGCACCGCGTGCCGGAAAATGCCTTCTGCCAACGGGCTTCGGCAGATATTTCCGGTGCAGACAAAGAGGATGCGTTTTGGTTTCGACACGATGAAGGGCGGGGAACGTATGGGCGGGAGAAAGCGAGGTCAAGCGGGTGGGGTGAAAATGACGAATTTCGGATGTCGAATGACGAATTCGCATGATTCCATCCATCCGTTCATTTCCGCCGAGATAGACCGCCGGCTTGCCGGGCACGGCAGAGCGTGCGATCATCTTCGCGTGTCATTTCATCGCCTCTGTCTCTGCTTTCTCTCGCTTGGCCTCGCCGCTTGTTCGAGCTACGACTCGCGCTGGCGGAAGCCGCATTTCGCCGCAGGCGGAAAGGACAAGTTTGAGGGGAGCTACGTGGGCACTTGGAAGAGCACGAGCCATTCCGGCACAGGCGGAAAGCTGTGGTGCATTATCACGAAAAAAACCGGCGACTCGTATCTCGCGGAATTCAAGGCGACATGGCACGGCGTGTTTTCTTCGGAGCACGCAGTCATTTTGAAAAAGACGGGCCGGGGGGCTTTCGCCGGCGAGACGGAGATTAAAATGTGGATCGGCTCTGGCACTTATCGCTGCGTTGGAAGGATGTCTGGATTTGATCTCACGGCCAGCTACGACGCGACGTATGATCGTGGCACCTTCGTATTGAGGCGCCCTTTGAACTCCGCTCCGTGGATTCACGACCCGCCAGTGCCTGCCGCTTTCCAACAGACTCTTCACAGACTCTGCCATTGACTCAGCAACCACGCTCTCGCTAAACCGCCCTCATGTTGTCCCGACCCGCATCCATTTTTGCCTCTGCCGCCGTGGTGGCCGTTCTCAGTCTCACCGCGTGTGAATCGACTTATAGCAACGTATATAGCTTTAAAAAGAACACCTTTATCGCACCGCCACCGCCCGAGCCGATCAAGCCGAAGGATCCAAAATCAGACGCACTGCCCGGCACTCAGACCGGCGCTCCTGTCCCAGGCGCTCTCGACCAGGGCATCCCCGGCATCCCGGGAGCTGCTCCTGCTCCTGGTGGCGTGCCCGGCCTCGCACCAGCTCCCGGCTCTATTCCCGGTTTGTAGCGCAGTGTCTGCGGGTCACCTCCGCGCCAGGGCCTGCGTTTAGCTGCCGGATTTTCCATTGTGGCAAACGATCCAAGCGGCATCACCGATTCAGACCTGCGAACTCCCTCGGCTATCCACGCCGAGGTGATCGTTTATGTTGGCGAGCAGTGTATTTCAAAATACTCGATCACCCACGGCGAATACACCATCGGGCGCGAGGGGAGCTGCCAGATCGGTCTGGATGTGGACGGCGTCTCGCGCCACCACGCGCGGCTCACTTTTCAAGGCTACGAACTCGTCATCGAAGACCTCGGCTCGGCCAATGGCGTCTTCATCCAGGGCGTGCAAATTTCACTCCCCACGCGTGTGCGGCCCGACCAGCAGATCGAGATCGGCAGCGCACGACTTTTCATCCGGCTGAAATCCGACGCCGTCGAAATGCTCGCCGCCTCGTTGTGGGATCCGGATCTCGGGCTCACACCGGTGCGCGCCCTCCTCGAAGGCAAAAAATACAAAGTGCTCGGAACGATCGGGCGCGGCGGCATGGGCGTGGTGAACCAGGCGCGCGACCTTCGCATCCACCGCACGGTGGCGATGAAAGTCATCAAGACAGCATCGCAATTCTCCCGCGAAAACGTGCTCCGTTTCGTGGATGAGGCGCAGGTCACCGGCCAGCTCCAGCATCCCAACATTGTCCCGGTTTACGAACTCGGCCTCGATGAGCACGGCGAGGTTTTCTACACGATGAAGTTCGTCAAGGGCATCACCCTCGAACAGGTCCTGCGCGACATCCGGCACGGCGATGTGGAGGCGATTAAAAAATACCCGCTCGCCGTCCTGCTGACCGTCTTTTTGAAAATCTGCGACGGCGTCGCCTATGCACATTCGATGGGCGTCATCCATCGGGACCTGAAGCCCGACAACGTCATGATCGGCGAATACGGCGAAGTGCTCGTGATGGACTGGGGCCTCGCAAAAAAAATTGCGCACGGCATGGACGGCGAGCATCTCGGCGATACCCAGATGGAATTGCCTGCGCCCGATGCGCGAAACTTTCAGACTCTCAACGGCCTCATCGTCGGCACACCACCTTTCCTTTCACCCGAGGCTGCGCGCGGCGACCTCGATGAAATCGACGCCCGCAGCGACATCTATGTCCTCGGCGAAATCCTCTACACCATTCTCGCCCTCCAGCCTCCCTATCCCGGCAAGGAATTCGCCGAACTGATCGAGGTCATCGCCACGGGGAAATTTGCACATCCCAGCACACATAACTACCCGACAAAATCCAAATTCACGTCCCGAGACTACACTCTCGACCATCTCCCCGGAAAACGCATCCCCGATGGCCTCGCCGCCATCGTCGTCAAGGCCATGTCTTACAAGCCCGGCGACCGCTACCAAAACATCGCGGATTTGCAGGCTGACATCACCGCTTGGCAAGGCGGCTTCGCGCCGAAAGCCGAACGCGCCGGTCTTGGCCGCCACATCATGCTTTGGGCCGGGCGCAATAAAGCGGGCGTCGCCATCTTCGCCTTTTTCTTCCTCGTCCTTAACGCAGCCCTCGTCCTCTTTTTCCTCTCGCTGAAACACGAGCGCGACAACGCCCGAGCCAGCGAACGCGCCGCCCTCGAAAGCAAACAGCAGCTCGCCGAGGCCATGCTGGACTTGCAAGGCGCTGCTCCGCTTTTTGCCGAGCAAGCGCGACAGCTCATCCGGCAAAAAGACCTCGAATCCGCGCTCGACCGCATCGAAAGCGCGCTCCGCCAGCTCCCCAACAACGCCGACTACCACCTCCTCCGTGCCAACATCCTTCAAACCCTCCTCCGCTGGGACGACGCCGCTGAAGCCTACGAAACCGCCCTCGGCATCAATCCAAAACTCACCGCTGCCAAGGACAACCTCGACCTCACCAAAAAACTCATCGCCGCCCTTGGCGAGGAACACGAACCCGGCCCCGCCCAACTTCGCGAACTCAACGAATCCCTTCTGCGCCAGGGGCGCATCCCCGAGGCTGGCATCATCTTCGACAAACTCGGTATCGAGCGCCCCCTCGCCGGAAAAGCCATCCGACAGGCCCTCGAAAACGATCCCGCATTCGCCCCCGTCCGTGAAATGCTTGATCGCCGCGAATTTCGTGGACGCATCCACCGTCAGCCCGGCGGCACCTTCAGCGCCAACTTCTCCGGCCTCCCGCTTGCCACTATCCTCCCATTTTTCAAAGCACAGCCTGTCCTCGTTACCGGACTCACTCTCGACGGCGTGGACATCCCCGACCTCTCCATGCTTCAGGGCATGAAACTCATCCAGCTCTCGTTGAAAGGCTGCAAAAACATCACCAGCCTCACCCCTCTCGCGGGCATGAGCCTCCAGCGACTTAATCTCAGCGGCACCGCCATCCGCGACCTCGCTCCCATCGCCGGCATGCCCTTGGAAGAGCTGATTCTCTCCGACTGCGCCAAACTCACCGACCTCACCCCGCTTCGCGAAGCCCGCAAGCTCCAAACCCTCCTCCTCCCCGCCCAAGCCCGCGAAATCGGATTCCTCCGCAACATCAAGAGCCTGAAATTCCTCAGCTACCGCGATATCACCCAGCCCGCAGCCGACTTCTGGAAAGAGCGCGATGTCAGGACTCAGCCATCGCGCTGAGGTATGGCGGATGCGAGGTTTCGTTTTTCAAATCTTCCCTATGACCGGTGCGCTGTGTTGATTGTTGTGCAATGACATCGCACCCACGCACCCCTTCCACTGAAGTTCAATTGAAACTGCAACCCCGGTCACCGCTGAAAGGAGCGCGGCGTTATGTGCCGTTCGCGCTGGCTGCGATGCTGGGCGTGGCGGGTGTTGCTTTTGCCGTCGAGCCTCCTGCGGTGGAGCCAAATCCTTCCTCGGATTTCCGCAGCCCACAGGACGAGTTGAAGACGATCAAGTTGCCGCCGGGCTATCGTCTGGAACTGGTGGCGAGCGAGCCGATGATCCAGGAGCCGGTGACGCTGGCGTGGGATGGAAATGGCCGGATGTTTGTCGCGCAGATGCGCACCTACATGCAGGACGCGAACGGCACGAAGGAGAACGAGCCGACGAGTTGTGTCTCGATGCTGACGGACACCAACGGCGATGGGAAAATGGACAAGGCCACTGTTTTTGCCGACAAGCTGGTGCTGCCGCGTCTCCTGCTGCCGCTCGATGGTCGTGTGCTGATCGGCGAGACTTACTCGAAGAAACTCTACAGTTACCGCGATACAAAACGCGATGGTGTGGCGGATGAAAAGACGCTCGTTTACGAAGGCAATGCCATCAAGGTGGAGGGCAATCTCGAACATCAGGACAGCGGCTTGATGTGGAATCTGGACAACTGGATTTACACTGCGATGAGCTGGCAGCGACTGCGTTTCACACGCGGCGCGATGGAGACAGAGCCGAGCTTTAAGCATTTTGCGCAATGGGGTATTACGCAGGATGACATGGGCCGGATGTTTTATTCGTCCGCAGGGATGGAGGCACCGGCGTATGGATTTCAGATGCAGCGCGCATACGGGAATTTGAACCTCAAGGGCGAGTTGTCCGCGAACTTTCAGGACCCGTGGCCAATCATCGCGACGCCCGATGTGCAGGGCGGCCCGGGCCGCAATCGCCCGGACAAGACGCTGAATCATTTCACCGCATCGTGTGGACAGACCATCTATCGCGGCAACAATCTGCCGAAGGAACTCTACGGCGATCTATTCATCGGCGAGCCGGTCGGGCGTCTGATCCGCCGCGCGAAAGTCAGCAATGTGGATGGAAAAATCATGCTCGCGAACGCCTACGACGCGGAAAAAAAGGAGTTCATCGCATCGAGCGACCGCAATTTCCGCCCCATCCACCTGGCGACCGGGCCGGATGGCTGCCTCTACATCGTGGATATGTATCGCGGCATCATTCAGGAAGGCGCGTGGGTGAAAGGTTATCTGCGCGACCGCATCCTAGAAGCGGGGCTGGACAAGAACATCGGGCGAGGGCGCATCTGGCGCGTGGTGAGCACCACCACGAAGAAAACGGCTGCTCCGAAAATGCTCGATGAAAAGCCGGCGCAACTCGTCGTTCACCTTTCCCATCCAAATGGCTGGTGGCGCGACACAGCGCAGAAGCTGCTCGTTTTAAAACGCGACTTGTCCGTCGTTCCTGCGCTGAAAGCACTCGCGCGCACCGGCAAGGAACCGCTGGGCCGAATGCACGCGCTCTGGACGCTGGAGGGGATGGATGTGATTGACGGCGATTTGCTCGGCGAAAAACTCCGCGATACCGACCCGCGCGTGCGCATTGCTGCGCTCCGCACTGGCGAGCGTTTGCTGAAAAATGGCGATGACAAATTCCTCGCAAAGATCGAACCGCTCGCCGCCGATCCCGATGCCAACGTCGTCGCGCAGGTGATTCTCAGCGTGGGCTTCAGCCCGGCGAAAGATCAGGCGGTTGCGATTATCGAGAAGGCGAAAGCCGCAAAGGTCGCGCCCGACATTCTCGAAGCCTACGTGAAAAACAGCATGGGCCGTCTGAATGGACGCAAAGAGGTGGCGCTTTCCAAAGGTGCCGTGACCTACCAATCGCTGTGCATCAGTTGCCACGGTGCCGACGGCAAAGGCGTGGACGCCGGGGCCGAAAAAATCGCCCCCGCGCTCGCTGGCGCAGCCATCGTGAATGGCGACAAGACACCGCTGATCAAAATCGTGCTACGCGGCCTGACCGGGCCGATTGAGGGGAAAAATTACGTCGGCCAGATAATGGTCCCGATGGCACAGGAGTCTGATGAATGGGTGGCCGATGTGTTGACCGAAGTCCGAAAATCCTGGGGCAACACCGGCGACGCCGTCACCCCCGCTGAAATCGCAAAAGTCCGCGCCGCCACTGCGAACGTAAAGGAGCCTTACACGATGGAGAAATTACTCGGCAAGTAAGCCGGGTTTTTCTCCGCAAGCATAGCCGGCAGTCGCCGTTTAGTCGGTGATTTCGATCTGGCCGACCCAGAGGATGTTTGCACGATCGTCGGGGCCGCCTCCTTTGGGCTGGGCGATGCGGATGAAACTGAACGGCTCCTTCGGCAGCACGTAGCTGGAGACGATGGACTGGTTGTCCTTCACCCAGATGACGTTTTTCCAAACGCCGTCGGCCTTGTCCTTGACCTGGATAAGATATGAGCGGGAAATCTTGTAGTCGTCGTGGTCATACGCCCATGTGATCTGAAAGCGTCCGCCGCTCAGTGGCTTTCCGAACTGAATCTCGATGGCGTGGGTGTCGTCGTCCTCAATGGACGCCCAGGAGCCTTCCAGCCAGTCGAGTTCCTTGCGCTTTTTGATGCCGTCAATAACCGGCGCGAGTGTGTAGATGCCGTTGCAGGTAGTCGAAATCACTTTCGTGTTTTCGGGAAATCCGTTGATTGCCTTTTTGAGCACGATGGCGCTAACGGGATCGAGCGTCACCTCGATCTTCGGCGCATCCTCCGCGTGGAGGAAAACGGCGGACGCAGCGGCGAAGGCGATGCCGGACACAATCACACGGCTGGCCTTGAAAAACCGCGCAATTCTGTGGATGAGCGAACGGTGAATGGGATGAGTTTTCATGATGTGGGTTGGATCCTGTTGATGCTGCGGAGTAATTCTCACTAACAGACCGGAGAAAAGAAATACGATTCAAATAATGCTCCGCACAAAATGAAAGGCGGCCGGGCATTTTCAAGAAAGACCCGGAGCCGCATCATCTAACGGGATTTCATGCACGGCGCAGTCATGGCGTGTATGGATGCCGGGGGAGGGGCGAGCCGGCGAATTTGACGGTGGCGAATTCGCAACCGAGAAAGTCCCGAATGCATCCCGGGAAAGCGGAAAAGATATTTGTCAGCGACGGTGCATATGCGCGCCGTGCACCGATGTTTTATACCATTTTCACAAGGAGATCGGTAAAATGGAGCGCGGGCATCAAGGAGAGGGGCCGTCCCGGCCCCTTGTGCCCCGCAGGGGCGCCAGCAAAATACGCCACCACCATCAGCGTGCGACCCGCAGGGCACCCCTCCGGAGTGCAGTGGGCCGGGACGGCCCCCCTCCTTGCCAAAGCGCCAAATACGGAGTTCTAGCGAACTATTCACACTTTTGGTATCAGTAGTAAAAAAGTGAAGAGTGGAGGAATAGGAAAAATATTTTAAAAAATGCTTGCTCATCTCAAGAAAATGCAAATATTCACGCCCAGATTCCCCCTGCCACCAATGAACACTCCTAAAAATACCACCAAAACAACCATGAAAACCTCAGCAACCACACCCCTCACCCGTTCCATCAAACATCTGTGCGCCGCTTCGGCCGCAGCCGTTCTCCTCTTCGGTGCCGCAACCGCAAAAGCCGATTTCAACATTTACTCACAGAGTTTTACTGGCATTGCCAATGGAACAGTAGCGGATGGAGGAGTGGGGGATATTTATAACTGGGATTACAATCCCAATAACGCCCAGATACAGGGAGAAAAACTTACCCTTTCGGGCTCCACTGACCTACTCCTCGGCTTTGGAAGCGACTTATTCAGCCACGGAACTAATCATATCAAAATTGAATTCGATTTAACCTCGTATCAGCAACTTGATATCTTTTTTGCCCCTGGTGATGCTCCTGCCCACGATTTCGTCTATAATGCAACTGTGGGCTTTGAACATGGTTCTGATCGGCTTTATAACTTTAGCGGAAGCGGCGCTGATTACGGTTCCCAGCAGTTCACCGGTGTCTCGAATCCAATGACAAACCATTGGACGTTCGATTTCGTAAAGGCAGGGACTGATGTAACGTGGTTTGCCACCTTCGACAGCAACACATTGTTCGCATCTGGTGGAACGAAAACGTATAGCATCGCCGCCTACACTGCTGTTGGCTTGAATACGATGGAAATTAATCCGCTAGGTGGCGCGGGGACTACGCTGGACAACATCGTCGTTACCGGCGTTGTTGCAGTGCCAGAACCAACTTCCGCATTACTGATGGTAGCAGGCGGCGTCTCGCTGCTCGCCCGCCGTCGTCGCGAAAACAAGAAATAACGCGCAAAGGTATCTCAAATCTCAAGACCGGGCCTGTATCTTTGCAGGCCCGGTCTTCTTTTTGCCCACATCCGGAAGCAAAGTGAGCCGCGACTCATACCGCTTGAAATACAGCGGAGCAGCCCGGAGGAAAATCAAACACGCTGCATGCTTGTGTGCGTTCAAAACAAAAATGCTCCAGTATCGGTGGTGAAGAAGAACGCCAACGGTGTTCCGTCAATCAGCCCGGTGGTTGCGAGGCACGAGCTACCCCGGGTGTGCCATAAAAAAATGCCAACAACCCTGAAAGGGTTGCAGCCATCGTGATTCGCCGCGCTGTGGGATGTAACCCTTTCAGGGTTTTGGTCTCATTTTATCAAACGTCCCATGGTAGACGGTTGCCAGCGCCCCCGGCGCTGCCCTTCGGGCTGCCTGCGGCAGGCTATGTCGCTCCGCTCCATTCGTTGTCGCGCCAACCATGGGCTGAATGATGGAACGCCGTTGGCGTTTTCACAGCCCAATTGTAAAGGCACGGACTCACGCTTGTATGTTTGCAAAAATAGAAACCAAAATGCTCCAGCAGCACGGCGCGCTATTAAATTCCACGTCAACTTTCTGCGGAGGGTATCTCATTAATCTGCAGCTTTTTTAAATCGCTAATCGGTCAGTAAATATCCAGTAAACGTGCTTGCGAATGTGCGAATATTTTTCGATGTTGTAGTGCCGAATTTCATGCGCCCTCTTCCATCCCACTTCCCTCAATGAAATTAAAACCACATCAGCACCGCTTTATTAAAAAACGGATTTGCGCGTGGCCGCTGTTCACGATGTTTGCGGTGAGCGCATCCGCAGCGAATGTTTCGTGGACGAGGGAGATGGATGCCGTGTGGAGCACGTGGGAAAACTGGGCGGGCGGTCTTCCGGTCACCACGGATTTATCGGTGTTTGATGCACGTGCAGCAGCGAATTTAAACACGACAGACGCGGCAGAGATTTCGATGCAGGATTTGAAAATCGCGACGCAGACCGGGCTGATTACCATCGGCGGAGCAAACACTCTGACGCTCGGTGCCGGCGGCTTCAGCATGAACAACGACACGCTGGGACTGGCGATGGAGGCGGTGGTTGCGATTGCGGTGGAGCAGGCGCGAAACGAGGCGTCCATGCAGAAGCTGGCGGTGAAAGGCGGGGCGGTTGTAAATTTAAACAGGATCGGAATGGGCGATTTGACTTTAAGCGGCGCGAATATGTTCGCCGCGACGAAGGTGATTGAAGACGAACCATTGAATGTGCCCGCGAGTTTGAAAAGAACGAAGGTGGGGAAATTAGCGTTCACGGAATTTGGTTTGATGAGCACTGGAGCGGTGCCGAGGACGAGTCCCAGACTGGAGCCGGTTAGATTCAACAACGTCAGCGGAGTGGCGCAGTCCGCGAGTCGTGAAGGGAGGCGCACGGTGAAAATCACCGTGCGCGGCGCTGGCAAAGCGGGATCGGTCGTGAGGCCGGCGGATTCGGGAGGAACGGGGGAGGATTTTCGTGCGGCATTAGAGTTGCCGCATGGCGCGGGGCCTTTGCTCGCGCAGATTAGGGCCGTGGAAATGTCGCTCCGCGATACAGGATCAGGTAATACGGACGCACGTGATTTGGCTCTCGACGAGGGTAACATCGTAACGGCGGGCAATCAGAATTTCGGGCACCAATATGCGACATCGAGATTGACCCCTCAGGTTTCCCCCCCTGCATCGGGCCTGCTCTCCGTCAGTTTTACATTCGGCTACGGCTTTCGCATGGAAAACGCCAATGGCTCGGGTCCCGGGGCGATTTCAAATAACTGGAATCACGTGAACGCGTATCCGATGCCGAATACGACTCTTCAGTTTAATGACATTCCACCGCCACCCGCCCCTGCACTTCATTCAGAGTCATACTTTTTAAATGGATCCAATCGGGGAAATAACACCTTCAGATTTGCAAACGGCCATATGGTGAGAAACATCGGCTGGGACAAAAATAACCTAAACACCTTGCTCAGCGACGGCACGTTTCTCACAACGCCGATGACGTTCTCCTACGACGACCCTGCCACGATCGGTGCGTTTGCACATAATGGCAGCTACGGCTCCGGCCCCGTCATTGAAGCGGGAACAGCCACCCAGCCATACAACCAACGACAGCTTCGTTGGACAGCATCAGGCGACAGCGGAGGCTCCATCTCGTATTTTGAATTCGGAAATATCCCAGTCGATCGTCTGGGCGGCCTATACTCAGTATATTTGCAAGGCTCCGGTTTCGTTGTTCCTCAACTCACGAATTTAACGTCACCTACACTCCGCCTGCAGACTCCGGGCAAGGCTGGCACTTTAATCCTCTCATATATCCAGTTCGTAGCCGTCCCTACTACCATTTACTGGACCGGCGCTTCCACCCCCGCTGACGCGCTGTGGAGCAACTCCAACAATCTTTCCACAGACTCGGCAGGTCTGTTGCCATTGACAGTTCCACTAGCTAACTTCCATAGCGTGGTTTTCAACGCTGCGATTGCGGTGAATTTTCAAAACACGACCCTGGGCTCGGATCAAACGATCCAAGCACTGAAATTTGGAAGTAACGCCACGACCCCTGTCAGTATCGGCGGAAACAACACCCTGACGATAGTCCCCACCCTGCCCACGACAGGAGTCACCGTTGAGACACTTTCCGCAAATCATACCATCAGCACAAAAATTGCTCTCGGGGCGGCGCAGACATGGACGGTGACGGATGCGAGTCAGATATTGAATGCAAGCAGCGTGATCAGCGGGGGTTTTGCTCTGACCAAGGCGGGCTTGGGCACGTTGGTTCTCACCAACAGTAATACCTACACCGGTGCGACAACGATCAACGCAGGCACGCTACAACTGGGCGACGGGGGCACCACCGGCGCGATTTCCAAGGACAGCAGCGTCGTCATCAGCGGGACCGGCACCCTAGCCATCAACCGTGGCAACACTATGACACAAGGCGTGGACTTCGGCCTGATCGATGGCAGCGGCAGATTCACCCAATCTGGGAATGGCACCACGATCCTCAATCTCCCCAACACCTACACCGGCCAGACGACGGTGAATGGAGGGGTGTTGCTCGTTACCGGTGTGGGTTCGATTTCCGGCAGCACAACCGTGGTGAATGGAGGCGGCACGCTCGGCGGGACTGGAACAACTGGGAGTGTGACAGTGAACGGCGGAGTGATTGCACCCGGCGATCCCAGCGCGCCCGGCGGCATTGGTGATATGACCGTCAACGGTAATGTCAGCTTCAGCGGAAGCTCCGCTCTGAACATTCAGTTTGATTACGACATACCTGCCAAAGACCTGCTTAATCTTAATGGAACCGGCATCCTCACAATTTCCAGTGGAGCAGTGCTGAACTTCTCTGTGAGTGTGTCTGATGCGGTAGAGATCGCCACTCCCTATATCGGGACACCGCTGACGATCATCGACTATGCCGACGGCGGTTGGACGAGCACCGGACCCGGGAACAATATGTTTGCCGGGATGAATGACGATCAGACGTTTATAGCGCCCTCAGGATTTACCTACCTCATTTCCTACGATGGTGCTGGCGGGGTATCAGAGGTGACATTGACCTTGGTATCGATCCCCGAACCCGGTGCTGCGGTGTCGCTGCTCGGTGGCCTCGGTCTGCTGCTCGGCGTTCGGCGGCGCAGGGAGTGATCAGCGGAGGCGCGCCGCAAATATGGACGGCGACATTCCTGTCGCGCCATTGAACCCCGCGTCAACTTTCTGAACTCGCTAATCCATCTGTAGATATCCAGTAATCGTGCTTGCGAATGTGCGAATATTTTTCGATGTTGTAGGGCCGAATTTCACGCGCCCTCTTCCATCCCACTTCCCTCAATGAAATTAAAACCACACCAGCACTCCTTTTCTAAAAAGAGGATTTGCGCATGGCCATTGGTGACGATGTTTGCGGTGAGCGCATCCGCAGCGAATGTTTCGTGGACGAGGGAGATGGATGCCGTGTGGAGCACCGGGGAAAATTGGGCGGGCGGTCTTCCGGTCACCACGGAATTGTCGGTTTATGATGCATGCGCTGTGGCCAATTTGGACACAACAGGCGCGGCAGAGGTTTCAATGCAGGATTTGAAAATCGCGATGCAGACCGGGCTGATTACCGTCGGTGGAGCAAACACGCTGACGCTCGGTGCCGGCAGGTTCAGAATGAGCAACGACACGATGGGACTGGCGATGGAAGCGGTGGTAGCGAGCGCGGCGGAGCAGGCGCGTAATGAGGCCTCCATGCAGATGCTTGTGGTGAAAGGCGGAGCGGATGTGAATTTGAGCAGGATCGGAATGGGCGATTTGACTTTGAGCAACGCGAATATGTTCGCCGCTACGAAGGTGATTGAAGATGAGCCACTGACTGTGCCCGTGAGTTTAAAAGAGATGAAGGCGGGGAAATTAGCGTTCACGGAATTTGGTTTGATGAGCGCTGGAGCGATACAGATGCTGGAGTCGGTGAAGTTTCGCGGAGACGCTGGTGTGGCGAGAGCCGCAAATCGTGGCGGCAGGAATACGGTAAATGTTTCTATTCGTGGTGCACGTAACGAGGGATCAAAGGAGAAAATTGTGATCACCAGCGACAGCACTCCCCAGCTTGAGGCAGCGTTGAAGCTATCACATGGCACTGGGCCCATGTTTTTCGCTGGGGCTCACGAGACGTCGTCGCAAACCAAGGAATTGGTCTCCGTGAATGACGGCTCGCTGGGCAATATCACTGGGACCAATACCAGCATCCAGCCGACCATTCGCGTCCCAAAATCTGCGCGCAATCTTGTCGCTGGTGCTGTTATAGGCAATCAGGGTCCGGACTATGCAACTTACATCGCGAGCACCAACCCGGTTGCTTGGTGGGGCATGAATGAATCCGACGGAACAACCACTGTTGACCTCTCCGGTGCATTTGGTGCGGCGAACAACCTGACAGCAGGGGGGCTTTTTAATGGGACTGCAGTTTATCCAGGTGGTGTTCCTGACCCATTAGGCGCTCGAAACATCAATCTCAAATATGGCCCGACTGCCATTATTAATCAGCCGGGTTATGTGAGGGGCACTTCCAATAGAGCGACATATTTTGCTGGTGGTGCCAATGTCGATCCAAACCCTACCGCTTCCGTAGCCTTCGGACATGCACCCGGCCCGGTTACCACTGGTAATATGGATGCCCCTAATAACGCTTACTTGGGTGCAATATATCATTACGATGGGCAGACTGGTTTTGCAGGATTATCTCTCGAAATCTGGGCGAAAACAAATGGGTCTACTAGCCAAGACTCTGAACGCTTTATCGGGAGCCGCGCTTGGGGATTCGGCTTTCAGGCTAATGGCGGTTTTGGAGGCCTTCATTTCACCACTTTTGGCAAGCAGGACTACTTTGGTGCCGGTATGCCCACAGATAACGACTGGCATCAATTTGGTGTCTCGTGGACTGCAGCAACTGGAAATGTTGCTTTCTACATTGATGGTATTCAGACGAGCACATCAACCGGAGCGGTAAACATGCTTGCGATAAATCCATCTTCGATAAACAACGCGATCACTGTTGGTGGACGCCCAAATGGCGGGCAGGCTTTCAAAGGGTGGATTGACGAGGCCGTGGTCTGGAATACTCCCCGCACCGCTGCGGATTTCAACGCCAGCTATCTTGCTGCACTGACTCCGCTGACCACGGCTTACTGGATCGGCGCGATAAGCGGAGTTTGGAATGCCAACGTTAAAAACTTCGCCTTCAATATCGAGGGGACGAATTACGCCAAAGTGCCGGTGTCCAGCATTACCGATGTGATTTTCAACGCTAACGTGGCGGCGAATTTCGGAAACACAACGCTCGGGGTGGATACGACGATCAAATCGCTGACGTTTGCGGGCTACACGACTGCGTCGGTGGGCATCGGAGGGGGAAATACACTGACCATTGCGCCTGCAACAGACAGGACTGGTGTGACCGTGGAGTCGGGCTCCGGCACTCATACCCTCAGCACGAATGTGGCGCTGGGTGTAGCGCAGACATGGACGGTTAGCGACGCCAGCCAGACCCTCAACATGAGCGGGGTGATCAGTGGTGCGTTTTCGTTGTTCAAGTCCGGAGCCGGCACGCTCGTGCTTGCGGGCAACAACATTAACACCGGCGGAACAACCGTGGCGCAGGGGACGCTGGCTTTGGACTACACGACGGTTGGGAGTAAGTTGACAGACGCTGGTGTTTTGACCTTCGCAGGCGGAACTGTGGATCTCAGAAACGGTGCCACCACGCATAACGAAGTGGTCGCCTCGACGACGATCTCCGGCGGCTTGAGCAACGTGACGCGTAGCAGCGGCACATCGGTGCTGCGCCTCAACACCATCACCCCCAGTTTGGGTGTGCTCAATTTCGGTGCCGATAACATCGCCGACACAGACAACACGAACTCCAACGGCATCCTCGGAGGCTGGGCCACAATGGGGCGCACGGACTGGGCGACGAACTCCACCAACGCAGCGGACGGCCCGATCACGGCTTACAGCGGCTACACGGACATCAATGTGCGCGGGGCGAGCACCATTGCCGACGGAGCGACAACGAATGTGCGACTGCTCGGCGACGGCACTAGTGGCAGCATCACACTCGGCAGCGTGAGCACGACGGTGAACACACTGCTGCAAAGCAACGCGAATTTTGCGGGAACAGTGGATACCGCGGGCAGCGCATTGGCGACGAACGGCATCATGATCGGCCTCGGTAAGCAGGCTCTGACCATCGGCGCGACCGCTGACAGTGGAATGTTGAAGTCAGCCACACCGGGCGGCGCGATTTTTCTGAACAACTTCAGCACGACCAACACACTGACGGTGAACGCGGTGATCGCCGATAATACTTCCGCATCGGGCCTCGGAACTGTGGGCGTGGTGATTTTAAACGGAACAAATACTTACACTGGCGCGACGATAGTGGACTCGGGTGTGTTGAGCGTCCGCAATAGCGCGGGGCTCGGTGGCGTGGCGGGCGGCACCTCGGTGCAGTTTGGAGCGGCGCTGGAACTGCAGGGCGGTGCAGGCCTTTCCATCGGCGCTGAATCGCTGACGCTCAGCGGCACCGGCATCAACAGTGGAGGTGTGTTGCGCAGCATCAGCGGCAACAACACATGGACAGGAACAGTCACGCTCGCCGGTGATGTGCGAATTAACTCGGATGCCGGCAGCCTGACGCTGAACGCCGCCAGCAGCATCACCGCAATCGATCGGAATCTGATTCTCGGCGGGGCTGGCAATGGCGCTGTCACGGGTTCGATTTCCACGGGCGCAGGCACACTGACCAAGGACGGCTCCGGCACTTGGACGCTTTCCGGAGCCAATACTTACACCTGCGAGACGAAGCTGAGCAACGGCACGCTGAGCGTTGGCGCGAATGTAAATTTAGGAAACGGCGGCGCGCTGATTTTTGACGGCGGCACTTTGAAATACACAGGTGCTAGCGACACCGCGAATCGAGTTCTCACAATCAACGCAGGAAAAATCGCGATCTTCGATATCACGCAGGCTGGTGCGAATCTGACAGTCACCGGAGCATCACCAGCGACGACTGGCGCGCTTACCAAAAATGGCCCAGGCACGCTCACTCTCACAGGAACACAGGGCTATACCGGCGCGACCAACGTGAACGGCGGCACTTTCTCCTTTGGAGGAGGCAGCACGCTGCCCACACTCGCATCGAGCGCCATCACCCTTTCCAACAACAGCAACGTGGCATTCAACCATTCCGATACCGCCACCTATAGCAAGGCGATCACCGGCACCGGTTCTTTCACCAAGAGTGGAACAGGCACGCTGACATTGAACGTCGTGCAGAGCTACAGCGGAGCGACCTTCATCGATGGCGGAACATTGAAGCTGCATTCCGAGCCGTCGTATCGCTACTACAGGTTCTCCATTTACAGCCTCATCAATTCAGACCTGGCCCAGATGTCTGAACTGGCCTTCTATTCGAGCGGCACGAACAACGTCAACGGCACGCGTGTTTTCCCGACCACCGCTACAGGGGATGGAGGAAACTACGGTGACCAACTCATCCCCTCGCTTTCCGATAACAACCTAAACACCAAGTGCACTTACAATGGATTGCCCAGCAGCACCCAGTTTGGGCGCTACATAACGTTCGATTTCGGCGCGACCACAGTGCTTTCCGGTTACGACTGGAGCACTGCGAATGATCAGACACCCAATCGGAACCCGAATAATTTCACTCTGTTCGGCAGCAACGACGGCACCACTTTTACAGTGGTCAACGCCCAGACCAACGCAGGCAGCACACCCACCACTACTTTCACATGGGCTCCCGGCTGGGCTACAGGACAGATCAGTAATCCCCTGCCAATTACGACCGATCTCACCATCTCCAGCACAGGAACTCTGGCGCTCGACGGTGTAAATCAGCAGGTCACTTCACTCAGCGGCGCGACCGGTGCCCGTGTGACCAACAGCGGGGCGACCGACAAAACCCTCACGATCAGCGGCACATCCATCACCAATTTCAGTGGTGTCATCAGCAATGGCGCGACGAATAAAATCAATCTGCTGAAGGCTGGTAACGGCACGCAAATCCTCACGGGCACAAACACCTATACCGGCACAACGACAATCAACGCAGGCACGCTGCAACTCGGCAACGGCAGCACCACTGGCGCGATATCCAAGGACAGCAACGTTGTCGTCAACGGAACCGGCACCCTCGCCATCAACCGCTCCAACACTGCGACACAAGGCGTGGACTTCGGCCTGATCACCGGCACCGGCGGATTTACCCAGGCTGGAAGCGGCACCACCATCTTCAGCCTCGTCAATACCTACACCGGCCAGACGACGGTGAATGGAGGAGTGTTGCTCGTCACCGGTGTGGGTTCGATTTCCGGCAGCGCAACCGTGGTGAATGGAGGCGGCACGCTCGGTGGCACTGGAACAACTGGGAGTGTAACAGTGAACGGCGGAGTCATTGCGCCCGGCGATCCCAGCGCACCCGGTGGCATTGGTGATATGACCGTCAACGGTAACGTCAGCTTCAGCGGAAGCTCCGCTCTGAACATTCAGTTTGATTACGACATACCGGGCAAAGACCTTCTCAATCTCACGGGAACCGGCATTCTCACTATTTCCAGTGGTGCAGTGCTGAACTTGTCAGTGAGCGTGTCTGATGCGGTCACGATAGCTGCTCCCTATATTGGAACACCGTTGACGATCATCGACTATGCCGACGGAGGTTGGACGAGCACAGGACCCGGCAACAATGTATTTGCCGGGATGAATGACGATCAGACGTTTATAGCGCCCTCAGGATTTACCTATCGGATATCCTACGATGGCACTGGCGGGGTTTCAGAGGTTACACTGACTTTGGAGGCGATCCCCGAACCCGGCGTGGCGGTGTCGCTGCTCGGTGGCCTCGGCCTGCTGCTCGGCGTCCGGCGGCGCAGGGCGTAATCAGCAAAGACGCCGCGCATTCAAAATAATTTTTCCGCCCATGGTATTGCGCCTGGCAGCAGTGTTTTCGAGGTAACCGGGATCGTAAAACGTTAGCCCGAAACCCTGATAAGCACAGGGGGGAAGGGGGAGTGGGCAGATCTGGATTCGAACCAGAGAAGGCGTAAGCCAGCGAATTTACAGTCCGCCCCGTTTGGCCACTTCGGTATCTACCCTTTATGTTTGGGGCGCGCCTTATACGCATCTCCCCGCTGGCACGCAAGGGGGTTGAATGTTTTTTTTCGCGGGGTGAAAATGATTGGCGCGTAGCGCCAGCGACAACGGTAGCCGTGTGCAATGAGCGAAGCGACGCAGCCCACGGAACCGACGCAGGTATCCATGCACCGCGTAGGCGGTGCGACAGACGGTGGCGCGTGCATGGTCGCGCCGACTACGCGGCGCTTTGCGTTCTCCTTCCTTTCCGTGGGTTTAGCTGCGCTTCACCCACGGCTACTATAGTGGCTGGCGCTACGCGCCACGTGGCGGCCTGTCTGCAGGTTCCACGGCGGCTACCAAGGCCACAGTCTGCGCCAGAAGGGACGCTGGCCTTTTCCGGGTGGGACGGAGCCGGGCTTGGTCGCTACTGCGGGTGCGGGGAGTTTTTCGCGGGGGATGATTTTGATGTGGCGCACTTTGATGCGTTCGATGGGGTAGTCGTTGGTGTCGGTGGGTTTTTCGGAAATGAGGTTGAGCACGTCGAGGCCCTGAATGACGTTGCCGAAGACGGTGTATTGGCCGTCGAGCTGCGACTGCGGTGCGAGGCAGATGTAAAACTGGCTGCCGTTGCTGCGGCGCTGGGGGTTCACTTTGTCGCCGAGGCGGGCGGCGGCGACTGCGCCCTTGGTGTGCTTTGCGCGAATCTCGGCGGGAAGTGTATAGCCGGGGCCGCCTGTGCCGACTTTGTCGCGCGAGGATTTTTTGCTGAGTGGGTCGCCGGTCTGGACGATGCGTCCGGGGATGGCGCGGTGGATGGCGCAGCCGTTGTAGTAGCCGTCGTCGGCGAGTTTTTTGAAATTGGCGACGGTGGCGGGCGCGTCTTTTTCGCGGAGTTCGATGGCGACGTTGCGTTTCACGCCGTCCTCGAAGCGGAGTTCGATGAGGGCGACGTCGTCGGCGCGAATTGTGGCGGTGGCGAGGGCGAGCAGGATGAGTTTTTTCATGGGATAAATGGCAGTGTGTGAATGGCGACAGGCACGGGCGCATCGGGTGCCTCCGCGCTTGCGGCGAGGAGTGATTCGTGCGGTGTGTCACGGCGGAGGTAGCCGAGAGCGATGTGGCGGTCGAGGGCGAAACTGAACGCGGTGCTGGTGAGGCGCCCCAGTTCTTTGTCCGGTGCGTCGGCGGTGAAAATGCGCGAGCCGCGTGCGAGCGGGACATTATCGCGGGAGACGAAGCCGTGGAGCGCGCGGTTTGCGTGGCCGACGCTCTTGATGCGCGAGATGACTTCCTGGCCGATGTAACAGCCTTTGTTGAAATCCACGTGCGTGCGGTCGAGTCCGGCTTCGGCGGGGAGCGTGTTTTCATCCAGCTCGAAGCCCCAGCGCGGGACGCCGTGTTCGATGCGGATGAGTTCGAGCAGTTCGTCGGAGAGCACGGGGAATTGCGCGGCGAGCTGTTCCCACACGGGTGCGAGGTCTTTTCGGAAAGGAGGAAAGTAATCGTGCCCGACGATGCCGTAGCGATTGGAGGGGATGAATTTTTCGCGCAGCGATTCGGGTGGCGTGCCGATGAGGTGGACGATGGCGATGGTGTTCGTGGCGTCCTCCATCGTCACGTCGTCGGCGATGATGTAGCGCTCGAGTCGTGCGGGAAGTGTGTCGGCGACGGCTGCGTCGGCGTCCACGAGGATGCCGCCCGGGCCGAGGCTGGCGCGGACTTCGGCGCAAAGTTTTCCTTTCGCAGTGGTGACGCACGCGGGCAGGACGCCGGGATTTTTTGCGGCGGCGATGTTTGCGGTGAGCTGGCCGTTGAGGTAGCGCACGCGGTCTGCGCCGGTGAAGAGGAGTTTCACGCGCGAGGCAAGGTCCACCATTCCCCCGCGTTCGCGGAAGATGCGATATTCTGCGCCGAGGGCGCTCATTGCGCGGCGCCGTTCTGGTAGGCTTTGGCGACGGCGGCGAAGTCCAGTTCGCCCCAGCCGCGGGTGACGGCATTGAACATGGCTCCTGCGACCGTGCCGGTGGCGGGGATTTCGACTGCAAATTTATTGGCAAGCTGGATGCCGAGTTGCACGTCCTTAAACATGTGCTTGAGCGAAAAGTGGGGCTCGTAATCGGCGGCGATCATTTTCGGTAATTTCAGATCGGTGACGCCGCTGCGCATGGCGTTGTTTTCTATGGCTTCGATGAATTTCTCCGGCTGCACGCCAGCTTTGCTCACGATGGCGAGCGCCTCGGCGAGCACTTGAGCGGTTGCGGCGCTGATGAGGTTCGTGGCGACTTTCACCACGGCGGCCTGACCGATGCTGCCGATGAAGACGATGGATTTGCTTGTCGCCTCGAGCACGGGTTTTACGCGCTGGAAAGTCTGCTCGTCGCCGCCGATGTAATAGGAAAGCTGGCGTTTTTCCGCCGCAATTCTGCTGCCGGTGAATGGCGCATCGAGAAACTGCGCGCCGCACTGTTGAACGCGGCGCGCGGCTTCCAGTGTGCCTTCCAGGCCGATGGTGCCGTGGCAAAGGATGACGTGCTCCGGCGTGAGCGCGTCTTTCATCGCCTCGATCATTTCCATTGTTGCGTCGGCGTCGGCGACGAAAAGTTGGATGATGTCGCACATCTGAGCGACTTCGGCAGGCGAGCCGAGGAAGTTGGGGGCCGGTTTCGCTGTGCGATTCCAGACGAAGGCGTTCCAGCCTTCGTGCCGGAGGTTTGCTGCTACGCGTGAGCCGATGATGCCGAGGCCGATGACCCCGATGTTTTTGCTGCGGGAATTTCGCGGTTGAGCCATGTGTGCGCGCAATTCAGCAGACGCATGCGATGGGAGCAAGCAGGCACGTCTGCCAGATGCGTTTTATTCCGGTCCCGAAAACTGCAAGCGATGACGCTTATTTTGCCGGTGGCGCGCTGACGGGCGGCGTCGTTGCTTCGACGGGCTTCTTCTCCGCAGCAGGCTCCGGCTCCGGTGCCGGTGTGGCGATCTCGATTTTTGATTTTGTGCGAAGATCGGCGATGAGCATGTCGATGGCCGCGCGTTTTTTCTCGTTGGTGAGGTAGCCGAGAATTTTCGCCTTTGCGTCATCGAGTGATTGTTTGCTGCCGGCTTTACGGTCGGTGGCCTTAATGACGTGGTAGCCAAACTGCGTGCGCACGGGCTCAGCGGTGACTTCGTCTTTCTTGAGCTTGAACGCAGCCTCGGCGAACGGCTCGACCATCATGCCTTTGCGTGGGAAAAAATTGAGATCGCCGCCCCGTTCCTTCGCGCCGGGTTCCTCGCTGAGTTCTCCGGCGAGCTTTGCGAAGTCTTCCGTCTTGGCGCGCACGATGGCGGCTTCCGCCTTCTTCATGGCTGCGGTGACTTGCTCCGGCGTGGCATCGGCTTTTGCCATGAAAAGGATGTGACTGGCGCGCACCTGCTCCGGTTGCTCGAAGTGCTGGGGATTCTTTTCGTAGAACTCCTTTGCGTCGGCGTCGTTGGCGTCAGCAACCTTGCCTTTGATTTGGGCTTCCATCCAGTTGCGCTGCTGCATTTGCGCGCGGAGGTCTTTTTTGACGGACTCGATGCTCATGCCCATTTTTTCGAGTTCTTTTTTGATTTCCTCATCGGTGCCGCCGCGTTGTTTGCGGATTTGGGCGAACTCGGCGTCCACTTGCTCGTCGCTGACTTTCGTTGCGGCGGACGCTTTTACGATGATGCGCTCGGTGATGAGGTTATCGAGAATCATCTGGTAGGCCTGTTTCTTTTGCCCGGGAGGCATTGCGTCGGCTGGCATGCCTTGCCGTGCCATGACTTGCTGGAAGGTCTGCTCGACAACCGCACTCTTAATTGGGTCGCCGTCAACGGTGGCGAGGACGCCTTCGGGGAGTTTCACTGTGGGTTTTGCTTCAGCGGTTGCTGGAGCGGCTGGTTTTTCCTGGTTTTTCACAGCTCCTGGTTTCGCCTCGGCTTTAGCTTCCGCAGGTGCAGCCTTAGCGGGTTTGTCTTTTTTGGGAGTCGCATCAGCGCCGATTGCGGCGGAGGCGGCGAATGTAATGGCTAGAGCGAGTGGGCGAGTGAGATTGTTTTTCATGCAAAAGGGGCGGGAAGCTGCCACGGTCATTTGTGGCTGGCGAGGGGTTTTGTAGAAAATTTTTGCCATTCTTTTACGTGCCGCCGGAGGAACTCCTGAAGGCTACGAGCGTTTGTAGTGCAGGCTCAGTGTGTGAAAGGTCTGCTCGCCGGTGTTCGTGCTCACGTTGAAATAGATTAGCTCCACCGCCGTGTTGTTCTTGTTCCATTTGTAGCCCACGAGTGTCTGCGAAGCATTGCCGTCGGGCGTCGGTGCCGTGTTGCGAACGATTTGCTGGCCTTGTCCATAGAGCCGTTCGAGCATCTGGCGTTTGTCGCCGAGGCAGGCTCCGTAGCGTTCTTCGTCCCAGCCGTCCTGCTCGTATTGCAGTTCCACCTCGACGAGCTGGCCGCCAGTCAGGCGCTCGGCGATTTTTCCATCTTTCCCTTTGTCTTTGGATAGTTGCCCGCCCAGAAAATAAAACATCACCCTTCGCAACTCGGGTGCCTTGGGTGCGTTTGGGTCGGATGCGTCCGGCTTTTTAAAACCCGTCACCGTGGCTGCCCAGCGCGCGCCGATTTTGCGCCGCTCGACGATATTGAGCTTCGCCGTGTTGATCTTGTTCTCAAGACGATCCGAGGGTTCGTGCCATGTGAGGCTGAAAGGAGGGGAAATTTCATTTCCGCTCGATGCCGGCGGCAGCGGAGCGGGCGACGCGCCTTTCTGCGCAAAGACAGAGGTCGCCTGTGCGAGGAGCAGGGCCAGCGTGAGCCGGAGTGCCGGTTGGAAATTCATGTGCCGCATACGAGCGTGGAGTGTGGGTATTGGGCAATCGTAAAGACACGTGCGCAAGCCCGGGCTTCCCAATCCATTCATTCTGCGGCATCTCAGCGCCATGAAATCGCTGCTCCTGCTTCTCCTCTCGTGCCGCCTCATCGCTGCGGAGCCTCTGCGCGTGGGCATGGACATGAGCTATCCGCCCTTCGAAATGCGCGATGAAAAAGGACAGCCCGCCGGAGTGAGCGTGGACCTCGCTCGGGCGGTCGGCGAAAAAATCGGACGCCCCGTGGAGTTCGTGAACATGCCCTTCGACGGTCTCATCCCTGCGTTGCGCACCAACCGCATTGACGTGGTTCTTTCCTCCATGACGGCGACGCCCGAGCGCGCGCAGAGCGTGGATTTTACCGAGCCCTACCTGCGCACCGGCCTCTGCCTGCTCACGCCTGCGACGAGCGACATCCAAAGTGTGTCCGACCTCGACCGCGCGGGGAAAAAGGTCGCCGTGATCAAAGGAACCACCGGTCATCTTTGGGCGGTGCAAAATCTCAAGCAGGCGCAAGTGCTCGTCCTCGCGAAAGAAACCGCCGGTGTGCTCGAAGTCACGCAAGGCAAGGCGGACGCTTTCATCTACGACCAAATGTCCACGCTGCGAAACTGTCTCGGCAACCGCGACAAGACGCGTGCCGTGCTGAAACCATTCAAAGAGGAAGCGTGGGCCATCGCATTGCGCAAAGGCAACGACCCGCTCCGCACGCAGGTGAACGCGGCACTCGCCGAGTTGCGGAAGGATGGATTTTTCGACCGCTCCGCCGACAAATGGCTGAAGGAACAAAAAGCGGAGTTTGCCAAACTGGGTGTGCCTTTCGTTTTCTAAAACTATGAGCAACGTCCGCGCAGACCGCACCATCGAGCATGACTGGTCGCCACGCAAAATTCCCGAGGGAGTCGTGTGGGGCGAGGGATTTTACTGCGAGAGCGCGCAGTGCTTTTTGCATTTTAAAGGCACGCGCAATCCGGCGGTGGAAATCGGAAATCACGTGAGCGTCTATGCCGCCAGCCAGTTCGCTGTCGCGAAGGATGCCCACGTGCGCATCGGCGATTTCACGCTGCTCGTCGGCGCGCTCATCACTGCGGAGACAAGCGTGGAAATCGGCTCGCACTGTCTCATCTCGTGGGGCGTCGGCATCGCGGATAGCGACTTTCATCCCGTCTCCGCCGCCGCCCGTCGCGTGGACGCCGAAGCGCTCGCGCCCTACTACGAAGGCAAGCCCGAGCGTCCGCTCGAAGCGGTGCGCTCGCGTCCCGTCCGCATCGGCAACAACGTGTGGATCGGAATGAACGCGATTGTTTTGAAAGGCGTGACCATCGGCAATGATTGCGTGATCGCCGCCGGCGCCGTCGTGACCAAAGACGTGCCGCCCGGAACAATCGTAGCTGGCAATCCCGCCCGTTTTGCGAAACGAGTGCCCGAGTGATGAATTCTCCAACGTGCTTGCCGACATACAGAGCGGCTGAAAGGATGCGCGCATGACGGCAATGGATGCGTTTGAACAAATCACCCACGGAGGCGGCAACGATTTTGCCGACGTGGTGCAGGTGCTCGCGGCACACGGCCCGTGGTGCCTCATCGGCGGCCTCGCCGTGAATGCCTACGTCGAGCCCGTCTATACGCTGGATGCCGACATCGTCGTCGTCGTTCATGCCCTGCCCGCCATCCGTGCCGATTTGGAGCGGCTCGGTTTTAAAACAGAGACCTTCCCGCATTCTCTCAATGCACGACGCGGTGCGAGCGATCTGAGCATCCAGTTCAGCACCGACCCACGCTATCAGGATTTCATCGCAAAGACCGAACGCCGTTCCGTGCTGGGAATCGAAGTGCCGGTCGCCACGCTCGATAATCTCGTGCGCGGAAAAGTCTGGGCGTGGAGCGATCCGAATCGCCGCGCGACAAAACGGAAAAAGGACGAGCTGGATCTTCTGCGCATTGCCGAGGTCTATCCATCCATGCGCGGGATCATCCCCGCGGAAATCATCGCGCAGCTTTAATGAGCAAAAAACGCATCGTCGTCATGGGATTCATGGGTGGCTGCCCCATCGCGGGAGTCATCTGGCAGCATATTCATTACATCGTCGGTCTCCAGCGGCTCGGCCACGACGTGTATTACATCGAGGACTCAGCGCGCTATCCCTACAACCCCGTCACCTACGAGGAAAACGAGAACTACACCTACGCCGCCGAGGTGCTCGGAAAACTCGCCGCGCAATTCGGTTTCGAGGGCCGCTGGAGCTATTGCGCGCGCTTCCTCCCCGACGAGCCCACCGCCGGACTCCCGCTCGCAAAAGTGCGCGAACTTTACCGCACCGCCGATGCCATCCTCAACGTCTGCGGTGCGCAGGAATTCAACGCCGACCTGCTCGTCTCGCAAAACATTCTCTACGTCGAAAGCGACCCTGGCGTGGAGCAGATCCGGGTGGACAAGGGCGATGAAAAAACCCGCGCCTACCACGGTCGCCATCGCGCACTCTTCACCTTCGGCGAAAACGTCGGCACCGAACTTTTCCCTGTGCCTGTGCATGGCGCTCGCTGGCTGCCCACGCGCCAGCCGGTCATCACCGATTTTTGGAAAATGGACGCGCCCGCCGCGGGCGACGCCGTCTTCACCACCGTCGCAAACTGGAACACCAGCGGACGAAAAGACATCGAGTGGCGTGGCGAGAAATATCACTGGAGCAAGTCGCTGGAGTTTCTGAAATTCGTCGAAGCCCCCGCGCGCTGCGGCGAGCCTTTTGAAATGGCGACCAACATCGGCGATCCCGCCACCCGCTCACGCTTCGAGCAAAACGGCTGGCGTCTCGTCGAGCCCGACCAGCCGAGCATCAAGTGGGATTTGTATCGCTCGTATCTGCAAAATTCACGCGGTGAATTCACCGTGGCCAAGGACCAATACGTGCGCCTGAACACCGGCTGGTTCAGCGACCGCACCGCCTGCTACCTCGCCTGCGGACGCCCCGCCATCACGCAGCAAACCGGCTTCACTCGGCTCTACGGCGGCGAGAAGGGCCTCCTCGCATTCACCACGATGGAAGAAATCGTCGAGCATACCCGCGCCATCCGCGCCGACTACACCGCCCACTGTCGCGCCGCCTACGAAATCGCCGCCGAGCATTTCGAAGCCACCAAAGTCCTCGCCGATCTCCTCGACCGCGCAGGCGTGTAATTCACACAGTCTTGGCGAGGGCTAGCCAGAAGCCGGGGCCGAATTCGGAGGTGGTGCGCTCGGCAAGGGCGGGACCTTGGGATTTTTCGCGGAGGACGGCGAAGACGGTTGCGCCGCTGCCGGACATGAGTGCGCCTGCCGTTTCCGGCTGGGCGAGGAGCCATTGTTTCAGTTCGGCGAGCTGGAGGTATTTTTCAAAAACGGGGCGATCGAGATCGTTCACCAGTTCGCCCCATGCAAAGGGCTGCGGTGCGTAGCGAACGCCGGGGATTTCCAGAGAGTCGCGCCAGTTTTTGTAGGCCCACGGAGTCGGCACGCCGAAGGGCGGTTTGATGAGCAGCAGCGGGAGCGACGGCATCGCGGACGGCTCTACAATCTCCCCGCGACCACGGCACCATGCGGCGCTTTGATGGATGAAAAATGGAACGTCGCTCCCCAGCTCTGCTGCAAGTTGCGACAGTTCTTTGCATGGGAGATTTGTTTCAAAAAGTTGATCGAGCGCGAGCAGCACCGTTGCGGCATCGCTGCTGCCGCCGCCGAGGCCTGCGCCGTGGGGGATTTCTTTGTTCAAGGCGATGCGCACGTGCGGCTCGTAGCCGAACTTCCCACAGAAAAGTCGGGCGGCACGGACGGCGAGATTTTCATCGCCCGTTGGCAACGCGGCATCGCTGCACGTGAATTGCAAACCTCCCCCCGCCCGCCGCTCGATCTCCAGCGTGTCGAAAATCGAAATAGGTGCCATCAAGGTCTCGATGTCGTGAAAGCCGTCATCCCTCCGTCGCAGCACGCGGAGCGAAAGATTCACCTTGGCTGGCGCGAGGAATTTCACGGCTACGGTGCGCGGTGTGCGACCTTTAGCAGATACGCGTATTTGGAATTTCCAGGTTTCACTTTCCCCGAGCCTCCTTCGATGGCGCGTCCTTCATTCGCCCACATGAAAATTCCGCCTTCCAGAATTTGCACATCCTTATAACCGCGCAGACTCAAACTTGTGGCGACTGAGGCGGAATCAAATCCCACGCTGCAATAGAGCACGAATGGTGTCTTTATCTTTTCTTCAAAACCAATTTCCGAGGGCGTTACATCAGGGCTGAGGTGTCGTGCTCCCGGTAGATGGCCGGCATCGAACTCGGCCTGCGAACGGACGTCCAGCACCACAGGCAGGGCTTTGTCTTTTGCAGTGAACCATTCTGCAAGCACAGCGCCATCAATATGCGCCACGTTGGGATAACTCGCGCGCACGGAGTCCCTCACTTTTCCCCAGCGCCATGGATTGTAGGCCATGTAGAGCGCGGTAATCACCACCGCCGCCATGACGATCTGTGTGATCGCGAAGGGCGAAAAATTTCGCGCGCCCTTCTTCATTGCTTAGCGGATTTGGTAGGCGGCTGGAGTCCGCTTGGAAACGGAATGCGAGTCTTCGACAAGGCGGGCAACGCTTCCATCCGGCCTCACCCGCAGGCCCACTTCGCGCGCTTTGCCCGATCCGATTGGCGCGGACCAGCGCACCACCCACGAGTGTTTCACGTTCAGCACTGTGCCGTTGTCGAGAGTGATGCTCACGATTTCAGGAGCGCCCGCGCCTTGTTTGGCGAGATAGTCTGTGGCGATTTTTGCCACGCGCAATGCGTCCACTTTTTCAGCAGCTTGCAGCGGGGATGTGGCAAAAGACATCATCGCCAGCGCGGCGAGGAGGAGCAGTGATTTGGAGCCGAGGTTTTTCATGATCATAGGGATTTGCGAATCTCTGCGAGCGTTCCTGCGCTGCCGAGCTTCTGGTTTTTGTGTGCGATGAATTTCGCGTATTCAGTCTGGAAAGTAGTTCCCGGCGGGCGGAAGTCGAAATCGCCCGGCTTGTCGCGGAAGAACTCGCGGTGAACGCGTGTCCACACGAGGCGGCCATCGGTATCAATGTTCACCTTCGTCACGCCTAGCCTCGCGGCGGGCAGATACTCTTCTTCGTTCACACCGCACGCGCTCGGGTCGAGCGTGCCGCCGGCTGCGTTGATGCGCGCAACCTCTTCCTTCGGCACCGACGAGGAGCCGTGCATCACGATTGGGATCGGCGCATGGCCCGCCGCTTTCAGCTTGTCGCGGATTCCCTCGATCACCTCGAAATGCAGCGACTGCTGGCCGCGAAATTTATACGCACCGTGCGAAGTGCCGATGGCCGCCGCGAGCGCATCGCAGCCCGTGCGCTCGATGAATTCCACCGCTTCGTCGGGATTCGTCAGGCACGCGTTGCCCTCGTCCACCGCGATGTCCTCCTCCACGCCGCCGAGCATCCCGAGTTCCGCCTCGACTGTGATGCCCTTTGCATGAGCGCGATCCACCACGCGTTTGGTGATGGCCACGTTTTCCTCAAACGGATCGTGCGACGCATCAATCATCACCGAGGAGTAAAAACCGGAATCAATGCAGTCGTAACAAGTCGCCTCGTCGCCGTGATCGAGATGCACCGCAAAAATCGCATCGGGAAAAATCTCCGACGCGCTGCGGATGATCGCCTCCAGCATCCGCTTGTCCGTGTATTTGCGCGCGCCTTTGGAAATCTGGATAATGAACGGTGCCTGGCTGTCTATGCAGCCCCGAAAAAGCCCCATCGTCTGCTCGGCGTTATTGATGTTGTATGCGCCGACGGCGAATTTTCCGTAGGCGACTTTGTATAGTTGTGCGGTCGTGACAATCATTGCACGCAGAGTGGAAGAGCAACAACCGCCCCACGGCAAGCGCAGAGTCACACTCGCCCATGGTCTGGTCGGCTAATTCAGCAGCCGATACCAGTTGTTCCGGCGGTGGGGTTCGTAGCCGACTTCGCGGATGAGGCGTTCGATCATTTCGGAATTCAGGCGGAAGGTGGTGCCTGCGCTGGAGACGACGTTTTCCTCCATCATCACGCTGCCGAAGTCGTTTGCGCCGTAGCTCAGCGCGATCTGGCCTATGCGCGGGCCTTGCGTGACCCATGAGCTTTGGACGTTTGGGATATTGTCGAGATAGATGCGGCTGAGCGCCTGCATCCGCAGATATTCGCCGCTCCCGACGGTCGGCGCGCGGAGCTTCGTGTGACCGATGCTGGTGGCCTCGTCTTTGATGTCCTGAAATGTCCAGCAGATGAACGCGGTGAAGCCGCCCGTTTTGTCCTGCTGGACGCGCAGGCGATCCAGATGCTCGATCCGGTCTTCGAGCGTCTCGACGTGGCCAAACATCATCGTGCAACTCGAATTCAGCCCGAGTTCGTGCGCGATGTGCATGACCTCCAGCCACTCGTCGGATTTGCATTTCAACGGCGCGATGCGGTCGCGCACGGAGTCCACAAGGATTTCGCCGCCGCCGCCAGGGATGCTGCCGAGCCCGGCGTCCTTGAATTTCGAGATGACCTCGCGCAGCGGCATCTTGAACACGCTGGCGAAATGCTGGAACTCCGGCGGGCTGAAGCCGTGGATGTTGATGTGCGGATACTTCGTGCGCACGTGCGAGAGCATGTCGAGATACCACTCGATGCCGAGCTTCGGATGATGCCCCCCTTGCAGCAAAATCTGCACGCCGCCGATGGCGGTGAGTTCGTCGAGCTTCTGGTCGAGCTGCTCGCGCGTGAGCACGTAGTGGTCGTCGTCCTTTTCTGTGCGGTAGAACGCGCAGAACTTGCAATACACGTTGCAGACGTTCGTGTAGTTGATGTTGCGATCCACGATGTAGGTGACGATTTCGTTGCCGCGTCCGTCGTGATGATCGGCGTGGATGAGCTTGCGCCGGGCGTTCGCCAGTTCGCCGAGTTCGGGCAGCGGCAGGCGGTAAAGCTCGCGCGCGTCTTCGATGGTGATGCGCTCTCCGGCGAGAACGCGTCCGGCGAGTGTGTCGTCGAGAATGGCTGTGGTGCTCATGCGTCCGACACTATTGCTGCTCAAAGTTCACGCGTCCAGCGCGAGCAGGATCGCCATGTCAAAATGAGTGTCGGAACTAGTCGGCTGGCTTTTCTGGAAAGAACTCGGAGATCGCGCGCTTGATGCCAGCGCCGGTAGGCAGAAGAGATTCTGCGGGCATACGAAGAGCCCGTGCGATGCACAAGAACTCGTAGTCTGTGACGCATCGTAAACGAGCTTCGATTTGGGAGAGCGTAGCGCGGCTGATGTCCCAGCCTTGTAGGCAGATGCGGGCACTCAGCTCGTTCTGGGTGAGACCCAGTTGGTAACGGAGCTGTCGGATTCTTGGACCGACGAGGTTCTGCCGGGCTTTCATGCTCTCGGCTGAAGCTGCCAGTCTTGGCGCGCTCGGATGCTACGTTATCATAGCACTATAAACTTGCCTGTTTAGATGAGCCGTCTTGAATCCCATTCACCTCCACCCACCAAAACCAGCGGAAGGAAACACACATGAAAATCCACGTTACACTCGCCATACTTGCCGCCTCTTGCTCCGCAGCATTTTCGATTTCGTTACCTGTGAGCGAGGATACCTCATCCACTGCGGGACGCAGCGGTTTCACAATCAGCGCAGTTAGTGGGCGCGCAGCTACACTTGCTGTCAGCCCGAAGAACAAAGCGTTTCTCTATTTCGATCTTGATGGTCTTCCCACAACAGCCACGGCGGCGAATGTAATCAGCGCGCGGTTGCGGCTCTACATCGGCACGGTGCGAAAGCCCGGCACCATTGAACTGCGCGAAGCCACAGCCGATTGGACAGAAGATCAGATCAAATCAGTCGCTGAGCCGGGTGTTGTGGTTGCGGGTCAGCCCATCGCGCAAATCCAAAACATGATCCGCAAGCGATTCGTAATCGTGGACGTGACGGCGACGGTGAAGAACTGGCTCGCTAATCCAGCCTCGAATCACGGCTTTGCTATCGTTGCGCCTGCCGGACAAACAACGAGTGTCCTACTTGGAGCAAAGGAGGGCAGTGGTAGCGGTTATCCGGCTGAGTTGGAGATAGACACGAATCCCATTGTTCCGCTTTTCACTGACGGCGATCCAACAAGCGGCCTACTCAACGGCGCGAAAATTGCCACTGGCACCATCAGTTCATTGCAACTCGGCGCAGGCAGCGTTGGTAGCAGCGCGCTTGTGGCGGAAGGTGTCGGCACGCTTAATCTCGCGGATGGCAGTGTTACTGCACCGAAACTCGCAGCAGGCGCAGTCGTAAACAGTATCAGCGACGGAGCTATCACCAGCGCCAAACTCGCCGACGGAAGTGTGACGCTTGCAAAACTCGCCCCAGACGCTGTGTCACCGAATTCAAGTATTTCTGTGCCTGCGGTGCGAGTTACTGGAAGCGTCACGCAGACGCTCGTTAGTAATGCCGAGAACGTTTTACAATGGAATGTGGAGATATATGACGCGGTTGATTCTCATAGCAATTCGGTAAATAACTCTCGGCTGTATGCCTCTCTTCGGGGAATTTATCTTGTGCATATTACAGAGTCCATGCAGCCATCTGGCTTTGCGCAGTATACACTTTCTCTGTGGAAGAATGGAGTGAGCACTGGAATAAGGGTTTCAGATGCACCTATTGGCTCATTATCTTCATCTGCGTATAAGGTAGCAGCCTCACAACTCGTTCAGATGAACGCCGGAGATTTTATCGAGGTTAGTGCAAATGCTGGAGGAGGCTTGGATAGAACGGTAGATCGTAGCCAAAACTCATTCGCAATGGTTTTTTTGGCCCCGCTTCCTTGAGGATTTAATGCCCGAACAGATATTTCCGAATAGGCCGAACCCGATGAAGAATCCTGAGAATTTCGCGCAAATACTCCATGTCTATGGTGCCCGCTTGAAGCACTGGATTTACGATCATTGCTTCGCCATATCACTGATCGTCATTCTCGTCATGGTAATCCCTTGTGCTTTCTCCGAGGATGCAAGGACGATGAAATACCTCGCGTGGGTAGGCGGCATCGGCGGCGGGCTTGTGTTCTTTGTTCTCAAATTTCATTTGGAGGAAGTGAAGATGTTCAAGGAGTTGTTCGACAAGTTCAACGCCGCCTACACCGAGATGAATGAGGCTTTGAACGCGATCCGCAATAGTTCCGCTGAAACAGATCTAACTAAGGAGGAAGTGGACACGCTCAACGACTACTTCAATCTCTGCGGCGAAGAATACCTCTACTTCAAGAAGGGTTTCATTTACCCGGAGGTTTGGGAGGCATGGCTGAATGGCATGAGGATTTTCTACCGTATCGAACGCATCCGAAATCTGTGGATCGAGGAACTCCGCAACAATTCCTACTACGGCATGAACTCCGATATGTTTTCCTGATGCATCCGTCAGTGGCTACTGCGTCGAGATTCGGCATCCGCTGAAAATCGTCGCGGCAGTTGATGTGTCAGTTTAGTCCAGCGCGAGCAGACCGCGCAGCGGGATGTCGAGCCAGCCGGGGCGGTTGTTGATTTCGTAGAGGATTTCGTAGAGCGCTTTTTCGAGCAGGAAAAGACGGAGCAATTCCGCATCATTGGGCGTCGCGATGAGCGATTCCGAAATCGCCGCGCGCCATGCGGTCAAAAATACCTGCTGCGATCTGCGCGCCCAATGCTCGGTTTGTCCGACTGTCACGCTGGCGTCCGATTTTCGCCCGGCGTGTGCGGCGTAGTGAAACGAGCGCAGCATCCCGGCAACATCGCGTAACGGTGGATGTTTGGCGCTGCGCTCATTGAGCGTGCGCGAGGGTTCACCCTCGAAGTCTATGATCACAAAATCATCGCCCGTATCGAGCACCTGCCCGAGATGGTAGTCGCCATGCGTGCGCGTCTTTACACCGCCGATTCCGCTGGCGACAGGCATGGCACGCACTCCGTTTTGCAGGACTTTCTCAGCGAGCAATCGCGTTTCACCTTCGAGAGAATCCAGACGCTCGCGCAGCAATGCGATCACTCTTGCCGCAAGCTGCGTCACGCCTTCAGCCACGCGCGCTGTGTCCGCTTCTTCGAGACGCTCGGGTGCAAATTCAGGCACAGACGTATCACTTGCCAGCGCGAGGTGCATTTCGCCCGTGCGAAGGCCGAGCAAATAGACGCGCGTGGTCCAGTCGGCAATCGCGTCCGGGTCTTGGATGCAGTGTGAAAATTCACGCAGCGCGAGCGACCACGCGTTGCCGTGATTTGGCACCACGGCAGTCGCCAGCGCAAGCGACGCGCCCGCCCATTCGATGGCTCCGCCGAACGCTGCGACGTGTTTAAATTTCGCCCGCTCGCTGAGAAAGCGCGTGATTTCCGCGTCGGGATTTATGCCCGCGCTCAGCTTGCGGTAGAGCTTCACAAAAAGCCGCTCGCCGTAGATGAGCGACGTGTTGCTCTGCTCCGCATCGAGCACGCGCGATTCCGGCGCATCGCCATCGGGAAACATCGCCGAGAGAGCACTGCCCGCCTCGCTGTTCAATTCGCCATCACGTCCGCCGCGCTGGAGCAATTGGAAGAGCGCTGCGCGAAATTCCACATCGTGCGTGGCATCGAAAAGCACGCCGTTTTCCAATCGCGCCACGACCGCTCCCGGCTCAGCGCCCGCACCAATCGCGAGCGGCACCGCGTATGTTTCCGAATCTCCCTCCGCGTAGCTCACCTCGACAGCCAGCACTTGCGCCGGGCCAATCACGACCTGCCGGACGATGCGAAACTCACGCCCCGCCCGCGCCTTTCCCGCAAACCAGCGCTGGCCAGGCATCCACGCAGGCAGCAGTTCCGCTTCGAGTCGGCGCACTCCGGCGGGTGTGGTGAAAAGAGGATCGTTCATGAATGCGCAGCGTATGCAGAAAAGCAGCGTCACGTCCGCATATTCCGCGAGTCTCTGTTTGCGTTTGGCGGCAGCTGCATTAGAAATCGCGCACTATGTCACGCGGACTTCTCATCGGCATCTCCCTCATCGTCATCCTCATCATCGGCGGTTGCTCCAGTTGCAGCAGCTACAACTCGATGAACTCGCTCAAACAAGGCGTGGATAAAAGCTGGGCCGATGTGCAGAACGTCTATCAACGCCGCGCAGACCTCATCCCGAACTTGGTGAAGACCGTCGAGGGCGCGGCAAATTTTGAAAAGTCCACGCTCACCCAAGTGATTCAGGCCCGGCAGCAGGTGACGAATCTCAAGGTGGACCTCACCAGCGCGCCGAATGATCCCGAAGTGCTCAAACGCTTCCAAGCCTCGCAGGAGCAACTCAGCGGCGCGCTCTCGCGACTGCTCATCACGGTTGAAAAATATCCCGAGTTGAAAGCGACGGCCGGCTTCCGCGATTTGCAGGCACAACTCGAAGGCACGGAAAATCGCATCACCGTGGAGCGCGGACGTTTTAACGAATCAGTGATGACTTACAACACGAAGGTGCAAAGCATGCCCGCCCGACTCTACGCAGGCTTCTTCGGTTTTGCTCCCAAGCCCTACTTCACTGCGCGCGAAGGCAGCGATGTGCCGCCGCCCGTCAGCTTCGACTTCGGCAACAAGCCCGCAGGCACCCCGGACGCCACGAAGTAAATGACCATCCAAAACTGCCTGCTGCGCTTCTGGCTCTGGCTTGCAGTGGTTGCAGGTGCCTCAGCGGCGGAAGTGATGCCGCCGAAACCGGCGCAGTGGTTCAATGATTACGCGGGCGTCGTTTCCTCCGACCTCGTCTCGCAACTCAACGCGAAGCTCCAGCAGTTCGAGCGTGATACTTCCAATCAGATCGTCGTCGCCGTCTGGCGCGACATGCAGACGGATACGTCGGTTCAAGACTACACGTTCCGAATTTTTCAGCAGTGGAAGCTGGGGCAGAGCGATAAGAAAAACGGAATCGGCCTGTTCGTTTTCATCAATTCCCGAAAGATGTTCATGCAGGTGGGCTATGGACTCGAGGGTGCGATGCCGGACGCGCTCGCCAAGCGTATCATCGAGGACGAAATCGCGCCGCAGTTTAAAAAAGGCGATTACGGCGGGGGGGCTCGCGGCTGGTGTGGATGCAATCCTTGCCGCAACGAAGGGCGAATACAAAGGCAAGGGGAACACGAGCGCTGATTCCGAAGGCATCCCATGGATGTTTTGGATCATCCTTGCGTTCATCCTCCTCAACGTGGTGAGCAGAATCATGCAATTCAGACGCGGTGGTGTTCTGTTTACAGGAAGTGGGTTTGGCAGCGGAATTTCATTTGGCGGCGGAGGTGGCTGGAGTTCGGGTGGTGGTGGAGGTGGGGGCGGTTTTAGCGGTGGTGGCGGAAGTTCCGGCGGCGGCGGCGCAGGAGGGAGCTGGTGATATGAACGCGAAAGAGTTTCTCGACAAATTGGATCAGGAAAAAGTTGTCGCAGCGATTGCGGAGGCTGAGCGGCAGACCTCCGGTGAGATTCGCGTTTACATTTCGCGGCGGAATCGTGCGGACGGGCTTGCCGCTGCGCAGGTTCGCTTCAAAAAACTCGGGATGCACAAGACGCGTGAGCGGAATGCCGTGCTGATTTACGTGGCTCCGGTTGCACAGACATTCGGCATTGTCGGCGACGAAGCGGTGCATACGCGCTGCGGAGAAAAATTATGGCAGGATGTGCGGGATGCGATGGCGGCGGAACTCAAGGCCGGGCGTTTTACCGAGGGAGTCGTGGCGGCAGTGAATCTAGTCGGAGCCGAGTTGCAGCGCCATTTCCCCCACCACGCTGACGACAAAAATACACACTCGAACGAAATAGATATCGAGTGATGCGATTTCTAACGTCAGGCCGCCCTGTGGCGCGTAGCGCCAGCCACTACGGTAGCCGTGGGTGAAGCGTAGCGAAACCCACGGAACGATTCACAAACGGCAGGCGCCGCGTAGTCGGCGCGACCCTTACGCGACACCGATTGTCGCACCGCATACGCGGTGCATGGATGCCTGCGGCGATCCGTGGGCTGCGTCGCTTCGCGACTTGCACAAGGCTACCATTGTTGCAGGCGCTACGCGCCACATACTTCGAGCAATGTGATTGTAGAAACCGTATGAACCGGCCTTTTCGAAAATCTACCGCCACTCGTGCTTCGGATACTTTCGTGAAAGCTCCTGTTTGATTTTCGGGTAGCTCTCCTTCCAGAAATTCGCGAGCGACGTGGTGATTTGGATCGGGCGGTAGTTGGGCGCTAGCACCTGAATGACGAGCGGGATTTTTCCTCCACCGATTCGCAAGTCGTGCGTCACGCCGTAGAGATCCTGAATACGTGCGCCGAGCGTGGGCTGTGCGTTTTCTGCGTAGGTGATTTTAGCGCGCTTGCCGTTCGGCAGTTCGAGTCGCTCGGGTGCCTGATCCTCCACGAGTTGCTGCTGCATGGGAGAAAGCCACGATTTCACCACGGGCCACACGGCGCGTTCCTTGATATCGCGATAGCCGCTCGCGCCGAGGCAGAGTTGCTCGACGAGCACGTGGCGGTCGGCGGTAGTGAGCTTCGGCAGTTCGTATTCGGGGCACCAGTCGGCGAGTTGGTTGAGACGGAGAATCCACTGCTCCACGTCGTGATTCCAATTTTCCAGCTTCAGCCGTCCGGCCTCCACTTCCGCTGCGAGAATGGCGGCGGCCTGCTCGGTCGGCACGTTCTCCGTGCGTTCGGCTCGGATTTCCAGATCGCGGAAACGCGTCACCTTTCTCGCCATCACGCGGCGCTGTGTGGTGTCGTAAAAAACCTCCGTCTGCTGGCTAAACGCCTCGGGGAACATTTCGCGCAGCCAGTCTTCCTGCACAGCGGTCGCGAGCGTGAGCAGCGTCTGCACATCGTCGCGTGACTCGACCTCGCGCACTTCGCCGACGACGAGCAGCGCGGCATCCTGCACCATGCTCTCTCGCGCCAGCACGCCGCGCCGTCCGTGGACGAGTTGCACGCGGAGTGTCCCGCGATCCAGTCGCACGCCGACGTGATCCGGGAAACCAGCGAGGATGCAGCGCGCGAGTGCTTCGCTCGATGTATCGCGCGGCTCGCAATCGAGGCCTTCGTCTTTTGCGATGGAGCGAAACTGCTGGGCGAGTGCGCTGGCCTCGCGTGCAGCGATACCGTTCACGCCGAGCGGGCGGAGGCGCTGGGGATTAAAGCTCGCCTGTTCCGCGTGGCGAAGCGCACGCAGGAGGACGAAGAAATCGCTCGTGGCATCGCCGCCAAATAAATCCTCGCGGTCAGTCTGCTGTTGCTTGCCCGTCGCGCGCGGGAGTAGCGATTTTCCCTGCGTGAGCGCGGCGACCTGACAAATGGCGGGCACGCAGCCGCGCTCATGCGCAGCGAGCAGCATCCGTGCGTAGCGGGGGTGCGCGGGGAAGGCCATCATGCGCCGCCCGAGTTCGGTGATTTTTCCATCCGCGCCAATCGCCCCGAGATCGAGCAGCAGCGTCTCGGCGAGCGCGAGGGATTTGGGATCGGGCGCTTCCAGCCATCGGAAAGCGGCAACGTTTTCGACTCCGCTCGCTTTCAACGTGAGCACGACTTCCGCGAGATCGAGGCGGCGAACTTCGGGCGTCTCCTGCGCAGGGCGGTTGGCGTGTTCGTCCTCCGTCCAGAGTCGCAGGCACACGCCAGGTGCGGTGCGGCCTGCGCGGCCTGCGCGCTGGTCGGCGCTCGCGCGGGAGATGCGCTCGATGAGCAGCGTGTTGATGCCGCGGTTCGCATCGAAGCGTGCCACGCGGGCGAGGCCGGCGTCTATCACCACGCGCACGCCGTCAATCGTCAGCGAAGTCTCCGCCACGTTTGTGCTCACGATCACTTTGCGGGCATCGTAGCGCGCGATGGCGGCGTCCTGCTCGCTCGCGGGTAATTCGCCGTGCAGGGGCAAGACGACAAATTTTCCGCCCAGTCGTGCGCGCACCGCGCTGATGGTCCGCGAGATTTCATACGCGCCGGACATGAAGATGAGCACATCGCCCTCGGTCGTCGGTGCGAGGCGCTCCAGTTCCTCGGCGGCGGCGTCCCACACGGGATATTCGTCGGCGCGCAGCGACTTCGGCAGGTATTCGATCTGCACGGGAAAAGTCCGTCCCGCGCTCGTGAGCGTGTCGCAGGGCGCGAGATATTTTCCGAGCGTCGCAGTTTCCAGCGTCGCGGACATGACGACGAGCCGGAGGTCGGGCCGCGCGCTTTCCTGAAGTTCCAGCGCCTTTGCGAGCGTGATGTCGCCATACAGATGACGCTCGTGAAATTCATCGAAAATAATCACCGCCACGCCGCGCAGTTGCGGATCGCCGAGCATCTGCCGCAGCAACACGCCCTCGGTCACAAAGCGGATGCGCGTCTTCGCCGAGCACACGCGGTCCAGCCGGATTTGATAGCCGACCTCGTCGCCGAGTTTGCATTTCCGCTCAAACGCCACGCGCTGCGCGAGCATCCGAGTCGCCAGCCGGCGCGGCTGGAGCACCACGATTTCGCCTACGTCCGCGAGTCCGTGATCGAGAATCATCTGCGGCACCTGCGTGGATTTCCCCGAGCCCGTGGGCGCTTGCAGGATGAGACGGTTGCTCTTTTTCAAAGCGGCGACCAACTCATTGTCGAGTTCGTAAATCGGCAGGTCAGTGTTCGGCACGCGCGGTGTGTAGCGGCGGAGCGTGGCTTTGCAAAGCGCAGCGCGGTTGACGCGCACTTTTCCCGCTGGCAATGCAGGCGCGTGGGAAAGACCGCAGACGAATTTCAGCAAGTCACGCCGTCGCTCTATTTCTGGCAGGCCTACGAGCCTGCGGTGAAATGCGACCTCTCGTCCTGCGCGCTCATCACACCGGCGGGGATGGTGTTCGTGGATCCCATCCCGCTCGTCGCTCCTTCGCTGAAAGAACTCACTGCGCTCGCGAAACCAGCGGCCATTTTGCTGACCAATGGCAATCACGCCCGCGCCGCCGCCGACTATCGCACGCGCTTTGGTGTCCCGATTTTTGCACACGCCGATGCCGCGCAGGAACTCGGCATCACGCTCGATGGCACGCTCGCCGATGGCGATATTGCGCCCGGCGGTTTGCGCGTGGTTTCGTTGCCCGGCGGCGGGGCGGGGGAGATTGTATTTGTCGGCGAGGGTGTCGTGTGCGTGGGCGATGCGCTCATTCACGTCGAGCCAAACGGCTTTGCGATGCTGCCCGCGAAATACTGCGCCGATGCGAGGCAACTGGCGCTTTCGCTGAGAAAACTATTGTCATTCGATGTCCGCATCCTGACTTTCGCACACGGCACGCCGCTGACTGCAAACGCGCAGCAACGGCTCACCGCACTTCTCTCATGAAAATCATCACCGCATTCATCCTCGGCCTCACCATCGCCGCTCACGCTCAAGCGCCGGCCAAAGCCGCGCCGAAGCAACCCGCGAATCCTCCCATCATCAGCACCGAGGCACCCATCGAAGCCGCCGCCGAGGGGGATTCGCCGGATAAAATCATGTCGCGCTTTTTCGCCTACCTCCAGCGCCGCGAGGTGGATCAAGCCTACGACCAGCTCACGCGCGGCACCAAAATCGCCGAGCGCGCCGAGGATGTGAAAATGCTCAAATCGAAAACGAAGGACGCGATTGCCGTGTTCGGCGCGATGAATGGACATGAAATCGTGACGAAGAAAAGCGTGGGCGACCGGCTCATCAGCTACACCGTCATCTCGCTCGGCAAGGATTTCCCGCTCCGCTGGCGCTTCTATTTTTACAAGCCCGTGGATGTCTGGAAGCTGATTGATTTGCGAGTGGACGACCGGCTCGCCGCGATCTTCGACGAGCCCGAGGATCCCCGCGCCCGCGAAGGCCAGCCGCAATTATAGGCGACGCCGGAGTTTCGATGATTGCCGACGCTCTGCGCTTCATCCGCTTTTCGCACACCGTCTTTGCGCTGCCGTTTGCGCTCGGCGCGATGCTCGTCGCGGCGGGCGGATTGCCTTCGGTGAAATTGTGCGGGCTGATCGTGCTGGCGATGGTTTTTGCGCGCACTGCGGCGATGCTTTTCAACCGGATCGCCGATTGGGAAATGGACAAGCGCAACCCGCGCACAGCCGGTCGTCACAAGCTCCTGCCGAGGCCTGTAGCGATTTCGCTGCTCGTCTTGAGCACGGCGGCGTTCGTGGTCACGGCATGGCAAATCAATATGCTCTGCCTCCTCCTCGCGCCGGTCGCGCTCGCGATGATTTTCGTCTATTCGCTCACGAAGCGTTTCACGCACTACAGCCACTTTTTCCTCGGCTTCGCGCTGGCGGTCGCGCCGGTCGGCGCGTGGCTCGCGGTGACGGGTGCATTTGCGTTGCCACCGCTCGTGCTGGCGCTCGGCGTGGTGCTGTGGGTCGCGGGCTTCGACATCATCTACGCCACGCAGGATCACGACTTCGACCGTGTCGAGGGATTGCACTCATTCGTGGTGAAAATGGGCATCCCGCGCGCGCTCACGCTGGCCAAAGTTTTGCACACTCTCGCGTTCGCGCTGCTCGGCGCTTTCGGCTGGTTCGCCGAACTCCACGCTCCCTACGCCATTGCACTCGTGCCCATCGCCGCTGCGCTTGTCTATGAGCACCGCAGTGTGCGTCGCATGGATGTCGCCGCGATCAACCGCGCATTTTTTCTGAGCAACGCCTTCGTCGGAGTGATCTTCGTAGTCGGCGTCGTGAGCGACGTTTTCCTGCGCTGAAGCCCAGGGAGCGGCGACATTCCTGTCGCCGTTCACATCTGCGCAGAGCGCCTCACATCTCTTGTGCGCTCATGAAAGTATGGCGCTGCGCGCATTGCAGGTCGGCGACAGGAATGTCGCCGCTCCCTGCGCAAGCGCCGATGTGAACTATAGCGATTTGGTTGTCTCCACGCGCACAGTCGCGTTGTAGTCGGGCACGCCGCCGCCTGCGTCCACGACGCCGCGGCGGATGATTGTGTTTCCCTCAGGCCACATGACTTGCAGGTTGCCCGATGCGATGTCTGCGAGAAAGACGCGGCCTTCGTAGCGGCCCAGTTCGTTCACGAGCGCAATGGGATCATTATTTTTCACGCCGAGCTTTGTGGCGTCTGCCTGCGACATGAACACGGCGTCGCGATCCGCGCCGGTGAGCGGGTCGGTCTCGGCGTAGATGAGCGTGTTGAATTGCTTGCCGCGCCGCGTGCTCACGTGGAAGCAGCCCTCCGTGTGGCCCGCCGGGACTTCCGGCGCGCTCAGGTGCGCCTTGTGATCGCCCGTCTCGAAAACTCCGCCCGCGCAAAGGTGCGCGCCGCCGTATTGGAAGGAGTCGCCGATTTTTTTCAAATGCTGAACGCCATCGTAAAACGGCACGACGCGGGCGATTTCCTCGCGCATCGCCTGTCCCGTCTCACAGCCGAAAAGATGCGCGCGCTCGGGGAAAGTCGCGGTGGCGATTTGGCGGAGGATTTTCCACTCCGCGCGACATTCGCCGACCTGACGGGTGAGTTCCGGCGAAAACATCACGCGGCGCTCGGTGCTCGTCTCGGTGCCGCCGTCGTCCTGCTCGTAGCGGGTCTTCGCGGGCAATAAGAGCACTTCCTCGCGGGCTTCGATGAACATTTGATCCGTGAGGATGATGTCCTGATGCACGCGCAGCGGGACATTCTCCATCGCGCGCGCCACGTAGTCCGGCTCTGGCAGCGTGCGGAGGAAATTGCCGCCGAGATTGTAAAAAACATCCAGTTCGCCGCGTCCGCACGCGTCCACCATGTCCACTGCCGTCATGCCCGGCCACGATGGAACATCGAAGCCATACTCGCGCGAAAGCCACGCTGCGTTCTCGGCGTTCACGGATTTCACGCCGGGGAATGCGGTGCAATATGCGCCCATCTCCGCGCCGCCCTGCACGGACGAGTGACCGCGAATCGGCATCACGCCGCATTTGTCGCGTCCCACCCAGCCGCGTGTGAGCGCGAGATTCAGGATCATCTGCACACCGTCCGCGCCGTGCGGATGCTGCGTGATGCCCATGCTCCACACAAAGACGCCCGTCTTCGCGGCGTGCATCATTTTTGCAAACTCCTCCATGCTTGCGCGCGGCAGCCCCGCGCGCTGTTCGAGCATCGGCCAGTCGAGCGATTCCACTTTCGCGCGCACCGCGTCCCATCCGGTGCAGCGTTCGCGCAGAAAAGCCTCGTCCATCCAGCCATTCGCGCACGCCACTTTCAGCACGCCGTAGATGAAAGCGATGTCGCCGCCTTGTGCGACGGGGAACCAGTAGTCCGCGATGTCCGTGCCGAAGAGCGCGCTGCTCACCGTGCTTGGCACCCAGTAGCGTTTCATGCCGGGCTCGAGCAGCGGATTTACGAGCACGACTTTCGTGCCGAGTAGTTTTGCTTCGTGGAGGTATTTGGTGGAGACGGGCTGGTCGTTTGCCGGGTTGCTGCCGAAAAAAACGAGCAGGTCGGTGCCATACCAATCCTTATAGCTGCAAGTGCTCGCGCCCACGCCGAGCGTCTTCTTCATCGCGGCGCCGGACGGGCTGTGGCAAAGGCGCGCGGCGTTATCAATGTGGTTCGTCCCGAGGAAGCGAGCCGCCTTTTGCGCCATGTAGTAAATCTCGTTCGTCACCCCGCGCGACGTGACAAAAAACGCCACGCGCTTTGGATCGGCCACGCGGATGCGCCGCGCGACGCGCTCGATGGCGTCGTCCCACGAAATGCGCCGGAAGCCTTTCGCCCCGCGTTCGCGCACCATCGGAAATGCCAGCCGCCCCATCTCACGCAGCTCGTCGTTGCGCTTGTTTTTCAAAAGGGACACGTCTTCGAGCAGACGGTGATCGAGCGCGGGCGCGGTATTCAGCCGGAGCAGATTCAGCCGTGTCATGCAAAGGTGCGGGCCTTTGATCGTCCAGTCGTGCAGCCCCGCAACTCCGAGCGCACAGCCATCGCAAACGCCCTTCGTGATCACCTTGTAGGCGTAGGGGAGATTGTCGCGGTTTTTCCAAATGATGCCGAGCATATCCCGGAAATGCTTTGGCTTGATCTCGCCGAGACCGAAAGGAATCAGGCGGCGGAGAAAACTGGTCTTTGCAACAGCAGGCATCCTTTCCGTGTAGTAAGCCGCACGCGCTGCCGCAAGCACGGCGCTTGTCGGGAGTATAATTTGGAGCGAGCAAGTATTGTTCTGTAAAAGAGGCGAGAGTCAGATGGAGGGCGGGAGGCGATTCGAACTCGCCACACGATTCGTTATTCAGGCCATAGCGTTTTTCTTCGCTCCTTCGTTTCTTCGCGCTTCATCAATGTGCTTGAACCGCGAAGCGACAAAGCAGCGAAAGAAGCAACAGAGCTCCCCCGTGAAGAGCGCACACTTCAATCCGAAATCCCCTACCGCCGCCCGCCTCCCTCCATCGGATTATTTATTTTAAAAAACCCTTGCCATTGCTTTAGCCCCCCCCCCATTCTCCGTGAAACTACTGCGCCCCCTTATTCAAAAGCGCAGCTTTTCTCCACCAATCCTATGAACTCCACCCATCCGAATACCGGGGCTTTTCAAAAGACCCGCACTCAACAAGCATTCCGTTTTCTCGCGGGCACCATCGCTGCGGCGCTCGCAGTGCATTCGGCGCAGGCGTCCACCATCGTGTGGGATGGCACGAATGCTTCGTGGAATACCAATACGAACTGGTCCACAGCTCTCGGTGCGACTACGCCGGATCCGGTGACTGTTCCAGGCGCGTTGGATGATGTGATTTTCAACAACACTGCCACCAATGGAAATGAAACCGTGACGCTCGATGCGAATCAGTCGGCGAAATCGCTGACCTTTAACAACACGGGCACGACGGCGCTGACGGCTGGGGGCACTGCGCGCACGCTGACTTTCGGCACGGGCGGTCTCTCCGGCGGCATCACGGTCGCTTCGGGTGCGGGGGCGGTGACGTTGGGCGATGGCTCTGCGGCGAGTGATGTGCTCATTAGTCTTGCGGGTGGTAGCCAGACGTGGACGAACAACACGGCCAATGCTTTCACGATTAACGATTCTGCGTCCGCTTTCACGCGCACGGCGGGGGCGGGGGCTACGCTCAATTTCAATCAGGCCAGCACCGGCGTTTTCTCGATGTCTTCCACGGTGCTGCCGAACGTGAATAACATCGTGGGCACGTGGGCTAGTTTCGGCACGGGGACTTCGACGACCTATGCCAGGAACAACGGTTCAAATACGATAGTCGGACTTGGATACACGGGAACAACGGATGGCACCACGGCGGCGAGCCCGGCGAACCTGACCGACACCACCGGAGTAGTGAACTACAAGCTTACGACTGGCACTGGCACAGCCCCCGCCAGTTTCTCCGGCAACACCATCCGTTTTGTCTCTACTACAGCAAACCAAACAACAGCGTTCGGCTCGACGTTGTTCAAAGTCAATGGACTCATGTATGCCGGCAGCACCAGCACCACTATTTCTGCATATTGGCTGCTGGGCGCCGCAGCGAAAAATCTCACCATCGGAGACAACAAGGAACTTGTCATCAACGCGGCGGTCTCAAAGGTCTACAGTTCCACCGTTCCCTACGACATCCGAATTGACGCCACCATCATAGATAACCCCGGCAACCCTTCGACCGTGGTCAAAACCGGCCCTGGCGCTATTCTTCTGAACGCCAACCCGGTCAATTCCTTCAGTGGTGGTCTGATCATCAACGATGGTTTTGTTCGTCAGGGAGCCGCTGCCAACAACATGGGCACCGGCACGATCACTCTCAATGGGGGTGGAATAACGACATCCGGCGGCACCACGGTCGGACGCGGTATAAACAATGCGCTTGTCATCAATGGCTCGTGCCAGATTGCTGACACCGCCGTCATGGGAAACGTGAATGGCATTTGGGCGCTCGGCAGCTTCACGGTGAATGCAACGCCAACCATCACACTTGGGATGACGACAACCGGCAATTACAGCATCTCTTTTACCGGAGGCGCGTTCAGCGCCAACTCCACTGCGACATTCGGCGGCATCTCGAACATGACACAGACCGGTGCTTTCACTGGCGGCGGCTCCATGGTGTGGGGCTCCTCCGGCACGGCGACATTTAACCAAGCGAACACTTTCTCAGGCACCACGACCGTCACCGGTGGAACATTGAATCTAACGACTCCACTTGCGCTGCAAAACAGCGCACTGGATACCACCAGCAGCATCACCGGCACGGGCACGTCCGGGCTGAAAACCACCCAGACTTCCCTGACTCTCGGCGGACTCATCGGCAACAAAGACCTCTCCACGGTTTTCACCACCACAGGCGGCGGCGGATACACCAGCGTGGCTACGCTCACTTTGAATCCGGGAAACGGCGTCACGAATTCCTACTCAGGCGCCATCGCCAATGGCGCGATGGCGCTCACTAAGTCCGGTCTCGGCACACAATCCCTCTCCGGCACGAACACCTACAGCGGCGTGACGCAGGTGAACGGCGGTATATTGAATTTCCTGAACACAAGCGCCAAATCGAGCAACACAGTCACGGCGGGAGCATCGGGCACGATCGGTCTCGGTGTGGGCGGCTCAGGATTTTATAGTGAAACGGATGTAGATAATCTCTTCGATGCCACGCTGAGCGGCTTCTCCATGGACGCCGCCTCCGGCGTTGCCATAGATACTTCGGCTGGGAACTTCAACCAAACGACCAACCTCGACTCCGCACGCGCCCTGACAAAACTCGGTGCGAATACCCTCACGCTCTCCGGCACGAATGGCTACACCGGCTCCACCACGGTCAGCGCCGGGACCCTGGCGGTGAGCGGCACGCTCGGCAATACGGCCATAGCCGTCAGCGGCGGCACGCTCAGCCTGCAAGGGGCCAGCGCCGTCAGTCAAAACGTCGTCACCGTCAGCTCGGGCACGCTGACCCAGACCGTGGATAACAGCCTCAGCAGCACGGCCGCGCTGACAGTCAGCGGCGGCAGCGCTACGCTCGGCAACACGAACAATTTCAGCGGCGCGACCACCCTCAACGGCGGCACGCTGACCCTAGGCCATGCCAATGCGGTGCAAAACAGCACCGTCACCCTGTCCGGCGGCACTCTGGCCTTCGCCACAGGCAACACCAGCCCTGTTCTTGGTGGTCTGGCCGGTGCTGGCAATATTACACTCGCGACCGCCACCTCCCAGGCCGTCCAACTCAACGCAGGCAACAACAGCACCACCTACACCGGCGTCCTGAGCGGCGGCGGTGGCCTGACCAAGGTGGGCAGCGGGACGCTGACGCTCACCAAAACAGAAACCTACAGCGGGCCGACCGTCATCAGCGGCGGCACGCTGAAGCTGGATCAAGGTTCGTTAATCTTCCAGCCAACGGCTGTCACGGCATCGGGGGGCAATTATTCCCAAGGCGGCGGAACCTATACGGCCAATCTGGCTGCTGTAACAACGGCGCCGGCAGTCACGTTCACGGGTGGTAACATCGGCCTTGCAGCTCTCCCATCAACGGCCCTCGCGACCCCTGTTAACTCAGGCGGTAACGGCGTCTGGTTTGGTTCCAACCCCGTGCTCGGTGCCGGGAGCTGGATGGCATTTGACTTGGGCAGTCCGCAGGGCGTCTCAAAACTGGATTTGTGGCTGGGGGCCCAAGATAGTTGGTTCGCGGGCGGTTTCAGCGTTTACTCGCTGCCGTCGATGCCCGCCGGTGTCGGCAATCAAGCTACTACCGGGGCGCTGCCCGCCGGCGCGACCTTGCTCGCGTCCACCTCGGGGATTACCGGTTATTCCCAAGGCAGCACGGCTGCAGCCAACACGCTCCTGGAGTCCTATAACACGGCGTGTGCGGCGAATGTCGTCTCATTCACGCCCACCACGACCCAATATCTCCTCGTGCAAATCACCTCGGCGTTGTTTGGCGGTAACGGTGGCATCATCCAGCAGGTGCGGTTCGAAGGCAATAATAGCGGCAGTCTTCCCAGCGCCACGCCGCTGACCGTGAGCGGCGGGACGCTGGACCTCAACGGCGGCATCCAGACGGTGGCCTCGCTCTCCGACGGCGGCGTCACTTCAGGTAGCAATATCATCAATAGCGGGGCAGTCGCGGGCACGCTAACCCTGAATCCCACCAGCGGCAGCACGACATTTGGCGGAGTGATTGGTGGAGGAGGCGGAGGCACGATCAGCCTCACCAAAACCGGCAACGGCACGCAAATCCTCTCCGGCACGAACACCTACACAGGCGCAACGATTGTATCCGGTGGCACGCTGCTCGTGAACGGCTCCATTTCCGGCAGCACCACGGTGAACGTGAACAGCACTGCCACGCTGGGTGGCTCCGGAGGAACAATCGGAACCAACGCGACCACGGTGAACGTGAACGCAGGCGGCACACTTGCGCCGGGCGCGAGCATCGGCACGCTGATTGTCGGCACGGCGACAGGGAACACGGTCAACTTCGCCGGAAGTGTCGGGAGCAACGCCGTCCTCAGCATCGAACTCAATGCAACCAGCAGCTCCAGTGACCTCTTTTTCGTCAACGGCAACCTCAACCTCGGTGCGAATGATCAACTGACGCTGTCGCTCTTGAACGGCAGTGCGCCCACCAACAACTACACCATCGCCACCTACACAGGAACGCTCACCGGGACATTCGACACCATCGTGGGAATGCCGTCCGGCTACAGCATTGACTACGGGACCGGCACGAACAGCAGCATCATGCTGACAGTCCCCGAGCCCGGCGCGGCGGTCTCGCTCCTCGGCGGACTCGGCCTGCTGCTCGGCATCCGCCGTCGCGCGGCTTCGTCCACCTCCTTCAAGTAATCGTGCGGTGTGGCGGTGAGGCTGAGCTTTGCGCCGCAGATCGAAGTGAAACTCGATCCCGCCATCGTCATGGTGCTCAAAAATGCAATCAAAGCGGAAGGAATGCGGCGGTTTCTATCGAACCACGAAGACACCAAGGCACGAAGGTCGGAATGAAGGATGACTGCATCCAACCACTTCGTGTCTTTGTGTCTTCGTGGTTCAAATAGAGCCCCGCGCTTGTCAGTCGCGCAGGATTTGCGCAAACACGTCCGCCATGTCAGACCGCTCACTTCTTTCCAATAAACCAATAGACCCGCGCGACCGCCTCATCTTCGCGCTCGATGTGCCCACGCTCGCCGACGCCCGTGCGTGGGTGGAACGCCTCGGCGACTCCGTGACCTTTTACAAACTCGGCCTCGAATTTTGCATGGGCGGCCAATACTTCGAGTTGCTCGAAGAACTGAAAGCGCGAGGCAAAAAAGTTTTCGCCGACCTCAAGTTTTACGACGTGCCCGCGACTGTTCGCGGAGCCGTGGCGAATCTCGCCCGCAGCGGCGCGTATTGCTGCACGCTCCACGGCGTTAGCTCCATCTACGCGGGAGCCGTGCCCGTGCGCGGCGCGATGAAACTGCTCGCCGTCACCGTCCTCACGAGCCTCGACGCGGGCGACCTCGCCGAACTGGGCTGGAGCGGAACCGTCGCCGACCTCGTCTCCATGCGCGCCCGGCGCGCCATCGAGTCGGGCATTGATGGCCTTATTTGCTCCGGGCAGGAAACCGCGCGTCTTCGCCGCGAACTCGGCCACGGCCCGCTCATCATCACCCCAGGCATCCGTGCCGCGAACGAACGCGGCGGCGACGATCAAAAACGCACGATGACCGTGGAAGAAGCATTCCTAGCCGGAGCCGATCACATCGTCGTAGGCCGCCCCATCCGCAACGCCCCCGATCCCCACGCCGCCGCCGAGGCGATGCAGTCCGAAATCGCGGAAATTTTCCGCTACTAAGACTGGCTGCTATTCATCATCATCATCGAGTTCGTCGTCGGGCTCGATGTGGATGAGGACGTCGGCGACGGGAGGGTGGGCTTCGCGGACGGCTTTGCGGACGGCGTGGGCGATGCGGTGGCCTTCGCGGACGGTGAGTGTGGCTTCCACGCCGACGTGGAGGTCCACGTAAAAATCGAGGCCCATTTTGCGGATGCGGCATTGATCGAGGGCGGTGACGCCGGGGACTTTTGTGGCGATGGCGCGGATTTGCTCTTCGAGGCTTTTGGAGGGCGCGGTGTCCATCGCTTCGTGGAGTGCGGGGCGGAGGAGCAGGACGCCATTCCACGCGATGAGCCCGCTGGCAAAAAGTGCGGCCCAGTCGTCGGCAGCGGCGTAGTCCGTGACGCGGGCGATAACGATGCCGACAAATGCGAGCGCGCTGGTGATGGCGTCGCTGCGATGGTGCCAGGCATCGGTTTTCACGGCAGTAGAGCCGATCAGCACACCTGCGCGCCCGACTTTGCGTGCGAGCAGTTCTTTCACGATCACGACGCCGACGAGCACGATGAGCGTCCATGTCGCCGGCAGGCCGTGCGGTGTGCGAATCTCGCGGATGCTCTGCACGGCGAGGCCGATGGCGGCGGCTACGACGGTGAATGAGACGAGAATGGCGGAGAGGACTTCGGCTTTGCCGTGGCCGTAGGGGTGTTCGTCGTCTGGCGGCGCGGCGGCGACGCGGAGGCCGAACCACACGGCGAGTGAGCCGAAAATATCGAGCAGCGATTCCACGCCGTCTGCGATGAGCGCGTAGGTGTTGCCGAGGAGCCCGGCGAGGATTTTTATGATGCCGAGAAAGGCGTTTACCATCACGCCTGCGAGCGCGAGCCGAGCGCCGGAGAGATAGCTGTGTGCGCTCGCGGTTGTGGGCTTGGCAGGTTCTGACATCGCGGGCAGGGTATCGGGCCGATGGAAAAAGTCAGCGCGATTATCATTCACGAGCACGGAGCGGCGGAAAAAGTCGCACGCAGCGAACGTGTGGAGCTTGCGCCGCCGGGGCCGGGCGAAGTGCGCGTGCGCATGTTGCTCGCGCCAATTCATCCTGCGGACATCAATGTGCTCGAAGGCAAATATCCCGTGCGGCCTCCGCTGCCGGGCGTGCCCGGAGTCGAGGGCGTTGGTGTGATTGAAAAGACGGGCCAGCGCGTGCTGCTGCCGTATCGTTTTGGTTCATGGCGCGAGGCGGGCAATGCGAAGGAGGCGGATTTAATCGCGGTGCCAAATGGAATTTCCGACGAGCAGGCGGCGATGCTGCGGATCAATCCCGCGACGGCGCTCTTAATGTTACGCAACTTTGTGAAGCTGGAGCCAAGTGAGTGGGTGGTGCAAAATCTCGCCAGCTCGGCGGTGGGTCGCTGTGTGATTCGCATCGCGCGGCATTTCGGCTGGAGGACGGTGAATGTGGTGCGTCGCGCGGAGGTCGCGGAGGAATTGAAAGCGGAGGGCGCGGATGCAGTGATTGTGGAAGGCGGGGACATCTCCGCTGCGGTGAGCGGCGCGCCGATTCGTCTCGCGCTGAATGCGGTTGGTGGCGACAGCGCGGTGCGGCTCGCGAGCGTGCTTGCGCCGGGCGGCACCATCGTGACTTACGGTGCGATGGCGCGGCAGCCACTGCGTATTCCGAATGGGCTGCTCATTTTTCAAGACACGTCATGGCGCGGCTTTTGGGTCACGCGCTGGTATGAGCTTGCGACGGCTGCGGAGCGTGCGGCGTTTTTTGCAGAATTATTCGAGTTGGTGAAAAGTGGCGTCGTTTCTACGCCCGTGGAGGCCGTGTATCCGCTCGCGGAAATCACGACGGCGCTGGAGCACGCGCAACGCAGCGGACGTGGTGGCAAGGTGTTGCTGCGTGGAGCGTAAGCGCGATTTGCGACGTTGACGCCTCATCGGCGATGTGGCCCCATCGCGCCGAATGACCGCCGATGAAAATGCAACCGCACCTCCGCCAGCACCGGGGCTTTGGACGAAATCTCTCGCAGGCGATGCGCATGCGCTGAGTGAACTCGCCAATCGCCTGTGGTATCCCGCCTACGTGTGGCTGCGTGTGGCGGGCTGTCCGCCGGAGGATGTGCCGTTGCACACGATAGCGTTTTTCAGCCGCATCCAATGCGACGCGCCGCCGACGAAGGATGATCTGAGCACGCTGCGATTGCGCGAATTTTTGCTGGCGAGACTGAAGGATTTTGCAGCGTTGGGTTTTCCTGCCAGTGCCGGGATGGCACCGCTGCTGATGGATGCGGCGTCGGCGGAGCGGCGCTTTGCGAGTGAGCCGACTCGCTCGGAAGATGAACTTTTTGGCCGCTGCTGGTCGCTGCTGATGCTGGAACTCACGCTCGATTCGCTGCGCCGCGAATATGCCACGCGCGGCAAACCGGGGATGTTCGATGCGCTGAAGCCATTCCTCGCTTTCAACAAAAACGAAGAGAACGGCTACGCGGAAGCAGCGAGCGAAGTCGGTCTCTCAGCGAGCGCGTTTCACGTCTCGGTGTATCACTTTCGCAAGCGCTACCGCGAGGTGCTGCGCTTGCTGATCGCGGACACGGTGCTGAATGCGGAAGACGTGGATAGCGAATTGACTGCGCTGCTCGTGAGCGCAAGCTGAACCCATTATGCCCTCGGAAAATCCAAACAACGCGAACGGCCTCGGCGGACTCAGTCCCGACGAACTTTTTGCTCGCGGTATGCAGTCGGTGAAAATGACCGGTGCAGGCGGGCTAACGACTTGGGAGCCGCCGTCCGTTGCGGAGGCAGCGATGCTTTTTCCTGCCTACGAAGTGCTCGAAATCATCGGGCGCGGCGGCATGGGCGCGGTGTATCGGGCGCGGCAACTCGCGCTGGATCGCATTGTCGCCATCAAGCTGTTGCCGCTCGAAGTGAGCGTAGATCGCGACTTTGCCGAGCGCTTCAAACGCGAGGCGCGCACGATGGCGAAGATGAATCATCCGAATATTGTTTCGGTTTTCGATTTCGGCACGACGAAGGAGGGACACCTGTTCTTTGTGATGGAATTTGTGGAGGGCACGACCCTGCACCACATCATCAAGACCACCGGACTGAAGCCGCCCCAGGCACTGGAGATCATCATGGGCACTTGCGAGGCGCTGCATTACGCGCACGCGGAAGGTGTGGTGCACCGCGACATCAAGCCGGCCAACATCCTCGTGGACACGCGCGGTCGCGTGAAAGTGACCGACTTCGGGCTCGCGCGACATAATTCACCGAGCGCCGAGCAACTCGCCGGCTACACGATGACCGGCACCATTCTCGGCACGCCCGACTATATGGCACCCGAGCAAAAACGCGGAATGCACGTGGATCACCGCGCGGACATCTACAGCCTCGGCGTGATGCTTTACGAAATGCTCTGCGGGCAGGTGCCGCAGGGTGTGTTTGATTTACCATCGCAACGCATCGCGGTGGACGAGCGCGTGGATCAAGTCGTCATCCGCGCCATGCAGCAGGAGCCTGACCGGCGCTACCAAAACACCGACGAGATGCGCCACGAAGTGCAGACCATCCGCGGCACTGTGAACCCGAACGCCCGTGCGCCGCAGCCGCGCGGAGTGTCCACATCTTCCTCGCGGAAAAATCCCGCGCTCATCGGCGGCGGCATCGTCGCAGTGGTCGCGATCATCGTGGGCGTTTGGCAGCCGTGAAAAAAAGAGACGCCTGCGGAAAAACCAGCAGCTTCAGTCGAAAGCCCCAAGCCGCCCGTCGTTGCCGTGGCACCATCAGTGCCCGAGACAAAGCCGGAGCCACCGAAGACGCCGCCGGAAAAACCCACTCCGCCAGTCCTCGCGGTCGCGCCGCCCGAGCCACCGAAAATCGAACCACCAAAACAGGAACCCGTCGTCGCCCGCCCGGTCGTAAATACCGAATTGGCCAACGCCGTCGCACAATTAAACGGCAACACTCCGCCAAATCCCGCCGGCCCGGCAGTCACCGTCCCAGCCGAGCCAGTCGAGCCGCCTTCGCCCGCCGAGCAGTGGCGCAAACTCGTCCAGCAAGGCGACACCATGATCAAGCGCCGCGACTACGACGACGCCGCCGCCGCCTACACAAGCGCCATAGAACTCGCGCAAAGTTCGGAACTCCCCGGCTCATACCACATTCCACAAACAAGCTGACAAAGTATTGGAAAAGAGATAAAAGGGAGGGATGGGAGGAAACACACTTAAACTGGGCAGGCCGGATGCGGCTGCACGAATTGATGAACGCTATGCGAGG